>DASTSO010000024.1:0-170313 GCA_035760645.1 Gemmatimonadales bacterium
CCGCCCGCCCGCGGGCGCCGGCGACCTTCCCGATGGCTCCCTGCCGCACGCCCTTCCGTCCCCACGCTTCGCGTCCCCGCCGGGCCGGCGGGCGGTCGGCCGCGCTGCTCGTCGCGCTGGTGGCCGCGAGCGCGTGCCGCGGCAGCTTCCCTTCGCAGCCGGCCGACTCGCCGACCGTGCGCGTGGGCAACCCGGTCCCGATCTCGAGCTTCGAGCCGCGGCGCGCCTTCCTCAGCGAGAACACCCGGTTCGCGAACCTCGTCTACGAGGGGCTCACGATGGTGGACGCCGAGGGCCGGACCGTCCCGGCGCTCGCGGACCGCTGGACCGTCTCGCCGGATGGCCGCGTCTACCGCTTCCATCTGCGCCCGGGAGCGGTCTTCCACGACGGCACCCCGGTCACCGCCGCGGACGTCGAGCGCTCCTGGCTCGCGGCGCTCCGCACCTCGGCGGCGGAGGCGCCCTACATGCTCGACCCGATCGAGGGCGCGGACGAGGTCGCCGCGGGGCGCGCCGAGCGGCTGCGCGGGCTCACCGTCGTGGGCGACAGCCTGGTGGAGCTGCGCATCGAGCGACCGCTCGCGCTCCTGCCCACGCTTCTGTCGCTGCCGCAGGCGGCGATCGTGGCGCGGGCGAACGGTCCCGCGCGCCCGGTCGGCACCGGGCCCTGGCGCTGGGTCCGCGGCCAGCCGCGCACGGGTGAGGAGATCTGGCTCGCCCGCCACGAGGGCTACTGGGGGCCGCGGCCGCAGCTCGACTCGGTCGTCATCCGCACCGTCCCGGACAGTCTGCAGCTCGAGGCCTTCGAGCGCCGCTGGATCGACTTCACCAATCTCGTCGCCGCGGAGGCGCGCACCCAGCTCTCGAGCGAGTCGCGCGTCGGCTTCATGGAGGCGCCGAGCACGGGGATCTTCCGCCTCACGATCAACACGGCCGACCCGCGCTTCCGGGATCCCCGCGTGCGGCGGGCCTTCAGCCACGCGATCGACGTCGCGAAGCTGGCCCGGACCTTCCCCGCCTCGAGCGGCGCCATCGCCGCCGGCGCGCTCCCGCCGGGCTTCGCCGGCGCCGATCCCGCGCGCAAGGCGTACGCCTACGACCCGGCGCTCGCGCGGCGGCTGCTCGAGGAGGCGCACTTCCCCTTCCGCTGGCCGGTCCGCTTCTGGGCGCCCGCCGCGAACCAGGGCGAGTTCCCGCCCGAGCTCGCGCCGCTGATCCGCGACTACCTCGAGGCGGTGGGCCTCAAGGTCGAGCTGCATCAGGACTCGACCGCGTGGGACATGATGGCCGCGAACCGCGCCGACCTCGTCCTCGAGTCGTGGTACGCCGACTACGCCGACGCCGACGCGTTCCTCTACCCGCTCTTCCATTCCCGCACCGCCGGCGCCGCCGGCAACTCCGGCCGCTACGCCGACCGCGAGACCGATCGCTGGATCGACAGCTCGCGCGCGTCGCAGGATTCGGCCCGCCGCGCCGAGTTCCTGCGCCGCGCCGACCGGCGCGTCTTCGACCAGGCGGCGAACGTCTTCCTGTGGTTCACCAAGATGCCGACCGCCTACTCGCTGCGGCTCGACGGCTGGACGCCGACGAGCTACACGGCGCGGTACCAGGAGCTGCGGCTCGCGGACGATCGCCCCTGACGGCGCCGCGGGGCGCGCGACCTCGCGCCCGCTCGCGCCCGCGCGACCTTCCGACGCACGAACGCCGCCCTCCGCGTGGTGGAGGGCGGCGTTCGCATCCGGGCTCGCGCCCCGGCTCGCGCCCCGGCTCGCGCCGGGCAACCGACAGTGGGCCCTCTGGGATTTGAACCCAGACACTCCCGATTATGAGTCGGGTGCTCTAACCACTTGAGCTAAGGGCCCGGACCCCGGGAAAGGTCGTGCCCCCGGCGCCCGCCGACAAGAGCGCGGCCCCGGCGCGCGCGCCGCCGCCCGCCGGGTCAGCGCGCGGCGCTCCGCTCGGCCAGCAGCCGCTCGTAGAGCGCGAGATGGTCGGTGGCCATCCGCTCGCGGGTGAACCGCTCGGCGACGCGGGCACGCCCCGCGCGGCCCAGCCGCTCGCGCAGCCCGGGATCGTGCGCGAGCCGGTCGAGCGCGTCGGCGAGCGCGCGCACGTCGCGCAGCGGCACCTCGAGCCCCGTCTCCCCCGGCACGTTGACCTCACGCACCGCGCTCGGCACGGCGGTGGTGATCACCGGCCGCCCCGCCGCCATCGCCTCGAGCACGACGAGGCCGAACATCTCCTCGACCGTCACCGACGGGAGCACGAGGAAGTCGGCGTCCGCCATGCGGCGCGGCAGATCCTCGTCGGGGTACTCGCCGTACCAGCGCACCCGGTCCTGCACCGCCAGCGCGCTCGCGAGCGTGCGGAGCCGCGGCCCCTCGGGCCCGGTGCCGACGATGTCGAGCCGCAGGTCCGGCACCAGCTCGAGCGCGCGCAGCAGGATGTCCACGCCCTTGAAGCCCACCAGCCGCCCGATGAAGAGCGCGCGGGGCGGCGCGCCCGGCGGCGGCGGGGGCACCACGCCCCAGCGCCGCTCGTCGATGCCGAAGGGGATGACCTCGACCTTGCCCTCGTGCCCGCGCAGCTCGCGCGAGAGGGCGAGGTGCGCGCGGCTCGGCACCACGATCGCCTTCGCCTGCCGCAGCACCGCCCGGGCGATCGCCGCGTAGGCCGCGCGCTTGGCGTCGGCGTGCTGCGTGACGACGACCGGCGTGCGCCCCGCGCGCAGCAGCACGGCGAGATCGGCGAGGTTGTGCGGGTGATGGACGTGGATGATGTCGGCGCGCTTCCACGCGGCGGCGATGTAGCCGGGCGCGATCTCCTGCGAGCCCAGCGCACCGAGCGAGAAGGCGCGCGTCACCGAGGAGCCCTGGCCCCTGGGCCGCGTGCCGCGCAGGCGCTGCACCGCCAGGACCTCGACGCGGTGACCGAGGCCGGCCGCGCCCTCGGCGAGGTCCTGCACGACGCGCTCCATGCCGCCCGAATGGGGCCAGTAGTACTTCGCCAGGTGCAGGATCCGCATCGTGTGAACCTCGCCCGCCCGGGCGCACCGTGTCAACATCGCCCCGGGCGGGCGCGCCGCCGCTCGCGCCACTTGGAGTGGAGCGTACGCGGGGCCATCTTTCCGCGCGCCGGCGCCGCCGGCTCGTATCCCCATCGGAGCACCGCCATGGCCGCGACCGCCGCTGCGACCACCGACATCGCTCTCTGCTACGGCACCCGCCCGCAGGTCATCAAGGCGAGCCGGCTCCGCGCCGCCCTGGGGCGCCGGCACCGGGTGCTCGCCGTGGACACCGGGCAGCACTACGACTACGCGCTCAACGCCCTGCTCTACGAGCAACTCGGGGTCGCCGCGCCGGACGTGTGCCTCGAGGTCGGCTCCGCGGGACACGCCGAGCAGACGGCGCTCGTGCTCGCACGCATCGAGCCGCTGCTGCGGGAGCGCGCGCCGCGCGCCGTCGTCGTCATCGGCGATACGAACTCGACCCTGGGCTGCGCGCTCGCCGCAGTGAAGCTGCGCATCCCGGTCGTGCACGTCGAGGCCGGGCTCCGCGCGGACGACGCGCTCATGGCGGAGGAGATCAACCGTCGGGCGGTGGACGCCGTCGCGCAGCTGCTGTGTGCGCCGTCGGCGCGCGCCGCGGAGCGCCTCGCCCAGGAGGGCGCGGCCGCGCGCACGCTCCTCACCGGCGACGTCGCCCGCGACGTGCTCTGCGGGCAGCTCGCGAGCCTGCCCGATCCCGCCACCGCGCTCCCCGCCGGCATCACGGCGCCCTACATCTTCGCGACGCTGCACCGCGCCGAGCTCACCGACCAGCCCGAGCGCCTCGCCGCCGCCCTCGCGGCGCTCGCCGCGCTCGAGCTGCCCGTGGTCCTCGCCACCCATCCGCGCACGCGCGCGGTGCTCGAGCGCAGCGGGCTCGGCGTGCCGGCCGACGCCGCCGGCCGGCTCGAGCTCGTGCCCGCGGTGGGCTACCGCGAGAGTCTCGCCCTCACCCGCGGCGCCGCCGTCGTCGTCACCGACTCGGGCGGCGTGCAGCGCGAGGCCTACTGGCTCGGCACGCCCTGCGTCACCCTGCGGGGCGAGACCGAGTGGGGCGAGACCGTCGCGCTCGGGGCCAACCGCCTCGTCGCCCCCGTGGCCGATGCCGAGGCGCTGCGCGGGGCCCTCGGCGCGGCGGTGCGCGAGCAGCGCGCGCGCTCGGCCGACGGCGCGGGCTGGGAGCGCGATGCCTACGGCACCGGCGACGCCGCCGAGCGGATCGCCGCGGCGACCGCCGCGCTCCTCGCCGCGCACTGATCCGGCCCCGCGCTCCGCGACGCATGCGTGCCGCCATCCTGTGCACCCAGTACGCCGACCCCGGCCACCGCGGCAAGCTCCGCGCGCTCACCGGCCTGGGCGTGCACGTCGCGGCGCTCGTCCCCGAGCGCTGGACGCCGCCCTTCGCAGCGCGCCCGATCGCCACGAGCCATGGCACCGACGGCGGCGTCGAGGTGATGCCGGTGCCCACCCGGAGCACGGGCCTCGAGACCCGGTGGGACCTGCGCAAGGTGCGCCGCGTGCTCACCGAGCAACGCCCCGACGTCCTCCAGCTCGAGGCGGAGCCGTGGACCGAGGCGGCGGCCGACATCGTCGCCCTGGCGCGCCGGCTGTCGATCCCCGTCGTGCTCGTCACCCTCGACGCGCTCCCGCGCCGGCTCGGCTGGCGCGCGGCACGGCGGCGCCGGCGCGTCCTTCGGGCGGTCCAGGGCGTCATCGCCGGCACCGCGCTCGCCGCCGAGCTCGTCACGGAGCTTCGGCCCGAGGTGCCGCTCACCATTCTGCCGCAACTCGGCGTGCAGCCCGCCGCCGAGCCGCAGCCGCTCCTCCGCGGCGACGACTTCGTCATCGGCTTCATCGGGCGGCTCGTGCCCGAGCGCGGGCTCGACCTGCTCCTGCGCGCCGCCGCCCGGCTGCCGGGCCCGTGGTCCATCGTCGTGGCCGGGAGCGGCCCCGCGCAGGAGCCGCTCGAGGAGCTGGCCGAGCGCCTCGGCATCGCCGGACGCGTCACGTGGCGGGGGGCGCTGCGGCGCGCGGAGCTCGCCGAGGTCTGGCCCGAGCTCGATTGCCTCGTCCTGCCGGCGCGGACCACCCCGGACTGGGTGGAGACGAGTCCGCAGGCCGTCGTCGAGGCGCTGGGCCGCGGCGTGCCCGTGGTCGTGAGCGCCTCGGGCGCGCTCCCCGAGACCGTGGGCCCGGGCGGGTTCGTCGTGCCCGAGGAGAACGCCACGGCGCTCACCGACACGCTGCTCCTCCTGCGCGACTCCCCCGACGAGGCGGGCCGGCGCGCGGCCATCGGCCGCCAGCGGGTCCTCGCGCACTTCGCCCACGACGCGGTGGCGCGTCAGACCCTGGAGTTCTGGGGCCGAATCCGCGCAACGCCTTGACTTCCCGCGACTTACGGTAAGATTCTCTCGCACCATGCCAACCCTTGACCGACTTTGCGCGAGGGCGGCCCGTCTGCGGGCGCTCGTGCCGGGCCTCGGCCGCGCCCTCGCGGCCGCCTTCGTGCTGTTCCTCGCGCAGGCCGGGATGGCCGCCGCGCAGGTGCCGGGACTGCCGCCGGGCGTCACGCCCCAGGATCTGATGCGGCGCCCGGATCTCGTGCAGCAGCTCCGGCAACAGCTGCAGAGCTCCGGCCTGACGCCCGACCAGGTACGCGCGCGGCTCCGCGCGGCGGGTTACCCCGAGAGCCTCCTCGACGCCTACCTCCCCGGCGCGGACTCCACCCGGGCCGCGCGGCCGGCGCCGCGCACGATCGACGCGATGCGCGCGCTCGGGCTCCTGAGCCCCGAGCAGGCCGACTCGCTGCAGACGAGCGACTCCCTCGCCACGGTCTCCGATTCGCTGCGCCGCATCGCCGACTCGCTCCGGCTGCGGCGCGCCGACTCGCTGCGCGCCGACTCGCTCGCCGACTCGCTCGCCGCGCGCGGCCAGCTCAAGCTCTTCGGCCTGGAGGTCTTCCGCCGCACCTCCACGCGCTTCCAGGCCGCCCAGGCGGGACCGGTGGACGAGAACTACCGCCTCGGCCCCGGCGACGTGCTGGTCCTCATCCTCACCGGCGACGTCGAGTCCACGCAGCAGCTCGAGGTCACGCGCGAGGGCTTCGTCGTCATTCCGCAGGTCGGTCAGGTCTACGTCGCCAACCTGACGCTGGCGCAGCTGCGCGACGTCCTCTACACCCGCCTCGGACGGGCCTACTCGGGGGTGCGCCGCGGACCGGGCGCGCGGACCCAGTTCGCGGTCACCGTCGCGCGGCTGCGCAACATCCAGGTCTTCGTCACCGGGGACGTCGTGCGGCCCGGCTCGTACCAGATCTCGGCGGCGGGCACCGTGCTCACCGCCCTCTACGCCGCGGGCGGCCCGACGGCGAACGGCAGCTTCCGGCGCGTGCTCGTGCAGCGCGGCGGCCGGACGGTCGACTCGCTCGACGTCTACGACTATCTCCTCCGGGGGGACAACGGGGGCGACGCGCGGCTCCAGACCGGCGACGTCGTCTTCGTCCCGGTGCACGGCGCCTTCGTCAAGGCGGCGGGCGAGATCGCGCGGCCCGCGATCTACGAGCTCAAGCCCGACGAGACGCTGGGCGATCTCATCCGCTTCGGCGGCGGCTTCGCGCCGACGGCCTACCAGGCGCGCGCGCAGATCCACCGCATCCTGCCCGCCTCCTCGCGCGCGGCCGGGGGGGCATCGCGCGTCGTGGTGGACGTGGGCGCCGACCAGTTCGCCGGCGGCGCGGCGCCGCCGGTGCCGCTCGTCCCCGGCGACTCGGTGACGATCTTCCCCGTCGCCGACCGCGTCACGGCGTTCGTGCGGGTGCGCGGCAACGTGTGGATCGAGGGCCCGGTGGGGTTCCACCCCGGCATGACGCTGAGCGAGGCGATCCGCCTCGCGGGCGGCCCCAAGCCGGACGTCTACCTCGACCGGATCCTCGTCACGCGCACCCACGCGGACTCCTCGCGCGAGCAGCTCCGCTCGGCCTTCGCCGACTCCACCGGCCGGGTGGTGAGCGACCTCACGCTGAGCGACCAGGACCTCATCGAGGTCTTCCCGCGCTCGGCCTTCCTGCCCCAGGTCTACGTCACGGTGACCGGCGCGGTGAACCGCTCGGGGCGCATCCCCTATCGCGAGGGGATGACGCTGCGCGACGCCGTGCTGATCGCCGGCGGGTTGGACGAGGGAGCGGACCTGCGCGAGGCGGAGATCGCCCGCATCGCCGAGCGCCGGACGTCGAGCGCGCTCGCCGAGACGGTGCGCGTCCCGCTCGACTCGACCTACCTCTTCGACCGCTTCCGGCGCGCCGGCTACCAGGGCGCACCCGGCTACCCGGCGCCCGCGAGCGGGGCGCCCGAGGTCGCGCTGCGGCCCTACGACAACGTGCTGATCCTGCGCCAGCCGGGGTGGGACGTGCAGCGGCTGGTCTACCTCACGGGCCAGGTGAAGCACCCGGGCCGCTACGCGCTCCGCTCGAAGACCGAGCGGCTCAGCGACCTCGTCGAGCGCGCGGGCGGGCTCACCGACGAGGCCTACGCGGCGGGCGTCGAGTTCTTCCGCATCGACCGCTTCCAGCGCGAGCGCGCGGCGCGACGCGAGGTCGAGGAGCGCCATCGCCAGGAGCAGCTGAACGGCCGCGGCGCGGGCACCATGGCCGAGGCGGGTCGCGGCGCCACCGCCCCCGGCGGCGCCACCGGGCGGGCGCTGCCGCTCGTCGCCAGCGGCACGACGCGCACGCCGCCCACGCCACAGCTCCCGGTGCAGGAAGACGTTCCGGCCTACCTCCGCGGACGCGTGGGCGTCGATCTGGTGCGGGCGATGCGCAAGAAAGGCTCGCCCGACGACCTCATCCTCGTCGGCGGCGACTCGATCAACGTGCCCGAGTTCGACCCGATCGTGACCGTCACCGGCGCGGTGAACTCGCCGGGCCAGGTCGCCTACGAGCCGGGCCGCAACCTCGACTGGTACGTCCGCGCCGCGGGCGGCTACGGCGCGCGCAGCGACGACGGACGGGCCTACGTGACCCAGCCGAACGGCAAGAAGGACGGGGTCAAGCGCCGGTTCCTGGCCGACTACGTCCCCAAGCCGGGGCCGGGCGCGCTGGTCTACGTGCCCGAGAAGGACCTCGCGGTGCCGAAGCAGCCCAGCCAGCTGCCGGCGATCCTCTCGACGGTCGTCGGGGCGATCACCGGACTCGTCACCACGATCGTGGTGCTGACGCGATGACCGCGCGGCGCAAGGGGATCATCCTGGCCGGCGGGACCGGCTCCCGGCTGCACCCGCTCACCCTCGCGGTGAGCAAGCAGCTGGTGCCGATCTACGACAAGCCGATGATCTACTACCCGCTCAGCACGCTCATGCTGGCCGGCGTGCGCGACGTGCTCGTGATCTCCACGCCCGAAGAGCTGCCGCGCTTCCGCCACCTCCTGGGTGACGGCACGGCGCTCGGCATGACGTTCAGCTACGCCGAGCAGGCGCGGCCGGAGGGGCTCGCCCAGGCGTTCGTGATCGGCCGGGAGTTCATCGGCGACGACCCCGTGGCGCTGATCCTCGGCGACAACCTCTTCTACGGGGCCGGGCTCAGCGAGCTCCTCCAGCGGGTCCCCTTCGACCGGCCGGGCGCGACCGTGTTCGCCTACTACGTCAAGGATCCCGAGCGCTACGGCGTCGTCGAGTTCGATCGCGCGCGCCGGGTCGTGGGGCTCGAGGAGAAGCCGGCGAAGCCGAAGTCGCACTACGCGGTCCCGGGCCTCTACTTCTACGACAACGACGTCGTCACCATCGCCGCGGGACTGCGCCCCTCGGCCCGCGGCGAGCTGGAGATCAACGACGTCAACCTGCACTACCTCCGCCGCGGCGATCTGCGCGTCGAGGTGCTGGGCCGCGGGATGGCGTGGCTCGACACCGGCACGCACGAGTCGCTGCTGCGCGCGTCGAACTTCATCGAGGCGGTGGAGCAGCGGCAGGGGCTGAAGATCGGCTGCATCGAGGAGGCCGCGTACCGTATGGGCTTCATCGACCGCGGGCAGCTCGAGCGCCTCGCGGCCCCGCTGGCGAAGAACGACTACGGCCAGTACCTCCTCGCCCTCGCGCGAGAGGAGGGTCCGTGATCGTCCGCGACACGCCGATTGCGGAGGTGCGTGTCGTGGAGCCGCGGGTCTTCCACGACGCGCGCGGGTTCTTCCTGGAGTCGTTCAACGCCGAGCGGTTCGCGGCGGCGGGACTGCCGACCGACTGGGCCCAGGACAACCACAGCCGCTCGACGCGCGACGTGCTGCGGGGGCTGCACTTCCAGCGGTGCCGCCCCCAAGGCAAGCTCGTCCGTGTCGTGCGCGGCGCGATCTGGGACGTCGCCGTGGACATCCGGCGCGGCTCGCCGACGTTCGGCCGGTGGGTCGCCGAAATGCTCAGCGACGAGAACCAGCGCATGCTGTGGGTGCCGCCCGGCTTCGCGCACGGCTTCTGCGTGCTGTCCGACGTCGCCGACGTGACGTACAAGTGCACGGCCCTCTACGAGGCCGAGCACGACCGCGGAGTGCTCTGGTCCGACCCCACGCTCCAGATCCCCTGGCCGACCGCCGCGCCGATCCTCTCGGAGAAGGACCGGCACCTCCCTCCGCTCCTCGCCGAGCGCGACGACCTGCCCAGCTACGTGCCGTGAGATGACCGACACCCCCTTCACCCCGGCCGCCGTCCTCGTGACCGGCGGCGCCGGATTCATCGGGTCCAACCTCGTCCGCTGGATCCTGACCCACGTGCCCGGCGTCCGGGTCGTGAACCTCGACCTGCTCACCTACGCCGGCAACCTCGAGAGCCTCGCGGACATGGCCGCGCGCCACGGCGCCCGCGGCGACGGCCGCTACTTCTTCGTCCGCGGCGACGTGGCCGATGCGGCGCTCGTGAGCGCCCTGCTCGCGGGCGAGGCGACCGAGCCCGGCACCGGGCGCCCCCTGCCCCGCGTGGACGCGGTCCTGCACCTCGCGGCCGAGTCGCACGTGGACCGCTCGATCCTCGGGCCGGCCGTCTTCGTCGAGACCAACGTGCGCGGCACGCTCGCGCTGCTCGAGGCCGCCCGCGCGGAGCTCGCGGCGCGGCCGCGGCCGTTCCGCTTCCTCGACGTGAGCACCGACGAGGTGTATGGCTCGCTCGGGCCCGCCGATCCGGCCTTCACCGAGCGCACGCCGCTCGCGCCGAACAGCCCCTACTCGGCGAGCAAGGCGGGCGCCGACTGCCTCGTCAGGGCCTATCACGAGACGTTCAAGCTGCCCTGCCTGACGACGCGCTGCTCGAACAACTACGGCCCGTACCAGTTTCCCGAGAAGCTCTTCCCGCTCATGATCACGCGCGCGCTCCGCGACGAGCCGCTGCCGGTCTACGGCGACGGGATGAACGTGCGCGACTGGCTCCACGTGGACGACCACGCGGAGGCGCTCTGGACGGTGCTCGCGCGCGGCCGCGTCGGCGAGGTGTACAACATCGGCGGCGAGAGCGAGATGCCGAACCTCGAGATCGTGCGCGCGCTGCTCGCCAGTCTCGGGAAGCCGGAATCGCTGATCCGCTTCGTCACCGACCGCCCGGGGCACGACCGCCGCTACGCGATCGACATCGCGAAGATCCGCGGCGAGCTCGGCTGGCGCCCGCGGCGCACGCTCGGGGAGGGGCTCCGCCAGACGGTCGAGTGGTATCTCGCGAACCGCGAGTGGTGGACCCGCGTGCTGAGCGAAGCGTACCAGGCGACGAACGCCCTCTACCTCGCGGCGCCCGACCCGGGAGACCCGGCGTGCGCGTGATGCTGCTCGGCGCCGGCGGAATGCTCGGCCGCGACCTCGCGGCGAGTGCGCCGCCCGACGCCGCCATCGCGCCGTTCACGCATGGCGAGCTCGATCTGCTCGACGAGGACGCCCTGGTGCGCGCGCTCGAGGAGGTGCGGCCCGACGTGGTGCTGAACGCGGCCGCCTACACCGCGGTGGACCGCGCCGAGAGCGAGCGCGAGCGGGCGCTGGCGGTGAACGGCGCCGCCCCCGGGACGCTGGGCCGCCACGCGGCGGCGCACGGGGCGCGCGTCGTCCACTTCTCGACCGATTACGTCTTCGACGGCGAGGGCGCGGCACCCTGGCCGGAGGACGCGCCGCTGCGGCCGATCAATTATTACGGGGAGACGAAGCTGGAAGGCGAGCGGCGACTCCTCGCGAGCGGGGCCGATGCCCTGATCCTCCGCACGCAGTGGCTCTTCGGCGAGCACGGTCGCTCGTTTCCGCGGACGATGTGGGCGCGCGCGCGCCGTGGCGAGGCGACCCGCGTCGTCGCCGACCAGATCGGGAAGCCGACGGCGACGGCCGATCTGGCCGGAGCCACCTGGCGCCTCCTCGCGCGCGGGGCCCGCGGCGTGCTGCACGTGGCGAACGCGGGCACGGCGACCTGGTACGACGTCGCCGCCGCCGTCTTCGCGCGTGCCGGACAGGCCGCGCTGCTCGCCGCGTGCGCCACGGCCGATTTTCCGACCCCGGCACGCCGACCGCGCTGGAGCGTCCTCGACACCACGCGCGCCGAGCGGCTGCTCGGTGCCCCGTTGCCGCACTGGCGCACGGCCCTCGACCGCTTCCTCGACCACCTCGCCACTCTCGACGGCAGCAGCCGGAAGGCATGAACAACAGCGATCGTGCCTGGGAGCGCTGGGGCGCTGAGGATCCCTACTGGGGCGTGCTCTCGTCCGACCAGTACCGCAAGGAGAACCTCGATGCCGCCGCCCTCGAGCGGTTCTGGGCGAGCGGCGAGGCGCATGTGGCGGGGCTCCTCGAGCAGATCCACCGCCACCTCGATCCCGGGTTCGCGCCCCGCCGGGTGCTCGACTTCGGCTGCGGGGTCGGACGCCTGGTGGTGCCGTTCGCGCGCCGGGCCGAGACGGTCGTGGGGATGGACGTGAGCGAGTCGATGCGGCGCGAGGCGCGGGCGAACTGCGAGCGGATGGGGGTGGCGAACGTCGCCCTCGTTCCCTCCGACGACCGGCTCTCGGCGCTCGAGGGACAATTCGATCTGGTGCACTCCTACATCGTCTTCCAGCACATTCCGACCGCGCGCGGCGAGCGGATCCTCGCGCGGCTCGCCGAGCGGATCACGCCGGACGGCGTGGGGGCGATCCAGCTGCCCTATCACCGCAGCGCTCCCGCCCTGCGCCGGGCCGTGAACTGGACGAGGCAGCGGGTGCCGGGCGCCAACGCGCTCGTGAATGCGGCACAGGGGCGCCCGGTGGGGACGCCCCTGATCCAGATGAATCGCTACGATCTCGGCCGGCTCTATGTGATGCTCGAGCGCGCCGGCTTCGATCGCATCGCGGCGCTGCTGACCCACGCCGCGACCTACCACAGCGCCACGCTCCTCTTCCAGCGCAGCGGCGATCGCCGCTGAACCCCAGCCGATCGGTCAGGCCCGCTCCGCCGCGCCCGCGGCTCGGCGGTAGTACCACCGCTGCCGGGAGATCAACGCGACCAGGCGCCGCGGCATCCACCGCCCCGCGCCGGCCAGCGCCACCCCCAGCGCCCGCGCTAGGACGTCGGCCGCCACCGCCGCCCGGCCCGCCCCATCGCCGCCCCGCCCCGACAGGATGGCGGCGGCGAGGGCGGCATGACTCGGCCGCCCCGTGGGTGCCCGCACGTCGAAGCGGCGGCGGATGTCGCGCAGGCTCGTCGCGGCGTCGAAGGTGCGCCGCAACTGCTCGAAGAACGGATAGTTGTGCGCGTGGTAGACCGCGGCCGCTCCGGCGTAGGCGACCCGCCAGCCGGCGTCGAGGAGGGTGAGCGCGGCCGCGACGTCCTCGCCCGAGAGCAGGTCCGGTACGAACCCGCCCGCCGCGCGCAGCGGCGCCACGCGGTATGCGGCGTTGGCGTTGGAGATCGGCAGCTTGGTCAGGTCGATCGTCCGGCCGGGACCGAGCGCAATGGGAAACCCGTCGGCCGGATAGCGGGCGGAGCGGAAGGCGCGCTCGGCCGGCGTGGCGTCGTCGCCCGCGATCTGGCGGCCGTACACGGCGCCGAGTCCCGGGTCGGCGGCGAAGGGCGCGACGAGGGAGGCGTGCCACCCCTCGTCCACCGGAAACGCATCGTCGGAGACCAGCGTGACGAGCTCGGTCCGCACCTGCTCCAGGGCGAAGGTGCGTGTCGTGCCGTGCCCGAATGCCTCGGGCGGGATCGTCAGCACGCGAACGTGCAGGCCCGGAACGACCAGGTCGCCGAGCGCGGCGCGGCCGTTCCAGACGACCAGCGCCTCCACCGGCGGAAGCGTCTGCCGGGCCGCCTGTTCGAGCAGGCGGCGGAGCCGCGCCGGCTGGGAGCAGGCGAGCACCACCAGGGTCGACCGCGACCCCGACGCAGGAGGTGGCGCCACGTCGGCGCTCACGGCGCGCGGCGCCCGCCCGGGCGCAGGCGCACGAACTCGGCGTAGGCCTCCGGGTCGGCCAGCGGCTGCCGCGCGGCGAGATCGGCCATGAAGGCGACGGCGACGCCGAGGAGGAGCCCGAGCACGGTGCCGAGAATCCCGCTCATCAGGAGCCCCGTGCCCGAGCGCGTCGCGGACCGCTCGGGCTGCTCGACCACCGTGATCACCGGTGTGTCGCGCACCTCGTCGAGCCGAGCCTCCTCGTAGGATTTCCGCAGCGACCCGACGAGCTCCTGCTGGTGCTCCACGCGCCGCTGCAGCCGGGCGTGCTGCGCCATGAGGACGGGCGAGTCCTGGAAGCCGCGGTTCGCGCTCAGGAACGCCGTGAGAGCGTCCTCCGCCGCGCGCTGCTCGCGCTGCGCGTCCTGCATCCGCGTCTCGGCGAAGCGCCGCTCGTTGCTCGCCCGCGACTGCCGCCGCTCCAGGTTGTATTCGTTGACGAGATCGAGCAGCCGGCGGTTGATCCGCTCGGCGAGCTCCGGGGCGTCGGCGGTCACCTTGACCGTGATCGTATTCGCCTTGAGGTCGGGGCTCGAGTTGACGCGGCTCCGCAGCTTCTGGATCGCCCGCTTCTCGCGCTCGAGCGGCGTCGCGCCCGTGGCGTCGAGGATCTCGAGGAGCGGCCGCGTCACGCCGCTGTCGGCGCCCGGCACCGGAAACGCGGTGTGGACCGCGGCGCGCAGGATGTCGCGCGACACCGGCAGCTCGGCGTAGAAGTTGAGACTCTCCCCCGTGGCCGGCATGCCGGTGGAGATCCCGAACTGCGAGGCGAGCCCCGACAGCCGCGAGCTCTGGCTCTCGTTCGCCTGCGGCATGAACTCCGACGAGGCGACCCACGCGCGGCCGAGCCGCGCGAGGACCATCGTCATGACGAGCACCACCGCCGCCACCGCGATCAGCAGGCGGCGGCGGCGCAGCACCACGTTCGCCAGCGCGAGGAGCGACAGGCCGCCGTCGTCGCCGGCCCGCGGCGCGACGGGCGCCGGGCCGGCGGGGCCGAGGTCGGACTGCGCGGCGGAGGAAAGGGACACGGGGCCTCCCGCGGTCAGGACGTCAAGGCGGCCGCGCGCCCGGCGGGCGCGGCGGGCAGGGGACGCGGCGCCGCGGCGCCACGCAGAATGTCGTAGATCGTGCGGGCGGTGGCGCGCCAGCCGAAGGCCGTGGCCCGCGCCAGCCCGCGCTCGACGAGGGCGCCCCGGAGGGCCGGCTCCGCGAGCACGCGGTCGATCGCGCCGGCGAGCGCCGGGGCCGAGCCCGCCTCGACGAACAGGACGGCGTCGCCGCCGATCTCGGGCAGGGCGGACGCGCGCGAGGCGATCACCGGACAGCCCGCCGCCATCGCCTCGACGAGCGGGATGCCGAAGCTCTCGTGCAGCGAGGGGAAGACGAAGGCCGCCGCGCCGCGATAGAGCGCGGCGAGGTCCCGCTGGGCGACGTACGGATGGGCGACGACCGCGCCCCGCGTCTCCGCGTCGAGCCCGGCGAGCAGCGGCCCGAGATACGCCTCCGCGTATCCCGCGATCACCAGCCGCAGCGCCGGGTGCCGCCGGCGCACCTCGGGCAGCGCGGCGAGCAGCGTTTCGACGTTCTTGTGCGGATAGAACGCGCCGACGGTGAACAGGTAGTCGCCCGCCGCCCCGTAGCGCGCGCGCACGGCGGCCTCCTCCGGCCCCGGCTCCGGCCGGAACGTCCCGGCGTCGTACCCGTTGTAGGCGAACGCCAGCCGCTCCTCCGGCAGCCCATAGATGCGGCGGAGCACCTCCAGGGCATACCGCGACGTCGTGACGACCCGCGCGCTCGCCCGCATCAGCCGCGGGACGACGTGGCGGAAGTAGCGGTACTGGAGCCGGTGCTGGGCCGGGAACCGGAACGACACCTCGACGTCGTTCTGGATCGTCAGCACCTGCGGGACGCCGGGCAGCCGGTACGGCAGCCCGTGGTGGGTCGTGCTGTAGAAGAGATCGTATCCGCCCCGGCGCAGCAGCGCGGGGAGCGCGGTCTGCGTCCAGGCGAGGCGAAACATCCCGCCCGGCTTCCCGTACCGGGGCTGGACGAAGCGCGACAGCGCGACCACGTCCGCGCCCGACCCCGCGAAGGCCTCCGGATAGCCGGTGAGCACGGTGAGTCGGTCCCCGTCCTCGAGCATCCCCGCGAGCTCCCGCACGACGCTCGTGGTATAGATGCCGAGCCCGGTCGGCCGGGCGTCTACGATCGAAGCGTTGACGGCGACGTGCATGCGTGAGGCGTCGGGGACCGGGTAGAGCCGGGGGTCTCGGGCGAGGGCAATCTTACCCCGCGCGTCGCCGACGGGTCAAGGCGAGTCGGGACTCGGCTCGGCGCCGAGATACCACCAGGCGAAGCCCAGGCCGATCCAGTAGCTGAAGAACCGGAGCGAGTCCGCGTTCATGCCGGAGAGCAGGACGCCGACCAGGCTGACGATGAGGGCAAGCCCCAGTCCGGCGTCCTCCGAGCGGGCGCCGACCCGCCGGTACCGGCGCCAGCAGGCGACGAGGACGCCGAGCCAGCAGGCGACCCAGAGCCCGAGCCCCACGAAGCCGACTTCCGCGGCGAGGCGGGCGTAGAGGCTCTGGGCCGGGGCCCAGGGCGAGTCCGCCGCCCCGCTCATCCACATCTGCACCTCCTCGCTCTGGCGCGCCCACAGCGGCACGAAACTCGGCATCCAGAAGCCGTACTGGCCCAGCCCGACGCCCGCCACGGGGGCGGCGAGCCCCATGCGGAAGGCCGCGGCCTGCGCACCCGCGCGGCTGACGTTGGAGAGATTCTCGCTGCTCAGCAGGGAGCTGAAGACCTGCGTGACGGAGCGGTCCGACACGGCCGCACCCCGCAGGACGAACGCGCCCGCGAGGCCCGCCAGCGCCAGCCCGCCCACGAGCGCCCAGATCCGCCGCCGGGGAATGGCGGTTCGGCGGGCGGCGAAGGCGAGCCCGACGTAGAGCAGCACCTGGACGGAGGTGATGACGTACGCGGTGCGCGACCAGCTCAGACCGATCAGGAGCACCATGTAGGCCGTCAGCCCGAGGTAGAGGCCCGCGCGCCGGGTCGCCGTGAAGTAGTAGCTCAGCAGCCACGGGAGCACGAAGCCGCAGTACATCCCGAACCAGGACGGCTCGCCCGAGACCGAGCGCACGCGGCCGAAGTACCCCGCCCCTTCGCCGTGCACCAGGTGGTCGATCGTGGCGTACACCCCCGGCGGGGCCAGGCCCAGATAGGAGCCGACCTCGAAGAGCGAGTACGCCCCCGCGAGGAGAAACGAGATGAGCGCGAAGCGCCGCAGCCACCCGAGCGGGTGGCGCAGGCGTCCGGCGAGGTGGCGGACGAGCACCGCGGCGAGGAGCACGAAGACGAGCAGGACCACCTGCAGGACCAGCTTCGACGGCCCGCGCCGCGCCTTCGTTTCCGCCGCCAGGATGTCGGGGAGGTTCACCACGGCGGAGAGGAGGCACCAGAGCAAGAAGCAGCCGAGCCCCGCGGCGGTCCAGTGCCACCGGCGCGCGATCCGCCCGCCGGCGCCCAATTCCACCACCCAGCACGCGAGCGCGACGACGAGCGCGTAGAACGCGCCCTCGGTGGCGAGCTCGCCGAAGAGGGATTGGAAGTACGGCAGCGAATTGAAGGGCAGGAGGACGACGGCCGCGGCGAGGCACCCCACCGCGAGGCGCGACGTGAAGGGCGCGCCGTGCGGCAGCCCGCTCCCCTGCCCCGCGCTCACAGCTCGAGCTCCCGCTGCAGCTGCTGCACCCGGCTGGTCCAGTCCGCACGCTCCGCGTAGGCGACCAGCCCCTCGCGCGGCGGCGGCGCCGCGACGGCGGCGCGAATGGCCGCGACGAACTCGTCCGGCGTCTCGGTGAGCGTGGCGGGACTCGCGAGCGCGTGCAGCTCCCGCCACGCGACGCTGACCGTCGGGATCCCGCTCGCCAGGTACTCGTAGAGCTTGAGCGGGTTGATGCTGTGCACCAGGCTCGGGTGCCCCGCGACGTCGAAGGGAATCAGCCCCACGTCCGCGTGCTGCAGATACGCGGGCAGCTGCTCGTAGGGGCGCCGTCCGAGCAGATGCAGGTTCGGGCGCGGGGCGAGCCGCGTTCGCGCCAGGGCGTCGGGCCCGATCACGACGAACGAGATCTCGGGTAGCCGCTCGGCGGCGTGCGCCAGCAGGTCGTAGTCGAACCACACGTCGAGCGCGCCGACGTAGATCGCGATCGGCCCGGGCAGTGACGCGTACTCGGCGGGTGGCTCCGGGCGCGGCGTCGCGAAGTGCGCGAAGTTCACGCCGTTCGGCAGGTGGAACGCCCGCCGTGCGCCGAGCGCCTCGACGTGCGGACGCAGGCTCTCCGCGGTGTAGGCCACGGCATCCACGCGCTGCGCCACCTCCCGCTCCAGCCGCTGCATCGCGGGCGTCGACTTGCCGAATCCCGTGTTGTTGTCCGCGAGGCGGAAGACGGACCGGCGGTGCGGCAGCGCGTCGAGCCAGAAGCGCTGGGCGACGCTGTCGAGGTAGATCAGGTCCGGCTCGCCGAAGCCGTGCGCGCGCACCACCCGCCGCGCATCCGGCACGCTGAGCCGCCACCACGAGCGCTGGAGCCGGTCGCCCCGGAGGCCCGGCTTGTTGTGTGGCGTCGCGAGCGCGCCCGGCACGTAGGTCCAGACCCGCCCGTCGAGCACGCGGCGACCGCCGCTGCGATAGATGTCCAGCCGCTCCCGCAGCTCCGGGCTCCGCGGGCCGAGCCAGTGGAGGGGCGAGATCGGGTCCGAGACGAACGCGACCTCCCATCCGAGCGCCGCGAATCCGCGCGCCAGATGATGGCTCCCCACCTGGAAGGGCGAAGACCAGTAGTTCGCGCACGCCATCAGCACGCGTCGCGTCATGGAGCTCTCAGGACCTTTCCGTAACCCGGTGAATACGGGGGCTGGGCCACCGGTGCGAGGCGCGCCCCGACGGCGCGATGCTCGATCCGTATCCCGTCCGCCTCGAGGTGCACCAGGAGCTGGACCGTCGCGCCTCCCCGGAGCCGCAGCGCCCCCGCGAAGCCCTCCGGCCCGAAGTAGAGGACCTCGCCCTCGAGGGCCGCTGCGAGGCGGAAGAGTCCCTGGTCGAGCCGCCCCGGCTCTTCGACAGTCGCCGGGGCGAAATGGGCATGGACCGACCGGTACGCATTGCGGCGGGCGGGCAGCGGCGTGTAGAGGTAGCTGCCCGGATCGCGCACCCGATCCACGCCGTCCACCATGAGCTCGAGCGCGAGCTGGTCGTTGTGCGCGTGCCCGCCGATCCCGTGCTGGCCGACCGCCCCGCAGCGGATCGCCAGATACACCCGCGGCGAGCGGAAGACGTAGAGCCCGAACGCCGGAAACCCCACGGCCTCCACGGCCGCACGCCATTCCGCCCCGACATGGAAGCGGAAGGTCCGTGTGTCCGCCGGCGTCGCGTCGGCCCGGGCCGCGAGGCCCCCGAGGGTCCCCGGCGAACCGACCGCGCCGGTCGTGGTCGCGGGCAGGACGGCCGGTGCGGGGCCGCGGCCGCCGCTCAAGGCCCGGACCAGCGCCGTCTCGAGCGCGGTGGCGGGCATCGCCCAGGCCGGTCGGCCGAACAGACCCGCCCCCGCCCCGATGAGATGCGCGTGGTCGAGCGGGTCCTCGTCCCAGTAGGGCGTCGCATCGGCTGTCCCGCCACCCGCCTCGCGCCCGGCGTCCGCCGCGAGGTTGGCGTACGTCGCGCGCGCCGCCGCGGGGTCGAGTCGCCGGTACGCGGGCGTCAGGCGCAGGAAGCGGCCGCTGTCGTTGTCGCCCACCTGGGGCACGCGGCCATCGGGCTTCGTGATCGCGGCCGTGAACGCCACCGCGTGCTCCAGGCGCGCGAGGCACTCGGCCGAGAGGAAGGCGTGGCCGATCCCCGGCACCGCGTGCTCGGCGAGCGGGGCGCCGGAAAAGCGGGGCCCGCGGACCCGCCAGCGGTGTCCCCCTCGCCGGAGCACCGCCCGGGCCGGCTCGTCGAGCCCCAGCACGAGTGCCGCCCCGTAGAGGGCGATCTCCGCCGAGAGGCGGTGATAGACCGTGGAGGCCTCGAAGTTGCCGCCGTCGGCCAGGAACTGTGCCGGGATCTCCGCCCCCAGCTCCTGCACCGCGAGCGCGAGCCAGGCATCCGTGTCCGCGCGCCGGGGAAGATAGGCCGCGGCGAAGAGCAGCCCGACGACGTCGGCGAGGTAGTGGTTGCCCCGCAGCTCCGGCAGCCACTCCAGATGGGTCGCCAGGTGCAGCCCGTGCTCGTAGACGCTGCGTCGGAGCACCGCCTCGAACTCGCCGTCGAGCTCGGCGCCCGCAGCGCGCAGCAGATCCCACGCCACGAGCCAGTTGGCCACGCGGATCGCGACGTCCATCGGCATGCTCCAGTTCACGCCGAAGCGCGGCGGATTGGCCGCGATGAAGTCGAGGATCTGGTTGCGCACCTCGCGCGCGTAGCGCTCCGCCGGCCCGAAGCCCGGCAGCCCCGCGCGCGCCGCCGCGTGGGCGAGCGCGAGCTGCGGCAGATGCTGCGCGCGTGCGAGCTCCCAGGGCAGCTTCACGTCGGCGCCCGGCACCGGCGCGAAGCGGATGTCCCCGTGCCACGTGCGCTCCGACCACCGGTAGCCCGACTTCCAGTCGAGCTGCCAGTCGATCGGAACGTACGCCGCGTCGACGAGTGCCCAGACCGCCCGGCTGTACGGGGCGTTCGCCGCAGGGATTCTCGGCTCGAGCCAGCGCCCGGCCGGGTCGGGCTGCGCGGCCGGCCCGGGCCCGTAGCGATGCCCCTCGAGCCCGGGGCAGCGCGCGCCGTACGCGACGGCACGCCATCCGGAGCCGAGCAGGTCGAAGCGATGCGCCAGGTACTCCGCCGTGACGCCCGCGAGCGCCTCGAGCTGCGCCGGCGTGAGCAGGTGCACCGGTGGCGCCGGCAGCCGCGCGTGCAGCGCCCCGGCCGGGACCGCCGCCGGATCGACGTACGTCGCGCGCCGTCGGTCCGCGGCGCGGTCGCGCGCGCGGCGGATCGCGGCGGCCGCCTTCGCGCCTGCCCGCTGCACCAGCCGCCGCGGGGGCAGACGAAGGGCCCGCAGGAGGCGAGCGGCGTCCGTCACGCGCCGTGCCTCGCCGCGCACGCGACCGCGCCGCGACCGACGCGCACCCACGTCAATTGGCCTGGAGCTCCGAGGCGACGCCGCCCGCGACCTCCGGCGGCGTGGTCCTGCGAGGATAGGCCTGCCGAAGCACCAATGGCAGACCGGCGAGCACGAGCACGAGGTTGACGACCTGCGTCGCGATCTGTCCCCAGGCGGCCCCGGTGATTCCGAAGTGGCGGATCAGGAAGTACGTGAGCGCGAGGCCGATCGGGGTCGACACGGCGACCACGAGGAAATTGTAGCGCATGAGGCCGAGCGCGACCAGCACGGCACCGACGATCGCGTAGGACGACCACAGCACGAAGCGCAGGAGGAGCAGCGCGAGATACCCCAGGGTGGGGCGGTACATCGGCCCGTAGACCGCGGGAACGAGGACAGAGGCCGCGACCCAGACCGCCGCGGCGACCAGGATGCTGAGACCGACCATGCGCCATTGCACTCGAACCAGCTGGCGGCGCACCCACGTCTCGTCCTGGGCCCGCTGGCTGAACTCCGGCGTCACGATCGTCTGCATCGTCGCCGTCACCTGGCTGGCGGCGAAGACCAGGATCGTCGCGAGGGCATAGTAGCCGATGCCGGCGCGATCGGTCACGAGCCGGTCGAGCAGATACATGTCGGCGTTCTGCCCGAGCGTCGACACCCCGTTGGCCAACATGCTGAACCAGGCGACGTGGACGAACGTCGCCGGCAGGGTCGTCCCGCCCGCCGGCCGGAGGATCCCCCGCCCCGCCTCGCGGACGAGCGGAACCAGTCCGGCCGCGTAGGCCACGATCGTCGCGGTGATGAAGCCGGCGAAGCCCCAGTACCAGGTGGTGGCCGCGATCAGCACGAACGACTGCAGCTTGATGACGATTTGCGCCCGCGCCATCGCGCGGATGCGCTGGAGAGCCTGGAGATAGACGATCAGGATCGCCGTCACGACGCCGAAGGGGATGACCGCGCTGTAGACGACCAGCCAGGCCGCGAGCCGCTTCGAGGAAACCAGGACGCCGGCCCCCGCGAGCGCCCCGACGACGGTGAGACACGCGAGAGTGGTCCACCCGGCCATCCGGAGCGCACGGCGCACGATGTCCACTCGTTCGGCTTCCGGGCGGTTCTCGGCACAGAACTTCAGGACCGCGGTGTTGAGGCCGAAGCCCGCCGCGATGGTGAAGAGCGTCGCCCAGGACTGGAGGATCTTGATGTCGCCGAGCTCGCTCGGCCGCAGGAACTTCGCGACCAGCAGCATGGTCCCGAAGCCGAGGAACTGGGTGAGAAAGTTCGCGGAGAGGAGGTGGAAGAACCCGCGTCGGTGCAGCGATTGGAGAACCATGGCGCCCGGCGGCCTCAGCCCGCGCCCCGGCGGTAGTAGGAGTAGAGGTGGTCGAAGAGCGCGACGCGTCGCACGGGGCTCCGGGTGTCGACGAGGTGCATCAGCCGGCTCCAGGCGCCCGACGCGACCGGCACCCGCCGGAACGGGTTCACCATCCCGCCCGAGGTCCACCGCCGCTCGACGAGCTGCAGCCCGTGGCCCGCCAGGAGCCGGTCGAGCAGCTCGTGGCTCAGAAAGCTCAAGTGCAGCGGGGGATTGTACATGTGCCAGCGGCGTCCCACGCGCGAGAGCAGACGCGACTTGACGCTCTGGTGCGTGGGGACGAGGATCGCGAGAATCCCGCCGGACTCGAGCAGCGCCGGCAGTCGCGCCAGCATCGCCAGGGGGTCGACGAGATGCTCCAGAACGGCGTAGGGCGTCACCACGTCGAACGGCCGGTCGGGCTGATACGCCTCGATCGGCCGCCGGACGACGTCCAGCCCGCGCGCGGTCGCGACGGCCGCGGCGCGCTCGGACAGCTCCACCCCCACCCGGCGCCGGTCGGCCGGCCAGTGGAGGAGAAAGTCGCCGGTGCGGCAGCCCACGTCGAGCACCGAGCGCACCGTCGCGCCGTGCAGCCGCTCCAGCCGCCGGACCTCGTCGGCCCAGTAGCGCTGCCGCCGGAAGGTCGCGTACTCGCGCGGCACCTCCTCGGCGTCGTACAGCGCCGCGATGTCCACGTCGTGCTCCGCCGGATCGAACAGCTCCGAGCGGCAGGCCCCGCACGCATAGAGCGTGTATGGATCCCCCGTCTGGTGGCTCGGGATGCGGCGAACGGCGCGCGGGGCGGCTGCGCCGCAGAGGCGGCAGGCAGCGCTCACGCCGCGCTCCCCGGTGCGGGGCGCAGCCGGATCAGGTAGCCCCGGTGCGAGTGCGGCGCGAGCCAGCGCACGGCCACCGCGTATGCCAGGCTGGGCGCGAGCCGCCGCAGCAGCCCGTGCAGCCGCCAGACGAGACGGCTCGACGTCCAGAAGCTCCCGAGCAGCACGATGTCGGCCACGTCGGGCCGCGCCCGCAACCGCTCGAGGTGCGCGGGGGCCACACCGCGGAAGTACACGGCCCCGTGCCGCTCGTCCTCCTGGCGCGGATCGAAGCTGTCCACGATGATCACGCCCTCCCGGCTCACACGGCACATCTCCGCGAGCGCGGCGTCGATCGTCGCGGGGTCGAGCATCGCGCTCAGCGTCATCACCGCGCAGGACACGTCGTAGGCACCCGCTGCCGCCGTCATCGCCGTGGCCGAGCCGACCTCGAACCGCATCGCGGGATGGCGGCGCCGCGCCTCGGTGATGTAGGGCTCCAGGAGGTCGAGGCCGTGCAGGTGTTCCGGCGCGAAGCCGAAGCCGAGCAGTTGCGCGAGGCGCAGCCCCCAGGCGCACCCCACCTCGAGCAGGCGCTTCTCCCCCACCGCCGCCGGGGTCCAGCCCAGGCTGGTGAACGCCCGGCGGAAGAGCAGCATGATCTCGTACATGTGCAGGACGACGTCCTCACGCATGAACGAGTGCGTCGTGGCGGAGTACCCGCCGGCGTCCCCAAGGTGAGCCGCCCGGTAGGCCGCGATCGTGCGCGCCCCGGGCTCCGTCGCGTCGCGGCCGGTCCCCGCCCCGCCCGTCATGCCGCGCACACCTCCGCGATCAACGCCACGTCGTCGCGCGTCATGGTCGGCCCCAGCGGCAGCGTCACGAGTCCCTCGGCGACCGCCGCCGTCACGGGCGGTGTCACCGCGCGGTAGGTGCTGAAGCAGGAGATCGGGGTGTAGTGCTTGCTCGTCTGGATCCGCGCCTCGAGGAGGCGCTGCCGCAGCTGCGCCGCCGGCTCGGCGCCGCCCGCCACCTGGACCGGCATGATGTGGCACGTCGCCGGCTCGAGCGGTCGGGTCGCGAACGGCAGCCGGAGGCGATCGCTGCCCGCGAACGCCTCGCGGTACCAGCCCCAGACCTCCCGCCGCTTGGCGTTCAGCCGGTCCACCTTCGCGAGCTGCGCGAGGCCGACGGCCGAGTGCAGCTCGTCGGAGCGGTAGTTGTAGCCCAGCGCCACGACGTCGTAGCCGCTGGCGTGGCCCTTGTGCCGCTCGTAGGTGAGCGTCGTCATCCCGTGCGAGCGCAGGAGCCGAATTCGCTCGGCCAGCGCGTCGTCGTTCGTCGTGACCATCCCGCCTTCGCCGGTGGTCATGTTCTTGTTGCCGAAGAAGCTGAAGCAGCCGACGTCGCCGATCGCCCCGACGTGGCGCCGCTCGCCGTCCGCGCCGGGCAGCCAGGCGAACGGCGCATGCGCGCAGTCCTCGATCACCGCGAGCCCGTGCCGCCGCGCGACGTCGAGGATCGCGTCCATGTCGCACGGGAAGCCGGCGTAGTGGACCACGGTGATCGCGCGGGTGCGGGGGGTGATCCGCCGCTCGACGTCGGCCGGGTCGATCGTGAGGTCGTCGGCGGAGCGGACGTCGGCCAGCACGACCTCGGCGCCGGTGTAGCGCGTGGCGTTGGCCGTGGCCACGAAGGTGAGGTCGGGGCAGATCACCTCGTCCCCCGGGCCGACGCCGACGGCGAGGTTCGCCAGGTGCAGCGCGGCCGTCGCGTTGTTCACCGCGAAGGCGTGCTTCACGCCCATGCGGGCCGCGAATGCCCGCTCGAACTCACCCGTCACCGCGCCCATGGTGAGCCACCCGCTCTCCAGCACCCGCGTCACCGCGGCGATCTCCTCGGCGCCGAGCTCGGGCTCGGAGAGGGTGATCCTCCAGTCCATGGCCACTCCTTCAGTTGTCCCGGGTGAGGGCGGCCAGCACCGTGTCCGCCTCCTGATTCGCCCGATCATAATCGTCCGGCCGCCCGATATCCAGCCAGTATCCGTCGAACGGATAAGCATTTACGGGCATTCCGCGCGCCAGCATGCCGAGCACCAGGTCGTCGAGCCCGAAGGGCCGGTCCGCCGGCACGATCTCCAGGACCGAGCGGCAGAAGCCGTAGATCCCCATGCTGACGTCGAAGTGATAGGCCGGCTTCTCGCGGAACCCGGTCAGGCGCGACGTGGCCGGATCGACCTCGAGCACCCCGAAGTCGATCCGCACGTCACGGCGGTAGGTCGCGATCGTCAGCGGCGCTCCCGCGCGCTCGTGCGCGCGGTAGAGGTCGGCGTAGTCGAGGTCGGTCAGCACGTCGCCGTTCATGACGAGGAACCGCTCCGGCAGGCTCTCGATGAGGCGCAGCGGCGCGACGGTGCCGAGCGGCTGGTCCTCCATGGAGTAGGCGATCTCGAGCCCGAACTTCCGCCCGTCGCCGAAGAAGGCCATGATGAGATCGGCCATGTGGTTCACGGCGATCGTCACCCGCCCCACCCCGGCCCGGCGCAGCTGACCGAGGATGATCTCGAGGATCGGCCGCTCGCCCACCGGCATCAGCGGCTTCGGGAGGGTCGTCGTGTAGGGACGCAGCCGGGTGCCTTTCCCGCCCGCCAGGATGACCGCCTCCAGCCCGTGCCTCGTCGTGCCGCTCACCGGATGCTCACAGGGTGCTCACAGGTTGTAGATGTCCGCCTTGTAGCGTGCGAGATGCGCGGACTCGGTGAACCAGGCGACCGTCTGCTCGAGGCCGCGCCGGAAGCCCTCGCGCCCCCCGTACTCGGGCCGCCAGCCCAGCAGCCGCTCGGCCTTCGCGTTGGAGGCCCAGAGCCGGTCCACCTCGCTGAGCGTGGGCCGGACCCGGACGTCGTCCGCCTCGATCTCGAGCGGCACGCCCATCACCTCGGCGATCAGCCGCGCCGTGTCGCCGACCGAGATCTCGTAGTTGCTGCCGACGTTCACCACCTCGCCCACCGCCGCGTCCGCCTCCGCCATCGCCAGGAAGCCGCGCACGGTGTCGGCGACGTAGTTGAAATCGCGCGTCGGGTGGAGCGAGCCCAGGCGGATCCGCCGCGCGCCCGCCGCGAGCTGGGTGATGATGGTCGGGATCACCGCGCGGGCCGACTGCCGGGGGCCGTAGGTGTTGAAGGGTCGGATCACCCCGACCGGCGTGCCGAACGAGCGGTGGAAGGCGAGCGCCATCTGGTCCGCCCCGATCTTGCTCGCCGAGTAGGGCGACTGGCCCTGTAGCGGGTGCTCCTCGTCGATCGGCACGTAGCGCGCCGTCCCGTACGTCTCGCTCGTCGAGGTGTGGACCACCCGCTCGACGCCGAGGTCGCGCGCCGCCTGGAGCACGTTGAGCGTGCCCTTCACGTTCGTGTCCACGTACGTGTCGGGCGAGTGGTACGAGTACGGGATCGCGATCAGCGCCGCGAGGTGCAGCACCACGTCGCACCCCTGCACCGCGGCGCGCACGCCGTGCGGATCCCGCACATCGCCGGCGAAGACGTCGAGCCCGCGTCGCGTCTCGGCGGGGACCGTGTCGAGCCAGCCCCACGAGTTGAACGAGTTGTAGAGCACGAACGCCCGCACGTCGCACCCGTGGGCGACGAGCGCCTCCACGAGGTGGCTGCCGATGAAGCCGTCGGCGCCCGTGACCAGCACCTTCTTTCCACGCAGGTTCATCGCTCGGTCGTCATCCCCAGTGTGCGGTAGAGGTCGAGAAAGCGGTCGCCGTTGTCGAGCGGGCCGAGCGCGCCGAGCCGCCGCCGGTGCGCGTCACCGCGCTCGAGCACGTCGGCGACCTGCCGCTCCAGATCGTCGACGTCCCGTGTTCGGAACAGCACCGTGCCCGCCGGCCGACCGACGCAGTCGCTCGCCACCACCGGCGTGCCGGCCGACAGCGCCTCGAGCACGGTGAGCGAGTTGCCGTCGGTGTTCGTCGCGCGGATCACCGCGTCGCAGGCGCGCCAGAGGCTCGTCGCCTCCGCGATCGGTCGCGTCACGAAGCGGAACCGGTCGGTGAGTCCGAGCTCCGCCACGCGCGCCTGCAGGCGAGCGAAGTAGGCGTCGTCCCCGATCGCCGGCAGCAGGAACGCCATCGCCACGTCCAGCCGCCGCAGGGTGACGAGCCGGTGGAGCAGCTCGATCAGCAGGTCGATGCCGTACAGGTCCTGGCCGTCGTGAAAGCTGATCCGGAATGCGTTCGAGCCGAGCAGGTAGCGGTGCCGCTCGCGCAGCGCGACGATCGCGGGCTCCTCGAGCGGCGGGACCGCCGGTGGATCCAGATACTCGGGGATGAGCCGCAGGCGCCCCGGATCCCGGACCAGGCCGCGGGCGAGCGCGAGGCAGTCCTCGCTGTCCACCACGATGCAGTCGAGCCGCTCGAGCGCCCGCCGCACCACCGCCGCCGCGGGGCGCGGCAGCGTCGCGAGTTCGGCCACGAACCGCTCGTTGTGGAAGCTGAGCACCGTGCGGTGCCGCAGCCCGAGCGCCGCGTAGAGCAGCGCGTTCCGCGGGGTGAAGTTGTGGAAGTGCACGATCGCCCGCGGCGCCCGCACGAGCCGCCGCACCGCCGCCGCCCACCGCATCGCCTCCACCCCCGGCACCGCGGGCTTCGCCGGGTCCGGCGCCAGGTCGATCAGCCGGACGGGCGCGCCGGCGGCCCGCAGGCGCCCGCAGAGGCGCTGAAGGTGGATCGAGACCCCGCCGTAGGGTGGCGGATAGACCCCGACGTTGATCACCTCCAACGCGCGACGCTCACGGCCGGAGTCGGGCCTCGACCGCCAGGGCGATCTCGCTCGCCTGCACCTGCTGCCAGAGCGGGATCGGCCAGGGCCCGCCCTCCTTGATGGCCCGCGCGAAGGCGAGGAGCTCCTCGCGCTGTCCCTTTTCCATCGTGCGCGTCGTGAGCCCCTCGCCCCGGCGGCCGGCGACGCTCAGGCGGCGGTAGTCGTCGAGCGTCACCACCGCGCCATCGCCGAACAGCTCCATCTGCTCCTTCGGATGCTCCCGCGCCCCCAGGGCCGTGTACGTCAGCGTCCCGACCGAGCCGTCGGTGAAGCGCACCGTCGCCACGAAGTTGTCGGTCGCGCTGTAGAACCCCGTCGCGGGCCGGATCGGGAGCGCCTGCACCGCCTCGACCCGCGCATCGGTCAGGAAGGTGAACAGGTCGTAGATGTGGCACGCCTCGCCCAGATTGCGCCCGCCGCCCTCGGCGGTGTGCACCCAGTGGTCGAGCGGGATGTACCCGGCGTTCATCCGGTAATTGGCGATCATCGGGTTCGTGCGCCCGCGGACGAGCTCCGCCATCCGCCGCGCGTACGGCGAGAAGCGGCGGTTGAACCCCGTCAGGAGCACCGGTGTCGGCGCGTCCGCCGGCAGCGCACCGAAGAAGCCGGCGATCTCGTCGAGCTCCCCCTGCGTGAGCGCGAGCGGCTTCTCGACGAGCACGTGCTTGCCGTGCTCCAGCGCCGCCAGCGCCTGCCGCGCGTGCAGGTCGTGCCGGGTCGCGATGAGCACGACGTCCACCTCGGGGTCCGCGAGCACCCGCGCGTAGTCGGTCGTCGCGTACTGCGCGCCGAACTGCTTGGCCGTGGCCATGGCGTTGTGGCCCGTGCGGCTGACCACGGCATGGAGCTGGTAATGCTCGGAGAGACTCTGCAGGTTGGGCAGGTGCATCCCCTTCGCGAACCCCCCGGCCCCGACCAGCGCCACCCGCAGCTGGCCGGGCCGCGCGGCCTTGGCATGCGGGTTCGCGATCGCGCGCGCGCCGGCGGCCGCGGCCGCGGCCGCGGCCCCGGCCCCGGCCGCCGGCGGATAGGTGAGGATCACCATCATCGGCTTCGCGCCCGGCGCCCGCAGTGCTTCGTACGCCTGCGCGGCCTCCGCGACCGGGAAGGTCGCGCTGAGCAGCGGCGCCACCTCGACCCGCCCCTCGGCGACCTGCCGGAGGTATTCGGCCATGTTGCGGTTCTCGGTCCACCGCACGTAGCCCACCGGATAGTCGAGCCCCTCCTCCTCGTACGCGCGGTCGTATCGCCCCGGGCCGTAGGAGGAAGAGATGAAGAAGTCGAGCTCCTTCGCGTAGAAGTCGGCACGGTTCAGGTGCAGGCCGACGTCGCCGACGAGCACCACCCGGCCCTTCTTGCGGCACATCCCGAAGGCCGCGGCCATCACGGCGTCCGAGGGTGTCGCGGCCGTGATGATGACGCCGTCCGCCCCGATCCCGCCGGTCAGCCGGGCGACCGCGGCGACGTCACCGTCCTCGGCCGGATTGAGGCCCACCTCCAGCCCGTGCGCGCGGGCGAGCCGGATCCGCTCCGGGTCGAGGTCCGTGCCGATCACCCGGCACCCGTTGGCGCGGAGCAGCTGCACCGTGAGCTGGCCCAGGATCCCGAGGCCGATGACGACGAAGGTCTCGCCGAGGGTCGGGCCCGCGCGCCGCACGCCCTGCAGGGCGATCGCGCCGAGAGTCACGGTGCTCGCTGCGGCGGCGTCGAGCCCCTCGGGGACCGGCACGCAGAGGTTCCGCGGCACCCGGATCACCTCCGCGTGGTGCGCGCACTGCGAGCCGGCGCAGGCGACCCGGTCACCCGGGCGCAGGTCCTCCACGCCCTCGCCCACCGCGAGCACGACGCCGGCCGCCGAGTAGCCGGTGGGCTCGCCGGCGGCGAGCTTCCCTTCGATCTGACTCCGGGTGTTCTGCAGGCCCTGCGCGGCGACGGTCTGGAGCACGGCGCGCACCTTCTGCGGCTGGTTGAGCGCCTTCTTCCAGAGCGGCTGCCCGCTCTGGCGGATCCCGCTCAACTCGGTGCCCACCGAGATGCACGACGCCTCGACCTGCACGAGGAGCGTGCCCCGCTCCACCCCGGGCGCCGGGACCTCCTCGACCACCGCCTGTCCCCGCCGGATGAGGACCTGCTTCATCGCTGGCTCCGTCCTGAAAAAAGGAAGCTCGCCGCGCAGCGCGAGCGGCGAGCAATCTGACCTGACGGACCGGGATTTTCCAGACTTCCGGGACACCGGGGCCACACGGGCGCCCGGCGCTCCTCAGTGGGCCCCGCGCATGTACACGACCGCCGGGACGGTGCGCAGGAGGATTCCCAGATCCTTCCAGATCGTCCACTCGCGGATGTAGGCCGTCTCGAGGCGGATGACCTCCTCGAAGTCGGTGATCGTGTTCCGGCCGCCGACCTGCCACGGCCCCGTGATCCCCGGCTTGACGTCGAAGCGGTTGTAGTGGTGCTCTTCGTAGAGCGCCACCTCGCTCGGCAGCGGCGGCCGAGGGCCGACGAGCGACATCTCGCCCTTCAGCACGTTCCAGAGCTGGGGCAGCTCGTCGAGGCTGGTGCGGCGCAGGAAGGCGCCGACCCGCGTGACCCGCGGGTCGTTCTTGAGCTTGAACAGCCGCTGGTCGCTGTAGAGGCTCTCCGCAGCCAGCGCCTGCCGGCGCTCCTCGGCATCCTGCACCATCGTCCGGAACTTCGTGATCCGGAACGTGCTGCCCCCGAGCCCGACCCGCGTCTGGCGGAAGAAGATCGGCCCGCGCGAGCTCAGGCGGACGGCGAGGGCGATGAGCCCGAAGAGCGGCGCCAGGAGGAGGAGGCCGATCGAGGCGCACACCAGATCGAGCGAGCGCTTGATCAGCAGCTGCCGCCCGCGCAGGCTCGGCCGGTTGAGCACCACCAGCGGGGCGCCGCGCCGCCACACGAGGAACGGCTCGAGCCCGGCCACCGAGAACGAGCGCGTCAGCGCGAACAGCTGGCATCCTGCCGCGCGGGCCGCGTCGGTCACCAGCGCGAAGTGCTCGTCGTCGAAGGGACTGCAGAGCACCAGCGTGTCCGCCCGGTGGCGCTTGATGGTCTGGCAGAGCTTCGCCACCTGTCCGCGGGTCCCGCGCACGAACACCTCGTTGGGGTCGCACACCCCCTCGATGGCGAACTCCCGGCTGTCCGACAGCGCGGGATGCTCCATCGCGCGCCGGGTGTCCTCCGGCAGGCCGATGAGGAGCGCCCGGGCCGCGCCCGGGCCGATCGGCCAGAACGTCCGCACCACGTCGTCGATCACCTGGCGCTCGGCGATGAGCGTGACCGCGACCGCGCCGGCCAGAAGCACGAAGCCCGGCAGCGCGAAGTAGGAGAAGTGCGTCCAGAGATAGCCCCAGAACGGCAGCGCGAGGCCGAAGGAGGCGCCGGCGACGAGGCGGCCGGCGTCCCGGCGCCGGTCGTTCGCACCGTAGGTGTCGAGCACGATCAGGCCGAGGAGCACGGCGGGCAGCAACTGCACCGTCGGCAGCGCGCCGGGCGGGACGAGCCCCCGCGCCGCGTGGGCCGCCGTCGGTCCCCACCAGCCCAGGTCGCGGATGCCGCGGATCAGGAAGCGCAGCACGAGCAGCGCCCCCGCGTCGCCCGCCATCAGCACCGAGATCCGCAGCGCCGCCCGGAGCAGGTGGCGCCGCATGACGTGGTGCGCCCGCCGGGTGAGGGCGAGGCGGTCGAAGCCGAGGCGGATTTCTCCGCTCGACCGGCCGGCCGTCCTGCTCGAGTTCCCCGCCACCCCGACGCCGAGCGGGACGCCGTTACTGGGCGTCAGCCGTGGCTGGGTGGGTGGAGTTCGAGCGATGGTGGTCATCGGGCCTGGGTTCGAGAGCAGGGCGTGGGTCCGGGATGACTTGAGGACGCTGCCGCGCCCACACTGGACGTGGCTCACGCCCCGAATCGCACACCCGAAGTCACCCAACGGACAGGACGTCGGGGTTGCTTGCCAGATTCATGCCCGCAGCCTGCGGGAGGGTGCCCGCCCGACGGCGGACGCCCCCGAAAACCGACGCACGGCAGACTAAACTAAGAGGGGGTAAGCCGATGTGGAAGCGGCCGACGGGCGTGAACGGCAGCCTCGGCCCGAGCGCGACCGCGGGTTCCCCGGCCCGGGCCCACGGAAATGTCCCCGGATCCGTCCGCGGGCTCGGGCAAGGAGAAGCACCCTCTGGCGATCAGCCCGTCCGCCGCGCCGGCTCCGTGCTGCGCACCGGCTCGAGGCTCACGCCCTCCTCCTGCAGCCGCCCGGCCTGCCAGGCCGGAAGCCGCACCACGAGCTCGTGGCCCGTCGGGGTGTCCTGGCGGGAAATCACCTCGGTCTCCCGGTACAGCTGCGCCAGCCGCGCCCCCTCGCCGTGGCCGAGCCGGACGAGCATCGTCGGCTTGTCGGCCCGCTGCAGGTCGCGCAGCCGCGCCTTGAGCTCCACGAGCCCGTCGGTGCGCATCGTGGTCGTCATGACGGCCCCCGGATACACCTCGCGCACGCGCGCCGCGAAGGCCACGGCATCCGCCAGGCGGTCGATCTTGTTGAACACCGGGATCACCGGCCGGTCGGAGAGTCCCAGCTCGCCCAGGACCTCCTCGACCACGGCCATGTGCTCCTCCCAGTCGGGATGGCTCGCGTCGATCACGTGGAGCAGGACGTCGGCGCTCCGCGCCTCCTCGAGCGTGGCCCGGAAGCTCGCCACCAGGTGGTGCGGCAGCTTGCGGATGAAGCCGACCGTATCGGTGACGCGGGCGCGGAAGCCCTCGCCGAGCTCGACGACGCGCGTCAGCGTGTCGAGCGTGGCGAAGAGGCGGTCCTCGACGAAGATGTCGTGCTCGCCCGAGAGGGCGCGCAGGAGCGAGGACTTGCCGGCGTTGGTGTAGCCGACGAGCGAGACGCCGAGCATCGGCTCGCGCCCGGCGCGCAGGTTCTCGCGGTGCTTCGCGACGTCCTTCAGCTTCTCGCGCAGGAGCTGGATCTTGCGGCGGATGATGCGGCGGTCGGTCTCGAGCTGGGTCTCGCCCGGGCCCCGCAGACCGATGCCGCCGCGGATGCGCGAGAGGTGGGTCCACATCCGCGTGAGGCGGGGCAGCAGGTACTCGAGCTGCGCGAGCTCGACCTGCAGCTTCGCCTCGTGCGAGCGGGCCCGGGTCGCGAAGATGTCGAGGATGATCTCGGCCCGGTCCATGACCCGCACCTTGAGCTCGCGCTCCAGGTTGGCGCCCTGCACCGGCGAGAGCTCCTCGTCGAAGATCACCATCGTGGCGCCTTCGTCGGTGATCCGCTGGCGTACCTCCTCGACCTTCCCCTCGCCGATCAGGGTGGCCGGGTTCGGCCGGTCCACCTGCTGCGTCACCGTCCCGACCACCTCGGCGCCGGCGGTATCCACCAGCCGCGCCAGCTCCTCGAGGTGCTCGCCGACGTGGCGGGCGTCGTCCGAGCCCTTGCGCGGCGCGGCGGCGAGGAGCGCGCGCTCGATGGGGTCCCGGACTTCGATCATGTCTCTGATAGGCCCTGCCCTCCCTTCGAAGTCAGTGCGCCGGCGCGCCCGGTGTGGCCGGAGCGGAGGCCCGGTTCAGGCCGAGCCCGATGCGGGTGAGCGGCGCCCGGCCCTCGCGGGTGAAGGGGATGACCCGCGGCCCGACGGGGGTCGTGAGCGTCACCTGCCCCTTCATCGTGTAGGGAATATCGCCATAACTCATCGCCGAGCGTACCGCCCCTCCCACCCCGGCCCAGTTGAACGTCACCGGCAGGGTGAGCTGGGTGGTGTCGTTCTTCTGGATCTGGTACTCGTCGGTGTACAGGATGTCGCCCACGTGCGAGCCCTGGACGTCGAAGCCGACCTGCAGCTTCGTGCCCTTCACGCTGAAGCCGTTCGGGTTGTAGATCTTCACGGCCAGGTCGAGGATGCCGCCCGTGAGCCCCGCCCCGCGCAGCGTGACGTGGTCGAGCGTGACCTCGGGATCCTTGAAGGTGTTCGGGATGCCCCCGCAGGCGGCGGCGAGCAGGAGCAGGACCGGGAGGACCGGCACGAACGGGTTCCGGGCGGACATGGCGAGAGCCTCCGACATGCTGAGGGTAGGACGAGCACCACGCGACGGGCCGCGACCGCCCGCAGAATCGCCCTTCCGGCGTTGGGGAGCGGTGTGCGGCGTCACAGGGGTCCTTGCATGCCCCGTGCCGTCCGGTCCGGAATCCGCGTCCCCGGAATTCGGGCGCAAGATTCGGGTCGCCGGGGGCCGGCCCTCCGCGCATCTTTCCCGCCGTGCCCTTCGACGGAGACCGACATGTCCACCATCGTCACCGAGCTTCCCACCGGCCTCGCCCCCGCCGACGCGTGGGCCGCGGTGCTCGCCCGCGACGCCGCGCAGGACGGCCGCTTCGTGTACGCCGTCCGCACGACCGGCGTGTTCTGCCGCCCGAGCTGCTCCGCCCGGCGGCCGCGGCGGGAGAACGTCGCGTTCTTTCCCGACGCCCGGGCGGCCGCCGCGGCCGGCTACCGCGCCTGCCGGCGCTGCCGGCCCGAGTCGGTGGCGGAGCCCGCCGCCGCCCGCGCCGTGGCCCGCGCCCGTGCCTTCCTCGACGCGCATCCCGACGAGGCCGTCCCGCTCGACCGCCTCGCGCGCGAGGTGGGGCTGAGCCCGCACCACCTGCAGCGCACCTTCACGCGCCTCGTCGGCACGAGCCCGAAGCGCTACGCGGCCGCGCTGCGCGCCGAGCGCTTCCGGACCGGGCTCCGGGACGGCGCCACGGTGAGCCGCGCCGGCTTCGACGCGGGCTTCGGCGCGGCGAGCCGCGCCTACGACGCGGCCGCGGCGCACCTCGGCATGACGCCGGCCGCGTATCGCCGGGGCGGCCGCGGCGTCCATGTCCGCTACGCGCTCGCGGCGACCGCACTGGGCCCCGTGCTCGTCGCCGCGACCCGCCGTGGGGTCTGCGCGGTGACACTCGGGGACGACGACGCCACCCTCGAGGCGGCGCTCGCCGCCGAGTATCCCGAGGCCACCCGCGAGCGGCTCACGGGCGCCGCGCTCGCCGCGGACCCCGACCTCCAGCGCTGGCTCGCCTCGGTCGTCCGCGCGGCCGGCGCGCCGCCCGACGGCGATGCCACCGCCCCGGCCCCCGGCCGGGAGGCCGGCACCCGGTCGCTCGCCGACGTGCCGCTCGACGTCCCCGGCACGCCGTTCCAGGACCGCGTCTGGCGCGCGGTGCGCGCCATCCCGCGCGGCGAGACCCGCTCCTACACCGAGGTCGCGACGGCGCTCGGGGTGCCGCGGGCCGTGCGCGCCGTCGCCTCCGCGATCGCGAGCAACCGGGTGGCGCTCGTCGTGCCGTGTCATCGGGTGGTGCCGAAGGGCGCCGCCCCGGCCGGGAGCCGGGTGGGGCAGTACCGGTGGGGCCCGGAGCGCAAGCGCCGCCTCCTGGCGCAGGAGCGGGAAGACGCGCCCGCGACGGCGGGCCGCTGAGCCGCCCGGGGGCAGGACCAGCCGGCTAGTCCTGCCCCTCGCCGGCCCCCGGCCCCGCCCCGGCCTCCCCGCCCGCCTCTCTCTCCGCCTCCCGCCGCAGCTTCGCCCACCACGCCAGGCGCTCGGCCACGCGCTTCTCGTAGCCGAACGCTCCCGGCGTGTAGAACGTCGCGTCCTTGAGCTGGTCGGGGAGGTAGTCCTGCGGCAGGTAGGCCTCGGGCGCGTCGTGGGCGTAGCGGTAGCCCGCGTGATAGCCCAGCTCCCGCATCAGCGCCGTCGGCGCGTTGCGGATGTGGAGCGGCACCGGTGCGGCGGGGGTCTGCCGCGCCGCCTCGAGCGCGGCGTCGAGCGCGCGCTTCGCGCTGTTCGACTTCGGCGCCGTCGCGAGATAGATCGTCATCTCGGCGAGCGGCAGATACCCCTCCGGCGCGCCCAGCATGTGGTACGCGTCGCGCGCGGCGACGGCGAGCGGCAGCGCGTTCGGGTCGGCGAGCCCGATGTCCTCGGCCGCCATCGCGATGGCGCGGCGGAAGATCGTCATCGGGTCCTCGCCGCCGTCGAGCATGCGCGCCATCCAGTAGAGCGCACCCTGCGGATCGCTCCCGCGGAGCGACTTGTGGTAGGCGGAAAGGATGTTGAAGTGCTCCTCGCCCGCCTTGTCGTGCCGCGCGAAGCGCAGCTGCATCGCCTCGCGCGCCGCCTCCACCGTGACCGTCCCACCGGTCCCGACGTGGGTCGCCGCGGCCTCGAGGACCGTCAGGGCGCGTCGCGCGTCGCCGTCCGCCTCCTCGGCGATGAGGGCGAGGGCGTCGGGCTCGATGGCGAGCCGCATCGTGCCGAGCCCGCGCTCCCCGTCGCTCGCCGCCCGGCGCACCAGCTCCGCGATGTCGTCCGGTGCGAGCGACTGGAGGACGAAGACGCGGGTGCGGGAGAGGAGCGCGCCGTTCACCTCGAAGCTCGGGTTCTCCGTCGTCGCGCCGATCAGCGTGACGAGCCCCTCCTCCACCGCCGGCAGCAGGGTGTCCTGCTGCGCCTTGTTGAGCCGGTGGATCTCGTCCACGAAGAGCACCGTGCGACCCCCGCCGGTGGCGAGCCGCTCGCGCGCCTCGGCGAAGATCTCGCGCAGGCGGGGCACGCCCTCGGTGACGGCGCTGAAGGGGACGAACGTCCGGTGCGTGCTCCGCGCGATGAGATGCGCGAGGGTGGTCTTCCCCGTCCCCGGCGGGCCCCAGAAGAGCATCGAGCCGACCCGGTCCCGCTCGATCGCCTCGCGGAGCGGCTTGCCGGGGGCGAGCAGGTGGCGCTGCCCCACGTATTCGTCGAGCGTCCGCGGCCGCATCCGCGCCGCGAGCGGCTTCACGGTGTCGGCCGCGGCGAAAAGCGACGTCTCGTCGCCGCCGCCCGCACCGCTCGCACCGCTCGCGCCGCGCCGCTTCATCGCGCTCATCTCACGCGCCCCCGCTCACGGGACCCAGCGCGCGAGCAGCAGCTCGGTGAGGAAGAAGACCGCGGCGCCGCCGAAGAAGGCGGCGGCGGTCAGCGGGCCGCGCTTCGCCTGGAACTCGGGGACCAGGTTCGACGCCGCAACGTAGATCGTCACCCCGGCCGAGAGCGCGAGCCCGTGCTCCTCGAGCGGCGCGGCGAACTCGGTGAGCAGCACCCCCAGCACCGTGGCCACGCCGAGCGCGCCGGCGGCGAGGAGCGCGCGCTTCGTCCCCTGCCCGCCCGCCATCATCACGCTCGCCATCGTGACGCCCTCGGGCAGCTTGTGCAGGAAGACGCCGAGGAAGAGGAGCACGCCGAGGCTGTCGGAGACGAGAAAGCCGCTCGCGATCGCCACGCCGTCGAAGAAGGTGTGGAGCGAGAGGCCGAGGAGCGCGCTGACGCCGGCGTGCGGGCTCAGCCGGTGCGTCTCCTCGCCGAAGTGGAAGTGCGGCGTGAGCACGTGCTGCGCGAGATGGACGGCGAGATAGCCGGCGAGCACGTAGAGCGCCGCATCGGCGCGCCCGCGCGCGAAGACCTCCGGCAGGACGCCGAGGACGGCGACGGCGAGCATGAAGCCGGCGCCGAAGGCGAGGATCGCGTCGATGAGGCGGAGGCTGCTGCGCAGGTGCCGCACCAGCGCGAAGGCGCCGATGAGGTTGGCGAGCGCCGCGGCGAGCGCGAAGACGAGCGGCGTCATCGCGGGCCCGCCGCCTCGCGGGCCCGGGCGAGCAGCGCCTCCCGGGTGTTCAGCTCCGGATGCTCGAGCACGACCTCGAGCAGCTCGTCGAGGAGCCGGCCGAGCGCGGGGCCGCGCGGGACGCCGATCGCCTGGAGGTCGGAGCCGGTCACCGCGAGCTCCCGCCGCGAGAGCGGCTCGCCGCGCGCGCGGATCGCCGCGACGGCCGGCATCCAGGGCGCCGGCGCGCCGCGGCGCAGCACGTCGAGCGCGGCGAGATCGTCGGCCGCCGGGCCCGCGGCGGCGAGCCACCGGCGCACGGCGGCGTCGCTCGTCGCGCCGCCGACCGTGGGCTCGGCCGGCGCCGCGACGACCGCCGCGGCGCGCTGGACCTCGTCGTTCGACGCCCGCAGCCGCCGCAGCACCCGCACGGGGTCGATCGTGAGGAGCACCGTGAGCAGCACCGGATCACGCGGCGCCCCGGGCGGCACGGCGCCGAGCCCGGCGAAGCCCCGCACCTCGGTCTCGCTCCGCAACTCCGGCACCCAGCGCGCCGCCGCCCCGCTCGCCTGCCAGAGGCCGACGAACGCCGCGACCGACTGCGCCGTGCGCAGCCCCTTGAACCACTCGTCGCGCACCCGCTCGGCGCTGAGGCGCTCGAGCCCCGGCGCGAGCGTGCGCGCCGCGTCCCACGTCGCCGGCTCGATCGTGAACCCGAATCGCGCCGCGAAGCGCAGCGCGCGCAGGATGCGCAGGTAGTCCTCCCGGAAGCGCGTCGCCGGCTCGCCCACGGCGCGCACCAGCCCGCGCGCGAGGTCGGCCGCGCCGTCGAACGGGTCGCGCCACTCGGCGCGGAGCGGATGGTAGGCCAGGGCGTTGATCGTGAAGTCCCGCCGGGCGAGGTCGTCCTCGAGTGCGACGCCGTAGGCCACGACCGCATGCCGGCCGTCGGTCTCGACGTCCTTCCGGAACGTGGTCACCTCGTGCAGCACGCGCCGGCCGTCGAGGACGCCGACCGTGCCGAAGCGCAGCCCCACGGCCACGGTGCGGCGCGGGAAGAGCCGCTGCACCATCTCGGGCGTCGCACTGGTGGCGAGATCGAAGTCGGCCTGCGCCCCGCCCAGCAGCGCGTCGCGCAGCGCGCCGCCGACGCACCACGCCTCGTAGCCCGCGTCGTCGAGCCGGCGGGCGATCTCGAGCACGCCCGCGGGGATCTCCAGCCGGGCCGGGAAGGTCAGCCGCAGAGCACGCTCCCGCCGTTCACGTTGAGGATCTCGCCCGTCACGTGCCGGGCCCACGGGCTGCAGAGGAAGAGGATCGGCCCCGCCACGTCCTCGGCCGAGGCGAGGCGGCCCAGCGGAATCGCGGCCTCGATCCGCCGCCGCGCGTCGCCGGCCATCGCGCCGGCCACCATCTCGGTGTCCACCCACCCGGGGGCGACGCAGTTCACGGTGAACCGCGGCGCGCACTCGACGGCGAGCGACTTGGTGAGCGCGATGAGCGCGCCCTTCGTCGCCGCGTAGTCCGCGTGGAACGCCTCGCCCCGCTGGCCGGCGGTGCTCGAGACGAGCACCACCGCGCCGCCGTCGCGCAGCGCGCCCAGGGCGGCGCGCGTGGTGAGGAAGACCGCGTCGAGGTTCGCCGCCAGCGTGTCGCGCCAGCGCGCCTCGCTCAGCGCGGCGAGCGGCACCGCCTCGACCGGCCACACGCCGGCGTTCGCCACGAAGCAGTCGAGCCCGCCGAGCGCGTCCGCGGCGCGCGCGACGACGTCGGCCGCGCGGGCGGGGTCGGCCAGGTCGCCGCCCAGCGCCAGCGCGCGCCGGCCCAGCGCCCGGATCTCGGCCGCGACCGCCTCGGCCTCGGCCGCACGGGTGCGGTAGGTGAGCGCCACGTCGGCTCCCGCGCGGGCGAGGAGGAGGGCCGTGGCGCGGCCGATGCCGCGCGAGCCGCCGGTGACGAGCGCGGCGCGCCCGGCGAGATCGACCGCCGCGCTCACGCGGCGCTCACGGGTCGCGCGGCTCGAAGAGCCGCCGCAGCCGCTGGCCCCACGTCGCGCGGATGGCGAGCGGCGGCACCGGCTCGAGCTCGCCGTCGGCGAGGATTGCGGCGGGATTGGTGGTCGAGAGCAGCTCGGCCTGCAGCTCGCCCCGGTGCTCGCGCAGCGCCTGGGCGCCGGTCGCGATGCTCCGCGTGTCGCCGTGGTTGTCGGCCGCCATGATGTCGGCGAGCCCGGCGATCACGAGGGCGCGCGCCCGCTCGCCGCGCGGCTCCGGCGACAGCAGCGTGGTCGCGTCCACCTGCAGCTTGGCGCCGGCCGCCTTCCAGCGGCGCGCCGCCTCGACCGAGCAGGAGCTGTAGCGCTCGGGGTGGGCGAGCAGCGGCACGAGTCCCTCGCCCGCCAGGATGGCGAGCGCGTTGCGCACCGCCTCCTCGGCGATCATGCGCGGGAACTCGACGAGGATGTAGCGCGAGCCGCCGATCGTGAACGGCTGCGCGTCGGCCGCGTAGAGCGGACGGTCGAGCATCACCTCCGCGCCGCGCACGAGCCGCACTTCGGGCGGCGCCTGCGCCGTGAGGTCGAGGAAGGCGCGGTCGTGGGCGGGCGGCACACCCTGGGCCGCACGGCTCGCGACGACGTGCGGCGTGAGGCAGACGGCGGTGACGCCCTGCCGGGCCATCGTGCGCAGCACGCCGACCGACTGCTCGACGGAGCGCGAACCGTCGTCCACACCCGGGAGGAGATGCGAATGGAGGTCGATCACGCGGGGGCGCCCTGCGCGCCGGGGGCGGCGTGGGCGTCGAGCAGCGCCGCCGCGAACGCGCCGAGCTCGGCCGGTGCCGTCTCCGCGCGCGCGAGGAGAGCCAGGGTGACCAGCGCATCGGCCGCGAGCAGATCGAGGGCGACCGACCGGTCGCCCGCGCGCCGCGTGACCGCGTCGAGCGTCTCGAGCCCCGCCCGCGCGAGCGTGGTCGCGGCGTCCGCGGGCGCCCCAGGCTCCGCGGCGCCGGCCGCCGCCAGCGCGCGCGCGCGGACCCGGGCCCGCAGCGCCGCCGGGGCGTCCCCGGTGTGCCGGTCGAGCCACTCGGCGAGCGCCGCGTCCCCCGCGCGCACCGTCACCGCCCCTCGGCGAGCCAGGTGGCGAGGATCTCCGGCGCCGCGTCGCGCGCGGCGGGGAGCCGCGTCGGATCCCCCGCGCCGGCGGAGGCGAAGGCCGGACGGCCACCCCCCTTCCCGCCGCTCACCGCGGCGATCCGGTTGACGAGGTCGCCCGCCTTGCGGCCCTGCCTGACGAGATCGTCGGTGAGCGCGACGTGGATCGCCCCGCGCCCGCTCGTGCCGAACAGCACGAGCACGGCGTTGCGCTGCTGGCGCTCGCGGAAGCGGTCGGCGATCTGGCCGAGCTCGTCGCGGTCCTCGCTCGCCGTCTCGCCGATCTGCACCTGCACCCCGTGAATTTCGCGCGACTCCGCCGCGGTCGCCGGCCCGCCGCCCGAGCGGAGGGCTTCGGCCAGCCGCGCCTCGAGCTTCTGCCGCTCCTCGAGGAGCTGCTCGATGCGCCGCACCAGGTGCTCGGGCTGCGCCTTGAGCGTTTCGGCCGCGTGGCGGAGCCGGTCCTCGACCTGGCGGACGTGTGTGAGCGCCTCGAAGCCCGTCACCGCCTCGATGCGCCGCACTCCGGCGGCGACGCCGCCCTGGCCCGCGAGGCGGAAGGGCCCCACCTGCCCCGTCGTGCGCACGTGCGTGCCGCCGCACAGCTCGATCGAGGGGCCCATCTGCACCACGCGCACCACGTCGCCGTACTTCTCGGAGAAGAACGCCATCGCGCCCAGGGCGAGGGCGTCGGGATAGGCCATCTCGCGGGTCGACACGGCGTCGTTGGCGAGGACGAGCTCGTTGACCTCCCACTCGATCGCCCGGAGCGTGTCGGCATCGAGCGGGCCGTGGTGCGAGAAGTCGAAGCGCAGGCGGCCCGGCTCGACGAGCGAGCCCTGCTGGCGCACGTGCGTGCCGAGATGTCTGCGGAGGACGTGGTGCAGCAGGTGGGTCGCGCTGTGGTTGCGCTCGATGTCGCGGCGGCGCGCGGCGTCCACCGCGGCCGTCACGGCCGTCGGCTCGAACTCCGCCGCGAAGGCGCCCCCCACCACCGTGCCGCGCTCGCTCTTGCGGACCGAGGTGACGTCGAGCTCGTAGCCCTCGCCCGCGAGCCGGCCCGTGTCGCTCACCTGCCCGCCCGACTCGGCGTAGAACGGGTTCTCGCGGAGCAGGAGCTCCACCGCCTCGCCCGCCTGGCGGAAGGCGAGGATGTCGGTCTCCGCCTCGGTCGTCTCGTAGCCGACGAAGCGCTGCCGCTCGCCGGCGCGGAGCTCGCGCCACTCGCCCTCGCCGCCGACGATGACGGCCGGCGCGCTGCCGCCCGTCGCGGCCTTCGCCGCGCTCTTGCGGGCCTCGCGCGAGCGGGTGCGCTGGTCCTCGAGCGCGCGCTCGAAGCCCTCGAGATCCACCCGCACGTCGCGCTCCTGGGCGATGAGCTGGGTGAGGTCGATCGGGAAGCCGAAGGTGTCGTAGAGCCGGAACGCCTCCTCGCCCGGGATCACCTTCACCCCCTGCGCGAAGAGCTCGTCGAGCCGCGCCAGCCCGCCGGCGATCGTCTCGAGGAAGCGCTCCTCCTCGGTGCGGGTCACGTCGCGGATGTAGTCCGCCTTCGCGGCGAGCTCGGGATACGCCTCGCCCATCGTCGCCACGACGACCGCGGTGAGCGGCGCGAGCGTCGGCTCGCGGCGGCCCAGGAGCCAGGCGTAGCGCACCGCGCGGCGGAGGATGCGGCGCAGCACGTAGCCGCGGCCCTCGTTGCTCGGATAGACGCCGTCGGCGAGCAGGAAGCTCACCGCGCGCGCGTGGTCGGCGAGGACGCGGAAGGCGGCGCGGTCGGGCGCCGCGCGGTCGTAGTCGCGCCCGACCATCTCGCCGACCTTCGCGAGCAGCGGCGCGAAGAGATCGGTGTGGAAGTTGTCGTCCTCGCCCTGCAGCACGGCGGCGATGCGCTCGAGCCCGGCGCCGGTGTCCACCGACGGCTTCGGGAGCGGCTGCAGGGTGCCGTCGCCCGAGCGCTCGAACTGCATGAAGACCAGGTTCCAGATCTCGAGGAAGCGGCCCTCCTCGGCCAGCCGCTCGAACTCGGCCTGCGGGATCTCCTCGGCCGGCATCCCGGGGCGCCACTCGAGATCGACGTAGATCTCGCTGCACGGGCCGCAGGGGCCGGTGTCGCCCATCTGCCAGAAGTTGTCCTTGTCGCCGAGGCCGTACACCCGGTGCTCGGGCAGGCCCGCCAGCTCGCGCCACAGCGCGCGCGCCTCGTCGTCGGTGTGGTGCACGGTGACCCGCAGCCGGTCGGCCGGGATGCCGAGGTACGCGGGGCTCGTGACGAACTCCCAGGCGAAGGCGATCGCGTCGCGCTTGAAGTAGTCGCCGAAGGAGAAGTTGCCGAGCATCTCGAAGAAGGTGTGGTGGCGCCTGGTGTAGCCCACCTGCTCGAGATCGTTGTGCTTGCCGCCGGCGCGCACGCACTTCTGCACCGTCACCGCGCGCGCGTAGTCGCGGTGCTCCTGCCCCAGGAAGGTGCGCTTGAACTGCACCATCCCGGCGTTGGTGAAGAGGAGCGTGGGGTCGTCCGCCGGGACCAGCGACGAAGAAGGCACCTCGCGGTGCCCCCGGGCGACGAAGAAATCGAGGAAGAGACGTCGAATGGTGGCCGCTTGCATGGCCGGAATATAGAGCGGGGCCGGGGCGGCCCGCGAGGGCGTCACCCCACGACGCGGGCGACGATCGCCACCACCTCGTGCCCGCCGAAGCCCCGGCGGGTCAGATAGGCGAGGAGCCGCCGGCGCTTGACCGGCCGCGGCAGGTCGCCGAGCTGCCGGGCCCGCCGCTCGGCCAGGGCGAGCACGGCGTCGGCGTCGGGGCCCTCCGGCCACTGCTCGGCGATCGCCCGGTCCACCAGCGCGCGCTCGACGCCGCGCGCGAGCAGATCGCGCCGCAGCCGCGCGGGGCCGCGGCCCAGCGGGGCCCGGGTCTGGACGAAGTTCACGGCGTAGGCCGCGTCGTCGAGCAGCCCGAGCCGCTCCGCGCGCGCGAGGGCGGCCTCCACGGCCTCCCGCGGGTGCCCCTTTCGCACCAGCCGCCGGCCCAGGTCCACGCGGGCGTACGCCCGCGCGGCGATGGCGCGGAGCACCGTGCGGAAGGCCGCCTCCGCGTCGGCCGCGCGGTCGAGGCGCTCGCGCTGTGCGTCGTCGAGGGCGAGGCCTATGCGGAGCCCCTCCTCCGCCACCGCCTCCTGCGCCACGGTGCAGTAGAGCCGGCCGCCGAGGTAGACGCGCACGCTCCCGGGGCGCCGCGGGTCGGGCTCGAGCGCCGTCACCGGGCCGGCGGGCCGCTCGATCGGCTCGCCCGGCTCGCCCGGCTCGCCCGGCTCGTTCGGTCGATTCGGTCGGTACATCGTGCTCCTCCGAGGTGCCGCTCGAAACGCACGGTGGGCGGCGGACGAGCGCCGCGCAGCGGCACCGCCCACCACCCACCGTGGCGCGATCGAGCGAGCGCCTACTCCTCGCCCTCGTCGTCCCCGCCGGCGGCGGCGCCGGCCGGCGTGGCGGCCCGCATGCCGAGGACGGCCTTCACCTTCTCCTCGACCTCGGCCATCAGCGTCGGGTTGTCGCGCAGGTAGAGCTTCGCGTTCTCGCGGCCCTGGCCGATGCGCTGGTCGCCATAGGAGTACCAGGCGCCCGATTTCTGGATGATGTTGTTCTCCGCGGCGATGTCCACGAGCAGCGAGGTGTGGCTGATCCCCTCGTCGAACATGATGTCGAACTCGGCCTGCCGGAACGGGGGCGCGACCTTGTTCTTGACGACCTTCACCCGGACGTGGTTGCCGACGACGGCCTCCTTCTCCTTCACGGGGCCGATGCGGCGGATGTCGAGCCGGAGCGAGGCGTAGAACTTGAGCGCCTTGCCGCCGGTCGTCGTCTCGGGGTTGCCGAACATGACGCCGATCTTCTCGCGGAGCTGGTTGATGAAGACCACCGCGCAGTTCGACTTGTTGATCGCACCGGTGAGCTTGCGGAGCGCCTGGCTCATGAGGCGCGCCTGCACGCCGACGCTCGAGTCGCCCATCTCGCCCTCGATCTCCGACTTCGGCACGAGCGCCGCCACGGAGTCGATGACCACGATGTCCACCGCGCCCGAGCGGACCAGGATGTCCACGATCTCGAGCGCCTGCTCGCCGGTGTCGGGCTGGGAGACGAGGAGGTCCTCGACGTTCACGCCCAGCTTCTTGGCGTACTCGGTGTCGAGCGCGTGCTCGGCGTCGACGTAGGCCGCCACGCCCCCGCTCTTCTGGACGCTGGCGACGAGATGGAGGCAGAGCGTCGTCTTGCCGCTCGACTCCGGCCCGTAGATCTCGGTGACGCGGCCGCGGGGGACCCCGCCGATGCCGATCGCCGCGTCGAGGTTGATGGCGCCCGTCGGGATGGCACCGATCTTCACGCGCGGGGTTTCCGCGCCCATCCGCATGATCGAGCCCTTGCCGAGCTGCTTCTCGATCTGCGAGATGGCCAGGTTCAGCGCCTTGCGGCGGTCGCCGTCGAGCCGGCTCTCGTCAGCCATGGGGGTACCTCAGTGTACGAGTGGTTGATTTTACTACACTTCCTAACTGCCACCGAATCTAACCCCGAAGAGCCTCCGAAACAAGGGTCTCCGTGTGTTCACCTTTCGGTCACAGCGGCAGCCCCGCCCTACAACCGCCACGCGTCGGCCAGGTGCTCCACCTCCGGCGGCTGGCCCGGACGGCGCCGGATTCCGATGACGTCGAAGCGGTAGACGTCGCCCGGCTGCCCGTGCCGCAGGCGCCAGAGCGCGGCCACCCGCGCCAGCACGCGCCGCTTCTCCCAGCCGATCGCCTCGAACGGCGACCCGAAGGCGTCCGAGCGCCGGGTCTTCACTTCCACGAACGCCACCGTCCACCCCCGCCGCGCCACCACGTCCACGTCGTGCCGGCCCAGGCGGAAGCGGTGCGCCTCGATCGACCACCCGCACGAGGTCAGGAAGGCCATGGCCACCCGCTCGCCCCAGAGCCCCGCGCGGTGGCGCGGGTCCTCCCACTCCTCCATCGGACGGAAGCGGCGGCGCGGCATGCCCGACACTAGCACGGCCCCCGCCGGCCCACCGCACCCGCCGAACGCACCGCATACCCCTCGAACGCGAAAGGGCGCCGGCAGCTCTCGCCGCCCGGCGCCCCCGTCCCCCCACTCCCTAATCCCTAGTCCCTAGTCCCTGCCCCCTCACCCCGCGTACTCGTCGAGCTGGTCCGGACTGATCAGCACCTCGCGCGGCTTGCTGCCGTCCGGCGGGCCCAGGATCCCCGCGAAGTGGAGCTGGTCGATGATGCGCGCCGCCCGCCCGTAGCCGATCCGGAGCCGCCGCTGCAGGAGCGAGGTCGAGCCGCCCTGGTTGTGGATGCACGCCTCGGCGGCGTCGCGGAAGAGCGGGTCGCGGTCGCCGTCGGCGGCGTCGCTCGACGCGCCCTCCCCCTCGCCGCTCACCGCGCGGATCTCCTCCAGGATGTCGGCCTCGGGGCGGCGGAGCTCCTGCGCCGCCTTGAGCTCGCGACGCTCCTTCTGCACGTCGAACCACTCCATGACGCGCTCGCTCTCCTCGGTCGCGATGTAGGCGCCCTGGATGCGCACCGGCTCGCTCTTGCCCGGCGGGAGGAACAGCATGTCGCCGTTGCCCAGCAGCGCCTCGGCGCCGTTCGCGTCGAGGATCGTCCGGCTGTCCACCTTGGAGGCGACGCGGAAGGCGATCCGGCTCGGGAAGTTCGCCTTGATGAGGCCGGTGAGGACGTTCACCGACGGCCGCTGCGTCGCCAGGATCAGGTGGATGCCGATCGCGCGCGCCTTCTGCGCCAGCATCGCGAGCGGCGTCTCCACCTCCGCCTGCACCGTCATCATCAGGTCGGCGAGCTCGTCCACGATGACGACGATGAAGGGGAGGATCCCCTCCTGGTAGACGTCCTCGTCGGGCGGCGGCGGCGCGCTGGTCTCCGCCTCCGCCGCGATCGAGGCGAGGGTGCGCGCCTTCGTGGGATTCCGGAGCGGCTTCCCTTCCTCGACCTTCTTGTTGAAGTCGGCGAGGTTGCGCGCGCCGTTGACCTGCAGCAGCTCGTAGCGGCGGTTCATCTCGAGCACCGCCCACTTGAGCACCGCCGCCGCGTCGTCGTTCTTCGTGATGACCTTGTGCCGCAGATGGGGGAGACTGTTGTAGATGGACAGCTCGACCATCTTCGGGTCGATCATCAGGAGCCGCAGGTCCTTCGGCGTGTACCGGTACACCAGGCTCGTGACGATCGTGTTGATCGCCACCGACTTGCCCGAGCCCGTCTGGCCGGCGATGAGGAGGTGGGGCGTCTTGGCGAGGTCGGCCACGACCGCCTTGCCCTCGAGGTCGCGCCCGAGCGCGATCGGGAGCGACGCCTTGGTGCGGGTCCACTCCTCGTCCTCGAAGAGCTCGCGCAGCACCACCATCCGCTTCACCGGATTCGGCACCTCGACGCCGACGGCGCCCTTCCCGGGGATCGGCGCCACGCGCACCGACGGCGCGCGCATCGCGATCGCGAGGTCGTCGGCGAGCGCCAGGATGCGCGCCGCCTTCACCCCGGGCGCCGGCACCAGCTCGAACTGCGTCACCACCGGCCCCGTCGTCCGTCCCGCGATCGTCGCGTCGACCTTGAAGGTCCGCAGCGTCTCGAGCAGCGACTGGCCGAGCGCGTCGAGCTTGGCCGCCCCCGCATCGACGTCCTGCTTCGGCGGCGGGTTGAGGAGCTCCACCGGGGGCAGCTCGGCGCTCCCCTCCGCCGCGCTCGCCAGCGCCGCCGCGAGTACCGCGGGCTCGATCCGCTCGCCCTTCTTCGGCTTCTTCTCCTTCTCCTTGCGGAGTTTCGGCGCGACGGGCTCGGCGGGAGCCTCCTCGTCGCCTTCGGGCTCCGGCTCGAACTCGGGCGTGAGGGCGGGCCGGCGGGAGCGCTTCGGCCGCGCCTCCGCGGCCGCGACGCCCGCCGCCTCGTCGCCCGCCGTCCCGCCCTCCCGCCCTCCCGCCTCCAGCCGCTGCAGCGGATGCCACGCGAAGGTCGCCAGCGTCAGGGCGCTGAGCGCCAGGAACCCCAGCAGCACGGCGCCCGCGAGCCCGATCTTCTCGGGGACGTTCACGGCGAAGAAGCCGGGCACGACGCCCACGGCGTGCGCGAGGAGGTTCCCGCCGTCGAGATCGGCGAGCGAGACGCGGGCGAGGACGCCGATGAGATACGGGACGAGGAGGCTCAGGCCGCCGACGAGGAGCGCGGAGCGCTTCATGTCGAGGCGGCCGAGCCGGTCGAAGCCGGCGAGCCCGAGGCCGATCCCCAGGAGCGGGATCCCGAGGGCGCCGGCGCCGAGCACCTGCCAGAGGGCGTGCCCGATCGCGCGGCCGATCGGCCCCGTGAGCTGGCCGACCGGCAGGAGGGTGAAGCCGACGAAGAGGCCGGCGACGAGCGCGGCGATGGCGCCGAGCCGCCGGCGGGAATCCCTGCTCATGCTGCGGGAACCGCGGTTAGGGAAGGATCAGGGGGTGCTGCGATCCGGCGGCGCGGTCGGGGCCGCCGTCGGCGCCGCCGTCGGGGCCGGCTGGGCCGGCATGACCGTCACGCGCCGGTCGTGGAACTGCGCGAGGACGGAATAGGCGTCCACCCGCGCGGCGTCGAGCACGTCGGCCTTGTAGCCGAGCTTGACGAGGTCGCGCCCGGCGCGGCTCACGGCGAGCGGGCGCTCCCAGCGCTCGCCGTAGCGGCGCACCAGGTCCACGCTCGCGAGCGCGGCGTCGTTGAGCCCGCGCCGGAGCTTGCGCCCGCCCATGGCGGCCACCGCGAGACGGCCCGCCGCGTAGGCGTCGTCGAGCGAGAAGGTGAGGTCGCGGCCGGCGCAGAGGATCATGAGGTCGCGGTCGCGCTCGAAGATCTGCCGCGCGAGCGCGCTCGCCGCCGAGAAGTTGGCGGCCGCGGCCGGGTAGACGCCCGCTGCGCCCTGGGTGGCGAGCAGCGCCTTCGTGCCGTTCGTCGTCGTCATGACGACGAGCTTGCCGCGCACGGCGGCCTCGGTCATCTCGAGCGGGCTGTTGCCGAGCTGGAAGCCCGGGATCCGCTCGCAGTTGCGCTCGCCGGCCAGCACCACGTCCTCCGCGCCGATCGTCTGCGCGAGGCGGAGGGCCTCCTCCGTGGCCGCGACCGGGATCACGGCCCGGGCGCCGTGGGCGAGCGCCGCGCAGATCGTGGTCGTGGCGCGCAGGACGTCCACCACGAACACGTGGCGGCCCATGATCTCCGACGCGGTCAGCCCGGCCGGAGTGAAGACGATCTCGAGCCGCATCGCCTACGCCTCGGGCTTGAGCAGGTGGGACTCGCGCTCCAGGAAGCGCGTGTCGATGTCGCCCCGGACGAAGTCGGGATGCCGGATGACGCGCGCGAGGAACGGGATCGTCGTCGTGACCCCCTCGAGCACGAAGGTGTCGAGCGCGAGCCCCATGCGCACGAGCGCCTCCTCGCGGGTGTTGCCGTGCACGATCACCTTCGCGAGCAGCGAGTCGTAGTAGGGCGGCACCGTGTAGCCGGCGTAGACGTGCGTGTCCACGCGCACCCCCGGCCCCCCGGGCGGATGATAGGCCGTGATGAGGCCCGGCGACGGCTGGAAGTTGCGGTACGGATCCTCGGCGTTGATGCGGCACTCGATCGCGTGGCCGCGCAGCTTCCGCCCGTCGCCCTTCCAGGCGAGGGGCTCGCCCGCGGCGACGCGGATCTGCTCCTTCACCAGGTCGAAGCTCGTGACCATCTCGGTCACCGGGTGCTCGACCTGGATGCGGGTGTTCATCTCCATGAAGTAGAACGACCCGTCCGTGTCGAGCAGGAACTCGAGCGTGCCGGCGCCGACGTAGCCGATGTTCCGGGCGAGCCGCACCGCGGCCTCGCCCATCCGCTCCCGGAGCGCGTCGTCGAGCGCGGGGCTCGGCGACTCCTCGATGAGCTTCTGGTGGCGCCGCTGCACCGAGCAGTCGCGCTCGCCCAGATGGACGACGTTGCCCGCCTGGTCGCCCATGACCTGGATCTCGACGTGGCGCGGGTGCTCGAGGTACTTCTCGACGTACACCGCGCCGTTGCCGAAGGCCGACAGCGCCTCGTTCTGCGCCAGGTTGAACATCTGCGCGAACTGTTCCGGCTCGCGCACGATGCGCATCCCCTTGCCGCCGCCGCCCGCCGTGGCCTTGATGATCACGGGGAAGCCGATCGCCTGCGCGAAGGCGAGCGCCTCGTCGGCGTCGTCCACCGTGCCCGGGGTGCCGGGCACCGTCGGCACGCCCGCCTCCTTGGCGAGGCGGCGCGCGGTGGCCTTGTCGCCCATGGCGCGGATCTGGTCGCCGGTGGGGCCGATGAAGGCGATGTTCGACCCCCGGCACGCGTCGGCGAACTCGGCGTTCTCGGCCAGGAAGCCGTAGCCGGGGTGGATCGCGTCGGCGCCGGTGATCTCGGCCGCGGCGATCAGGTTGGGCACCCGCAGGTAGCTCAGCCGGCCCTGCGGCGGGCCGATGCAGACGTCGTCGTCGGCGAAGCGCACGTGCAGCGACTCGCGGTCGGCCTCGCTGTAGACGGCCACCGTCTCGATGCCGAGCTCGCGGCACGCGCGAATGACGCGCAGCGCGATCTCGCCGCGGTTCGCGATCAGGACTTTCTTGAACATCAGGGCGTGAAGTCTCCACCCAGCCCGCCCGCCCCGCCCCCCATCTCACTGAAGGTGCGGTCGGTGGCCGAATCGATGCCCGAGACCCGCAGCGCGAACTCGCTCGGATTCGAGGAGTAGAACAGCGCGCTCTCGTAGCTGATGGCGCCCTCCTTGTACCACTTCATGAGCGACTGGTCGAAGGACTGCATCCCGTAGCTCACGGTGCCTTCGGCGATGAGGTCGGGAATGTTGAGCGCCTTCTCGATGTCGCGGATGTTGTCGGCCACCGCCGCGGTGTTGACCAGCACCTCCGCCGCCGGCACCCGCCCGCGCCCGTCCTTCTTCGGCACGAGGCGGAGGCTGATGACCGCCTGCAGCGCCGTCGAGAGCAGCATCCGGATCTCGGTGTGCTGGTGCGGCGGGTAGAACGAGATGATGCGGTTGATCGACTGGGTGGCGTCGGTCGTGTGGAGCGTCGAGAAGACCAGGTGGCCCGTGTCGGCCGCCTTGAGCGCCGTGTCGAGCGTCTCCTGGTCGCGGATCTCGCCGATGAGGATGACGTCGGGATCCTGCCGCAGCACGTGGCGCAGCGCGCTCGCGAACGAGAGGGTGTCGCTGCCGACCTCGCGCTGCGAGATGTTGCTCTGCACGTCGCGATGGAGGAACTCGATCGGGTCCTCGATCGTGATGACGTTGACGCGGCGATTGTGGTTGATGTGGTTGATCAGCGCCGCCAGCGCGGTCGACTTGCCGGAGCCGGTGATGCCGGTGACGAGCACGAGCCCGCGCGGCTTGAGGGCGATCTCCTCGAGCACCCGCGGCAGCTGCAGCTCGGCGACCGTCTTCACCTCGTAGGGGATGGCCCGGAAGGCGAAGGCGAGCGTGCCGCGCTGCTGGTAGATGTTCGTGCGGAAGCGCCCGACGCCGGGCACCCCGATGGCGAAGTCCGCCTCCTTCTTCTCGGCGAACTCCTTCACCTGGCGCGGCGTCATGATCTGCTCGGCCAGCCCCTTGAGGTCCTCCGGCTTGAGCGGCGGCATGTCGAGCGCCACCAGCTCGCCGTTCTGTCGCACCGTCGGCGGGCGGCCCACCTTCAGGAGCAGGTCCGAGGCGCCGCGCTGCACCAGCTGCGCGATCGCCTGCTTGAAGCTGAAGGCCGGAGCCGCGGGAACCGCCGGCGCAGCGGCGGCGGTCGGGTCACCCATTCGGATCGACCCGGAAGAGCACCTGCCCGAACTCGACCGGCGTCGCGTCGTCCACCAGCACCTCGCGCACCACGCCCGAGATCTCGGCCTCGATCTCGTTCATGATCTTCATCGCCTCGATGATGCAGAGGGTCTGGCCCGCCGTGATGCGGGTCCCCTCCTTGGCGTACGGCGCGGCGCCGGGCTCGGGCGCCCGGTAGAAGGTGCCGACCATCGGCGACCGGATCTCCTTGAGCTGCGTGGCGGGAGCGGCCGGGGCGGCCTCGGCCGTGGTGCCGGCCGCGGCCGGGGCCCCCCCGGCCGCGGCCGGCAGCGCCGGGGCCATCGCGCCCATCGGCGGCATCGCGTGCATCATCGGCATCGCGCCCATCATGCCCGCGGGCGCCGCGCCGTGGCCGCTGCGGGTGATCACGACGCCGGTGCCGAAGAAGCCCTTCACCTCGATCGAGCCGATCTCGGGCATCTCGTGCAGCAGCTCGGCCAGCTTGCGCACGTCCTTCAGCTCGACGGACTTCATGCCGGGCACGCGCTGGAGCAGCTCGGCCAGCTCCTGCAGCTCGGTCGGGTTGGTCGGATTGGAGGCGCTCATGCGGGGCTCAGACGCGGGTGAGGTACTTGTCCTCGCGGCGGTCGACGCGGATGACGTCGCCCTCCTCGATGAACAGCGGGACCTGCACGACCGCGCCGGTCTCGAGCTTGGCGGGCTTGGTGCCGCCGGTCGCGGTGTCGCCGCGGACGCCGGGATCGGTCCGCGTCACGGCCAGCTCGACGAAGTTCGGGAGCTCGACGAGGATGACCTGGTCGTCGTGGACCAGTCCCTCGCACTCCATGCCCTCCTTCAGGTACTTCAGCTGGTCCTCGCCGATGACCTCGTCGTTGAGCATGATGTCGTCGTAGGTCTGCTGGTCCATGAAGTGGTAGTGATGGCCGTCGGCGTAGGTGAACTGGATCTGGCGCCGCTCGAGTCGCACGTCGTTCACGCGCTCGCCGGCGTTGAAAGTGCGGTCGAGCACCGCGCCGGTCCGGATGTTCTTCAGCTTCGTCCGCACGAAGGCCCCGCCCTTGCCGGGCTTCACGTGCTGGAAGTACACGAGCTGATAGAGCCCGCCCTCGAAGTCCAGCACCAACCCGTTCCGGAAATCCGCCGTAGTGGCCACCGATCACTCCCTACAAGAGTTCGACGAGCTCCGTCCGACCGTCGGACAGCAGCTCCGGGCCGTTCGGCCCCAGATGCACATCGTCTTCCAATCGCACCCCGCCCCAGCCCGGAAAATAGACGCCCGGCTCGATCGTGACCACCGCATGCAGCGGCAGCGGCTGGTCGGCCGTCTGGCTCAGCCGGGGCGCCTCGTGCACCTCGAGCCCGAGCCCGTGGCCCAGCGAGTGCCCGAACGCCTCGCCGAGGCCCCGCGCGGCGAGCAGGTCGCGCGCGAGGGCGTCGGCCTCGCGGCCCGCCATGCCGGCGCGCACCTGCGTGAGGGCGCGCCGCTGCGCGTCGCGCACGGCCTCGTAGGTGGCGAGCTGGCGCTCGTCCGCCCGCGCACCGACGACCACGGTCCGGGTGAGGTCGGCACAGTATCCGTCGACCTGCGCGCCGAAGTCAAGCAGGAGCCAGTCGCCCCGGGCGAGCTCCCGGGCGCTCGTGCGCGCGTGCGGCAGCGCCGAGCGCGGCCCCGAGGCGACGATGGTCTGGAACGGGTGCCACTCGCTCCCGCGGCGCCGCAGCGCGGCCTCGAGCGCCGCGCCGATCTCGAGCTCGCTCTGACCGACCCGCACCGTGGGCAGCACCTCCGCCAGCGCCTCCTGCGCGAGCGTGGCCGCGGCGCGGATCGCCGCGATCTCCCGCGGGTCCTTCGCCGCGCGCAGCCGCTCGACCAGCTCGCCCGTCGGGGCCACCGCGGCGCGCGTGGCGGCGCTCACCCGCTCGGCGTCGCGCACCGTGAGCGCGTGGGCCTCGATGCCGAGCCGCGCGATCGGCTCCGCCGCCACGAGACGCTGGAGCCGGTCCCAGGTACTCGTCGCGTCGATCGCCACCGCCGCCGCGTTGCCGACTTCCTGCGGCGCCTGCGCGGCGTAGCGGAAGTCGGTGACGAGCGTCGTCGCCGCGGGCCCGACCAGCAGCAGGCCGGCCGAGCCGCTGAAGCCGGTGAGATAGCGAACGTTCGGCAGGTGCGTGACGAGGAGGGCGTCGACGCCCTCCTCGCGGAGCAGCTCACGCAGCGCGGCCTGCCGCGTGGCGCGCGGATCGGTACTCATGCCCCGGCCGCCCGCCTCACCCGCCCCGCCCGGCGCGCGCGTCCCGCTCGGCGAGCCCGGCGCGCTCGCGCAGGTGTGCCGCGAGCGCGTGCAGCGCGAGCCCATAGCCGCGCGGCCCCAGCCCGGCGATCACGCCGAGGGCCAGGTCGGCGAGCAGCGAGTGCCGCCGCGCCGGCTCGCGGGCGAAGATGTTGGAGAGATGCACCTCGACGAAGGGGAGTCGGACGGCGAGGAGCGCGTCCCGCAGCGCGAGACTGGTGTGCGTGTAGGCCGCCGCGTTGATCAGCGCGCCGTCCACCCGGCCGGGCCAGCGCTGCACCAGCTCGACCAGCTCGCCTTCGTGGTTCGACTGGTGCCAGTCGAGCTCGAGCCCGAGAGTGGCCGCCTCGACCCGCACCGCGGCCTCGAGTTCGGCGAACGTCCCGCGGCCGTAGAGCTCGGGCTCGCGCCGTCCCAGGAGGTTCAGGTTGGGGCCGTTCAGTACCGCGACCCGCATTCAGCGCTTGAGGTTCTGCAGCCAGGCGTTGAACTGGTCGAGATCGTCGTCCTGAACCTTCACCGGCTTGCTTGGCCGCGCGACGCGGGTCGCGTCGGCCGGCTCGGGCGCGGGCGCGCCGAAGAACTCGTCGAAGGAGACTCCACCCGCGGGCGCCGAAGGCGGCGCCCCGCTGCCCGCGCCGGCGCCCTCCTCGCCGAAGACCGCGCTCAGGGAGAGCGGATCCGCCGCCGGGCGCGTCGGGGCACCCGCCCCGCTCGCCGCCTCGGCCGGCGCCGGCATGAAGGGCGCCGGCGCCGGCTCGGGCTTGGACTCGGGCGCGGTGGGAGCCACGGTCGGCCCGGCCGCCGGGGCGAGGCGCTCGGCGAGCAGCGCCCGGAAGAAGTCGCCCACCGACTCGCCGCCGGTCGCCGCCGCCGCGTACGCCGGGCGGGCAGCGGACCGGCCCGCGGTCTCCGCCGCCGTCGCCGCGCGCTCCGTGGCTTCGAGCTCGGCGACCCGCGCCGAGAGCCGGTCGTCTCCGGGCCGGCGCTCGGCGAGCTCGCGGTAAACCCGCAGCGCCTCGCTCCGATGGCCCTGCCGGAGGTAGAGCTCGGCCATCGACTCCGTGACGACGAGCGGCACTGCCGGGAGCTGATCCCCCGTCAGCGCGGCCGCCTCGTCCTCCTCTTCCACTTCGACCGGCTCGATCGTCTCCCCCGCGGTCGCCTCGCCGGGCTCGACCGGCCCCGGGGTACCTGCCTCGGGCCCGACGAGCTCGGGCGCGAACGGCTCGGACTCCGCCGAGGTCGGCTCGGCGTAGGGCACGTGCGCCATCCCGAGGTCGTGGTCGGGACTCGTCTCGAGCGCCGGCAGCTCGACCTCGTGCGCGGGCTCGGCGGCGGGCTCCCCGACCGCGGGCTCCTCGACGGGCTGCGCCTCGGCGGTCGACGCTTCGAGCGACGCTTCGCCGAGGGCCGTCTCCTCGGCGGCCGCGAGCTCCAGCTCGGGGAGCTCCACCTTCAGCTCCTCCGCGGCGTCGTAACGCGGGAAGAGCGGCGCCGAGCCCGCCTCGAGGACGACCTCCCCGTGCTGCTCGATGCCCAGATCCTCGTCGGCCGGCGCGCCCTGCTCCCCGCGGCCGGCCGACTCCTCCATCGGTTCGGTCGGCGAGAGGGGCGATTCGAAGTGCTCGACAAGGGATTCGACGGCGGAGGTGCCGACGTCGCTCCCCGCACCCACCAGACCCTCCATCGGCGCGACGTCGCTCTCCAGCTCGAGCGGCTCCTCCACGGCGATGGACGGATCCCGGGCCACCTCGCCCGGCGGGGTGAACTCGCCGTACTCGAAGTCCGGTGCGATGCCTTCGTGGGCCGCCTCGTCGGCCGGCTCGCCGAGCGCGTCGGTCGCCGGCAGCGGCTCCAGATCCTCCCGTTCGAGCGCGACCGGCTCGGGCTCGATCTCGGGCGCGATCTCGGGCGCCGGCTCGATCGCCAGCTCGGGCGCGGCGACCGGCTCGAACTCGGGCTCCGCGACGAACGGCAGCTCCGCCTCCGGCGCGAGCTCGGGCTCGGCCTCGGATGAGGACGCCGCCCCGGACGGAATCGGATACTCGTCCGTGCCCTCGTCGATCGCCGCCTCCATCGCCGCCGCGAAGGTGCGCGGCGCCGCCGGCGCGGACTCGGCCGGCGGCGCCGGCTCGGCGGAGGGGGCCGCAGCCGCATCGGGCGTCCCGGCCGACCGACTCGAGAGCCGCGCGAGCTGCTCCCGCGCATCCTCGTTGCTCCGGTCCACCGCCAGGAGGAGGTCCAGCCACCGGACCGCCTCCTCCGGCCGGTCGGTCCGCTCGGTGATGTCGGCCAGCGCCTTGAGGGCGATCACGTTCTCCGCGTCGAGCGCGAGGACGTGCATGAACGCGCGCTCGGCCGCCGGGTCGTCGCCGGTGTCGAGGTGGCAGCGGCCCAGGACGATGCTGGCCGGGATGTAGTCGGGATAGCGTTCGAGGCCCTCCTGCAGCACCTCGAGGGCCCGGGCGACGTCGCCGCTCTTCCGGTAGGCCTCCGCCAGCGGTGCGAAGGTGAGCCCCTGACGGTTCTCGTTCCAGCGGCGCTCGAGCTTCTCGATCTCGCTGATGGGTGCCATCCGGGTCCTGTCCGGTCGTGAGCTAAGTCGTTGGCGGGGAAGAGGGGAGAGTAGCGCCGGGGAAAAGGGCTGTCAACGGGCTGCGGCGGTGCAAGAAGCGTCCCGGACGGATGCCCGACCGCTTGAGGAACGGGGGGACGCTGCTTAACCTTATGGCTCTCTTTTCCCCATCCCTGCCCCGGAGTTCCGAGTCCGCCCTATGATGGATGCGTTTCGTGGGAGCAAGAAGATCGCGGCCGTGATCTTCACGGTGCTGATGCTGCTCTTCGTGCTCACCAGCGTCGACTACAGCAAGTTCACGGGCGCCGACTCGGTCGGCAAGATCAACGGCGACAAGGTCTCCCTGCGGACCTACCAGGCCGCGGTCCAGCAGCAGCTCGACCAGCAGCGGCGCGCCGCCCCGGGGCAGCTCGGGCTCGAGGAGACGCAGCAGGTGCGCGACCAGGTCTGGGAGGGGATGATCCAGGACAAGGTCCTCGAGGACGAGTACGCCCGGCGCGGCATCGCCGCCACCGACGACGAGGTCGTCGAGGCGATGCGCAACGATCCGCCGCCCGAGGTGCTGCGCACCCCCGAGTTCCAGACCAACGGGCGCTTCGACCTCGCCAAGTACCAGCGCTGGCTCGCCTCGGCCGCGGCCGCGCCGCTGGTGCCCGTTCTCGAGGCGCAGGCCCGGGAGAACATCCGCCGCGGCAAGCTCTTCCGCCTGGTCGCCGCCGACGTCTACGTCTCCGACGCCGCCCTCTGGGAGCACTACCGCGACCAGCACGAGACGGTCAAGATCGGCCTCACGCCGATCATCCCGCGCATGGCCGTGGCCGACTCGGCCGTCTCGGTCACGCCGGCGGAGGTGGAGCAGTACTACCAGCAGCACAAGCGCGACTTCGAGCGGCCGAAGACGGCCTACCTGAGCTACGTCGCCCTGCCCCGCGTCATCACGGCCCAGGACACCGCCGCCGCGCGCCAGCACGCCGAGGAGTTGCGGCAGGAGATCGCGGGCGGCGCGCCGTTCGCCGACGTCGCGAAGCGCGAGTCGGCCGACACCGTAAGCGGCAATCGCGGCGGCGACCTCGGCTGGTGGAAGCGCGGCCAGATGGATCCGTCCTTCGACTCGGCCGCCTTCGCCCTGCCGCTCAACACCGTCTCGCAGCCGGTGCTGTCCTCGTTCGGCTTCCACCTCATCGAGGTCACCGCCCGCAAGGGCGACTCGGCGCAGGCCCGGCACATCCTGGTGCCCATCGAGCTCTCGGGCGCCAACCGCGACCGCCTCGACGCGCAGGCCGATACCCTCGACAAGCTCGCCGCCGAGCAGATGGACCCGGCCGCGCTCGACACGGCGGCCAAGGCGCTCCACCTGAAGGTCGGCAAGGCGCTGCCGGTGCAGAAGGGCACCCGAGTGCAGGTCGGCCCGCTGGTCGTGCCCGACGCCGGCGTGTGGGCCTTCCAGGCCAAGAAGGGCGAGATCAGCCCGATCATCGAGACCAGCAACGCCCTCTTCGTCTTCCGCCTGGACAGCGTGCAGGCGGCCGGCATCCCGCCCCTCTCGGCGATCCGCCCCGAGGTCGAGCTCTCCGTGCGCGACCAGAAGAAGTTCGCCGCCGCGCGCGAGAAGGGCCAGGAATACCTCAAGCGCCTGAGCGAAGGGGCCTCGATGGCCGACGCGGCAAAGGCGATGAACCTGCCCTACCGGGAGTTCGGGCCCTTCACCCGCACCGAGCCGCCCCTCCCGAACCCGGCGCTCGTCGGCGCGGCGTTCTCGCTGCCCAAGGGCGCCCACAGCGACCTGATCGACACGAAGGAGGGCCTCTACGTCCTCCAGGTCGTCGAGCACACCCCGGCCGACTCGGCCGAGTTCGCCAAGAAGCTCGACGATCTGCGGGTCCAGGGGATCCAGGCCGCGCGTCAGGACCGGGTGCGCGCCTTCCTCACGTCGCTGCGCAAGCAGGCCAAGGTGGTCGACCGCCGCGACGCGGTCCTCGGCACCGAGGCCCAGAGCCGCACGGCCAGCGGGATCTGATCCCGGCGCCCGCCGCCGGCACTCTCCGAACGACCACGCGGGCGGCCCCTCCGGGAGCCGCCCGCGCTCGTTTCCCCCGGCCCGGCGCCGGACCGGGTCGGCATGCGACGAGGCCCGGGCGCTCCCACTGAGCGCCCGGGCCTCGGGTCAGCGACCGCTCACTGCGACAGCCGCTTCGGCTCGCCGCCGCCGGCCGGCGGCGGCGGCGACATCGTCGGCTGGCCGGGCGCCTCGTAGGACCGGCCGTGCACCGCCCGCTCGTCGGGGGAGCCGGTGATGGCGTCCTGGGTGTCGCTGATGCTCCGCTTGAACTCGCGGATCCCCTTGCCGATGGAGGCGCCCACCTCGGGGAGGCGCTTCGCTCCGAACAGGAGCAGCACCACCACCATGATGAGCATGATTTCGGTGAATCCGAGATTAGCCATAAGGACCTTCTCCTAGAAGAGCGAGCGCGCGATCAGATACGCGATCACGACGCCGATCAGGCTGAGCAGCGAGACGTGCAGGCCGACCGGACCCAGGGTGAAATTAACCACCAGGAGGTCCGCCGAGACAGGGCCGAAGGTCGGCGTGAGCGTCCAGGTAAAGAACGTCTTCGCCGCGCTCTCGGGAAGCCACCGCGTCAGGAAGGCGGTCAGGAAGCCCCCCGAGAGGAAGCCGGCGAGGAGGATGCCGAGGTAGAAGCCCGGCCGGTGCGGTCCGCTGGCCATCAGCGCCTGCGCTCGAGAACGTAGGTGATGCTGGCCCGCAGATGCTCGCGGGCCGGCGAGGGCGGAAGATGCTCCAGCTCGGCTTCGGCCTGCTCGGCGAGGCGCGCCGCGCGCTCCCGCGCGTAGGCGAGGCCGCCCGCCTCCTCGACCGCCGCGATCACGCCCTCGATCTGCGCGTCGGTGGGCTCGGCCGTGAGCATCAGGTGGTTGACGGCGCGCCGGGCCGCGTCCCCCATGCGCGGGAGCGCGGCGATGAGCGGCAGGGTGACCTTGTGCTCTCGCAGGTCGAGGCCGGTGGGCTTGCCGGTCGTGGCCGCGTCCTCGGTGTAGTCGAGGAGATCGTCCACGATCTGGAAGGCCATGCCGAGCGCCTCGCCGAAGCGCGCGAGCGCGGCGCGCTCCGCGGGCGCGGCGTCGAGCGCCCCCGCCTCGCAGGCGCCCGAGAGCAGCGAGGCGGTCTTCGACTTGATCAGCAGGTCGTAGTCGGCCTCGCTGTACTGCAGCGGCTCGTGGGCGAGCAGCTGGCGCATCTCGCCGATCGTCATCTCGGTCGTCACCCGGCTCAGGATCCGCATCGGCTCGAGGTCGCCGAGGCGGGTGAGCTCGACCATGGCGCGCGAGTAGAGATAGTCGCCCATGATGACCGAGATCTGGTGGCTGAAGAGCGCGTTGATCGTCGGCATCCCGCGCCGCAGCACGGAGTGGTCCACCGAGTCGTCGTGCACCAGCGTGGCGAGGTGGATCAGCTCCACCACCGCCGCGAGCGACGTGGCGCGCGCGCGGGGCCCGCCCGTGGCCGCGTCGGCCAGCAGCACGAGGGTGGGGCGGAACATCTTCCCCTGCATGTGCAGCAGATGCTCGTTGACCTCGGCGATGAGGCCGAAGTCGGCGGCGATGATCCGGCGGAGCTCCTGCTGCGTCTCCGCCAGGCGCTCGCGGACCGGGCGCTGGAGCTCGTCGAGGGTGAGCGGTGCGATCTCGGACCTCATCGGTGTGCTATCGCCCTGCCGTGAGTCGGTGGATGCGCTCGCCGAGATCCATGAAGCGGATGTCCACGGCGAGCGCGCGCTCGTAGCTGATCCGCGCGGCCTCGGTCTTTCCCTGCGCCTCCGTCGCGCGGCCGAGCCAGTAGATCAGGCCGATCTTCTCGTCGTCGCCGCCCTCGAGCCCGTCCACGGCCCGCCGCAGCACCGACTCGGCGATGGCGTACTGCCCCTTCTCGAAGAACGCCTGTCCGAGCGCCTCGGACGTGCGGAGCCGCCCCTCGCGCTCGGGCGCCCGCAGCGCCTTCTGGAACTCCGCGATCGCCTCGTCCAGGAGCCCCATCTCCTTGAACGCGACGCCCAGGTCGTAGTGGGCCTGGTAGTCGTCGTGCTCGAGGTTCTCGTCGATGCCGCGCTTGAACGCCTCGAGCATCTCCTCGAAGTCGCGCTGCTCGTCGCCGCTCGTGGGCGGCTCCTCGGCGCCCTCCATCCGCATGCGGGTGTCGCGCGGCCCGGTCTCGTCGATGACGAGGCTGCCGAGGTCCACGAACCCGCCGCTGGATCGCGCCGGCCGCGCCGGCTCCGCGGACGCGGCCGGGGGTGCAGCCGCAGGCGTGGGCGCCGCCGCCGGCGGCGTCACCGGCCGGGCCGGCGCGGCGGATGCGTTCGGCGCTGCCGGCACTTCAGGGACTTCCGGCGCTGCGGAGGCTTCCGGCGCTGCCGGCGCAGTGAGCCGCTCGGTCTCCCGGCGTGCGCGCTCGTTCGACGGCTCGTGCTCGAGGACCCGGCGGTACACGGCGAGCGCCTTGTCGTCCGCGCCCATCTCGGCCAGCGCATCGCCGAGCTCGAGGTAGGCGGCGAGCAGCCGGCCCCGGTCGCCGAGGCGATAGGCGACCTCGACGCGCTTCTGGTGGTACTGCAGCGCCGAGCGGTCGGTCGTCACGAGCAGCCCCGCGACGCCGTAGGCCGGCTCCCACGCCTCGCCCTCGCTCAGGAGCCCGAGCGCGATCTCGAGTTCGCCGATCCCACGCGCGGTTTCGCCGGCGCCGAGGAGCGCCTCGCCCAGCGCGCGATGCGCCTCGGCGTCGTCCGGGTTCTCGAGCACGCGGTCCTCGAGGCCGGCGATCTCGTCGCCCGGCGCGGGGGTACCGAGCTCGATGAAAGCCAGCTCCCCGCCGGACGCGCCGGTGTCGGTCTCGTCTTCGAGCCCGGCCGCGACCGCGTCGGCGACAGCGTCCGCGCCGGCGTCCACCAGCCGCAGATCACCCGCGGGGGCGGACTCGATCTCGAGCGGCTCGCCGCTCCGCTCGAGCGTGCCGGCGAGGTCGTCCGCCCCCGCGGACGGGTCGATCGCGTCGAACGCGTCGATCGCGTCGAACGCCTCGGACGGCTCCGTCGCGGCGCTCCCCTCGAGGCCGTCGAGCGGCGGCAGCGGGGCGCTCGCGTCCTCGTCGTCCGTCGTCCCCGTGTCGATGAGGAGCCCGTCGAGCGGCGCCACCCCGCCGGCGGTGGCCTCCGCCCCGTCGAAGGCCGTCGTCTCGAGCCCGCCCAGCGGGTCCGCCAGCGTCGCATCCGCCGACGGCGAGGGCTCGATGAGCATGTCGTCGAGCGACGAGCCCTCGGTCGCTTCGAGCGACGGTTCGGCGGTGATGAGATGCTCCGGCAATCCCTCGGGGGCCGGGAGCTCGGCCTCGCTCGTCATCTCGAGATCGAGCGGCTCCAGCGTCTCGAGCGACGCGACCGGTTCCGGCGCGACGGGCTCCGCGGACTCGGGCGCGGCCGACCCGGCCTCGGCCGGTGAGCTCGGCGCCGCCGTGCCGAAGCTGGTATCGAGGAAGACGAGATCGTTGCGCCGAGAGCTCGGCGCCGCGGCGCCGGGTGCGGGCGCCTCGGGGACGGCAGCCGCGGCGCCGCCGGCGTCCTCGGCGCCGAGGGCCAGCAGGCGCTCGCGCGTCCGGCGGGCGCCCGCCTGGTCGCCCTGGGCCTCGAGATCGCCGGCCAGCTTCTCGAGCTGCTCGCGCGCCTCGGTCGCCCGCGAGGAGGCGCGCAGCAGCTCGATCAGCATCAGGCGAATGTCCGGGTTGCCCGAGAAGTGGTCGGCGAAGTCCGTCACCGCGCGGAACGCCTCGTCGAGCTGCCCGGCCGCGTTCATCCGGTCGAGGTACTCGAGCAGGTTCCGCTTGGCTTCGATGAGGACGTTCTTGCGGGCGTGGAGCTGCGCGAGCTTGAGGTAGGTCGGGAGCCGCCCCGGATTCACCCGGAGGATCTTCCCGCAGAGCGCGATCGCGTTGTTGAGGAAGCCCTGGTCGGCATACAGGTCGACCGCGCGCTCGTAGGAGCGCACGGCCGCGGCCTGGTCGTTCACCTTCAGATACAGATCGCCGACCCGGTTGTAGAGCGACAGGTCGGGCGTCGCCTCGCGGCCCGCCTCGAATTCCTGGATGGCCTTGAGATAAACCTCGATGGCCCGCCGCCAGTCCTCCTTCTGCTCGTACTTCCGGGCCGTGTCTTTGAGCTTTTCGAGGTTCATGCGGCTCGGGCGCAAGGGAAAACAGGCGACGGGACTTGCGTTTAGGGATCCGCGGAAACATACCGGCCCGGAGAGGCCGGAGCAACCCGATCGCGTCGCTCCGGCCGCTGCCGAGAGGCCCCGGCACGCCCCTGCGTCAGGCCTTCTCCGCGCCGCCCTCCCCCGGGTCCAGGACCCCCTCGGCGATCGCCGTCCGCAGCCGCTCGAGGTCCGGCGTGGGCGGCCGGTCGGCGCCCAGCGGCAGGACCGGCGGCTCGAGCCCGCGGACCCGCGCGTAGAGCTCCGCCACGCCGCGTCCCGGCGCGAGCGGCCGCAGCAGCTCCAGGCCCTGGGTGGCGCAGAGGAGCTCGGCCGCCACCACGAGCTGCGCGTTGGCCAGGATGCGCCGCGCCTTGAACGCCGCGGCCATCCCCATCGGGACGAAGTCCTCCTGGTTCGCGTCGGTCGGGATCGATCCGATGCTCGCCGGCATCGCGATCGAGCGGCTCTCGGCCACGAGCGAGGCGGCGGTGATCTGCACCATCATGTAGCCCGAGCTGAGTCCCGGGGTCTCCGTGAGAAAGGCCGGCAATCCCTGCGACAGGTCGGGATTCACGAGCCGCTCGACGCGCCGCTCGGAGAGCGCCTGCAGCGTCGTGAGCGTCATCGCGAGCACGTCGAGCGCCTGCGCCACCGGCTGGCCGTGGAAGTTGCCGCCCGAGACGACGTCGCCGTTCTCGAAGACGAGCGGGTTGTCGGTCGAGGCGTTGAGCTCGATCTCGACGGTGCGCGCGGCGAAGTCGATCACGTCGGCCACCGCGCCGAGGACCTGCGGCGTGCAGCGCAGGCTGTAGGCGTCCTGGACCCGCGGGTCGTTCTCGCGATGCGACTCGCGGATCTCGCTGTCGGCGAGGAGCGCGCGCATCAGCGCCGCGGTGCGGATCTGGCCCGGGTGGGGCCGGTTCTCGTGAATCCGCGGATCGAGCGGCGCCGGGGTGCCGCGCAGCGCCTCGAGGCTCGCGGCCGCGGCCCCCACGGCGGTCCGCCAGAGCACTCGGGCGTCGTGCACCAGCAGCGCGAGCAGCGCCGTCTGCGCCTGCGTGCCGTTGATGAAGCTGATCCCCTCCTTCGGCGCGAAGCGGAACGGCGCGAGCCCCGCCGCCGCGAGGGCGAGGCTCGCCGCGGTGCGGCCCGAGCCGGCGTCGCCGCCGCCCGGCGTGAGCACCTCGCCCTCGCCCATCAGCACCATCGCCACGTGGCTCAGCGGCGCCAGGTCGCCGCTCGCGCCGACGCTCCCCTGCTCCGGCACGAGCGGAACGATCCCCGCGTTGAAGAGCGCGACGAGCGCGTCCACCAGCTCGGGCCGCACGCCGCTCGTCGGGCGCAGGAGCACGTTGGCGCGGAGCAGCATGAGCGCCCGCACCACCTCGGGCGGCAGCGGCGCACCGACGCCGGCGGCGTGGCTGCGGATCAGGTTGGTCTGGAGCTGGTCGAGCTGGTCGCCGGGGATGCGGACGTTGGCCAGCTTGCCGAAGCCGGTGTTGATGCCGTAGATCGTCTGCCCGCTCGCGATCGCGCGCTCGACGCGCGCGCGGCTGGCGGTGAGCGCCGCCCGCGCGGCGGGGGCGACGACGAGCTGGGCATCGGGCCGCCGGGCGGCGCGCACGACCGCCTCGACCGTGAGGGAGCGGCCGTCGAGATGGAGGATGGGTCCGGGCATGCGGGGAAGGTAAAACGGAACGCGGGCGCCTGTAAGCGCCCGCGTTCGTCGGTGCGGTCTCGCCGGCTCCGGTCCGGCCCGCCCGGCTCACTTCCGCCCGAAGCGCAGCTCCGGGTTGCCGGGATCGGTCTGGAACGACCAGTCGAAGATGATCAGCGTCGGGCCGACGTGGGTCACCCGCACCCCGCCGTAGCGCGCGAAGCCGTCGCCGCCCGCCATCTGGAAGACGTAGCCCCAGCCCGGCTTCGCCTCGATCGGCGTGGCCGCGTACCCGTTCACCGGCGCGACGTCGATGCTCGTCAGGTCCGCCGTCGGTGTGCTGCCGTAGAGCGCGACACTGGTGCCGCTCCGGACCGGCGTGAGGAAGAGCGTCCCCGAGGGGTCGCGGTCCACGCTGAAGTCGATGTCGCTCGCGTTGCCGCTGCCGACCAGCCCGAGCTCGTTGCTCTCGACGCTGCCGTTGCCGTTCAGGTCCTGCCAGAATCGGAAGCCCGAGCGGGTCGGGTCGCTCTGCCGCGTGTAGAGAACGACGTTGCGCGAGTCGGGGCGCGGCGTGTCGGCGCGCAGGTCCGAGCGCGCGCTCTCGGCGCCGTTCGTCCCCTCGGCCGTCACGGCGAAGCAGCGCGGCCGCCCGTTGACGAGCGCGCCCACGACGAACTCCGGCGCCACCGTGGTCCCTTCGAGGCTGAAGGTGCCGCCGCAGCGGTCGTTGTCCAGGTCGTAGCTCGTGCTGTAGATGCGGTACGCCAGGAACCGGTCCGGGTTGCTCGTGTAGCTGTTGTCGCTCCAGGTGAGGGCGACCGCGCCGTCGAGGGACGTGCTCGTCAGCGACTGGGGCACCGGCGGAGGCGCGCCGCCGCCGCCCGGCCCCACCGAGTCGTTCGAGCAGGCCGCGGCGAGCATCATGGGTACCGCGATCCACCAGCTGCGCATACGGGAGACTCCGGAAAAGGTTTGTAGTTCCCGCCCTTCCGGCAGAAGCCGTGCCAACCGCCCGCACCGGCCGTATCCCCGGAATTCCCGCCTTCCAGCGCCTCTCGAAGGCCATCCGACGGCCCGAAGCCGTCCCCGGGTGTCCCCCGCGGAGGACAGGCCCGGAGGACAGTGGACACCTCGGGGTCGGCCGCCCCGCGGCGCTTCACTGCCCGAAGCCGCCGGTGCCGACGTTCGTCTGGTCGAGGTCGAACTTCAGCTGCGGCAGGTCGGTCAGGTAGATCGAGAAGTTGAAGGCGACGTTGCCGTTCGGCGCCCGCACGAAGCTGAAGGCCGCCCGCCACTCGTGCAGGTCGCGGGTGAGGCTCAGCTGGTTCGCCTCGAACTTCTTGTCGGTGATGTTGTATTGCGTCTGCCAGTTCACGTCCCAGAACGGCGTCGGCCGGAAGCCGATGCCCAGGTCCACGCTCTGTCGGCTCGGCGGCGTCACCACCCCTGCGACGGGCCGGACGCGGTTGAGCGTGTAGCGGACCGTCGCGTTCAGTCCTGGTCCCCCGCCGAACGGGCTCATGCTCGGCTGCATCGTGTTGAAGAAGCCCCCGGGGTTGCCGCGCCCGTTCGGGTCGGGCATGAACGGCGGCCGGCCCGGCGCCGCACCCGCCTGGCCGGCGCCGCCGCGCTCCGGCGGACCGTGGCCGCCGAGTCCGATGAGCGAGCCCAGCGAGCGAAAGGTGTTGCTCGAGAGCGAGAAGTTCGCGCTCACCGCGGAGAGGAACGGGTGGAAGACGGCGGTGTCGGTGCCGGCCACCCCGCGCCAGAGGTCGTGCGTGAGCGCCAGATTGAAGCTCGGCAGCAGGTCGCTGAGGAACGTGTTGGTGATCGACTGCGTGATCCAGCCGGAGAGCCCCGGCTTCTTCGCGCGCTCGAAGTCGTAGGTGATCGGCGACGTCGAGATGCTCAGCAGCCGGTACTTCCGGATCGCGGGGCTCTGGAGACCCAGCGTGTCGCCCTTCGGGGGCCGGCCCTTCGCCTCGAACGTCTGCTGGAGCCCGACGCTGAGCTGCTGGACGGCGTCCACCTGCGTGGTCGTCAGGCTGGCCGCACGGGCGAACGCATCCGACACGCTGGTCGAGGGCGAGTAGCGGAACTGGATCTGCGGCGAGATGCTGTGGCGGATCCGGCTGACCGGGCCGATGCCGCCGAAGAAGCCGAAGAAGGTCGGCGTCGCCTGCAGCGCCAGCTCGAGCTTCTTGCCCTGTACCAGGTAGTCCCCCCCGGTCAGCCGGTTCCGCAGCGCGAACGTCCCGCCCACCTTGTTGGTCACGTTCACCGCCGGCTGCAGCTTCCAGGTGCTGCGGAAGAGGAGCGGGAGATTGATCCCCGTCTGCCAGTCGACCGCCGTGGAGAAGTCGCCGGTGCGCGTCACCGTGAGCGAGTCGAACGGGTCCGGCGTGGTCAGGTCCGGCACCCGCTCGGTGAGGCCCGTCGCCACGCCGCCCGTCTGCTGCTGGTCCTGCACGCTCACCGAGTTGCGCCACGTGAAGCCGCCGATCCGCAGCGGCGTGTCGAAGCTCAGCGCGGTCGCGCGGTTCTGTCCCACGTTCCGCACCGTGTCCGGCAGCCCGTCGGGGCCGAAGACGACGAACGAGTCGGCCGGCGTGCGGCGCACGGTGTTCGTCACCGCGAAGTTCGGCGTCCAGGTGACGTTGCGGCCGAAGTCGAGCGGCCGGGGCGTGAGCGTGAGCGACGGCAGGACGGTCTCGGTCCGCGCGTCGGAGAGACTCTGCACGCGGCTGCCGCCCAGGTTGAGCTGGGCCCAGCCGAGGTTGCGCGTGAAGTTGAGCTGGCTGCGGATCTCGCGCGTGGTGAGGCGCGGGTCGATCGCGTTCTGGCGGACGATGCTCGTGTTGCTGGCGTAGTTCAGATTGAAGTTCAGCGAGGTCGCCAGGTTGAACTTCTGCTGGTGGCTCCACTGCAGGCCCAGCACGCTGCCGCCGCCGTCCACCCACTGCCGGCTGATCGCGGCGCTGCCGCTCATGAAGCGGTTCAGCACGTTGTAGTTCGTCGAGACGCCGAGCTGCACGTAGCGCCGCGCGTACCAGTCGAGCCGGGTCGTGAGGTCGAGGTAGTCGCTCAGCGCGAAGTAGTAGCCGATGTTGGAGATCTGGCGCTCGTAGCTGCGCGAGGTGCGGAAGATGTCGTTGATGCCGAACTGCGGGATCAGGATCCCGCTGCGCCGTCCCGGCCGGGTGTCCTGGAAGATGAACGGCAGCCACAGGATCGGCACGTCGCGCACGTAGAGCACGATGGGCCGGGCCACCAGCACCGTCTTCGAGACCCACTTCACCTTCCCCGCCGCGAAGTGATAGTGCGGCGACGGGAGGTCGCAGCTCGTGATCTCGCTCGAGGCGGCGTAGATGCGGTCGGCCGTGGAGTCCTTCGCGACGTTGCCGCGGAGGAACCAGACGGTGGAGCCCTCGTCGAAGGTGGTGAGCGCGCCGCGGATGACGCCGCGCCGCTCGCAGGTGTCGTAGGTGATCCCCTCGCCCGCCACGACCTTCTTGTCCTTCTCGTCGAAGAGGTGCGTCGTGCCGCTCGCGCGCACCTCGCAGGCCTGCTCGCGGTAGCCGATGCTGTCGGCCTCGAGGGTGATCCCCTGCCGGTCGGTGCGCGCCGCGCCCTGGAGCTCGATGCGCCGCTCCTCGGCGAACACCGTGGCGCTGTCGGCGAGGAAGCGGGTCGGCTCGTAGCCCGGACGGCCCAGCAAAGCATCGAGCGCCGAGTCGGCAGGGGCGAACTGCCGGCTCGGCGCCGTCGGGAGCCCCAGGCGGGCCGCCTGGGCGCTGTCTGCGGCGCCGGGCGGCTGCGCGCGGGCGGTGTCGACGCCCCCCCGCGCCCCGGGCGGCGCGGCGCTGTCGGCCGGCGCGCGCGCGCGCACGGTGTCGGTCGGCGCGGCGCGGGTGGTATCGCCCGGGGCGCGGACCGGCTGCTGGGCGCCGAGCCGGCCGGCGCCCGCGAAGAGGGCGATCAGCACCAGCGCCCCCTCCGCCGCCGCGCGCCGCAGCCGGCGCCGGTGCACCACCACCGCCCCCAGCACGCCGACCTCGTAGAGCACGAGGAGCGGCACCGTCATCATGATCATCGACAGCAGGTCGGTGCCCGGCGACAGCACCGCGCCCATGACGCACGCGCCCACGACGGCGAAGCGGCGGAAGCGGTGCAGCATGACCGGCGTCACGACGCCGAGCCCGGCGAGGATGACGATCACGAGCGGCAGCTCGAACGAGATGCCGAGGGCGAGGACGATCTGCAGGATGAAGTCGAAGTACGCGTCGTAGGTCACCATCGGTGCGATCGCTTCCGACTGGAAGCTGAAGAGCACGCGCAGCGCCTGCGGCACGACGTAGAGGTAGCCCAGCGTTCCGCCGGTGAGGAAGAGCGCGAGGCCGATGAAGAGCGCGGGCACCAGCGCCCGCTTCTCGCGCTCGTAGAGCGCGGGGGCCGTGAAGGCCCACACCTGCCACAGGATGAACGGCGAGGTGAGGACGAGCCCCAGGACGAAGGCCAGCTCGAAGACGATCTTCACCGGCTCGGTGGGGCTGAGCACGGTGAGCTTGCCGCCCAGGAGATAGGGCGCGATCGGTTCCTTGAGGAGGGTGACGAGCTGGAAGTGCTGGACGAGCCAGAAGCCGAGGACGAACCCGACGATGACCGCGCCCAGGGAGCGCAGGATGCGGCTGCGGAGCTCCTCGAGGTGGTCGAGGAACGGCATTTCCCCCGCGGGCACGGTCATCGGCGAGCGGAGCGCCCGGCCTAGCGGCCGAGCGCCTTCAGACGGTCACGCGCCAGAGCCGCCTCGTCCGACTTCGGGTAGGACTGCACCACCCGATTGTACGCGTCGCGCGCAGCGGCGACGTCCTTCCGCCGCTCGGCGAGGAGCCCGAGCTTGTACAGCGCCGTGGAGGCCCGCGGCGACTGCGGATAGTTCGTCACGACCTGGGTGTAGTACGCCCCGGCCGAGTCGGCGTTTTCCCCCTGGAAGCTTTCCCCGATGAAGAAGAGGGCGTCCGGCGCCCGCTCGCTCGCGGGGTACTGCTGGAGCATGGCGCGCAGTCCCGCGCGCGCCGTCCCCGTGCTGCCGCGCCGGAGCTGCTGCAGGGAGGCGTCGTACATCTGGTCCGCGCTCGGCCCGGCCGCCCCGGCGCCGGTGACCGGGCCCGCTCGGCGCGACGAGTCGGCTCCCGGGGCATTCCCCGCACCCGAGGGCGCCGGGGCCTGGGCGTTGAGCTGCTCGCTCCGCGCCTCGAGCTGCGCGCGCAGGTCGGAGAGCCGGCGCTGGCTCTGGCCGGTCAGCTCCTGGATCTGCACCAGCTGCTGCTGCACGTTGTAGAAGTCGTTGCCGAAGCTGCGCAGCTGGTTGCGCGTGGAGGCGAGCGAGTCCATCACCTGCTGCTGCACGGCGAGCAGCTCGCCGAGGCGCGCGGCCTGCACCGAGTCGCGCCGCGCCGACTCGGCGCGGAGCAGATCGAGCTGGTCCTGCACCTGACGCACCGAGCCCTGGGTGGCGCAGCCCGCGGCCGCGCCCCCCAGGGCCAGGAGGCCCGCCAGCAACCGGGCCCGGGCGCTCACCGGTTCGGCGCGGCGAGGCTGTCGGCGTTGCCCGCGGTGACCTCGAAGTCGTCCCGCCGGTTCTGCGCGTAAGCCGCCTCGTCGCTCCCCTGGGCGATCGGCCGCTCCTCGCCGTAGGAGACGATCTCCATCCGGCCGGCGTCGATCCCCTTGTTCTGGAGGTAGCGCTTCGCCGCCGCGGCGCGGCGGTTGCCCAGGGCGAGGTTGTACTCGTCCGAGCCGCGCTCGTCGGCGTTGCCGGCGATGCGGACCTTGACGTCCGGGTTGGCCTGCAGGATCGCGGCCTTCCGGTCGAGGTTCGCCTGGTCGTCGCCGCGCACCTGCGCCTGGTCGTAGTCGAAGTGGATCGCCGACGTCAGATCGCTCTTGAGCGCCGCACGCTCGCCGGCGAGCCGCTCCTCCTCGGCCCGACGACGCGCCGCCTCTTCCTCGGCGCGACGACGGGCCGCGTCGATCGAGTCCTGGCGGGCGCGGGCGTTCGCGGCCGCGGTGTCGGCCACCGGGGTGACCGCCTCCGGCTCCGGCTTCTTGCCGCAGGCCGCCACGATCGCTGCCGCGGCGACCAGTCCCACCATGTGAGCAACGCGCATCGTCTTTACTCCACTCGTGTCAGGGTTGATCTGCTACCCGCCACCCTCAGCCTCCCAGGCGGCGGGACCAGGCGGGCAGACGCACCGCACCCGGCGTGGACAGCTGCCGCACCCGGCCGCTCTCGAGGTCGATCACCCAGAGCTGCAGCCGGCCGCTGCGGTCGGAGACGAACGCCACGTGGCGTCCGTCCGGCGCCCACGTCGGGTCGGTGTTCCGCCCGCCCGACGTGACCTGCTTCACCCGCTGGCGCGCCACGTCCACCACGAAGACCTGCGGCGCGCGCGATACCTCGCGATGGAACACCACGTTCGCCCCGTCGGGCGACCACTCCGGCGCGTTCGAGGGACCGGTGTCGCCGTAGTCGAACGGCGCGAGCACGTCCTGCTCGGTCCCGTCGGCGCCCATCACGTAGAGCTGGGGCGTGCCGGCCCGCGTCGAGATGAAGGCGATGCGGCGGCCGTCGGGGCTGAACGTGGGGCTTAGGTTATCCGCAAAGCGGCCTACGGTCAAGCGTTGCGCGCAGCACTGGTCGGCCACGTTGCCGCTGTAGACGTCGGTGCCGTCCTCGGTCAGGTGCGCGTAGGCGACCGTGCGGCCGTCGGGCGAGAAGGCGGCGGAGAAGTTGAGTCCCGTGCCCGTCCCCGGCACGGTCGCCGCCGGGCCGCCGTCGAGCGGCTGCACCACGATCGGCCCCTTCCCGCCCTGCATGCGCGTGTAGGCGAAGCGCCGCCCGTCCGGCGCCCACGCCGGCGAGAAGGCCCGCGTCCCGGCCGGCGTGACCGGGGTGAGGTCCGCCCCGTCGCTGTCGATCCGGTAAACCCGCCCGTCGGTGCCCAGGAAGAGGAGCCGGCTCGCCGCGTAGCCCGGGCTGCCCGTGGCCCAGCGCACCACCTCGTCGCTGAGGCGGTGGAGCGCCATGCGATCGACGCTCCCGCCCGCCGGGGCCGCGGGCGCCGTCGTCTGGTTGCGCACCGTGCCGCGGCCGACGTCGTGGAGGCGCACGGTGACGCCGCCCGTCGCCGGCACCAGCTCGAGGGCGTAGGTCGCGCCCATCGACTTGTAGAGGCCGTAGTTGAGCGCGTTGCCGGCGGGACGGTCGGCGCCGCTCACCGCCTCGAAGCGGTCGCTGTAGTCGAGATCGCGCTGCACGATGGCGCGCGCGGAGTCGAGCCCCGGCGCGGCGAGCACGATGATCCCCGGACGCGAGCCCGGCGTGTAGCGGCCGATGACGCGCACCGTGTCCTGGGCGGCGAGCCCCCCCGCCCCGAGGGCGAGGAGGGCCGCGGCGAGCGCGGTCACGCGCCCCGGGGCGCGCGTCATCGGAGTCCGCTTGGCAGTCGAGCGCAGCACGCTGGTGTCACCTCGGTTCGAAATCGTAAACGATGTAGAGCACGTCGTTCGGCCAGCCGTCGGGCAGCGGGCCGAAGGCGTTCGCGTTGGCCGCCGCCTCGATCGCCCCCTGCGCCTCGAGATCGAAGCTGAAGCTGCCCGAGCGCTGCAGGAAGCGCAGGTCGCGGATCGAGCCGTCGCGCGTGATGTAGAAGCCGATGCTGGCGTGCAGCGCGGCGTTCTGCGGGTTGAAGCGCCGCAGGATCTCGTTCACCACGTTCCGGAGGTACTCCGGAAACGGGAACTGGAGTCCCGGCGTCTTCAGGTTGGCGACGTCCGTCCCGGTGCTCGGCGTCTCGCCCGGCAGCGGCGTCGCCTGGCTGCGCGTCTTCGGCGCGGCCTCGCGCTGCTGCGGCGGCGTCGGTACCGGCCGCTTCGGCACCGGCACCGCGGCCTCCGCCGGCTTCGGCGCCGCCTTCACCGGCGGGGCGGGCGGCTCCGGCGGCGGAGTCGGGATCGCCTCGGGGGCGAGCCGCTGCTTCGGCGCGGGCGCCGGGGCCGCGATCAGCTCGACGGCGTAGACCGGCGGGCTCGGCTTGCGAATCTCGGGGCGCACCATGAGCAAGAGCCCGGCGACCGCGAGCGCATGCACCGCGAGCGTCCCGACGAGCCCCACACCGGTCCCCGGGCGACGCGCACGAGCCGCCGCGAGGGGTCTCACCGGGCCGGCTCCTCCTCGCCCGAGGCGACGAGGCCGACGTTCTGCACCCCGGCCGTCCGGATGACGGCCAGCACCCGGACGACCTGTCCGTAGGGGACACCGGTGTCCCCGCGCAGGTACACCCCGTCGGGGTGCCGGCTCGCGACCAGCTGGCGGAAGGTGGTGCGGAAGTCCTCGTAGCTCACCGGCGTCTCGTCCACGAAGATGCGCCCGTCGCGCGCCACCGTGACGACCATCCCCTCCTTCGCGCTGAGCGGCTTCGCTTCGGCCCGGGGCAGCTGCACGTCCACTCCGCCCTGCATGAGTGGTGCCGCGAGCATGAAGATGATGAGCAGCACCAGTACCACGTCCACCAGCGAGGTGACGTTGATGTCGGCGTTGAGCGGGAGATCGCCCCGCTGGTCGCCGAGCCCGCCGCCGAGTCCGCCCCCCGCCATCCTAGAGCAGCCCCTCGCGCGCCATCGAGCCGATGAGCTGGTTGGCGAAGCCCTCCAGCTCGCCCGTGAAGAGGCGCACGCGGTTGACGAAGGCGTTGTAGGCGATCACGGCGGGAATGGCGGCGGCGAGGCCCGCGGCGGTCGCGACGAGCGCTTCGGCCACGCCCGGGGCCACGGCCGAAAGATTGCCGCTCCCCTTCGCCGCGAGGCCGATGAAGGCGCTCATGATGCCGAGCACGGTGCCGAGGAGGCCGAGGAGCGGACTCACCGAGCCGATCGTGGCGAGCCACGGCACGTAGCGGCCCAGCACGTCGCGCTCCTCCGCGACCTCCTTGCCGAGCACCATCTTGAGCGCGTCGAGCTGGGTCGGGAGCAGCCCGGGGCGGGTGCCGGGCGCGGCCTGGCCCCGGAGCGCGCCCGGACGCAGCTCGTCGTAGAAGCCGAGCGCCTCGCGGAAGACGCGCTGGTAGGGCGAGGGCGGCAGCCGCATCACCGAGTCGTAGGCGGCGCGCAGGCCGTCGCCGCGCTCGAGCTCGGCGAAGAAGCGGTCGGCCTGCCGGTTCATCGTCCGGAACTGCCACCACTTCGAGATGATGATGAACCACGAGACGAGCGAGAAGACCGCCGTGATGACGAGCACGACCTTCGTCTCCGGTCCCGCGATCGAGATGAGCTCGACCGGCGACGTCGGAATCGCGCCCCCCGCCTGCAGCAGCATCATGCGCACCCCTCCCGCTTGAACCATTCGATCAGCTCCGGCAGTCCCGTGTCGAGCGTGTACTCGGGCGTCCAGCCGAGCACCCGCGTGGCCTTCGTGATGTCGAGCACGCTGCGGCTCAGCTCGCCCGCCCGCGCCGGGGCGAACTCGACCGCGGGCTCGACGCCCATCGCCCGCCCCACCCGCGCCGCGAGCTCGAGCACGCTGGTCTCGCGGCCGGTGCCGATGTTGATCCCCGGCGTGTCGTGGTCCACCACCGGCGGCAACGCCGCGGTCGTGGCGCGCACGTTGGCGCGCGCGACGTCCTTCACGAAGACGTAGTCGCGCGTCTGCCGGCCGTCGCCGAAGACGGTGAGCGGCTGCCCCGCGAGCAGGCGGGAGACGAAGATCGAGACGACGCCCGCTTCGCTCTTCGGGTCCTGGCGCGGACCGAAGACGTTGGCGTAGCGCATCGCCACGCCCTCGAAGCCGCGCAGCGCGGCGAGGGCGCGCAGGTAGTGCTCGCCCGCGAGCTTCGCGACGCCGTAGGGCGAGACCGGCATCTTCGGCGCCGTCTCCGGCGTCGGCACCACCTCGGCCTCGCCGTACAGCACACCGCCGCTGCTGGCGAACACCACCCGCCGCACGCCGCCCTCGGCGGCGCCCTCGAGCATGTTCACCAGTCCGAGCACGTTGACCTCGGCGTCGAAGACGGGATCGCTCACCGAGTGGCGCACGTCGATCTGCGCCGCCTGGTGGTTGAGCGCGGTGAAGCCGCCCGTGGCGGCCAGCCGCCGCGCCTCGGGCGAGCGCACGTCCGCGCGCACGAACGTCGCGCCCGCCGGCACGTTGCGCTCCTGCCCGCGCGACAGGTTGTCGAGGCACACGACCTCCCAACCTTCGCGCAAGTACGCCTCGGCGATGTGCGAGCCGATGAAGCCCGCGCCTCCGGTCACCAGTACGCGTCCGGTCATACCCTCTCGTCGGTGGTGGCGGGAGATCCGCCGTCGTGAAACGGCCGCGGCAGATGGCCGCGGCGCGCCGCCCCGCAATATAGACGCCCGCCCCCGGGACGGAACGCCCGTGGGCGAGCGGCCGGACGGCGGCGGAAAACGACGACGGCCGGCGTGTGCCGGCCGTCACACTACAGCCCCGCGCTCCCCACGGTGCGAGGGCTCAGCCGGGCTGCTTCGCCGTCTGCCGCGCCGTGGTGCCGACCGGGATGTCGGGCGAGATCACGCGCACGATGCGGGTCGTCGCCGTGTGCTCGCCGACGCGCACCACCTGGAGCACCGCCATCAGCTCGTCGATCCGCTCGGCACCGGCGGCGGTCGTGCGCGGCGTGCGGCGCACCTCGAAGAGGTCGCCCGGGGCGACGCCCTCGCGGCTCCCCTTGTCGAGGAAGAGCACGTCCTGCATCCCCTTGAGCTCCTGCGGCTGGGCGGTGCCCAGCACACGGGCGCGCACCCCGTCGCTCACGGGCACCGGTGCCGCGTCGCTCACCGCGGGGTAGGGCTGCGCCGGCAGGACGAGCTGGCCCGAACGCATCGCACCGAAGACGGCGACCACCGTGGCCACGTACTTCCCGCCCGGCGTGCCGGTGACGCGCAGGAGCCCCGTCGGACGGAAGGCCTGGCCGTAGCCGTCGTACCGGCCGCCGACCTCGCCGACGAGGAGCGAATCGCCGATCTGGTACTTCGCGCCCGCCGGCGGCTGCACGGCGACGGCCGTGAAGAGCGTGATGCTCGGGCTCGCGTCGGAGGCCGCGATCTGCCACGGCGTCACGCCGCCGCGGAGCTTGCCGAAGGGCAGCTTGCGGTTCTCGGTGAGAAAGCCCGAGGAATAGAACTCGCCGCGGCGGAGCGGCTGCGCCGCCGGGGTCTCCAGGCCGGTGACGATCGGGGCCTGCGCCCGCGCGGGGCCCCGGAAGCTCGTCGGCACGGCGGGCGCGTCGGCCTCCGCCGTGGACGCCTCGGCCGGCACCTCGGCCGGCGCCTCGGCCGGTGCGGGCGTCGTGTCGGGCGGCACCGCCGACACGGCCGCGGAGCCGGTGAGCCGGAGCACCTCGCCCGGATAGATCCAGTGCGGGTCCTCCACCACCATCGTGTTCAGGCGGTAGATCTCGGGCCAGAGGAACGGATCGCCGAGATACTGCTGGGCGAGCCCCCAGAGCGTATCGCCCGGGCGCACGGTGTGGGTGCGATCGGCCGGCTGGGCGCCCGCCGGCTGCGCCGCGGGCGTCGCCGGCTGCTGGGCGTCGGCCGTACCGGGCAGCAAGGCGGCCAGGGCCAGGGCGACGGGGATCGACGCGACGAGAGAGTGCAGCTTCCGCACGGACGGGTGCAGCATGGAGATCTCCCCAGCGGGGTTCGCGAACTCGTGAACGGCGGTCGGGTCGAAGCTTCGGGTCGGGCGACGGCGAACACACCGGGGTCGCAAGATCCTCGCCACGCCGAGCCCGCCCGTGCATTTCGGCGCAAACGGCTGCCATTCAATGACTTGGGACCACCGAAACCGGGCCAACCCGGGCCCGTCCACCTCGCGAAGGACCGCAACCTGCTGCAGAGCGCTGCGCGCAGGGGGCCGCGGGCGTGCCGGAAAGCGCCGACGGCCGGTGGACACCACCGGCCGTCGGCTCGCTCGCTCCGCCCGGGATGGGTGGCCTGCGGCCACCCGAACCGGCTCAGAAGGGCAGGTCGTCGTCCTCGGCGTCGAGCGCCTCGGGGAAGTCGTCGAACGACTCGCTCTTCTTCGGCGCGCCCGCGGCCGCGGCCGCCTTCGAGGCGCCGCCCCCGCCCCCGCCGCCGAACGACTCGCCGCCGCCGTCGCCCTTGCCCGAGAGCAGGATCAGCTCGCGCGCGTTGATCTCCGTGGTGTAGCGGGTCTGCCCCTCGCGGTCCTGCCAGGAGCGATACTCGATCGAGCCCTCGACGTAGACCTTGTCGCCCTTCTTGCAGAACTTCTCGGCCACGTCGGCGAGCTTGGAGAAGTTGGTGTTCCACAGCACCACGCGGTGCCACTCGGTCTTCTCCTGCTTCTCGCCCGACTGGCTCTTCCACTGGCGGCTCGTGGCGACCGAGAGCGTCGCGACGCGGCCCCCGTTGGTGGTGCTCCGCACCTCGGGATCGGCCCCGAGATTCCCGATCAGAATGACCTTGTTCAAGCTCCGGCTCACAAGCGCCTCCGCGGTTCGGTTGGGTCAGCGATCAAGCGGACCCGGGGAAAATATAAGACTCGCAAGTCATTCGGTCAATCTAACTTACGCCACTTTGACCCTTTTGCCGCAGGGCCGGTGCCCCGGCCCGGAGCACCAGGGCGTCTTCCTTCGGATTGCGGTAGTAGCCCGCCCGCTGGCCCACCGGCCGGAAGCCGTATTCGCGGTACAGCGCCTGGGCGGCGAGGTTCGACTCCCGGACCTCGAGAAAGACCTCCTCCGCGCCCCGGCGCGTCAGCAGGTCGAGGCCCGCCTCGAGGAGCGCGCGCGCCACCCCGTGACGGCGATGGTCGGGATCCACGGCGAGGTTGAGCACCTCGCCGCTCCCCGCCGCCTCGCGGCCGATGAAGTAGCCCACGACCTCGCCCGCGCGCTCGGCCACGAGCGTGCAGGTCCAGGGCGTGGCGAGCGCCTCGCGGAAGCTCGTCGCGCTCCAGGGATCGCTGAAGCAGCGCCGCTCGATCGCGGCCAGCGTGGCGGCCTCAGCCGCCCGCGCCGGCCGGACTCGGCAGGGGTCGTCCATGCGCACTCTCCCAGCGGGCCTGCGCCTCGGCGGGCCGGCCGTACTCGGGCTCCCAGGTGCGGGGGTCGGCGGGGCGGCGGGTCCCGCCCTCGCGCGCGAGCAGGGCGAGGAGAGCCGCGGCCGAGGCCGCTCCGGCGGGCGACGTCGTCGCCGGAAGGCCCGACCACGCCTCCAGCCGCTCACGAATCGCCGCCGGCACGTCGCCGACGATGGCCCCGAGCGCTGCGCCGCGCTGCTCGAGCACCGTGACGAGCGCGTCGGGGCGCCACACGCGCGGCGCGAGGAGCGTCTCGACCGCGCCCGGCGTGAAGCGGACGAGCATCGCGTAGAGCTCGCCCCGCAGCGCGTCGCTCACGGCGAGCACCGGCGCGCCGCCGTCGGGCGCCGCCTGCGCCGCCGCGGCGGCGCGGCCCAGCAGCGAGGGCGCGGTCCGCAGCTCGACGCCCCGCGTCGCGACCAGCGCCTTCGCGACCGCCGCCCCGACGCGGAGCCCCGTGAAGCTCCCCGGCCCGTCGGCGACGAGGATGCCCGTGAGCGCCGCGGGTCCGCGGCCGGCCCGCCGCAGCAGCACATCGAGGAGCGGGAGGATCGCGCGCGCGTGGCTGCGCGCGCCCGCGACCCGGTCCTCCAGCACCTCGCCCGGCGCGACGGCGAGCGCCACCGACGCGACGTCCGTGGCCGTATCGAGCGCTGCCCACATCAGTGCGCGACCTCCGATGCCGGCGCGTCGGCCGCGGTCGCGTCGACGACGCTCACCTCGAGCCCGCGGCGCTCGGCGTCGTCGAGGTGGTGCAGCCGGACGCGATGCGTGGCCGGCGGCACCCACGCGCCCGCGCGCTCGGGCCACTCGACGAGGAGCACGTCGCCGTCGCGCAGCAGGCCCTCCCAGTCGAGATCCGCCGCCTCGTCGGGCGAGCGGAGCCGGTAGCAGTCGAGATGATAGACCGCGCCCCGCCGGCCGTGGTAGTGGTGCACCAGCGCGTAGGTCGGGCTCGTCGGCGCCTCCGTGACGCCGAGCCCGCGGGCGATCGCCTTGACGAGCGTGGTCTTCCCCGCCCCGAGGTCGCCCTCGAAGCGCACGACGGCGCCGGGCGGGAGCGCGGCGCCGATCCGCTCGCCCTCGGCGACGAGCTCCGCCTCGGTCAGGGCGCGCACGGCGCCCCTACCCGCGTCGGGCCGCGCGGCGCGGCCGTCCGGCGCCGGCGGCGCTCCCGCCGCGCTGCACGTCGGGCGCGCCCATCGCCTGCAGCTCGTTGATCTGGTCGCGCAGCATCGCCGCGAGCTCGAACTCGAGGTTGGCGGCGGCCTCGCGCATCTGGCGCTCGAGCGTCGCGATGAGCGTGGCGCGCTTGGCCGGGTCGCGGAAATCGGCCTTGGCGGTGACGTCCATCTTCGGCTCGGGCTTCTCGGTCCGCGCGTCGGCGACGTGGGTCGAGAGCCGCACCTGCTCGAGCGACTTCACCACGCTGCGCGGCGTGATCCCGTGCTCCTCGTTGTAGGCGCGCTGGATCGAGCGGCGGCGGTCCATCTCCTCGAGCGCGCGCTGCATCGAGCCGGTGACCCGGTCGGCGTAGAGGATCGCCTTGCCGTTCACGTTGCGGGCCGCGCGGCCGATGGTCTGCACCAGCGAGCGGTCGGAGCGGAGGAAGCCCTCCTGGTCGGCGTCGAGGATCGCCACGAGCGACACCTCGGGGAGGTCGAGCCCCTCGCGCAGCAGGTTGATGCCGACGAGCACGTCGAACTCGCCGAGCCGGAGGCCGCGGATGATCTCCATGCGCTCGATCGCGTCGATGTCGGAGTGCAGGTAGCGCACCCGCACGCCGTGCTGCTGGAAGTAGTCCGTCAGATCCTCGGCCATCCGCTTCGTGAGCGTGGTGACGAGGACGCGCTCGGTGCGCTCGACGCGCTCGCGGATCTCGCCCAGGAGATCGTCGACCTGCCCCTTCACGGGCCGCACCTCGACCTCGGGGTCCACGAGCCCCGTGGGACGGATGATCTGCTCGACCACGGCGCCCTCGCTGAGCCGCAGCTCGAGGTCGCCGGGCGTCGCCGAGACGGTGATCATCTGGGGAATGAGCCCCATGAACTCGTCGAACTGCAGCGGCCGGTTGTCGAGCGCCGAGGGGAGGCGGAAGCCGTAGTCCACGAGCGTGAGCTTGCGGGCGCGGTCGCCGTTGTACATCCCGCCGATCTGCGGCAGCGACACGTGCGACTCGTCCACCACGCAGAGGAAGTCGGCCGGAAAGTAGTCGAGCAGGCACGCCGGCCGCTCGCCGGGCTGGCGGCCGGTGAGCGGACGCGAGTAGTTCTCGATCCCCGCGCAGGTACCCACCTCGAGCAGCATCTCGAGGTCGAAGTTGGTGCGGCTCTCGAGCCGCTGCGCCTCGAGCAGCTTGCCCTGGGTCTTGAGCTCCTGCAGCCGCTCGGCGAGCTCCGCGCGGATCAGCTTCACGGCGCGCTCGATCGTCGGGCGCTCGGTGACGAAGTGCTTCGCCGGGTAGATGGCGCAGGTGTCCACCACCGAGATCGTCTCGCCGGTGAGCGGGTGGATCTTGCTGATGCGCTCCACCTCGTCGCCCCAGAGCTCGATGCGGTAGGCCTGCTCCGCGTAGGCCGGGAAGATCTCGATCGAGTCGCCCCGGACGCGGAAGGTGCCCTGCGCGAACTCGACGTCGTTGCGCGCGTACTGGATGCGCACCAGCTCGGCCAGGATCGCGTCGCGGCCGCGCTGCTCGCCGGTGTGCACCATGACCATGAGCTTGCGATACTCGGCCGGGTCGCCGAGGCCGTAGATCGCGCTCACCGTGGCCACGATCACCACGTCCTCGCGCTCCATGAGGCTCGACGTGGCCCGCAGCCGGAGACTCTCGATGTCCTGGTTGATCGACGCGTCCTTCTCGATGTAGACGTCGGTCGCCGGGACGTAGGCCTCGGGCTGGTAGTAGTCGTAGTACGAGACGAAGTACTCGACGGCGTTCTTCGGCAGGAACTGCCGCAGCTCGCCGTAGAGCTGGGCCGCGAGCGTCTTGTTGTGCGAGAGAACGAGGGTGGGCTTCCCGTAGTTCGCGATGACGTGGGCGAGCGTCATCGTCTTGCCCGAGCCGGTCACGCCGAGGAGGGTCTGGTACTTGTCCCCGCGCTGCAGCCCCGCCGTCAGCTCGGCGATGGCCTTTGGCTGGTCGCCGGCGGGCTGGAACGGGGCGAGGACCTCGAAGCGGGCGGACATGGCACCAATATAATGCGTTTTCGGTCTTTGTTCAGGGCCTATCGCACCCCCGCCATCGCCAGGAGCTTCCCCCACTGCCCCTCGGGCACCGGGATCACCGAGAGGCGGCTCATGCGCACGAGGCCCAGGTCGGCGAAGGCGGGATCGGCCTTGATCTCGGCGAGCGGGACCTGGCGCGGCAGCCAGCGGTCGAACTCGACGTCCACCACGGCGCGCCTGGGGTCGTCCGCCCGGGGGTCGGCGTACGGCTGGCTCACGACGCGGGCGAGGCCGACGAGCGCCTTGCCCGCGTTCGAGTGGTAGATCAGGGCCCGGTCGTTCGCCGCCATGCTCCGGATATGCTGGAGGGCGAGGGCGTTGGTGACGCCGTCCCACACGGTGCGCCGCTCCCGCTCGAGATCGGCGAAATCGTAGACCGACGGCTCGCTCTTGAGGATCCAGTAGTTGGGCATGGCGGGAAGATAACTACTGCGCCGCCGCGCTCCCCTGCGGGTTGGGCGACTCGCGCCGCTCGATGCTGGAGACGCTCTTCACGCGGCGCACGGCCTTGAGCACCTTGGCCAGGTGCGGGAGGTTGTCGACCTCGACGAAGATCGTGCCGAAGACGGTGCCGTCCTTCGTGTGCAGGTCGGCGCCGCGGATGTTCGTGCCGGTGCCGCTGATGGCCTGCATGATGTCGGCGTAGAGCCCGCGCCGGTCCTCGGCGGTGAGCGCGAGGCGCACGGCGAACGACTCCCCGTCGGCCTCCTGCCAGTCGATGTCCACCCGCCGCTCGTCGGCCGAGAGGGTGAGCAGGTTGGGGCAGTCGGCGCGGTGGATCGAGATCCCCCGCCCCTGCGTCACGTAGCCCACGACCTGGTCGCCCGGCACCGGCTGGCAGCACTGGGCGTAGCGGACCATGAGCCCGTCGACGCCCTGGATCTTGATGCCGCGCCCGAGGCGGATGCGGTCGATGACGCGGCCGAACACCGTCGGCTTCGGCTCGGTGAGGTCCTCGGCCGTGAGTTCGGGATGGAGCGCGCGGAAGACCTGCCCGATGGCCACGTCCCCCCGCCCCACGGCGATCTCGAGGTGCCGGCCGTCCGGCAGCCCGAGCGCGGCCGCGGCCTTCTGCAGCCGCTCGTCGTCGGCCGGCTCGAGACGGCGGCGCCGGGTCTCGCGCTGCAGGATCTCGCGGCCGAGCTGGAGGCTGATCGTCTCCTCCTCGTGCCGCACCCACTGCTTGATCTTGTGGCGCGCGCGGGCCGTGCGCACGTGGGCGAGCCAGTCGCGGCTCGGGCGCGCGGTGGGACTGGTGAGGATCTCGACCGTATCGCCGTTCCGGAGCTCGCGGTGCAGCGGCGCGATGCGGCCGTTGATCTTGGCGCCCTGGCACCGCAGGCCGACCTCGGTGTGCACGTGGAAGGCGAAGTCGATCGCCGTCGCGCCCTTCGGCAGCCGCTTCACGTCGCCCTGCGGCGTGAAGACGAAGATCTCGTCCTGGTAGAGGTCGATCTTCAGGAACTCGAGGAACTCCTCGGGGCTGTGCGCGTCCTGCTGCAGCTCGAGGAGCTGGCGGAACCAGCCCAGGTGGCTGTCGAGCTCGTCGGGCTTGGCGGGCGGCCGGTCGTCGCTCTTGTAGACCCAGTGGGCCGCGATACCGTACTCGGCCGTGCGGTGCATCTCGCGCGTGCGGATCTGCACCTCGAAGAGCTGGCCGCCGGGGCCGAAGATGGTGGTGTGGAGCGACTGGTAGGCGTTCGACTTCGGGCTGGCGATGTAGTCCTTGATGCGCTCCTGGATCGGCGTCCAGTTGTGGTGGATGATGCCGAGGACGTGGTAGCACTCCGGCACCGAGCGCACGATGATCCGGACCGCCATCAGGTCGTAGATCTCGTCGAACGACTTGTTCCGCTTGCGCATCTTCTGCGCGATCGACCAGAGGTGCTTCGGCCGTCCGGTCACCTCGAACCACTCGATCCCCGCCTGCTTCAGCTCGTGCTCGATCGGCGCCTTGAGGCGCTGGATCATCTGCTCGCGCACCGCCTTCTTGGACGCCACCGCCTGGGCCAGCTCGCGGTATTCCTCGGGCTCGAGGAACTTGAAGGCCAGGTCCTCGAGCTCGGCCTTCATCTTCGCCATGCCGAAGCGGTGGGCGAGGGGCGCGTAGATCTCGCGCGTCTCGAGGGCGATCCGCTCGCGGCGCTCGGGGCTCAGGTGCTCGAGCGTGCGCATGTTGTGCAGGCGGTCGCCGAGCTTGATGATGATGACCCGCGCGTCGCGCGCGATCGAGAGCAGCAGCTTGCGGTAGTTCTCCACCTGCTCCTCGGCCGAGGAGCGGAAGGTGAGGTGGGAGATCTTGGTGAGCCCGTCGACGATCCCCGCGATCTCCTGGCCGAACTCGCGCCCGATGTCCTCGATGCGCACGTCGGAGTCCTCGACCACGTCGTGCAGCAGCGCCGCGGCGATCGACGTGGTGTCGAGGAGCTGCTCGGCGAGGATGAGCGCGACGGCGATGCTGTGCGAGATGAACTCCTCGCCCGACATCCGCTTCTGGCCCCGGTGCGCGGACGCGCTGAAGCGCAGCGCCCGCTCGATCACGTCGAGGTCCAGGCGGTCGGCGTGGCGCTCGAGCACCGAGCGCAGCTCGCGCACCTCGGGGGTGAGGTCGGGAAGGATGGTCGTCACAGCAGGCCTGCGGTCGCGAAACTCACGAAACGGTCCCCGGCGATGATCACGTGGTCGTACAGCGGGAGGTCCAGGAGCTGGCCCGCGGCGACCAGTTGCCGCGTGACCGCCCGGTCTTCGGCCGACGGGGTCGGGTCGCCGCTCGGGTGATTGTGCACGACGATCACCCCGGCCGCGGCCTCGGCGATCGCCGGGCGGAACACCTCGCGCGGGTGCACCAGCGAGCTGTCGAGGAGGCCCCGGGTCACCAGCACCTCGCGCAGCACCTGGCTCTGACTGTCGAGGGCGAGCAGATGGAACTCCTCGACCGGCAGATCCCGCAGCTTTCCTTCGAACAGGCGGACGACGTCCTCCGGTTCCCGAATGCGGGCCGGTGCGGGCCGCGCCTCCCGCGCCAGCCGGGCCCCGAGTTCGAGCGCGGCGACGAGCCGCGCGCCCTTCGCCGGCCCCACGCCCGCCACCCGGAGCAGCTCGGCCGGGGGGCGGGCGGCCAGGCGCCGGAGCGAGCCGGCGCCGATCGCGAGCAGCTCGTCGGCCACCTCGGCCGCGGGCCGGCCCGCGCCGCCGGTTCCTAGGAGAATGGCCACCAGTTCGGCGCCCGTCAACGCGGCGGGGCCGAGCGTCCAGAGGCGCTCGCGCGGCCGGTCCGCGCCGGGACCCGGCAGCGGCGGCGATGCAGGCGTCGGCATGCCCCGACGGTAGCCCCGGCGCGCCGGGCCACGGGATCCGCTTTCACGCGGCGTGGTCCGAATGCACGACGGCTCCCCGGCTGCAATCCGGGGAGCCGTCGCTCCGGGGTGCGGGTGCGTCGCGCCGCTCAGGCAGCGGGGCTCACTTCCCCACGCCGTGGCACTTCTTGTACTTCTTGCCCGAGCCGCAGGGGCACGGATCGTTGCGCCCCACCTCGGCGACGGCCCCCATCGGCGCGCGGCCGACCGGGCCGAGCGAGCTGGTGACGGCCGGCGTCGCGGCGGCGGGCTGCTCCACGACGCGGCGGGCGCCGCGGAAGAGCTCGTCCGTGGCCGGGGCGACGGGCGCGGTGCCCGGCTCCTGCGCGCCCACCGCCGCCGGCGCCGCCGCCCCGAGCGGCGCGGGCGAGGGGATCGGCGCGGGGCCGACCTCGTTCAGGGGGAGCGGGGGCGGCATCTGCGGCGCCGGGCCCGCCGTCACCTGCACCTTCAGGAAGCGCTCGGTGAAGGTCGTCTGGATGTCGCGGATCAGGTCCTCGAACATCGAGAACGCCTCCTGCTTGTACTCGACGAGCGGATCCTTCTGGCCCCAGCCGCGGTAGTGGATCGCGTTGCGGAGCTGGTCGAGGTCGTAGAGGTGGTCCTTCCACTTCTCGTCCAGCACCGTCAGCATGACCTGCGAGAGCACCTGCTGATCCACGTCGGGGATGCCGATCGCCTGCCCGAACTCGACGAGGTACTCCACCTTCCGCTGGAACGCCTCCTCGCCCCCGGCCTGCGCCGCCTGGACGAGGTCGTCGAGCGCGGGGGTCGCCGCCGGGTCGAGCACGGCGTCGCCGGTCACGAGGAACTGCAGCGCGAGCTGCGCCTGCAGCCCCGCACGATCGTACTCCTCGGGCCGCTCGGCGGTGGCGAGGAAGGCGCGCGTGGCGTTCTCGAGCGCGGCGCCGATCATCCGGCGCGCCTCGGCCTTGAGCTCCTCGCCGCGCTCGAGCGCGAAGAGGCGCAGCGAGTAGACCACCTCGCGCTGCTGGTTCATCACGTCGTCGTACTCCAGGAGCCGCTTGCGCGCCTGGAAGTTCTGGAGCTCGACCCGCTTCTGCGCCTGCTCGATGGCGCGGGTGACGAGCCCGCCCGTGATGACCTCGCCCTCCTCCGCCCCGCTCTTGTCCATCCAGCGCGCGATGCGGTCGGACCCGAAGAGCCGCATCAGGTCGTCCTCGAGCGAGAGGAAGAAGAGCGAGCGGCCCGGATCCCCCTGGCGGCCGGAGCGGCCGCGCAGCTGGCGGTCGATGCGCCGCGACTCGTGGCGCTCGGTGCCGATGATCTGGAGCCCGGCCTCCTCGCCCTCGCGCGGCACGTCGGGGCCCAGCTTGATGTCGGTGCCGCGGCCGGCCATGTTCGTCGCGATCGTGATCGCGCCGGTGCGGCCGGCCTGCGCCACGATCTCCGCCTCGCGCTGGTGGTACTTCGCGTTCAGCACCTCGTGGGCGAGCCCGCGCCGCTTGAGCTGGCGCGAGAGCGTCTCGGAGACCTCGACGTTCGTGGTGCCGACGAGGATCGGCAGGCCCAGCGCGTGCAGCCGCTCGACCTCGTCGAGGATCGCGTTGTACTTCTCGCGGCGCGTCTTGTAGATCCGGTCCACCTCGTCGACGCGCTGCACGGGCTTGTTGGTGGGCACCACGCTCACCTCGAGCCCGTAGATCTGGTAGAACTCCGTCTCTTCCGTCTCGGCCGTGCCGGTCATGCCGGCCAGCTTGTCGTACATGCGGAAGTAGTTCTGGATCGTGATCGTCGCGAAGGTCTGCGTCTCGCCCTTGACCTGGACGCCCTCCTTGGCCTCCACCGCCTGGTGCAGGCCGTCCGACCAGCGCCGGCCCGGCATCGTGCGGCCGGTGAACTCGTCGACGATGAGGACCTGCCCCTCCTGCACCAGGTAGTCCACGTCCTTCTCGTAGAGGACGTGCGCCTGGAGGAGCTTGTGCAGGATGTGGAGCTTCTCGCTCTTCGCCGCGTAGTCGCCCTCGAGCTCCCGCCGGCGCTGCACGCGCTCCTCGGGCGTGAGCTCGGGATCGTGCTCGACGTCGTGGATCTCCTGCGAGATGTCGGGCACGAGCCACAGCCCCGGATCCTGCGGCGACATCGCCTCGGCGCCGCGGTCGGTCAGGTGTACCGCGTGGCCCTTCTCGTCGAGGACGAAGTACAGCGCCTCCTCGATGTCGCGCATCGTCTGCTTGCGCGCCGGCAGCTTGCGGTCGGCGATGTGGTCGAGCTCGACCCGCTGCACGAGCTGCTTGACGCCGGTCTCGTTCAGGGCCTTGAGCAGCCGCTTGTTCTTCGGCATGCCGAGGTTGGCCTGGTAGAGCTTCACCGCGGCCTCGCCCTGCGTCTTGGGGTCGGCCAGGAGCGCCTCGGCCTCGGCCAGCAGCGTATTCACCACCGCCGTCTGCTTGCGGACCAGCTCCGCCACCTGGCGGTTGTACTGCGCGTAGGCGTCGTCACCCTCGTTGCCCACCGGGCCCGAGATGATGAGCGGCGTGCGCGCCTCGTCGATGAGGATCGAGTCCACCTCGTCGATGATGGCGAATGCGTGCGGCCGCTGCACCCGGTAGTCCAGCGCGAACACCATGTTGTCGCGCAGGTAGTCGAAGCCGAACTCGTTGTTCGTGCCGTAGGTGATGTCGGCGAGATAGGCGGCGTGGCGCTCGGGGCTCGACGGCTCGGTGTCGTCGAGGCAGGCGACGGTGAGGCCCAGCCAGTTGAACAGGTGCCCCATCCACTGCGAGTCGCGCCGGGCCAGGTAGTTGTTCACCGTGACCAGGTGGACGCCGCGCCCGGTGAGCGCGTTGAGGTAGAGCGGCAGCGTGGCGACGAGGGTCTTGCCCTCGCCGGTGGCCATCTCGGCGATGCGGCCCTGGTGGAGCACGATGCCGCCGAGGAGCTGCACGTCGTAGGGGACCATGTCCCACGTGAGCTCGTGGCCGGTCACCATGATCCGGCTGCCGAGGAGCCGGCGGCAGGCCTCGCGCACCGTGGCATAGGCCTCCGGCAGGAGGTCGTCAAGCGTCGCCACGAGCTCCCGCTTCCAGCGGTCCTCGAGCTCGTAGGCCTGCTTCTCGAGCCCCTCGCGCTCGGCCGGGTCGGCGCAGCCGTGCTTCTCGGCCCGCACCCGCTCGAGCTCGGCGAGCGTCGCGCCGGTGCGCTCGGCGATGATCCCGCGGAACTTCGCGGTCTGCGCCTGGATCTCGGCGTCGCTCAGCTCCCTGAGGCCCGCCTCCGCGCCGTGGATCTGGTCGAGGATCGGCTGGAGCCGCTTCCGCTCCCGTTCGTGCCGCGTGCCGAAGACCGCGGTCATCAGCTGCTTGATCATTCGTCTCCATCCAGGTAAAGACGGCGCGCCGCCACGTACTCGGCGACCGCCTCGGGCACCCAGTACCGGATCGACCACCCCGCGCGCACCCGCGCCCGGATCTCGGTTGACGAGATGCCGATGGCCGGCACCTCCACCGTCCGCCACACATAGGGGGCGACCGGCGCCGCCCGCCCGGCCCGGGCAAAGGCCACGATCCGGGCGAGCCCGGGAATATCGCTACCCTCGCGCCAGGATGGCAGCTCTGCGGCCGCGTCGGCCCCAACGACGAGCGCGAACTCCCGGCCCGGTTCCCGGCCACCGAGCTCGCGCAGCGTGTCCACCGTGTAGGAGGGCCCTTCCCGCTCCAACTCGCAACGCTCCAGGCGGAAACGCGGTTCCCCCCGGATCGCCAGCTCCACCATCGCCGCCCGCGCCTCGGCTGGCGCCCGGTGCTGCCCCACCTTGAACGGCTGCAGGCGCGCCGGGACGAAGCGCAGCTCCTCGAGCTCGAGCGCCTCGACGACCGCCTGCGCGACCAGCAGGTGGCCGAGGTGGATCGGGTCGAACGAGCCGCCGAAGAGCCCGATCATGCCCGCGGCGCTCAGGACGCCTTGGCGGGCGTGGCCTGGCAGACCTTGTCGAGGTCGTTCGCCTTCGGGTGGAAGCGCCGCAGGTAGCCGCAGGTCTCGGCCGCGTCCTCCGAGTAGCCGAGCACCCGGTAGGCCTCCACCAGCTTGACCAGCGCGTCCGGCGCCACCTGCGCCCGGGGATAGGTGGCGACGAGGTCCTTGAGGTAGAGAATGGCCGAGTCGTAGGCCTTGAGGCGCAGGTAGTAGAGCGCCGACTTGTACTGCTTGAAGGCGAACCAGTCCTGCAGGTGCTGCATCTTCCCCTGCGCCCGCTGGGCGGCGGGGCTGTCGGGGTAGCGGCTCACCAGCTCCTGGTAGGTCGCCAGGGCGGTCTGGCCGTAGGACGGATCGAGCTCGGGGCGGCGCCAGAGCTCGGCGTACGCGTCCCCGACGCGCAGCAGGGCGTCGGGTGCGAGCGGGTCGTTCGGCGTCTCGTCGGAGACGCGGCGGAAATCGCGGGCCGCCTCGAGCCGCTGGCCCTGCGCGAGCTTGGTCTCGCCGATGTAGAACCGGGCCCGCGTGATCCGCCCGTCGCCCGGCCCGGCCTCGAGCAGGAAGCGCTCGAAGAGGGTCCCCGCATCCGACCACTTGCCCCGGCGGTAGGCGTGCTCGCCCTGGGTCCAGATCGAGTCGAGCGCGGTCTGGGGAATGCGCTCGGCGCTCCCGGCCAGCGGCGCGGGCTGCGTGGCGTCCGACCGGCGGCCACCCGCGCAGGCGGCCGTCCCGAGCAGGGCAAGGAGGCAGAGGGTACGACGGAGCATCAGGTCTCGCTCGAGCGGGTGCGGTCAGGGTTGTCCGGGAATCCTACCAAGATAATCGGGGAGACGCCCCGGCTGTCACCCGGCCGCACGCTCGACCATGGCGAGGTAGGCCTCCACCCGCGCGTTCTCGGGACGGCGGGCGAGGCAGCCGCGCCAGACGTCCCGCGCGGCGAGCGCGTCGCCTGCGAGGTAGTGGGCGAGCCCCAGCGCCGCCTCCGCGTCCACGAAGTTCGGCCGCGCCACGAGGACGCGCTCGAGCTCCTCGCGCGCCGCGAGCGGCTGCCCCGCCTCGAGGAGCAGACGGGCGAGGCGGTAGCGGAGGTCGTGGAACTCGGGCCCCAGCTCCAGCGCGCGCCGGTACTGGGCGACGGCCTCGGCGAGCGCGAACGCCTCGGCGTAGGCCTCGCCGAGGGCGGCGTGCTGGTTGGCGAGCCGGGCGGCGACGTGCCCCGGGAAGCCCGCGACGGCCGGCCCCTCGGCGGCGCGGGCCTGGCCGAAGGCGGCCTCGGCCTCCGCGGCCCGGCCCAGTTCGCTGAGGACGAGGCCGCGATGGATCAGCGCCTCGAGATAGCGGGGATTGAGTCCGAGCGCGGCGTCGAAGGCCGCGAGCGCGCGCTCGGACTGGCCCAGAAGGGAGTAGGAGAGCCCGAGCAGGTGATGCGCGTCGGCGTAGGCCCCACCCGCCTCGATCAGCTCCTCGAGCAGGTGGATGGCGCCGTAGTAGTCCTGCAGCGCGAACCGCTCGCGGGCGGCGCCGAGCAGGTGCTCAGCGCTGACGTGCATAGGTCTCGCGGAACCACTCGGCGAAGCGCCGCACCCCCTCGGGGAAGGCGGTGCGCGGGGCGTAGCCCAGCACGCGGCCCGACTTGGTGAGATCGGCGAAGGTGTGCTGCACGTCGCCCGGCTGCATCGGCGCCCACTGGATCACGGGCTCGGCGCCGAGCGCGGCGGCCACCTCGGCGACCATGTCGCGCAGCGGCACCGGGCGATTGCCGCCCAGGTTGAACGCCTCCATGCCGACCGGCGCCGTGGCGGTCCAGTCGAGCGCGGCGACGACGCCCGCGGTGATGTCGTCACAGTAGGTGTAGTCGCGCGCCTGGCTGCCGTCGCCGAACAGGGTGAGCGGCTTCCCCTCGGCCATCCGTCGCATGAAGGCGTGAATGGCGAGGTCGGGCCGCTGGCGCGGCCCGTAGACGGTGAAGAACCGGAGCGCCGCGGCGCGGAAGCCCACGATCGGGGCGAGCGCCGAGAGGAAGAGCTCGCCCCCGCGCTTGGTGGCGGCGTAGGGCGAGACGGGCTCGACGGCCGGCGCGTCCTCGCGGAAGGGCGCCGGCGTCGAGTCGCCGTAGACCGACGAGCTCGAGGCGAAGACGACGCGCGACACGCCCGCGCGCCGCGCGGCCTCGAGCACGGCCGCGGTGCCGGTGAGGTTCACGCGCGCATAGCCGACGGGGTCGAGGATCGAGGGCCGCACCCCCGCCTTCGCGGCGAGATGGACGAGCACCGTCTCGGGGGTGAGCAGGCGCTCGAGCCGCTCGCCGTCGAGGAGGTCGAACTCGTGGAACTCGAGCGCGTCCTCGCCGAAGCGCGCGGCGACGTCGGCGAGATTGAGCTCCTTGAGCGACCGGTCGTAGAAGGGATCGAAGTTGTCGATGCCCACCACCTCGTCCCCACGCGCGAGCAGCGCCTCGACGAGGTGGGAGCCGATGAAGCCCGCGGCGCCGGTGACGACGACGCGCGTCACGGGCAGCGCCGGCCGATGCCGTGGTACTCGAAGCCGGCGTGGGCCATGCGGTCGGGCTGATACAGGTTGCGGCCGTCGAGGATGAGCGGCCGGCGCAGGAGGCCCCGCAGGCGGACGAAGTCGGGGTTGCGGTAGACCAGCCACTCGGTCACGACCACGAGCGCGTCGGCGCCGTGCGCGGCGCTGTAGGGGTCGGCGGCATAGAGCACGCGGTCGCCGAAGATGGCGCGCGCCGACTCGATCGCCTTCGGGTCGTGGGCCTGCACGCGCGCGCCGGCGGCGAGGAGCCCCTCGACCAGCGGGATCGCCGGGCTCTCGCGCATGTCGTCCGTCTCGGCCTTGAAGGCGAGGCCCCAGATACCGACCGTCCGGCCACTGAGGTCGGGCCGGCGGCCGTCGCCGTTGCCGCCCCCGTTCGCGCCGGCGTCGTCGCCGAGGAAGCGATAGGCCTTCTCGAGCAGCACCAGCTTCTGGCGCTCGTTGACCGCCTCGACGCTCTTGAGGAGGTCGAGCTCGACGCCCCGCTCGTGCGCGGTGCGGATGATGGCCTTGACGTCCTTCGGGAAGCAGCTGCCGCCGTAGCCCGGGCCCGGGTAGAGGAACGCCCGCCCGATCCGCTGGTCGGAGCCGATGCCGTTGCGGACCATCATGATGTCGGCGCCCACCGTCTCGCAGAAGTTCGCGAGCTGGTTCATGAACGAGATGCGCGTGGCGAGCATCGCGTTCGCGGCGTACTTCGTCACCTCGGCCGAGGCGATGTCCATGAAGAGGACGCGGTCGCCGCCCTGGCGGGTGAACGGCGCGTACAGCTCGGCCATGCACTCGCGCGCCTCGTCGCTGTCGACGCCGATCACGACCCGGTCCGGCTTCATGAAGTCGTCGATCGCCGCCCCTTCCTTCAGGAACTCGGGGTTGGCGCAGACGTGGAACGGCACGTCGGTCTCGGAGGCGACCGCGGCGCGCACCTTCTCGGCCGTGCCCACCGGCACGGTGGACTTGGTCACGACGACCTTCGGCGCGTTCATCGCCCGGCCGATGCCCTTCGCCACGGCGAGCACGTGCTGCAGGTCGGCCGAGCCGTCCTCGCCGGGCGGGGTGCCGACGGCGATGAAGACCACGCGCGACTGCTCGACCGCCTCGCGCAGGTCGGTGGTGAAGCGGAGCCGGCCCTCGGCCTGGTTCCGCCGCACCATGTCCTCGAGCCCCGGCTCGTAGATCGGGATCTCGTTGTTCTTCAGCCGGGCGATCTTGCGCTCGTCCACATCCACGCAGACGACGTCGTTGCCAGTCTCGGCGAAGCACGCCCCCGCCACCAACCCCACGTATCCGCTGCCGATCACCGCCACGTGCATGCCGCCGCTCCCTTACCGCGGCTTCGCCAGCACGTGCCGGGTGTCCACGACCAGGGTCGCGTGGTCCCGCACCAGCCGGTAATCGATGTCCGAGTGGTCGGTCACGACCATGACCAGATCGGCGGCGGCCAGCGCCTCGGGCGTCAGCGCCACGGAGGCGAACCGGTGGCCGTCTTCGGTGAACGACGGCACGTGGGGATCGTGGTAGCTGACCTGCGCCCCCTGCTGCTCCAGGAGCTTGATGATGTCGAGCGCCGGGCTCTCGCGCAGGTCGTCGATGTCGCGCTTGTAGGCGACGCCGAGGACGAGCACGCGTGCGCCGCGCATCGCCTTGCCCCGGCCGTTGAGCGCCTCGACCGCCTTGCGCACCCAGAAGAGCGGCATCTCGGTATTCACCTCGCCGGCGAGGTCGATGAAGCGGGTCTTGTAGTTGAGCCCGCGCATCTTCCAGGCGAGGTAGTGGGGGTCGATCGGGATGCAGTGGCCGCCGAGTCCGGGGCCCGGCAGGAACTTCATGAAGCCGAACGGCTTGGTGGCGGCCGCCTCGATCACCTCCCAGACGTCCACGCCGAGCTTGTCGCAGACGATCGCCATCTCGTTGACGAGCCCGATGTTCACGCTGCGGAAGGTGTTCTCGAGCAGCTTGACGAGCTCCGCCGCCTCGGTGCTCGAGACCGGCACCAGCGTGTCGATCGCCGGCTGGTAGAGCGCCTCCGCGACGCGCACGCAAGCCGGGGTGATGCCGCCGACCACCTTCGGGGTGTTCTTCGTGTGGTAGGTCGGATTGCCCGGGTCGACGCGCTCGGGGCTGAAGGCGAGGAAGAAGTCCTCGCCCACCCGGAGCCCGGTGCTCTCGAGCGCCGGCAGCATGATCTCGCGGGTGGTGCCCGGGTAGGTGGTGCTCTCGAGGATGATCGCCTGGCCCCGGCGGAGCGTCGCCTTGACCGCCTCGGTCGCGGCCTGGATGTAGCTCATGTCCGGGTCCTTGAACTTCGACAGCGGCGTCGGCACGCAGATCGAGATCGCGTCGGGCTCGCTCAGACGCGACGCGTCGGTCGTCGCCGTGAAGCGGCCGGCGCAGACCACCTCGCGCAGCTGCGCGTCCGTGACGTCCTTGATGTGCGACGTGCCCGCGTTGAGGCCGTCGACCACCCGCTGGTTGACGTCGTACCCGAGCACATGGTAGCCGGCCTTCGCCAGCTCCACCGCCAGCGGGAGACCGACGTATCCCAGTCCCACGATCCCGAAGAGCGCCTCCCGGCGCTCCGCCTTCTGGATCAGCTCGTCCGCGACCGACATCTATGCTCCTCTGCGAGGGAATAGGGCCCCTTCGGGCCGTCTCGTTCAGTTGGGGGCGCCTCCGCCGGGCGCCCATCCGGGCAGGCCGCTGCAGGACCCGGGCCGCGGCCGCAGGACCGGCCTCAGTACTCGAGCGGCAGCGCGACGCGGCGTCCGTCGCGCGCGGCGAGATAGATCGCCACCAGCAGCTCGAGCGAGCGGAGCCCTTCGCGCCCATCGGTTTCCGGCGCCGCCTCGCCCCGCAGCGCAGCGATCACGTTGGCGTAGTAGGCCGTGTGGCCGAAGCCGTAGACCGAGGTGGTCTCGTAGCTCGCCTGTTGCACCAGAGCATCACTCGGGTCCGGGGTGGCGAACTCCCAGGTTTCGATCTTGTTGACCGCGACCCCGCCCACGCGCACCGTGCCGTGCTCGCCCAGGACGGTGATGCTGCCTTCGTAGTTGCGGGGATAGGTGAGCATCGTCACGCTCATCGTCCCCAGGGCCCCGGTGCGCCAGCGGATCGCCGCCACCCCGGTGTCCTCGACCTGGATGTTGCGGGCCAGCGTCGCCGTGTAGGCCTGCACGCTCTCGACGGGCCCGATGAGCCAGTCGAGGAGGTCGACATAGTGCGAGGCCTGGTTCATGAACGCCCCGCCGTCGAACTCCCAGGTGCCGCGCCACGCCGCGCTGTCGTAGTAGCTCTGCGGGCGGCTCCAGAAGACGTTCACCGAGACCATGAAGATCCGGCCGAAGCGCCCCTGCTCCATCGCCCCCTTGAGCAACTGGAGGGTGGCGTTGCGGCGGTTCTGCTTGACCACGAAGAGGTGCACCCCGGCGACGTCGCAGGCATGGACCATCGCCTTGCCGTCCTGCCAGCGGGTCGCCATCGGCTTCTCGGTCATGACGTGCCGACCCGCCGCGGCCACCCGGATCGCCTGCTCGGCATGCAGCCCGCTCGGGGTGGCGAGCACGACGATGTCCGCGTCGCAGCCGGCGAGCAGGGCGTCGAGGGACGCGAAGCCCGGCGCCCCGGTGCGCGCCACCGCCGCGGCGAGCGCCGCGGGGTCGATGTCGCACACGCCCACCAGTTCGGCCGCCTCCCGGTGCTGGTCGAGCGCGTCGAAGTGGTTCTTGGAGATCCGCCCGCAGCCCACCAGGGCGAAGCGAACCTTCCGGTCGGTCACGATCGGCTTGGTAATGAACATGCCTGCGGGCCGCGCCGCCGCGACGTGCGTCACGCGGCGCTCCCGGCGGCCGCCCCGACCGCCTGGTAGAACTCCCGTACCGCCGCGACGACGGCGTCCTGCCGCTCGGGCGTGAGCTCGGGGTAGATCGGCAGCGACAGCACCTCGGCCGTTGCCGCCTCGGTCACCGGCAGCGCGCCGCGCGCGTAGCCCAGCGGCGCGAAGCAGGGCTGCAGGTGCAGCGGCGTCGGATAGTAGATCGCATGGCCGATTCCGCGCGCCCTGAGGTGCTCGGCCAGCGCGTCGCGGCGCCGGGCGCGAATCGTGTACTGGTGGAAGATGTGCTCGTTGGCGGGATCGGTGACCGGGGACAGCACCAGCCCCGCGTCGGCGAGGTCGGCGAAGGCCTCGGCGTAGCGTGCGGCCACCTGCCGACGGGCCACGTTCCAGGCCGCCAGGTGCGGCAGCTTGGCCAGCAGCACCGCGGCCTGGAGCGTGTCGAGGCGGCTGTTGAAGCCCACCTCCTCGTGGTGGTACTGCTTCGCCCCGCCGTGCAGGCGCAGCTTGCGGAGCCGCGCGGCGAGCGCGTCGTCCTGGGTCACCATCATTCCGCCGTCGCCCCAGGCGCCCAGGTTCTTGGAGGGGAAGAAGGAGAGCGTGCCCACCGTGCCCAGCTCGCCCGCCAGGCGCCAGGTCGGCCCCTCCGGCCCGTCCATCTTCCGTCGGGCACCGATCGCCTGGGCGCCGTCCTCGATCACGGCGAGCCCGTGGCGCTCGGCGAGCGGGAGGATCCGCTCCATCGCGGCCATCTGACCGTAGAGATGAACCACCACGATCGCGCGCGTGCGCGGGGTGATCGCCCGTTCGATGGCGGCGGGGTCGATGTTGAACGTGGCGGGATCGATGTCGGCGAACACCGGCGTGCCGCCGGCGTTGTGCACCGCGCCCGCGGTGGCGAAGAATGTAAAGGCCGGGCAGATCACCTCGTCGCCCGGCTGCAGGGAGAGCGTCTTGAGCGGGAGCAGGAGCGCGTCGGTCCCGCTCGCGCAGGCAATCCCGTGGCGCGTGTGGCAGAGCTCGGCGAGCGCCGTCTCGAGCGCGCCCACCTCGGGCCCCATGATGAAGCCCTGCCGTTCGACGACGCCCATCAGCGACGCCAGGACCTCGTCCTTGATCGACTGGTACTGCGCGACCAGATCCAGCAGCGGGACGTTCACGGCTCCTCGCTTGCAGAGTGCGGTGCCGGCCGCGCGTGGCGCTCGCGCGAGCGCCACGCGCCTCCCGGACAGGAAGCGCCCGCGCGGCGGCCGCCGGGGCCGGTCGCACGGGCGCGGGAACTCGCTAACCCCGTGACGGCGTGAATGTTACCCACCGGTCCCCGGGCGGTCAATCAGGTGGACGACGCCGTCCCGGGCCTCGTAGGCGGTGCCGCACGCGGCGCATCTGGCTGCCCCCTCGGGCTCGACCGCGAGCGGCAGCCGCTCGCCGCACTGGCACATCCACCCCACCCGCCGCGCCGGCACCCCGACCACGAGGGCGAAGGCGGGCACGTCGCCCGTCACCACCGCACCGGCCCCGACGAAGCTGTAGGCGCCGAGGGTCGCCCCGCAGACGATCGTGGCGTTGGCGCCGATCGAGGCGCCCCGCCCCACCCGCGTCCGCCGGTACTCGTGCTTGCGGCTCACGTGACTTCGGGGATTGATCACGTTGGTGAAGACGCAACTGGGCCCGCAGAACACGTCGTCGTCCAGCTCGACGCCCTCGTAGATCGAGACGTTGTTCTGGATCTTCACGTCGTCGCCGATCCGGGTGCCGGGCATGACGACCACGTTCTGCCCGAGGTTGCACCGCGCGCCGATCACGGCGCCCGGCATGACGTGGCTGAAGTGCCAGATCTTCGTCCCCGGACCGACCTCGGCGCCGGCGTCCACGTAGCTCGACTCGTGGACGAAGTAGTCCCGCGACTCCGCGCTCATCAGACGCTCCACTCGGGGCTCAGCTCTCGCGCATAGGCGTGCCATTCCTGGAGGGAACGGACCTCGCCGGCCCGGCTGCGGAGCGCGATGATCGCGTCCACCGCCGCCGCGGCGGCCGACATGGTGGTGGTGTACGGGATGCGCTGCTGGAGCGCGGCCCGACGGATGGTATAGTCGTCCTGCTGCGTCAGCTTGCCGAGCGGGGTGTTGACGAGCAACTGGATGCGCCCCGACAGAATCAGGTCCACCGCGTTCGGCCGCCCCTCGTAGACCTTGAGCACCCGCTCGGCCGGCACTCCGCGCTGGCGGAGGTAGCGCGCCGTGCCGTCGGTGGCGAGCACCCGGAAGCCCAGCTCGTGCAGCCGCCGGGCGATCGGCACCACGGTCGGCTTGTCGGGATCGTTCACCGTGATGAACACCGCCCCCTCGAGCGGCAGCGCGCCGTCGGCCGAGACCTGCGCCTTGGCGTAGGCCATCCCGAAGCTGTCGGCGATGCCCATGACCTCGCCCGTCGAGCGCATCTCAGGCCCGAGGATGAGGTCCACGCCCTGGAACTTGCTGAAGGGGAGCACCGCCTCCTTCACGGAGACGTAGGGTTGGGCGACCTCGTCGCGCAGCCCGAGCTCGTCGAGCGTCCGCCCCACCGTCACCGCCGCCGCCAGGCTCGCGAGCGGCACGCCCGTCGTCTTCGAGACGAACGGCACGGTGCGCGAGGCACGGGGGTTCACCTCGAGGACGTAGACGACGCCATCCTTGATGGCGTACTGCACGTTGATGAGGCCCACGACACCGAGCGCCTTCGCGAAGGCACGCGTGTGCTCGCGCATCTGCTCGACCTGCGCCTCGGTGATGAGGTAGGGCGGCAGCACGCAGGCCGAGTCGCCGGAGTGGATGCCGGCATCCTCGATGTGCTGCATCACGCCGCCGATGACGCAGCGCTCGCCGTCGGCGATCGCGTCCACGTCGGCCTCGAAGGCGTCCTCGAGGAAGCGGTCGATCAGCACCGGGTGCTCGGGCGCCACCCGCGCCGCGACGGCGAAGTAGCGCGAGAGCGAGGCGTCGTCGTAGACGATCTCCATCGCCCGCCCGCCCAGGACGTAGCTGGGTCGGACGAGCACCGGGTAGCCCACGCGAGCGGCGACCGCCAGCGCCTCCTCGACGCTGAACGCGATGCCGCTCGGCGGCTGCTCGACGCCGAGCTCGCGGGTGATCGCCTCGAAGCGGCCGCGGTCCTCGGCGCGGTCGATCGCCTCGGGGCTCGTGCCGAGGATGCGCACGCCGGCCCGCTCCAGCCCCTTGGCGAGCCGGAGCGGGGTCTGCCCGCCGAGCTGCACGACCACGCCCAGCGGCCGCTCGAGCGCCACGATCTCGAGCACGTCCTCGAGGGTGAGCGGCTCGAAGTAGAGCGCGTCGGAGATGTCGAAGTCGGTCGAGACCGTCTCGGGGTTGGAGTTCACCATGACGGTGCGGTAGCCCATCTCGCGGAAGGCGAGGGCGGCGCGCACGCAGCAGTAGTCGAACTCGACCCCCTGCCCGATCCGGTTGGGGCCGCTGCCGAGGATGACGACCGTCTCGCGCCCGTCCACCGCGCCCGCCTCGTTCTCCTCGTCGTAGGAGGAGTAGAGATAGGGCGTGGACGACGGGAACTCGCCGGCGCAGGTGTCGACGGTCTTGTAGGCGGGCCGCACCCCGAGGCGGTGCCGGAGCGCGCGCACCTCGTCCTCGGTCGTGCCGCGGAGCTGGGCGAGCTGCCGGTCGGAGAAGCCCAGCCGCTTCATGCGCCGGAGTGCGGCGCGCTCGGCCCCCTCGTCGGTCGGGCGGAAGACCGCCCACTCGCGCTCGGCCTCGAGCAGCTCGGCCATCTGCGCCACGAACCACGGGTCGATCCCGCTGCTCTCGGCGATCTCCTCGACGGTGAGCCCGGCGACGAGCGCGCGCTTCACCTGGAAGATCCGCTCCGGCGTCGGCGTGCGGAGCGCGGCGAGGAGCGCGGCGCGGCCGTCCTCCTCGAGCCGGTCGTCGGCCAGGGTGGCGCCCACGGCCCAGCCGGGCCGGTCGATCTCGAGGCCGCGGAGCCCCTTCTGGAACGCCTCCTTGAAGGTGCGGCCGATCGCCATCACCTCGCCGACCGATTTCATCTGCGTCGTCAGCCGCGGGTCGGAGCCGCGGAACTTCTCGAAGGCGAAGCGCGGGATCTTCACCACCACGTAGTCGAGCACCGGCTCGAACGACGCCGGGGTCACCTTCGTGATGTCGTTCGGGAGCTCGTCGAGGGTGTAGCCCACGGCGACCTTCGTCCCGATGCGGGCGATCGGGAAGCCGGTGGCCTTCGAGGCGAGCGCCGAGCTGCGGCTCACGCGCGGGTTCATCTCGATGACGATCTGCTCGCCCGTGGCGGGGTCGACCGCGAACTGGATGTTGCATCCGCCCGCCGCGACGCCCACCTCGCGGATGATCTTGATCGACGCGTCGCGCATCCGCTGGTACTCGCGGTCGGTGAGCGTCATCGCCGGGGCGACGGTGATCGAGTCGCCGGTATGCACGCCCATCGCGTCGATGTTCTCGATCGAGCAGACGATGACGACGTTGTCGGCGCCGTCGCGCATCACCTCGAGCTCGTACTCCTTCCACCCGATGATGCTCCGCTCGACGAGCACCGAGCCGACCGGCGAGAGCTCGAGGCCGCGCCGGAGCATCGCCTCGAACTCCTCGCGATTGTAGGCGATGCCGCCGCCGGTTCCGCCCAGGGTGAACGAGGGCCGCAGGATCGCCGGGTAGCCGGTGCGCTCGACGGTGGCGAGCCCCTCCTCGAGCGAGCGGCACACGGCGCCCTGGCAGGTGGCGAGCCCGATCCGCTCCATCGCGCGGGCGAACTCCTCGCGATCCTCCGCGATCCGGATGGCGCGCTCGTTGGCGCCGATCAGCTCGACGCCGTACCGCTCGAGCGTCCCGTCCTTGACGAGCGCCATGGCCACGTTGAGCGCCGTCTGGCCGCCCATCGTCGGCAGGAGGGCGTCGGGGCGCTCCCGCTCGATCACCTTGGCGACCCACTCGGGCGTCACCGGCTCGATGTAGGTCCGGTCGGCGAGCTCGGGGTCGGTCATGATGGTGGCCGGGTTCGAGTTCACCAGCACCACCCGGTAGCCCTCCTCCTTCAGCGCCTTCACCGCCTGGGTGCCGGAGTAGTCGAACTCCGCTCCCTGCCCGATCACGATCGGGCCGGAGCCGATGAGGAGGATGGTCTCGAGATCAGTCCGCTTGGGCATCCACCAGCTCTTTCAGCGTCTCGTCCAGGGTGTACGTGGGCCGCCAGCCGGTCGCCCGGCGTAGCTTCGTGGCGTCGCCCACGAGATATGAGATGTCGCCCGCGCGCCGGAGCGCCGGGTCGGTGGCCGGATCGGCATCCACGCCGACGAGCCGGGCCAGCCTCGCGAAGACGTCGGCGAGCGTGACCCCCTCGCCCCGCGCGACGTTGAAGGTCTCCCCCGTCCCCGCGCCGCCGCCGATCCCGAGCTCGAGGAGGGCGAGGTAGGCGGCCGCCACGTCCCGCACGTCGAGGATGTCGCGCACCGGGCTCAGATCCCCGGTCGGCACCGCGCGCGCGCCGCTGCGCCGCGCCTCGGCCAGCCGCCGCGCGAACGCCGGGATGGCGTAGAGCGGGGTCTGCCCCGGCCCGGTGTGCGCGAACGGGCGCGCGACGACGAGACGGAGCCCGGTCCGCCGCGCCACCTCGCGCGCCGCGATCTCGGCGCCGAGCTTGCTCGCGGCGTACGGCGAGGGCGGCTCGACCGGATCGGTCTCGACGAAGGGCCGTCGCGCCGCGCCATCGGCGACCCCGGCCGCCGCGCCGTACACCTCGCCCGAGGAGACGAGCAGGAGGAGCGGTGCCGCCGGCTGCGCGGCCAGCGCCTCGGCGAGGCGCGCGGTGCCGGCGGCGTTCACCGACCAGGCGAGGCCGGGGGCCCGGCGCGCCTCCCTGCCGCTGGCGAGCGCGGCGAGATGCACCACCGCGTCGACCGGCTCGGCGGCGAGCGCCTCGACCGAGGCGTCCTGCTCGAGATCCAGCTCACGCCACCGGACGCGCGCGTCCGCCTCCGCGGCGAGTGCCGGCAGCGGCGCGCCCGCCCGGCGCGTGCCGACGACCGCGTGGTCCGCGGCGAGCAGCCGGGGGATCAGGTGGCCGCCGACGAACCCGTCGGCGCCGGTGACGAGGACGCGCAGCCGCGGTTCCTCAGGCAACGCCGCGCCTCACGCCGGCCGCCTCAGCCGCGCCAGGTCGGCATCCACCATCATCGCCACGAGCTGCTCGAAGCCCACCTTCGGCGTCCAGCCGAGCTCGCGCTCGGCCTTCGACGGGTCGGCGAGGAGGAGATCCACCTCGGCCGGCCGCATGTAGCGCGGGTCCTGCACGACGTGGTCGCGCCAGTCGAGCCCCACGTGGCCGAAGGCCGTCTCGACCAGGTTCTGCACGCTGTGCGTCTTCCCGGTGCCGACCACGAAGTCCTCGGGGCGCTCCTGCTGGAGCATGAGCCACATCGCCTCGACGTAGTCGCCGGCGAAGCCCCAGTCGCGCTGGGCGTCGAGATTGCCGAGGCGCAGCTCCTTCGCGAGCCCCAGCTTGATGCGCGCCACGCCGTCGGTGACCTTGCGCGTGACGAACTCGATGCCGCGCCGCGGCGACTCGTGGTTGAAGAGGATCCCGCTCACCGCGAACATGTCGTAGCTCTCGCGGTAGTTCACGGTGATCCAGTGTCCGTAGACCTTCGCCACGCCGTAGGGCGAGCGCGGGTAGAACGGCGTCGTCTCGCGCTGCGGCGTCTCCACCACCCGGCCGAACATCTCCGAGCTCGAGGCCTGGTAGAAGCGCGCCGTGGGGCAGACCAGGCGCACCGCCTCGAGGAGCCGCGTCACGCCCAGCGCGGTGAACTCGCCCGTGAGCACGGGCTGGTTCCAGCTCGTGGGCACGTAGCTCTGCGCGGCGAGGTTGTAGACCTCGTCGGGCTGCGCCGCCTGGACGACCTGCGTGAGCGAGTGCTGGTCGAGGAGGTCGGCCGCGACGATCTCGACCTGGTCGAGCAGGTGCTCGATGCGCTCGTAGCTGTGATGGCTGGTGCGCCGCACCATGCCGATGACCTCGTAGCCCTTGGCGAGCAGGAACTCGGCGAGGTAGCTGCCGTCCTGGCCGGTGATGCCGGTGATGAGGGCCTTCTTAGCCATGGCGCGGCGCCCGCTGCGGTTGTGTCATGAGGCTCGGACGGTTAAGTTTGGCGGTTTCCTGGGATTCACCAGGCTCGGCGTCGCCGCAGCGACTGAATTCGAACCGTTCAACAGTCAGGACCAACCGATGGCACGGATCTGCACCGTGTGCGCCAAGGGCCCCACGACGGGCAACAACGTCAGCCACGCCAACAACCGCACCAAGCGGCGCTGGTACCCCAATCTGCAGACCGTGCGCGTCCTGGTGGACGGGCAGCCGAAGCGGGTGAAGGTCTGCACGCAGTGCCTCAAGAGTAACCGGGTGACCAAGGCCAGCTGAGCCCCGGCTCCCGCGTGCTCGCCGGGCCCGCACGACCTCCGTCGTGCGGGCCCGCGCCGTTTCGGGGTGCGAGGGCCAGAAAAAAGGGGACCCGAAGGTCCCCTTCCCGTCCTTCCCACCACGGAGCGCTGGAGCGCCGGTCACTCGGCGAGCAGCTCGATGCGGGCGACGTCGGCCCCGTCGCCGGGCCGGTGGCCGAGCTTGAGGATCCGGGTGTAGCCGCCGGGGCGCGCGGCGAAGCGCGGCCCGATCTCGGCGAAGAGGCGGCCGAGGACCTCGCGGTCCTTGATCTTGCGCTCGACGAGCCGGCGGGCGTGCAGATCGCCCCGGCGCGCGAGGGTGATCAGCTTCTCGGCGAACGGCCGCAGCTCCTTGGCCTTGGCCTCGGTCGTCACGATCTGGCCGTGGGCGAAGAGGCTGGTGGCCATGTTGTTCAGCAGGGCCCGCTTGTGGCTCGAGGTCCGGCTCAGCTGCCGACCCTTGGCACGATGACGCATTACGCTTCGTCTCCCCCAGCGGTCGGCTGGGCCATGGGCGGCGTCCCGGCGTCAAGCACGCGCAGGTCGCCGTCGACTTCGTCGAACTTCATTCCGAAATTCAGGCCTTCCCGCTGCAGCAGGTCGGCGATCTCGTTCAGGGCCTTCTCGCCCACGTTCTTGACCTTGAGCAGGTCGTCCTCGCTGAACTCGACCAGGTCGCGCAGGGTGCGGATGTTCGAGTTCTTGAGCGAGTTGAGCGAGCGCACCGAGAGCCCGAGATCGTCGATCGGGCGGGCGAGCCGCTGGCCGAGGTTGCCGCCGAGGGCCGCACCGGCGGCGCCGGCGCCCTCGCGCCCGGCGGGCACCTTGCCGAAGTCGGCGAAGAAGCGGAAGTGCTCCCGCGCGAGCTCGGCGGCGTAGGCGACGGCGTCCTCGGGCGTGATGGTCCCGTTGGTCTCGACCGTGACCGTCAGGCGGTCGTAGTCGGTACGCTGGCCCACGCGGGTCTCGGCGACGGTGAAGTTGGCGCGCCGGACCGGGTTGTAGATCGCGTCGATGCGCACGAGGTCGATCGGCATGCTGCGATCGGCCGGATGCAGCTCGGCCTCGACGTAGCCGCGGCCCTTATTGACGTGCAGCTCCATCGTCACGTCCCGGTCGTCCTGCAGCGTGAAGAGCAGGTGATCGGGGTTGATGACGCGCACGGAGCCGTGCTCCTGGATGTCGCGCGCGTAGACCGGGCCCGCCCCCTCGCGGCGGATGTGCAGCACCGCCTCGTCCACGTCGTCGGCGAGCACCAGCGTCAGCTGCTTGAGGCGCTGGATGATCTGGTGCACGTCCTCGAGGACGCCCTGCACCGTCTGGTGCTCGTGCACGACGCCGTCGAGGCGGAACGCCCAGACCGCGCTGCCGCGCAGGGAGCTGAGCAGGAGCCGCCGCAGCGAGTTGCCGAGCGTGTAGCCGAAGCCCCGCTCGAGCGGCTGCAGGCGGAACTCCGCCGCGTTGGGATTGTCCTCCCGCTTCGTCATCTCGACGAGCTGGGGACGGACGAGACCGGTCAGATCGATTGCCATGTACGCTCCCTCTCCCGCTCCACTCGCTTACTTCGAGTAGAGCTCGACGATGAGCTGCTCCTGGGCGTTGAGCGGGATCGCCTCGCGGGTCGGCCGCTCGGTGAGCCGGCCGGCGGCCTTGTCGGCGTCCACCGAGAGCCACGAGACGATCTGGCCGCGGGCGGCCAGCTCCTGGGCGCTCTGGACCCGGACGAGCTCGCGGCTCGCCGGCGCCACCCGCACCTCCTGGCCCACCTCGACGTGGTACGACGGGATGTCCACCCGGCGCCCGTTGACCTCGATGTGGCCGTGGCGGATGAGCTGGCGCGCGTCCTTGCGGCTCGCCGCGAAGCCCAGGCGGTAGACGATGTTGTCCAGCCGCGTCTCGAGCGCGACGACGAGGTTCGTGCCCTTGACGCCCGGCAGGCGCGTCACGTCCTCGAAGACGTTGCGGAACTGCCGCTCGGCGAGGCCGTAGATGCGCTTGACCTTCTGCTTCTCACGCAGCTGCTTGGCGTACTCCGACGTCTTGCGCGGCCGGCCGCCGGCGCCCTGGCCGTGCTGACCCGCCGGGTAGGGCCGGCGCTCGACCGGGCACTTCTCGGTGAGGCACTTGGCGCCCTTGAGGAACAGCTTCGTCTGCTCGCGGCGGCACTGCCGGCAGCTGGGACCCGTGTATCGAGACATGACTCAGACCCGCCGCTTCTTCGGGGGACGGCACCCGTTGTGAGGAATCGGCGTGACGTCGCGGATCGACACCACCCGCAGCCCGACCGAGGCCAGCGCCTGGATCGCGCTCTCCCGGCCGCTGCCGGGCCCCTGGACGCGCACGTGCACGCGCCGGACGCCGAGGTTCATCGCCTCGCGCCCGCAGTTCTCCGCGGCCACGGTGGCGGCAAAGGGCGTCGACTTCTTCGAGCCCTTGAAGCCCGCCTTGCCCGCGGTGCCCCAGGTGAGCGCGTTGCCGCGCATGTCGGTGATCGTGATGAGCACGTTGTTGAACGTCGCCGAGATGTGGGCCATGCCCTCGCTCTCGACCACCTTCTTCGACCGCTTGCCGGTCGGCTTCGCCGCAGTAGGAGTCGTCATAGGTTACTTCTTCGTCGCCTTCTTCTTGCCCGCGATGGCCCGGCGCGGCCCCTTCTTCGTCCGCGCGTTCGTGTGCGTGCGCTGCCCCCGCACCGGGAGACCCCGCCGGTGGCGGATCCCGCGGTAGCTGCCGATGTCCATCAGCCGCTTGATGTTCATCGCCACTTCGGTGCGCAGCGCCCCCTCGACCTTCACCTGCCGCTCGATGATCTGCCGCAGCCGCGCGACTTCCGCGTCGGAGAGATCCCGCACGCGCGTGTCGGGGTTCACGCCGGTCTCCTCGAGGAGCCGGGTGCTGGTCGGACGGCCGATGCCGTAGATGTAGGTCAGGGCGATCTCGACGCGCTTGTCGCGCGGAAGATCGACGCCAGCGATACGCGCCATGGTTAGCCTTGCCGCTGCTTGTGCTTGGGGTTCCGCTTGCAGATGATCCGCGTGACGCCCTGCCGCTTGACGACCTTGCAGTGCTCGCAGATCGGCTTCACACTCGAACGAACCTTCACCGTGGACTCCTCGAGAACCAGGGTTTTGGACTAGCTTTCCAATATAGACCGCGCCTCGAAGGCACGCAAGTCCAAGACGATCGCGCTATTCCACGACCCGCAGCTCCGCCAGCCGCCACTCCCCCGCCCCATCCCGCCGGTAGCCCAGCAGCAGGCTCTGGCTGCGCACCTCCTGGGTGCCCGCCACCCGGAAGCGCCGGCTCAGCTCGACGTAGCCGCGGTCGGGCGAGACCTCGCGCGCCGCGGCCAACTGCAGCCCGACCTCGGAGGCCGGGGCGAGATAGTCGCCGAGGAGGGCCGCGGCCTGCGCCTGGCCGAGCGGCGCGGCCGGCTCCGCGCCGGGGAGCTGGACCAGCACCCGGCCGCTCGAAGCCACCGCGGCGGCCGCATCGTGGCGCTCCCACGCGGCCCGCACCCGCTCGGCCGCAGCGGTGAGCGCCGCGGCGGCGGCCACGGCCGCGGGCCCCGTCGCGCTCGGCAGGGAGTCGGCGCGCTGAGCCCGGACGGCCCCCGGTCTGGCGGCCGCGACGAGCAGACAGGCGAACGCCGCGAGCCCGACCCGCCCGGCCCTCACCCGGCCGCCTCCTGGAGCGCGCGGAACGCCGCCGCCGGATCCGCGGCGGCGAGCACCGGCCGCCCGACGACGAGGTGGGTCGCCCCCGCCGCCGCGGCCTCGGCCGGACCGGCGGTCCGGACCTGGTCGCCGGCCGCATCGCCCGGGCGACGGATTCCCGGCACCACGATCCAGCGCCCCGGGCCGATGCGCCCCCGCACCGCGGCGGTCTCCCGCGGCGAGCAGACCACCCCGCGCAGCCCGCACGCGACCGCTCGCCCCGCCTGGCGCTCCACCTCCGCCAGCAGGTCCACCTCCGACCGGCCCACCGCCGCACCGTAGCTCGCCGGATCGTGCGAGGTGAGCACGGTGACGCCCACCAGGCCCAACTCGTCGCCCGCGGCGCGCGCGGCGGCCTCGAGCATGACGGGTCCGCCGAGGCAGTGGACCGTGGCCATCCGCACCCCCTGGGCCCGCGCCTGCTCGACGGCGCCCGCCACGGTGTTCGGGATGTCGTGCCACTTGAGGTCGAGGAAGACCTCGAGCCCGCGCGCGACGAGCTCGCGCACGAGCGCCGGCCCCTCGCGCGTCATCAGGATCGAGCCGACCTTCACCCAGCGCAGGCCGGGGAGCCGGTCCACCAGCGCGAGCGCCTCCGCGCCACTCGGCAGGTCCAGCGCGACGATCACCTCCGCCATCGATTCAGGCGCCTCCCGCGCCGGGCGCATCGCGTTCGAGGTCCCGCACCACCCGCTCGGGCAGCCGCGGATCGGCGAGCCCCGCCGTGCCGATCGCCACGAGCGTCGCGCCGACGCGCAGGTACTGCCGCGCGTCCTCCGCGCTCCGGATCCCGCCCACGCCGATCACCGGCATCCCGCCGGTGCGCTCCACCACGCGCGCCGCGGCGAGCACGCCGACGGGCAGGAGCACGGGCCCGCTCACCCCGCCGTTGCCGTTTCCGACCCGCGGGTGGCGGCCGTCGTGGCCGAAGAGGAACCCGGGGAGGGTGTTGACGACCGAGATCCCGTCCGCCCCCGCGTCGCGCGCGGCGACGGCGGTGCCGGCGATGTCGGGCAGCGCGGGCGAGAGCTTGACGACGAGGGCGCGGCGGGTGACCGCGCGGCACTCGGCGACGATGCGCTGCACACTGGCGCAGTCGGCGCCGAACTCGATCCCGCCGGCGTGGGTGTTGGGACAGGAGAGGTTGAGCTCGTAGCCCACGAGCCCGTCGAGATCGTCGAGCCCGGCGACGACCCGGGCGTATTCCTCCGCCCGGAAGCCGACGACGTTGACCAGGATGCGCGCCCGCGTGAGGCGCCGCGCGAGCCACGGCAGCTCGTCGGCGTGCACCCGGGCGAGTCCGGGGTTGGCGAGGCCCACCGAATTGAGCATGCCGCCGGCGAACTCCGCCACCCGGGGCGGCCGGTTGCCATGGCGCGGCTCGATCGACACGGCCTTCGTGACGAGCCCGCCGAGGCGCTCGAGGTCCATCACCCCCTCGAGCTCGCGCCCGAAGCCGGCGGTGCCGGCGGCGAGGAGGACCGGGTTCTGGAAGCGGTGTCCGAAGACCTCGCGCGCGAGTCCCGCGGTCGGCGCCACTACTCGACGCCCGGGCGCTTCGTCCCGCCTCGTGAGGGCTGCGGCCGCTCGCGGTCGCGCAGCCGGTCCCGCGGCGGCAGCGAGTCCCGGACCTCGCGCACGCCCGGCCCGGTGCGCGGCGCTTCCCGGCGGGCCGCCGCTTCCCGGGCCGCGTCGGCGGCCGTCGCGGCCCGGGCGACCGCAAAGGCGCGCAGCGAGTCCTCGAGCGCGCGGAACTCCGGCGACTGCTCTCCGCGGAGGGCGGTCACGTAGGGGCTCGTGCTGTAGCGCCCGTCGACGAGCGGCTGCGTCGCCTGCGCGAAGGCGGTGTCGAGTTGCCGTCCCGCGAGCAGCGCCTTCGGGGCGTAAGGCGACTCGGGCCAGCCGGTCACCACCCGGCGGAAGAGGTCGAGGGCGAGCCGGGGCGCCTGCAGCGAGTCACGCGCGGCCTCGCCCGCGAGGAAGAGCGCGAGATCGGCGCGGGGGGCGTCGGCCTGGGCCGAATCCGCGACGCCGGCGACCCGGCGTGCGGTGGCCGCGAGCACCTGCGCCGCCGGCCCCGCCCCGTGCTCGTCGTGGGCGATCGAGTCGAGCTCCGCGAGGACCGGGGCGAGGCCCTCGGGCGCGGCGACCTGCGCGAGCCGCAGCCGCGCGAGCGCGAGCCGCGTCCGGGCGACCTCGTCCTCCCGGCCGCCGAGGGCGGCGGCCTCGGCCAGGCGGGCCTCGGCGGCGGCCGGGTCCCGTTCGGCCAGCCGCAGCGCGTCGTCGGTCAGCCAGCGCGCCTGGAGCGCCGGCGAGGCGCCCGGCATCGTGCGCAGGCGGTTCACCAGCGCCGTGGCCGCCCGGGGATCGCGCCGCCCGAGCACCGCGAGCATCGTGTTCCAGGCGGCGGTCGTGTCCCCGCGGGCGATGAGCGAGTCGGCCACCACTTCGGCCGCGGGCCGCCGGTTCAGCCCGGCGAGCGCGATCATGCGCACCCCCGAGGCGCGCCAGTCGTCGAGCGAGTCCACGGCGGCGAGCGCGCCGGCCCAGTCCTCGCGAAGAAGCCGGGCCCGCCCCACCTGATAGTGGGCCTCGCGCCGCCGCTCGGGATCCGCGCTGTGCAGCAGCATGGCGAAGGTCTCGCCGGCGGCGACGGTGTCGCCGGCCTGCAGGCGGCAGTGCGCGAGGAAGAACGTGGCCTGTTCCAGCTGGTGAGGCTCGGTGAGACGCATGCGCGCCTCGGTGAGCGGCTTCACCGCGTCGCGGCACTGCCCGAGCTGCATGAGCGCGCGGCCGCGCAGCAGGAGCGCGTCGTCCACCCACTTGCTGGTCGGCTGCCGGACGATGACCGACTCCGCCTTCACCGCCGCCTGGCCCCAGTAGCTCTGCGCGTCGAAGGTCCGGCCCTCGCGCTGGGCCTTCTCGGCCGCCCGGGCGAGGCGGTTGGCGTTGTACATCCCGTTGTAGTAGCTGCACCCGGCCAGCGCGGCGAGCGCCACGAGGCCGAGGCGGCGAAGACGCGGGCGCATCAGCGGCCCTCCTTCGGTTTCGGCGTGGCCGCCGACGCCGGGACGGTCCCCGCGCTGTCGGCGGCCACGCCGGTGCGCCGCTCGTAATCGCCGAGATAGGCCACGATCGCGTCGGCGAGCGCGGCGGCGAGGCGGCGCTGGCTCGCGGGCTCGCTCATCACGCGCGCGTCCTGCGGATTGGTGCTGTAGCCGAGCTCGACGAGGACGGCCGGGCGGCGCGCGGTGGTGAGCACCATGAACCCCGCCTGCTTCACGCCCTTGTCGGGGCCGTTGTGCACCTTCCCCAGGTGCCCCTGGACGAGCTCGGCCACCTGCGCGCTCTCGCGCAGGTGCTCGTTGAGCTGCAGGTCCTTGAGGATGAAGTCGAGCCCGCCGGTAGCGGCCGGCAGCTCCTTCGTCGCCTCGAAGCGCACGGCCTCGTTCTCCATCCGGGCCACGCGGGCCGCGTCCTCGGTCTTCGCCTCGGCGAGGAAGTAGGTCTCGAAGCCGCGCACCGCGGTGTAGCCCGGCCGCTTCGGGAGCGAGTTGACGTGGATGCTCACGAAGAGGTCGCAGCGCGCCGTGCAGTAGCCGCCGCGGTCGCCGAGGGCGATGAGGGTGTCGGTCGTGCGGGTCATGCGCACCGCGACGCCGCGCGCGCGCAGCGCGTCGCGCAGCAGCAGGCTCACCTGCAGCGTGACGTCCTTCTCCCGGACGCCGCGTGGAAAGAACTCGCCCGGATTGCCCGGGTCCACGCCGCCGTGCCCGGGATCGATCGTCACGAGATGGCCCGGCCGCAGCTTGCCCGTCGGCGCCGCGGTCGGCCGGGCGATGCCGGCCCGCGCCGCCGCGGGCTCGGGGCCGTCCCCGTCGCCCGCGGCCGTCCCGGTCTCGAGCGGCATGGGCTTCCACCCGGCCGTCACCGCCACGGCGCGGCTGGTGCGGTCGCTCAGCCGGCCGGTGAGGGGATCGTACTCGAGCCGTTCGGCCGCCCGCGGCAGCACCTCGGCGACGAACTGATAGGGGACGAATACCGAGTCGCGCATCACGCTCGCGGTGGCGGAGAGCGGATAGAGCTGGCCGTCCAGGGCGAAGATGGGGCCGTCGAGGAGGAAGCGGAACGAGCGGCTCGCGACGCTGAGCTCGGCCCAGCCGTCGGTCAGCGTCAGGGAGCCGGCGAGCGCGGCAGCGAGCGGCGCGGCGGCGAGCACGGGCGCCCCGGTGCGGTCGAGACGCACGGGCACGCGCGCCTCGCCACGCGCGGTGGCCACGAGGACCGCGGGTGGGATGGGCGCCGCCGCGGCCACGGCCGGAGCGCCGGCCAGCGCGAGCAGCACGGCCGCGGCGAGGCGCGCGCGGCGGCTCACTGGCGCCCCTTGTGCGAGGTCGCCCGCGCCACCTCGCGCTCGGCGATCCGCTTCTTGAGGTCCTCGCGCTTGTCGTGCTGCTTCTTGCCGCGGCCGAGCGCGAGCGCGACCTTGGCGCGGCCGCGCCGGAAGTAGATCTCGAGCGGCACGAGCGTGAGTCCCTGGCGCTCGACGGCGCCCACGAGGCGCTCGATCTCGCGCCGGTGCAGCAGCAGCTTGCGCGAGCGCACCGGGGCGTGGTTGTACCGGTTCCCCTGCTCGTAGGGCGTGACGTTCATGCCCTCGAGGAAGACCTCGCCGTTCTTCAGCCGAGCGTAGGCCTCCTTGATCGAGGCCTTTCCGTTCCGGAGCGACTTGACCTCGGTGCCGGTCAGCACGATGCCCGTCTCCCACGTGTCGAGCACGTGGTAGTCGTGGGTCGCGCGCGGGTTGCGCGCGACGGAAATCTTCCGCTCGTCGGCGGGGGGCGTAGAGGTCGGCTTCATGGTGTCGCGTGTCGCAGCAAAGGATAGGCCACGGAGCGGCCGAGGGCAACGGGCCCGCGCCCGCGCGCCTTGACCATCCACGGTGGACCGGCTACTTTACCGCGCTTCGCCGAAGTGGTGGAATTGGTAGACGCGCTGCGTTCAGGGCGCAGTGGGCGCAAGCCCGTGTGGGTTCGAGTCCCACCTTCGGCACTGCCGGCAGTCGCCGGCGCGTTCCAGCAGGCTCCAATCGAAAACCCCGGTCCTGGACCGGGGTTTTCGATTTATGGGGGGACTACCGCCGCCCAGGAGCTCCTCACGAACCATCCCTTCGACGCGAACTGCTTGGCCGCGCGTCTCCGAGATGCCTGAACGACGGTAGCCCGATCCTTCCGGTCTGTGTCGGCCAAACCTCCCTGCTAGTAGCGCCGCACCGTGGGGTCTACCTCGACGGCCCAGGCGTCGATTCCCCCGGCGAGACTTCGTACCCGCTCGAATCCGGCCTCCCGCAGCAGCCGCACCGCCCGCAGCGAGCGGGCGCCGTGGTGGCAGTGGGCGACGATCTCCACCCCGCGCTCGAGCTCGTCCAGACGGCCCGGCAGCTCGCCGAGCGGGATGAGCCGCGCCCCGGGGATCCGGGCGATCTCCCACTCGTGCGGCTCCCGCACGTCCAGCACCACGGGGCGGGGCCCCTCGCCCCGCAGCGCCGCGCGCAGCTCGGCGACCGAGATCTCGTCGCCCGCCGGCGCGGCCGGCTCGTGCATGCCGCAGAAGGCCTCGTAATCGATCAACGCCCGGATCGTCGGTGCCTCCCCGCAGACGGGACAGGCCGGATCCTTCTGCAGCGCGAGCTCCCGGAAGCTCATCCTCAGCGCGTCGAAGAGGAGGAGCCGCCCCACCAGCGTGTCGCCGCGGCCGAGGACCCACTTGATCGCCTCGAGCGCCTGCAGCGCGCCGATGATACCGGGAAGGACGCCGAGGACGCCCCCCTCTGCACAACTCGGCACCAGCTCCCGGGGCGGCGGATCGGCGAAGAGGCAGCGGTAGCACGGGCCCCGGCGCGCGTCGAAAAGCGAGACCTGGCCCTCGAAGCGGAAGATGCTGCCGTAGACGTAAGGCAGCCCCAGCAGGACGCAGGCGTCATTGACGAGATAACGGGTCGGGAAGTTGTCGCTGCCATCGAGGACGAGGTCGTAGCCGCGAAGGACGTCGAGGGCGTTCGTGCTGTCGAGCCGGAGCGGGTGCATCGCGACGCGGACGCCGGGATTGAGGTCGCGCAGCCGCGCCGCCGCGGCCTCGAGCTTGGGCCGGCCCACGTCGCCGGTCCCGTAGAGGACCTGGCGCTGCAGGTTCGTCGTGTCCACCCGGTCGAAGTCCACCAGCCCGAGCGTGCCCACCCCGGCCGCGGCGAGGTAGAGCGCGGCGGGCGAGCCCAGGCCGCCGGCCCCGACCAGGAGGATGCGGGCGGCCTTGAGCCGCCGCTGGCCCTCGATCCCGACGTCGGGGAGCGAGAGGTGGCGGGCGTAGCGGTGGAGGTCGTCCGGCGTGAGGTCGGCCGGGCTCGACTCGAGCAGGGTCATCGGCATGGTCCGGCAAGGCCCGAAAGGGCAGACCCGGCCGCGGGGCCGGGTCCGGGGTCCGACCGCGCTGCCTCCGCGACGGGCGTCAGCTGCCCACGGAGATGGTGACGAGCTCCTGCACCTCGGGCTCCTGCCGCAGCAGGTCGGCCAGGCTGATGCCGGCGAGGAGGTCGTCCACGCGCTGCTGCAGCGCACGCCAGACGGGGCGAATGCTGCACGACGAGCCGGGGCTGCAGCGCTCCGGGTTCACCGGGTGCTTGGCGCAGTTCATCTCGAACGTCTGGTGCTCGCTCGCGGTCATGACGTCGCGCACGCTGATCTCGGCGGGCGGTCGCGCGAGGAAGTAGCCGCCCCGGGCCCCGCGCACGCTCTCGACGAGGCCGGCACGCCTGAGGCGGAGCAGGATCTGCTCGACGTAGTCGGCCGGCAGCCGCTCGGCCTCGGCCAGCTCGCGGGCGGCCACGGCCGCGCGCCCCTCCAGCCCGCGCCGGGCGAGGTGGATCGAGATGATCAGACTGTACTCCGTCCAGGTAGTGACGCGCATGGGGGGAAGTTACAACCCTGCGCGGGAGAGTCCAGTCAGGCCGAAGCCGGCGCCGCCCTAGCGCCCGGCTCAGCTCTTGTCCGCGGCGGTCCACCGGGCGACCTCCTGCGCGGTCATGTTGCCGTAGGGCCGGATGCGGCCGTCGCGGAACTCGCCCCCGAGGACGTCGCCGAGGTACTGGGACCAGGAGAGGAGCGTGCCGTTGCAGACCGGATCGGCGGCGTCGCCCGCGGCGATCTCGGCGGCGACCCGCCGGGCCAGCTCCTCCATCACCCAGGTGGGCACCCGGCTCCGCTGGGACGGGTAGATGAAGCCGAAGAGCACCAGGTGGGCGAAGAGCACGCGCCAGTGCTTCCCGAAGCGGTCGATGAGGCGCCGCCAGTCGAGGCTTCCGCCGTGGCTCTGGATGATGTGGGCGACATCGGCGCCGTCGAAGCGCTCGCGCTCCATCACGAAGGCCTTCGACCAGAGCGTCTCCTCGACCGGCGCGATCTTGACCTGGAGGCCCAGGAGATCGGCCGGGCGCGCGTGCTCGAACCAGCCGTCGTCGACGGCGGCGATGCCGTTGCCCGAGCTGAAGATCACGTCGATGAAGCCGGCCGGCGAGTGGATCTTCGCCAGCCAGTGGGAGAAGACGAGGTCGGCCTCGAAGCCGGCCCGCCGGCAGACCTCGAGCACCCGCATGATGTCGGCGGGCCGGACGAAGATGTCGAGGTCCTTGGTGGACTTGTCGATCCCCGTCTGGTGCACGAAGGCGAAGGCGCCGCCGATGAGGAACGGGATGCCCGAGCGCGCCAGGAGATCGAGCGCCTCGCGGTAGAACGAGTGGGACGGAGTCTCGACGCTCGACTGCGTGGGCGCCATCGACATGGGCGGCTCCTGAAGTGGCTGTTCAGGATACCGCTCGCCGGCCGCATCGGGTGTGGCCCCCGTCACGGCTCCCCTTCCCCGTGCGGCCCTTGTTTGGCTCGACCCCCCGCCGCGGCCCCGCGTCGCGGCCGGCACGAGTCCCGGTCCCCGAACGTCGGAGCAGCGGCATGGCCCAGCACGAGACGGTCCGCATCGCGGCGGTGAGCGATCTCCACTACGGACGCACCGGCATGGCGCCGCTGCTCCCCTTCCTCGCGCACGTCGTCGAGCAGGCCGACATCCTCGCCCTCTGCGGCGACCTCACCGATCACGGGCTGCCCGAGGAGGCGCGCGGGCTCGCCCGCGAGCTCAGCGGCTTCAAGATCCCGATGGTCGGCGTGCTGGGGAACCACGACTACGAGTCGGACCAGGTGGACGACCTGAAGACGATCTTCGCCGACCACCGCATCCGCATCCTCGACGGCGACGCGATCGAGATCCGCGGGATCGGCTTCGGGGGCGTGAAGGGCTTCTGCGGCGGCTTCGGCCGACGGGCGCTCGCCCCGTGGGGCGAGCCGGCGATCAAGGCGTTCGTCCAGGAGGCTCTCGGCGAGGCGCTCAAGCTCGAGACCGCGCTCAGCAAGCTGCGCAGCGAGCGGAAGGTGGCGCTGCTGCACTACGCCCCGATCCAGGCCACGATCGAGGGCGAGCCGCCCGAGATCTGGCCCTTCCTGGGCTCGACCCGCCTGGAGGACCCGATCAACCGGCACACGGTGGACGTGGTCTTTCACGGACATGCCCACCATGGCTGCCCCGAAGGGGCGACCCTGGCGGGCATCCCGGTCTACAACGTCTCGATCACCCTCCTGCAGCACCACTTCCCCGACCGCCCGCCCTTCCGCGTGACCGAGCTGGCGATCGACGTCGCGGCGAAGGAGGCACGGGCGGCGGATCCGCTGGCGCAGATCGCGAGCGCCCGCCCCGCGTGAGCCCGCCCCGCGCGGGCTAGCCGGCCGCGACCATGCCGTGCGCCCCGCCGGGGACGCCGATCTCGGTCATCTTGCGCAGGTCCAGCACCTCGTCAGCCTGCTCGGCGGGGAGGACGTGGTCGCGCTTGACGAGGTCGCGGATGAGGACCCCCTCCTTGACCGACTGTTTGCTCAGCTCGGCGGCCTTCGTGTAGCCGATGTGCGGCATGAGCGCCGTGGCGAGCGCGGCGGAGCGCTCGACCCAGTAGGCGCACATCGCCTCGTTGGCCTGGATCCCCTTCACGGTGCGCTCGGTGAGCGTCGTCGCGGCGTTGGTGAGGATCTGCATCGAGAGCAGCAGGTTGTGGGCGATGACGGGCATCATCACGTTGAGCTCGAGCTGCCCGTGCTCGCTCGCGATGGCCACCGTGGTGTCGCAGCCCATCACCTGGAAGCAGACCTGGTTGACCATCTCGGGGATCGACGGATTGATCTTCCCCGGCATGATCGAGCTGCCCGGCTGGACCGCGGGCAGCGTGATCTCGTCGATGCCGGTGCGCGGGCCCATGACCATGAGCCGCAGGTCGCTGGCGATCTTGCTGAGGTCGATGGCGAGGCCGCGCAGCGTGGCGCTGAAGGCCGCCGCGTCGCCCATGCTCTGCATGAGCTGGATGCGGTCCTGGCCGACCCGGAGGTCGAGTCCCGTGATCTGCTTGAGGTGCTTGTTCATGAGCGCGGGGTACTCCCGCTCCACCGTCACCCCGGTGCCCACCGCGCTGCCGCCGATGCCGAGGTCGCGCAGGTAGTCGGCCGCTTCCCGTACGCGCCGGAGCGCGCGGTCCATCGAGCCGGCGTAGGCCGTGAACTCCTGCCCGAGCCGGATCGGCATCGCGTCCTGCAGGTGGGTGCGCCCCGCCTTGACGATGTGGTCGAACTCCTTCCCCTTCGCCGCGAGCGCGTCGCGCAGCCCCTCGAACGCCTGAACGAGCGCGGGCAGCTGCGCCAGCGCCGAGAGGCGGATGTTCGTCGGGATCGTGTCGTTGGTGGACTGCGCCATGTTGACGTGATCGTTCGGATGCACCGGCTTGTACTCGCCGCGCTTCCCGCCGAGGAGCTCGTTGGCGCGGTTCGCCAGCACCTCGTTCACGTTCATGTTGTGGCTCGTGCCGGCACCCGCCTGGTAGGGGTCGACGACGAACTGCGCGTCGTGCCGGTGGGCGAGGACCTCGTCGGCGGCCTGGACGATGGCGTCGGCGAGCTTGGCGTCGAGCCGGCCGGTCTCCTTGTGCGTGAGCGCGGCGGCCTTCTTGATCCACACCTGCGACTGGACGAACGGCCAGAGCGGCTTCAGCCCGCTGATCGGGAAGTTCTCCAGCGCGCGCACGGTCTGGATGCCGTAGAGGGCATCGGCGGGAACGGGCTTCTCGCCGAGGGGGTCCTTTTCGAGTCGAGTGTTCGTGGTCATCGTCGGCTGCTTGGGCTGCGGGGAACGGGTGCGGGGGTCGGGTCCAATACTACCGGTGTTGGTCGGAAAAGGCGATCGCCTGCTCGGTGCGACGGAAGATCTTCCGCACGATCCCCCAGCCGTAGTAGCGCACCGCGAGCGCGAGGCCGAGGACGACGCCGACGCCGTTGGTGTAGACGCGCCAGAGGAGGAGGATCAGGTGCTCGTCGCCGCCGAGATTGCCGGCGGCGCCGCCCAGGAAGCCGAGGTCCACGGCGCCGGCGCCCGACGGCGTCGGCAGGACGAGCTGGCTGTAGAGGAGCGCGAAGGAGCCGAACCAGAGCGGGCCCATCGGCGGCGGGTCGGGCAGCGTCATCGCGAGCACCGGCAGGATGGCCACGCGCGTGACCAGATCGATGAGCGACATCGGCACGCTGGCCACGAGCGGCCAGGCGGGCATGCGGCGCCAGTAGACGCGGGCGCGCTTGACCGGCCGCTGGATCTGGCGCACCGCGGGATGCGTGAGCCGGCGCGCGAGGAGCCAGGCGAGGAGGCTCACCACCGCGACCACGACGAGCCAGGGCCAGGCCCGCGCGGCGGCCCGCACGAGGCTGGGGCCCGCCATCGCCCACCAGTCGCCGGAGTAGCGCCAGGCGAGCCAGCCCGCGCCGACGATCACGACCGGCCACGAGGCGAGGACCTCGAAGCTGATCGCGACGAACGCCGCGGGCGCGGGGACGCCGCAGCGCAGGATGCCGGCGAGCCGGGCCGGCTCGCCGCCCAGGCGCATCGGCGTGACCGCGCAGGCGCCCTCGCCGAAGGCGTTCAGCACGACACCGTCCCAGGTGCTGATCCGGTGGCCGAGCCCCTGCAGGATCCACTTGATGCGCCAGGCGCGCGCCAGGAAGTCGAGCGCCAGGAGGGCGATGCAGAGGAGCTGGGCCTCGACGAATCCGAGATGCACGGCCGCTCAGCCCTGTCCCGCCACGCGGCGATAGGCGTCGAAGATCCGCTCGAGGGCGAGCGGCCACGCATGGTGCCGCTCGGCGTGGGCGCGCGCGCGCAGGCCCAGGGCCGCGAGATCGCGCCCGAGGAGCGCGACCGCCGTCTCGGCGAGCGCGGCGGCGTCGCCATCGGGGTAGAGGTCGCCGGCCCCGCTCTGGCGCACCTGCTCGGGCACGCCGCCCCGGTCCACCGAGAGCACGGGGAGCCCGCTCGCCATCGCCTCGAGCGCGGCGAGGCCGAAGGTCTCGTTGGGTCCGGCGGCCACGTAGAGATCGGCGGCGGCGAGCAGATCGGCGAGCGCCGCCCGGTCGGTGGCGAACGGGAGCCAGTGCACCTGGCTGGCGCCGGGCTGCGCCTGGAACCAGCGCCGCGACGGTCCGTCCCCGATCAGCGCGAGCTGTGCGCCGGTGCGGCGCGCCACCGCGGGCCAGGCACGCAGCAGCACCTCGAGCCGCTTCTCGCGCGCGAAGCGGCCCGCGAAGACGGCGAGCGGCGCGTCCGGGTCGAGCCCGTGCCGCGCGCGCGTCGCGGCGCGGGCCGCCGCGCGTGTGGGATGGAAGAGGTCCACGTCCACGCCGAGCGGCACGCGCAGCGCGTTGTCCACGCCGTGGCGCGCGAGCTCTTCCGCGACGAAGTCGGAAGCGACGAGCACGGCGCGGAAGAGCCGGCTCACCCGCCGCACGTAGGCCCACGCCGCGGCGTGCGCCGCGCGGCGCCCGCCGCTCCGCTCGGGCTGCGGCGCGACCAGGTGCGGCACATTGCCGTGGTAGAACCACACCATCGGCACGCCGAGGCCGCGGTTCACGTGATGCGTGGTCCAGGGCACGAGGAACGGGCTCCCGACCTCGATGAGGTCGGGACGCTCGTGCTCGAGGATCCGTCGCATCGTGCGGGGCGCCCAGAGAAAGCGGTAGGGATGCTGCGTCGGGATGCGCGCGCCGCGCAGGCGGTAGCAGCGCACGCCGTCGCCGTCGATCAGTCCGTCACGCTCGCCGGGGATCGCGATCGTCTGCCGGAGCTCGGGGTGCGCCGCGACGTACGCGGCCTTCTGCAGCAGGTAGGTGCGCACGCCGCCCGTGGTGGGGCCGAAGTACTTCGTGACGTCGAGCAGCCCGAAGCGCGCCTCCGGGCGCTGGCGCGGCGGGAACGGCGTCGGCCACGGACGGCCGCCGGCGTCGATCGCCGCGGCGAGCGTCTCCCGGTCGAGGGCGTCGCGGTCGGGCACCGAGCCGGCTGTCGTCAATCGGAGCAGTCGCCGAGCGGGTAGACGGTCCCGCAGTTCCGGCATGGATTCTTGCACCCCATCGCGCGCGAGGTGACGGGGTGGCCGCAGCGCTGGCACGTGGGCGGAACGGCGGGACGGCGGGACGGCGGGAGGTCCGCTCCGGTGCGTGGAGCTACTCCCTGCGAGGAGGCCACCTCCCGGCGTCCCGCCTCTCCCGCCGTCCCGCCCTCAGCCGAGCCCATACGCCCCGGTGAGGAACGGATTCGTCGTGCGCTCGGTGCCGATCGTGGTGTCGGGGCCGTGGCCGCTGTGGACGATGGTGGCGTCGGGGAGCGAGAGGAGCTGCTCGCGGATCGAGCGCAGCAGCGTCGCCGGGTCGCCGCCGGGGAGGTCGGTCCGGCCGACCGAGCCGGCGAAGAGGACGTCGCCGGCGAAGACGCGGCCGTGGCCGACGAACGCCACGCTGCCGGGCGAGTGGCCCGGCGCGTGCCGCACCTCGAACTCGTACGCGCCGACGCGCACCCGCTGCCCGTGCGCGAGCTCGCCATCGGGCGCGGGCGGCACGGCGAGCGGCCGCCCGACCCACGCGCCGAACTGCGGCAGCGCGTCGTAGATCGGCCGGTCGGCCGGGTGCAGATGCACCGGCACGCCGGTCGCGTCCTTCACGGCTTGGACGCCGAGCACGTGGTCGACGTGGGCGTGGGTGAGCCAGACCGCGGTCAGCGTCCAGCCGCGGCGCGCGAGCTCGGCGAGGAAGCGCTCGGCCTCCTCGCCCGGGTCGACCATGACCGCCTCGCGTGTGGCGGGATCGGCGACGAGGTAGCAGTTCTGGACGAACTGCCCGTTCGGAATCCGGACGACGACCGGGCCCTGCTCAGCCGACACCAGCCCCCGTCCTCCGGTCCGCGAGGTCGCTGAGATACTTCTCGACCGCGATCGCGGCGGTCGTCGCGTCGCCCACGGCGGTCGTGACCTGGCGGGTGAGCTGCACGCGGAGGTCGCCCGCGGCGAAGAGGCCGGGGATCGACGTCATCATCCGCTCGTCGGTGACGATGTACCCCGCCGCATCGTGCGCGAAGTGGCCGTTGACGAGATAGCTGTTCGGCTGGAAGCCGATGAAGATGAAGCAGCCGGTGGCCGCGAGCGTCGAGTTGTCGCCGGTGACGGTGTCCTGCATGTGCACCGTGTGCAGCCCGCTCGGGCCGCCGTCGAGCGCGGTGGCGACCTTGTTCCAGATCACCTCGATCTTCGGATTGGCGAAGAGCCGCTCCTGGAGGATCTTCGAGGCCCGCAGCTCGTCGCGGCGGTGGATGAGGTAGACCTTCGCCGCGTAGCGCGTGAGGTAGTCGGCCTCCTCGACCGCGGCGTCGCCGCCGCCGACCACGGCGATCACCTCGTTGCGGAAGAAGGCGCCGTCGCAGACCGCGCAGTAGGACACGCCCCGCCCCGCGTACTCGAGCTCGCCGGGGATGCCGAGCTTGTTCGGGGTGCCGCCGGCGGTGAGGATCACGGCGGGCGCCTCGTAGAGGTTGCCGAGCGAGGTGACGACCTCGAAGAGACCGTCGGGGCGGCGGGTGATCGACTCGACGTTCTCCTGGCGGATCTCGGCGCCGAACTCCCGGGCATGCTCCGTCATCCGCTCGGCGAGCTCGCGGCCCTTGATCTTGCCGAAGCCCGGGTAGTCCTCGATCCACTCGGTGTTGAGCAGCTCGCCGCCCGGCATCCCCCGCTCGAGCAGCACCGCGCGCAGCATGCCGCGCCCCGCGTACATGGCCGCGCACAGCCCGGCCGGCCCGCCGCCGACGATGATCACCTGGTACTCGAACCGCTCGCTCATGCAGGTCCCCGGAGTGAATCGGATGGTGGATCCAGCGTGTTCGGAATATAAACCGGCGCCTCAGGCGCCCAGATGCAGCAGGCTCACCGCCCCGTGGCATGCCGACACCGTGCCGACGACGACGTCCACCGCCGTGCCCGCGGCCCCCGCCTCGGCGACGAGCGCCTCGCCCGCCTCGACCGTGGCGGCGTCGAACATGCCGACGCCGTGCACGCGGTGGCGGCAGGTGAAGAGCACGGGGCCGGCCGCGGGGCGCCGGCGCGCGAGGCGCGCCGTGAGCCGCTCGAGCGCCTCGTCCATCTCCCACGTGCGCGGCGCGTGGATCATCGGGCAGGTGGGCGGCTCGATGCAGTGCACCGGGCAGAGCCAGTCGGCAAAGGAGACGTAGCGCGTGCCGTCGGGCCCCAGCGCGTCGTACGGCGTGCCGGCCTCGACGTCCACCGGCCGCACCTCGATCGGCCGGCCCGGCCAGCGCGCGCGGGCGCGGCGCACGAGCCACTCGAACATGAGGTGCGGCATGAGCGGCGACGGCACGATCGCGTCGGGCGCGGCGGGGTCGCGCGGCGCGCCCCGGCCCAGCCAGCCGTCGAAGAACTCGCCCCAGTCGGCGACGACGAGCTCGCGATCCTCGCCCGGGCCGAGCTCGACGGCGGCGCGGCAGCGCGGATCGCGGTCCACGACGAGGAGCCGGCGGTAGACGGCCTTGCCGAGCGCGCGGGCGCGGCCGAGCTGCGTGGCGTAGAACGTCCCGTAGCAGCCGCCGCCCACCACGACCACGTCGCCCAGGGCGACGACGGGCTCAGCGGAGGCGGCGGCCACCGTCCACCACCAGGGTCTCGCCGGTCACGTAGTCGCCGTGCTCGAGCAGGTAGAGCACCGCCTGCACCGCGTCCTCCGGCGTGCCGAGCCGGCCGAGGGGGGTGGCGCGCGCGAGGCGCTCGCGGGCGGCCGCGTCGTAGTCGTCGGGAACGAGCACCGCGCCGGGCGCCACCGCGTTCACGGTCACCTCGGGGGCGAGCGCGCGCGCGAGCACCTCGGTGAGCATCACGACGCCGGCCTTGCTCACCGAGTGCGCGGCGAAGCCGGGCCAGGGCTCGAGCCCGCTGAGATCGGCGAGGTTCACCACCTTGCCCTGCGCGCGGCGGAGCGCGGGCGCGGCGCCCTGCGTCACGAAGAAGACGCTCCGCAGGTTGAGGTCGAGGATCGCATCGAACTGCGCGATCGTCGTCTCCTCGAAGGCGAGCTTGTGCATGACGGCGGCCGAATTGACGAGCACGTCGAGCGCCCCGAAGCGCTCGACGACCCGCGCCGCGAGCGCCCGCGCCGCCTCGGCGTCGGTGAGGTCGGCCTCGAAGCACTCGGCCTCGCCGCCCGCGGCCCGCACCGCCGCGCGCAGCGCCTCGGCGCCCTCCGCGGAGGCGTTGTAGTGGATGGCGAGCCGCACCCCGCGCGCGGCGAGCGCCGCGGCGATCGCGCGGCCCAGCCGGCGGCCGGCGCCGGTGACGAGCGCGACGCGACCGCGGAGCTCCATCAGACCTTGCCGCGCGTGATCGGCATGACGTGGCCCGTGATCCCGCTCGCCGCGTCGCTCGCGAGGAAGAGCACGCCGTCGGCGATCTGCGCCATCTCGACGTAGTGGGCCTCGGGCCCCGCCTGGCTCACGTTGTCGCCGGTGCGCACCATGCCCGGCGCGATCGCGTTGACCCGGATCCCGCGGTCGAAGAGCTCGACGGCGAGGCTCCGGGTGAAGCCCGCGACCGCCGCCTTCGCCGCGGTGTAGACGGCCATCTGGCCCGCGGGCTGGACGTAGGCGATCGAGGCGAAGTTCACGATCGCGCCGCGGGTCGCGGCGAGCGGCTCGACCGCGGCTTGGGAGACGAGGAACGTCGTCTTGAGGTTGATCGCGACCTCGCGGTCGAAGTCGGCGACCGTGGTCCGCTCGATCGGGCCGTAGGTCGTGAGCCCGCCGGCGACGTTCACGACGACGTCGAGCCGGCCGAAGTGCTTCTGCGCGGTCTCCATCGCGATCGCGGCCGCGTCGGGCTCGGTGAGGTCGCCGGCGGCGGGGCGCGCCTCGAGGCCCAGCGCGGCCAGCTCGCGCGCCCGCTCGCTCACGGCGACGGCGTTGCGGTCGCAGACGACGAGCTTCGCCCCGGCCTCGCCGAAGGCGCGGGCGACGGCGTAGCCGATCTGCCCGGGCCGCGCGACGCCGGTGACGAGCACGACCCGGTCGCGGAAGTCGAAGCGGATGCCATCGGTGCGGGCGGGCGTCGTCATGGAGACCTCGTGCGGAGTCGGGCGGAGTGAGGCGGAGTGCCGCGGGCTCAGGCGGGGCGCGCGGCCTCGAGCTGCGCGAGCCACTCGAGCGGCACCTGCTGCGCGCCGATCGTCGCGTGCTCGCGGTCGCCGGCGTCCTCGGGGGCACGCTCGCCGTGCCAGTCGGAGCCGCCGGTGCGGCGCAGGTTCAGCGCGAGCGCCAGATCGGTGAGCCGGGCGCGGGTGTCGGGGTCGTGGCTCGGGTGGCGGGTCTCGACGGCGTCGAGGCCCTCGGCCTTGAGCCGCTCGAGCGCGCCGCGCGTACCGCGGTCCTTGAGGTGCGCGGCCGAGACGACGCCGCCCAGCCGGTGCACCAGCGCCGCCACCTCGGCGAAGGGCGGCAGCGCCTTCTCGACGAACGCCGGGCGGCCCCGGCCCAGGTAGCGGTCGAAGGCGTCCTGGACGTCGCGCGCCGCGCCCTGGCGCACCAGCGCCCGCGCCACGTGCGGGCGGCCGATCGCGCCGCCGCCCGCCGCGGCGAGGACCTGGTCGAAGTCCAGCACGACGCCGGCGGCGCGCACCTTGTCGACCATCGCGCGGCCGCGCCGCTCGCGGTCGATGCGGCAGCGGACGAGGAAGCTCTCGAGCTCGTCCGACGCGGCCGGGAGGAAGTAGCCGAGGAGGTGCATCTCGCCCCAGGAGACGGCGACCGAGAACTCGCAGCCCGCCACCACCCGCACCCCCAAACGCGCGCCGGCCGCGAGCGCGGCCGGCAGACCCGCCACCGTGTCGTGGTCGGTCAGGGCCACCGCGGCGAGCCCCGCGGCCGCGGCCGCCTCGATCACGCGCTCGGGCGGGAGCGTCCCGTCGGAGGCGGTCGAGTGCACGTGCAGGTCGACGGTGGCGCCCGAGGCCCCCCCCGCGGCCGTGCCGGGGTCGCCGCTCAGCGCCGGTACCCCAGCTCGGGCGACGTCCACGACGGCTGCGAGAGCCGGAGGAAGCGCGCGAGCTCCGCGTCGGTGAGCTGCGCGAGCGAGGTCTCGCGCTGCTTCGTCATCCGCGGCACGTAGCGCATGATCCGCTGCTCGCGCCCGGGCCCCTCGCCCCGCGTGAACACCAGCCCGAACTCGTCCTTGTTGTACTGCGTGTAGTGGCCGCTCACGCTCACCAGCCACCGCTCGCCGTCCACCTCGATCATCCGTCGGGGCATCGCTCGTCCTCGTCGCCTGGCTCAGGCCACCGGCCGGTCGGCCAGCGGCACCTCGTTCCACATCTCGTCGGCCGTCTCGTCGTAGAGCGCGAGCTCGCGCAGCCGCTGCTCGAGCCGCCGCTCGCCGGCGAGCCGCCGGATCGGCCACCCGCCCGTCCCCTCGCGGAACTCGACGAACTCGAGCGGGTCGGCGGCATTGCGGAAGACCCAGAAGCGGCGCCCCTCGCCGCGCACCAGCTGCGCGAGCTCGGCGACGAGGGCCAGGTACTCCGCGTCGCGCCCGGGCGCCACCGTGGCCCGGGCGATCGTCAGGGTGCGCCGCACCGGCTCCCTCGTCAGACGGCGCCCTCGGGGAACTCCTGCAGCATCCGCTTGACGTCGGCCATGAAGCGGTCGGCGTCGGCGCCGTCGACGATCCGGTGGTCGAAGGCGAGCGAGAGCATCCCCTTGAGGCGGATGCCCAGCGTGTCGGCGCCGTCCACCGTGACCACGGTCGGCTGCTTCTCGATCGCGCCGACGCAGAGGATGGCCGCCTGCGGCTGGTTGATGATCGGCGTGCCGATCACCGAGCCGAAGACGCCGGGGTTCGTGATCGTGAAGGTCCCCTTCTGCACGTCGTCGGGCGAGAGCTTCTTCGTGCGCGCCCGCTCGCCCAGATCGTTGATCGCGCGGGCGATGCCCAGGAGACTCAGCTCGTCGGCGTGCTTGACGACGGGGACGATGAGCCCCCAGTCGAGCGCGACGGCGATGCCGAGGTTGATGTCGCGCCGCAGCACCGTGCTCTCGCCCGAGACGGCGGCGTTGAGCGTCGGGTGCTGGCGGAGGCTGTCGGCCACGGCCTTCGCGATGAAGGCGAGGTAGGTCAGGTTCACGCCGCGCTCGGCGTACTCCGCCTTCTTCCTCGCCCGGAGCTGCTGGACGCGCGTGTAGTCGATCTCGAAGAAGGTGTTGACGTGCGGCGAGAGCCGGCGCGACAGCACCATGTGGTCGGCGGTGAGCTTCCGGATGCGCGACCAGGGCTCGACCTTGTCGCCCTCCCAGGCCTCGACCTGCGGGGCCGCGGGCAGGGCGGCCGGGGCCGCGGTCGCCGGCGCGCCGGGCGCCGCCGGAGCGCCCGGCGCGGCGGGCGCCTGGGGCGCGGCCGGCTGGGCCTGGGGCGCGGTCGCGGCGCCGCTCTCGATGTAGCTGAGGACGTCGTTCTTGGTGACCCGACCCGCGACGCCGCTGCCCGGGATCGCCTCGAGGTTCAGGTTGTGCTCGGCCGCCATCTTCCGCACGAGCGGCGTCGAGCGGCGCCGCAGCCGCTCCTCGAGCGACTCGACCCCGCCCACCTGGTCCATGCTGCGCGTGGCGGGCACCGCCGGGGGCGGCGCCGCCGGGTTGGTGATGCCGCCGTAGCCGCTCTTCGGTTCGTCGGCCGCGACGGGCGTCGCCGGCGCAGCCGGGGCCGCCGGGGCCGCCGGGGCCGCAAGCGCCGCCGGAGCCGTGGCCGGAGCGGCCGGCGCGGGCGCGGCGGCGCCGGCCTCGGTCTCGATCCGCGCGACGACGGTGTTCACGGCCACCGTCTCGCCCTCCTTCACGATGATCTCGGCCAGCACGCCGGCATTCGGCGCCGGGATCTCGGCGTCGACCTTGTCGGTCGAGATCTCGAAGATCGGCTCGTCCCGCTTCACGGTGTCGCCCACCTGCTTGAGCCACTTCGAGAGCGTCCCCTCGGCGATCGACTCGCCCATCTGGGGCATGATGACGTCAATGCGGGCCATGCTCGGATCTCCGGTCAGTGCGTTATTCCGCCGAGTGGGCGGGACGGCGGGAAGGGCGGATGGCTCCGGCCGTCCCGCCTAGTAATCAGCCAGCCAGCGAACCGCCTTCACGATGTCCGACGTCTGGGGGAGCACGAAGTCCTCGAGCGCCGGCGCGTACGGGAGCGGCACGTCGTGCGCCGCGACGCGCTTCACGGGGGCGTCGAGCCACTCGAAGCACAGGTCGTTGATGCGCGCCGTGATCTCGCCGGCGATGCCGCCGGTGACGGTGTCCTCGTGCACGATCAGGACGCGGTTCGTCTTCTTCACCGTGGCGACGATCGCCGCATCGTCCATCGGCAGCAGCGAGCGCAGGTCGAGCACCTCGACGCTGATCCCGTGCTCCTGCTGGAGCTGCTCGGCCGCCTCGAGCGCCTTCCACACCGTGGCGGCGTAGGTGATGATCGAGACGTCCGTGCCCGCGCGCGCCACCCGCGCCTGGCCGATCGGCACGAGGTGCTCGCCGGCGGGGAGCGTCTCCTTGATGCGCCGGTAGAGGTACTTGTGCTCGAAGAAGAGCACGCAGTCCTCGTCGCGGATCGCGCTCTTGATGAGCCCCTTCGCGTCCGCGGGCGTCGAGGGATAGACGATCTTGAGCCCCGGCGTGTGGAGGAACGCCGCTTCGGGGTTCTGCGAGTGGAACGGGCCGCCGCGCACGTAGCCGCCCGAGGGCCCGCGCACCACCATCGGGCACGGCAGGAACGCCCGGTAGCGCGCCGTCGCGACGTAGTTCGTCAGCATGTCGTAGGCGCAGGAGATGAAGTCGATGAACTGCATCTCCACCACCGGCCGCATCCCCATGTGCGCCGCCCCGGCGGCCGCGCCGACGAAGCCCGCCTCGCTGATCGGCGTGTCGATGACGCGCCGCTCGCCGAAGCGCTCGAGGAGCCCTTCGGTGACCTTGAACGCGCCGCCGTAGGCCCCGATGTCCTCGCCCAGCAGGAAGACGTCGGAATCGCGCTCCATCTCCTCGCTGATCCCCTGGCGGATCGCCTCGAGGAAGGTGACCTCAGACATCGTACGTCCCCCAGCCCTGGGCGCGCTCGTTGACCTCGACCGCCGAGCGGACGCCCGCGCGGTACCACTGCACCGGCATCATCGCCGGCTCGGCGTAGACCCCGCTGAGCGCGTCGAGCGGCTCCGGCGTCCCCGACCGCTCGGCGACGTCGGTGGCGGCGTCCACCTCCTCGCGCACCCGCGCGTCGATCGCCGCGAGCTCGTCGGCCGCGAAGCCGTACGTCCCGGTCAGCGCGCGCACGTAGCGGTCGAGCGGGTCGTTCTCCGCCGCCCAGCGCTCGGTCTCGCCCGCCGGCACGTAGCTCTGGTTGTCGTGCTCGGCATGGCCCTTCCGCCGGTACGTCATGAACTCGAGGAGCGTCACGCCCCCGCCCTGCCGGGCGCGGTCCACCGCCTCCTGCGTCAGGCGATACACTTCGAGCACGTCGTTGCCGTCGCCGCGGATGCCCGGGACGCCGTAGCCCGGCCCCTTGTCGGCGAGCCGCTCGGCGGCGCACTGCTTCGCCGTGGGCGTCGAGTAGGCGTAGCCGTTGTTCTCGACGACGACGACGAGCGGGCAGCGCTGCACGGCGGCGAGGTTGACCCCCTCGTGGAAGGCACCGGTGCTGGTGGCGCCGTCGCCGACGTAGACGAGGCCGACGCGGGGCTCCTGGCGGAGCTTGAAGGAGAGCGTCACCCCGGCCATCACCGGCACCATGTCGCCCAGATGCGAGATCTGGCCGACGAAGTTGCGCTCGGTGACGTCGCCGAAGTGGATGTTGAGCTCGCGCCCGCGGGTGGGGCTGTCGCCCTTGGCCATGTACTGGCGGAGCACCTCGACCGGGGTGGCGCCCTTGACCAGCATCGAGCCCAGGTTGCGGATGAGGGGCGAGAGGACGTCCTCGCGCCGCAGCGCGAAGGCGCTGCCGACGGCGCAGGCCTCCTGGCCCAGCGAGCGGAAGAGCCCGCCGACCACCTTCGTCTGGCGGTAGAGGGCGACCAGCCGCTCCTCGAGCGTGCGGGTCAGGCGCATCCAGTAGTACAGCTCCAGCAGCTGCTCGCGCGACAGGCCAGCGGGCGGGGCGGCCGGCGTCGGGAGGCTCGTGGCGGTCATGCGGCTCCGAAGTCCGAGAGTGGGCCCGGGCTGCGCGCCCCGGGCCGGTCCGGGCAGGAAAATCGACCGGAAGAGGGGGAAAATCAACGGCGGGACGGCGGGAAGGCGGGACGGCGGGAGCGCCCGACGGCAAACGGGCCCCCGGTGTCGTCACCGGAGGCCCGTTGGGAGAGCGGTTTCCCGCCGTTCCGCCCTCCCGCCTACGCGGCCTGGACCGCCTTCGGCGCCGGGACCGCCTCGGTCGCGGCGGCGGACTGGATCCGCATGCCGTAGAACGAGCGGTAGACGAAGTAGAGCGAGACGAGCAGGAAGAGGGCCGCCAGGACGTGCGTGAGCGTCGCGCCCTGCTCGGCCGTCAGCGAGACGGCGAGCTCCACGGCCAGGAGGCCGAAGAGGGTGGTGAACTTGATGATCGGGTTCAGCGCCACCGAGCTCGTGTCCTTGAACGGGTCGCCGACGGTGTCGCCGACGACCGTCGCGGCGTGCAGGTCGGTGCCCTTCGCCTTGAGCTCGGTCTCCACGATCTTCTTCGCGTTGTCCCAGGCGCCGCCGGCGTTGGCCATGAAGATCGCCTGGTAGAGGCCGAAGAGCGCGATCGAGATCAGGTAGCCGATGAAGAAGTACGGCTCCACGAACGCGAAGCCGAGGGTGGCGAAGAAGACCATCAGGAAGATGTTGAGCATCCCCTTCTGGGCGTACTGCGTGCAGATCTCGACCACGCGCTTGGAATCGCTCACCGAGGCCTTGGTCACGCCCTCGAGCTGGATGTTGGCCTTGATGAACTCGACGGCCTGGTAGGCGCCCGTCGTCACGGCCTGGGTCGAGGCGCCGGTGAACCAGTAGATCACCGCGCCGCCGGCGATGAGCCCCAGCAGGAACGGCGGGTGCAGGATCGACAGGTTCGACAGCAGCTCCGGCTGGAGCCCCTGCGTCAGCGCCACGATGATCGAGAAGATCATCGTCGTCGCGCCCACGACGGCGGTCCCGATGAGCACCGGCTTGGCGGTCGCCTTGAAGGTATTGCCGGCGCCGTCGTTCTCCTCGAGGTGGTCCTTCGCCGCCTCGAACTCGGGGGAGAAGCCGAAGTCGCGCTGGATCTCGGCCTCGATCCCCGGGAGCTGCTCGATGGTGGAGAGCTCGTAGACCGACTGCGCGTTGTCGGTCACCGGCCCGTAGGAGTCCACGGCGATCGTCACCGGGCCCATGCCGAGGAAGCCGAAGGCGACGAGGCCGAAGGCGAAGACGGCGGGCGCCATCATGAGCGGCGCGCCGTTCACCTGCATGTCGAAGCCCATCGTGCTCACGCCGTAGCCGATCGCCATCAGCGCCAGCATGGCGAGGCCGATCCAGAAGGCGCTGAAGTTGCCGGCGACGAAGCCCGAGAGGATGTTGAGCGACGCCCCGCCCTCCCGGCTGCTCGTGACCACCTCGCGCACGTGCCGCGAGTCGACCGAGGTGAACACCTTGACGAGCTCGGGGATGATCGCGCCGGCGAGGGTGCCGCAGGTGATCACGGCCGAGAGCTTCCACCAGAGCGAGCCGTCGCCCAGGGTCGGGATCAGGAGGTAGGAGACCACGAAGGTGAGGACCACCGAGACCACCGAGGTGAGCCACACCAGCGTCGTGAGGGGCGCCTCGAAGTTCATCTTCGCCGCCTGCTCGTACTTCGCCCGCGCCATCGCGCCGTTGATGAAGTAGGAGAGCGCCGAGGCGATGATCATCATGATGCGCATGGCGAAGATCCAGACCAGCAGCTGGACCTGCACCGTCGGGTCGCCCACCGCGAGCAGGATGAACGTGATGAGCGCGACGCCGGTGACGCCGTAGGTCTCGAAGCCGTCGGCCGAGGGGCCGACCGAGTCGCCGGCGTTGTCGCCGGTGCAGTCGGCGATGACGCCGGGGTTGCGCGCGTCGTCCTCCTTGATGCGGAAGACGATCTTCATGAGGTCGGCGCCGATGTCGGCGATCTTCGTGAAGATGCCGCCCGCCACGCGCAGCGCCGCGGCGCCCAGCGACTCGCCGATGGCGAAGCCGATGAAGCAGGGGCCGGCGTAGTCGCGCGGGATGAAGAGCAGGATGCAGAGCATCAGCAGGAGCTCCACCGAGATCAGGAGCATCCCGATGCTCATCCCCGCCTCGAGCGGGATCTGGTAGCAGGGATACGGCTTCCCCTTCAGCGAGGCGAAGGCCGCGCGGCTGTTGGCGAAGGTGTTCACCCGGATGCCGAACCAGGCCACGCCGTAGCTGCCGGCCATGCCGATGAGGCTGAAGAGCAGGATGATCGCCACGCGGCTCAGGGGGTACCCGTCGGCCGACGCCCCCGTCACGGGGTCGGTCCACGCGGCCAGCTTGCCGAAGTAGATCCCCACCGCCACGGCGATGAAGACCCAGAGGAGCAGCAGGAACCTGCCCTGGGTCTCGAGGTAGGTCTTGCAGGTCTCGTAGATCAGCTCCGACACCTCGCGCATCGAGCGATGCACGGGCAGGTTGCGGAGCCGGGTGTAGATCGTCAGCCCGAAGAGCAGCCCCAGGGCGCAGACGACCAGGCCGGTCATCAGGAGCGTGCGCCCGTCGAGGCCCAGGAAGGCGACCTGGGTGAAGTCGGGCAGCACGAGACTCGCCTCCCCGCCGCCGTGGTGGGCGGCGTCCTGGGCGGCGAGAGTCGCGGGCAGGCCGGGCAGACCGGCGGTGCCGAGCAGGAGCGCAAGCAGGGGCGCACGGAACGGAGTCCACTTCAGCTTCATCGAGACTCTCCTGAATTGACGGGCATGCATGCGCCGCGGGTTGGAGGGCGGCGCGGAGGGGGACCAGCGAAAACCCCGAGCATGGCGGGCATGCTCGGGGCAGACTTCAGTAGGCGCCGATCGGACGGTGCGTCGGGTCGGCGGCGGTGTGGACGAGCGTGAGGAACCGCTTGCCCAGTTTGTCGATCTCGCTCTCGCCCACCTGGTTGGTCTCGATCGTGACCAGGGTGTAGTGCCCGCCCTCGGGCACGGCGGTGACGGCGAGGGTGCCGATCGCCCCGGCGAACGCCCGGCGGCGCGGTGTCTCCTCGGTGGGGCTGAGGCGCTGGCCGAAGAAGGTCGCGGCCTGCGCGATCACCTCGTCGGGCGAGAGTTGGGTGCGATGCAGGTATTTCATGACCGGTGGATGCGGGGACGCACGGAGCCGGGCGATCGAAGAGGCGGCCCGGACCGGACCGCCTCCCGGATCATAACCCCTGCTCAGGCTTCCTGATAGTGGGCCTCCTGGTAGTACTCGATGCCGAGGTGCGTGATCTGCTCCTCGCCCATGAGGTACCGGAGGGTGTTCTTCATCTTCGTGAGCTGGATGAACAGGTCGTGCTCCGGGTAGAGACCCGGGGCCACCTGCGGGCTCTTGAAGTAGAACGAGAGCCACTCCTGGATCCCCGAGAGCCCGGCGCGCTGCGCCAGGTCGAAGAAGAGCGCCAGGTCGAGCACGAGCGGCGCGGCCAGGATCGAGTCGCGGCAGAGGAAATCGACCTTGATCTGCATCGGGTAGCCCATCCACCCGACGATGTCGATGTTGTCCCAGCCCTCCTTGTTGTCCCCACGCGGCGGATAGTAGTTGATCCGCACCTTGTGGTAGATCTTCCCGTAGAGCTCGGGGTACAGCTGCGGCTGGAGGATGTACTCCAGCACGCCGAGCTTCGACTCCTCCTTCGTCTTGAAGCTCTCGGGATCGTCCAGCACCTCGCCGTCGCGGTTGCCGAGGATGTTGGTCGAGTACCAGCCGGCGACGCCGAGCATGCGCGCCTTGAACATCGGGGCGAGCACCGTCTTGAGCATCGTCTGGCCGGTCTTGAAGTCCTTGCCGCCGATGGCGACGCCCTTCTCGCGCGCGAGCTGCTCCATCGCCGGGAAGTCGCACGTCAGGTTCGGTGCGCCGTTGGCGAAGGGGACGCCCTCCATGATCGCCGCCCAGGCGTAGAGCATGGACGGGGCGATCGAGGGATCGTTCGCCTCCATCGCCTGCTCGAAGGCCTCGAGCGACCAGTGGGCCGGGCCGGGGGCGATGAACACCTCGGTCGAGGCGCACCAGACCATGACCATGCGATCGAGGCCGTGCTTCGCCTTGAAGTCGCGGATGTCCTGCCGCAGCTGCTCGGCCAGCTCGCGCTTGGTGCGGCCGGTCTTGACGTTCTTCCCCTCGAGGCGCTTGACGTAGTGCTGATCGAACGCCGCCGGCATCGGCTTGATGCCCTTGAGGAAGTCCTTGATCGGCTCGAGGTGCTCGTACTTGTCGAGCACGCCCGCCTTGACCGCGGCCTCGTAGGCGTCGTCCGGCACCGGGTCCCACGCCGCGAAGACGAGATCGTTGAGGTCGGCCAGCGGGACGAAGTCCTTGATCAGCGGCGCCCGGCCCTCGGTGCGCTTGCCGAGCCGGATGGTGCCCATCTGGGTGAGCGAGCCGATCGGCTTGCCCAGGCCGCGGCGGGCGAGCTCGGTGCCGGCGATGAACGTGGTCGCCACGGCGCCGAGACCGACGGTGAGGACGCCGAGTTTCCCTTCGGCCGGCGCGATCTGCCGGGCGGTCGATTCAGCCACTGCTACTGTCCTTTCGCGAGAGTATCGAGGGCCGCTCGCCGGGGGCGCGGGGCGACCTCGCGGGCGGGGGCGGCGCCATCGACGCCGTCGGCCGTCCGGTAGACGTAGACGAACCGCTGGACCACCGTGATCACGCTGGCCAGCGCCAGGAGGCCGACCATCGCCTCCAGGACGAGGGCATGGGGCCCGGCGCCCACGAGGAGCGAGGCGAGCCCCAGCCCCAGGATCCGCTCGGCGCGCTGGGCGATCCCGACCTTGCACTCCAGCCCGAGCCCCTCGGCCCGCGCGCGGGCGTAGGAGACGAGGAGCGAGCTGAGAATGGCCACCATGCAGAGGATGACGGCGAGCGGCCGCCAGGCGACGTCCGGGGCGTAGAGGAGAAAGGCCCCGATGCCGATGAACGTCGCGCCGTCGCCCACGCGGTCGAGCGTCGAGTCGTAGAACGCGCCGAACTTGGTCACCATCGCCCCGCCGCGGGCCACCTGGCCGTCGAGCGTATCGGCGACGCCACTCACCAGCAGCAGGAGGCCGCCGATGCGGATGTGGCCGAGCCCGTAGGCCACGGCCGAGGCCAGCACGAGGCCGGTGCCGACGGTGGTGATCGTATTGGGCCGGACGCCGGAGCGGATCAGCCGGTCGACCGCTGGTCGCACCACCGCGTAGTACGGCCGCTCGAGGGCCCCGACGAGTTTCACGCTCGGCTCGACCTCACGTTCCGGGAAGGGCGCAGGCGGCCGGGGGCCGCCGCAATCGGGCAAAAGGATAACGGCTAAATCCGCCCCGGGCAATGCACGTGGCCCATTCTGCCCCACCGCCGTGACCCCGGCGTGACCCGGCGCGCGCTCCCGGGGGTGCGCGGCTAACTCATTCGGGATAGAGGAGAAACGGCTGCCGCCGCGCCCGGAAGCCGGCGAGCTCGGCCGCCCAGCCGTCCACGATCCGGTCCGGCGCCTCGCCCGCTACCAGCGCCCGGCGCAGGCGGTCGGTCCCGGCGAGCCGGTCGAAGTGGCGCTCGAGCCAGGCCAGCTCGCCCGCCGGCGCGCCGTGGCGCGCCACGACCGCGGCGAGGAGGTGCACCGCCGTCCGGGTCGGGTCGTAGCGGGCGCGGTCGGTCACGACGAGCCGGACGCCGCGCACCAGGGTGTCCGCATACTTCCCGTCCCCCGGCGCGTGCGGGGTGAACGCGACGCCCCGGAACTCGACCCCCGGGAGCCGCGCCGCGCGCACCCGCGCGAGCACCGCGGCGGTGTCGAGCCAGGGCGCCCCGACCTGCTCGAAGGGCGCCTCGCTCCCCCGCCCGACCGAGAGGTTGGTGCCCTCGAAGAGACAGGTCCCCGGGTAATGGATCAGCGCCTCGAGGGTGCGGAGATTCGGGCTCGGCGCGATGAACGGCAGCCCGGTGGCGTCGAAGTACATCGACCGGCGCCACCCGGCCGCGGGCACCACGGTGAGCGCGGTCGCGAGCCCCAGGTCGTTGCGCGCGAGCCGCGCGAGCTCGCCCAGCGTCATCCCGTGGCGCATCGGCACCGCCAGCGCGCCGACGAAGGTACGGTAGGCGGTGTCGAGCACGTTCCCCTGCACCGCCCCGCCGATCGGGTCGGGGCGGTCGAGCACGACGACCGGGATGCCGCGGCGGGCCGCCGCGCGCATCACCTCGATCGTGGTCGAGAGATAGGTGTAGTAGCGCGCCCCCGCGTCCTGCAGGTCCACGAGCAGGACCTCCACGCCCCCGAGCATCGAGTCGGTGGGGGCGGAAGTCCGGCCGTAAAGGCTGTAGATTGGTAGCCCGGTGGCCGAATCGATCGTGCTCGACACCGCCGCGCCCGGCGCGGCGGCGCCGCGGAAGCCGTGCTCGGGGCTGAAGAGCGCCACGAGCCGCACGCCGGCCGCGCGCAGGCGCTCGACGTCGCCCACGCCCGCGGCGTCCACGCCCGACTGGTTCGTCACGAGCCCCACGCGCCGGCCGCGCACGAGCGCGAGGCTGTCGGCGAGGAGGACGTCGATCCCCGGGCGGACGCGCGGGCCCGCGGCCGGCGTCGCGGTGGCCGCCGCCTGCAGCGGAGTCGTCCGCGCGCCGGGGGCGCAGGCCGCGCTCCCCCATCCCAACATCACCAGCAGCCCGAATCCAGCGAGTCGTCCGTGCACCGTTCGTCCCTCGCAGCGTTGGCGGTCTCCGTCTCTGCGCTCACCGTGGCCTGCGCCCCGGCCGTCCGCGCGCCCGCGTCCGGGCTCTCGCCGGCCCAGGCGGGCTGGGCGCATCTCTCCACCGACCGGATCCTCGACTCGCTCTCGCTGCGCGACCGCGTCGCGCAGCTGGTCTGGCCCTGGGTGGACGGCACCTACACGGCGTACGATGCCGAAACGTACACCCGGACCGTCGCGATGTGGGTGGACACGCTCCACGTCGGCGGGGTGCTCGTCTCGATCGGCTCGCCGCTCGACATCGCGGCGAAGCTGAACGACCTGCAGCGCCGCTCCCCGCTCCCGCTCCTGGTCGGCTCCGACCTCGAGAGCGGCACCTCGTTCCGGTTCGTCGGCGGGACGCCGACGCCGCCGAACATGGCGGTCGGCGCCGACGGACGCGAGCTCGACGCCTACGAGCTGGGCCGGCTCACCGCGCTCGAGGGGCGTGCGGTCGGCGTCCACATCGCCTTCGCGCCGGTGGCGGACGTGAACGACAACCCCCTCAACCCGGTGATCAACACCCGCTCCTTCGGCGGGGACCCGAAGGCGGTCGGCACGCTCGTCGCCGCGGCGGTGCGCGGGATCCAGGACCACGGGATGCTCGCCGTGGCGAAGCACTTCCCCGGCCACGGCAACACCGACACCGACACCCACCTCGCGCTCCCCGCCATTCCCGGCGACTGGGCCCGGCTCGACTCGGTCGAGCTGGTCCCCTTCCGCCAGGCGATCGACGCGGGCGTGGGCGGCGTGATGACGGCCCACATCGTCGTGCCGTCGCTCGAGCAGGGAGCGCACCGCCCCGCGACGATGTCGCCCCCGATCCTCACCGGGGTGCTCCGCGACTCGCTCGGCTTCAAGGGGCTCGTCATCACCGACGCGCTCAACATGGGAAGCCTGGTGAACAACTTCCCCGGCGTCGAGCCCGCGATCGAGGCGCTCCTCGCCGGGGCCGACGTGCTGTTGCAGCCGGCCGACCCGAAGAAGCTGATCGACGGCGTCACCGCCGCGGTCGCGAGCGGACGCGTGCCCGAGGCGCGGCTCAACGAGGCGGTGCGCCGGGTGCTCGAGCTCAAGCGCCGCTTCGGCCTCTTCGCGCGGCGCACGGTCGCGCTCGACAGCATCCCTGCCGTCGTGGGCGACTCGGCCTTCCAGCGCCTCGCCGACCAGGTGGCCGCGCGCGCGATCGTGCTCGCGCGCGACAGCACGGGCGTCGTGGACTCGCTCCGCGCGCGTCCCTCGAAGCTGGCCCTCGTCACCTTCGGCGACGAGCGCAGCCCCGCGATCGGTCTCGCGCTCTCGGCGGAGCTGCGCGCGCGTGGCTACGGGGTCTCGCTCTTCCGCCTCTGGCCCAACAGCGGCCCGGCGAGCTACGACTCGGCGCGGGCCGTGCTCGCGAGCGCGCCGTCGGCGCTCTTCGCCGTCGCGGTGCGCGCCTATCCCTGGCACGCGAACCGGGTCGTGATCCCCGACGCCATGGCCGCTCTCATCGACGACACGGCCGACGAGCGCCCCGCCGCGCTCGTCTCGCTCGGCTCGCCCTACGTCTCGGCCCAGGTGCCGTGCGTCACGTCCTACCTGCTGGGCTGGATCTCGAACCCCACGACCGAGCGCGCGGTGGCGCGCGCGCTGAGCGGGGCGCCGATCACCGGCACGCTCCCGATCCACGTCGCGCCCGACCTCCCACTCGGCGCGGGGCTCCAGCGGCCGGGCATCGGTCGCTTCGCCGAGCGGGCCGACGAGCGGCCGGCGCCCGCGGCCCGCGCGGCCGAGCAGGCCGCCCGATGAGCCGCGCGGCTCGCACGCCCCGGCTCGCCGCCGTCCTCCCCACCCTCCTCGCGGCAGCCGCTCTGGCGGCCTGCGCCCGCGCCCCCGAGCCCCCCGCGCCGCGCTGCGCCGTCGGGACCTGCGACTGGTCGCCGGTGACGCGCTATCTCGACAGCGCGGTCGCGAGCGGCGCGGCCCCCGGCGCGGTGCTCGGCGTGAGCATCGCGGGCGAGCGATTCGTCTACGGCACCGGCCGGCTCGGCCTCGCCGACTCGACCCGGCCGGGCCCGCGCACCGTGTACGACCTCGCCTCCCTCACGAAGGTCGTCGGCCTCACCACCGCGGCGATGATGGCGGTGGACGAGGGCCGGCTCGACCTCGACGCGCCGGTGCAGCGCTACGTCCCCGAATTCGCGGGGCCCGAGCGGGCGCGGGTGACGATCCGCCATCTCCTCACCCACTCCTCGGGTCTCCCCGCCTGGCGCCCGCTCTACCGCGAAGCCGCGACGCGGGCCGAGGCACTCGCGCTCGCCGACACGACCCCGCTCGAGGCCGAGCCGGGGACGCGCTTCACCTACTCCGACCTGGGCGCGATCGTGCTCACCCAGGCGCTCGAGCGCCTCTACGGCACGCGCCTCGACACGCTCCTCGAGCGGCGGCTCTTCCGGCCGCTCCGGCTGCGGGATACGCGCTACCTGCCGCCCCCGGCATGGCTGCCGCGCATCGCCCCCACCGAGAACGACCCGTGGCGCGGCCGCATCCTCCGGGGCGAAGTGCACGACGAGAACGCGGCGCGGCTCGACGGCGTCTCGGGCCACGCGGGCCTCTTCGCCTCCGCCGCCGACCTCCTCACCTTCGGCGAGTGGCTCCTGGGCGAGCGCGACACCGCCTCGGCCGCGGGCCGCGCCGGGGTGACGCGCCCCGGCGTGGCGCCGATGTTCTTCCGCCGCCAGGCGCTCCCGCCCGGCTCCAGTCGCGCCCTCGGCTGGGACACGCCGAGCGAGGGGAGCAGCGGCGGGACGCGGCTCTCGGCGCACGCCTTCGGGCACACCGGCTTCACCGGCACGTCCATCTGGATCGATCCCGACCGCCGGCTGGTGATCGTCCTGCTGAGCAACCGGGTGCACCCGACGCGCGAGAACAACCGCTGGGGCCCGGTCCGCGGCCGCGTCGCCGATCTCGTCGTGGGCACCCTCGCGAGCGCGCCGGCGGAGGCACCGGCGGGAGCGCCGGCCGAACCGCGGCCGGGAACCGAATGAGGGCCGCGTGCGTTCCGATGGTCGGGAACGGCACAGCGGCGGCGCCCGCCGGCGCCCGCCGGCGTTGACGCTGCCCCGGCCGGCCGATAGGTTTTCCGGAGCGATACGACCGACGATCTCGGTTTACTTCAAGGAGTCACGCATGAGCACCACCGAGCAGCAGGCGCCCACGAGCGGCTTTCAGCTCATCCTCTCGGACCGCGCGGCGGCAGAGGTGAGGAAGTTCATCGCCGCCGAGCAGGTGCCGGCGGAGACGGCGGGGCTCCGGGTCAGCGTCCTGCCGGGCGGCTGCTCGGGCTTCAAGTACAGCCTGAACATCGAGGAGCGTCCGCTGGAGGACGACCTGGTGCAGGAGATCAACGGCGTGCGCGTGTTGGTGGACGGCTTCAGCGCCCAGTACCTCAACGGCGTCACGATCGACTACACGTCGAGCATGCAGGGCTCGGGGTTCACGTTCACCAATCCCAACGCCACCGGCGGCTGCGGCTGCGGGAGCAGCTTCACCGCCTGAGCCGCGCCGCAGGACGCGGCGGTCCGCGGGGCCCCGACGAGTCGGGGCCCTTTTCCTTTCCGCGCCCCCGCTGCACCTTTCTCCGTCCCGCGTCCGGCACCGCAGCCCGCTCACTCCTCAGCTCACCGGTCCGTGTCCCCACTCGACCTCGGCGTCATCGCGCTCTACTTCGTCCTCACCGTCGGCATCGGCCTCTGGGTGACGCGCCGCCAGACCACGGCGAGCGACTACTTCCTCGGCGCGCGCGACCTGCCCGCCGTCGCCGTGCTCCTCTCGATCGTCGCGACCGAGACCTCCGCGCTCACGGTGATCTCGATCCCCGGCATCGGCGCCCGCAGCGACCTGACGTTCCTGCAGCTGACCTTCGGCTATCTCCTGGGCCGCATCGTCGTGGCCTGGTGGCTGCTGCCGGGCTACTTCCGCGGCGACCAGGAGACGGCCTACGCGCGCCTCGAGTCGCGCTTCGGGCCGGGCACGCGGCGGCTGGTCTCGCTCGTCTTCCTCGTCACCCGCTTCCTGGGCGACGGCGTGCGCATCTACGCCGGCGCGATTCCGCTCGCGCTGCTCACCGGCTGGAGCGTCCCGGTGGCGATCGTCGCGATGGGCGGGATCACGCTCCTCTACACCTATTTCGGCGGGCTCAAGGCGGTCGTCTGGGCCGACGTGATCCAGCTCGTCGTCTACCTCGCCGGCGGCGTCGCGGCGCTCGCCATCGCCTGGCACCTCGCCGGCGGGGCGGGCAGCGCGCTCGCGGCGGCGGCCGACGCGGGGAAGCTGCGCCTGATCGTCCCGCGGATCGACTTCACCGAGACCTACACGCTCCTGGGCGGCCTCGTCGGCGGCGCGATGCTCTCGGCCGCCTCGCACGGCACCGACCAGCTCATCGTGCAGCGCCTGCTCGCCACCCGCTCGTTGCGCGACGCGCAGGTGGCGCTGGTCGGCTCGGGGGTCGTCGTGATCCTGCAGTTCCTCCTCTTCCTCCTGGTCGGCTCGGCCATCTGGGCGGCGGGCTTCGCGCCCGCCGGAATGAAGGGCGACGACATCTTCCCGCGCTTCGTCATCGAGCACCTGCCGGCGGGCCTCGCGGGGCTCGTCGTCGCGGGCATCCTCGCGGCGGCGATGAGCACGATCAGCTCGTCGATCAACGCCCTCGCGAGCTCGCTCACGCACGACATCTACGCGAGCTGGACCGGCCGGCACGATCCACGGCACCTCTACCGGGTGGGCCGGTTCTTCTCCGCCCTCTGGGGCCTCGGGCTCATCGGCTGCGCCCTCTTCTTCCAGTTCTACGCGAGCGGCAACGACACGCCGGTCGTCGTCCTCGCGCTGCAGATCGCCTCGGTGACCTACGGCGCACTGCTGGGCAGCTACATCCTGGCGACCCGGGTGCCGCGCGCGCGCGGGCGCGATGTGGTCGGCGGCGTCCTCGCCACGGTGGCGGTGATGCTCGTCGTCATCTTCGCGGCGCGTCTCGCCACGGAGCCCGGGCTCGCCTGGCTCGCGCCGGTAGGACGGCTCGCCTGGCCCTGGTATGTTCCGCTGGGCACGGCGCTCACCGTGCTCGCGGCGCTGGCGCTGAGCCTCCTGCCCGCCGGCGCGGGCGCCGCGAGCACCGCGCCGGCGGCCGAGGCGGAACGCGCCTCGCGCACGCCGAGCGGCGCGGTCTGAGCCGCCGGCCGGGCACGCAGGCGAGAGGCTCCAAGCGCCCGGACGACGGGCACGAGTACACCGAGCACGAGGACGAGGGATGCGCGAGCTGTTCATCGGGGTGGACGTCGGCGGCACCAAGACGGTAGCCGCCGTGGGCGACGCGACGGCGGAGCTGGGCCGCGCCGACGGCCCGGGCGCGGCGGTGCGGCCGGGCCGTGCGCTCGTCTCGGCGGGGACGATCACCGAGGTGGCGCGCCGCGCGCTCGCCGCGGCCGGCGCGATGCACGCGGCGGCAATGGTGGTGGGCGCCGCGGGCGCGGGCCGCGAGCCCGAGCGCACCGACCTGCGCGAGGCGCTCCGCGCCGAGGGGCTCGCCGAGCGCCTGGTCGTCACGACCGACATCGAGATCGCCCTCGCGGCGGCGTTCGGGCCCGGGCCGGGGATCGTGGTGAGCGCGGGCACCGGGAGCATCGCGGTGGGCCGTGATAGCCGGGGCGCGCTCCACCGCATCGGCGGCTACGGCTGGCAGATGGGCGACGAGGGGAGCGGCTACGCGATCGGCCGCGCGGCGCTCGGTGCGGTGGGCCGCGCCGCCGACGGCCGGAGCGCGCCGACGGCGCTCCAGGAGCGCGTCCTCGCCGCCACCCGCAGCGCGGACCTCGACGCCCTGGTGCGCTGGGCCGCGAGCGCGGGGCCGGCGGAGGTGGCGAGCCTCGCGCCGCACGTCCTCGCCGTCGCGGCCGAGGGCGACATCGTGGCGCGCGGGATCGCCGACTACGCCGCGCGCGAGCTCTCGCAGCTCGCCAAGCAGCTCCTCCCCGCCCTCGACGCCGACCGCCCCGTTCCCGTCGCCGTCACCGGCGGCCTCCTCGCCCCCGCCCGGCTCCTCTACGGCACCGTCCTCGAGAAGCTGCGTGAAGACTCCGACCTCGCCGTCCGCGATCAGCCGATCGACGCGGCGGCGGGGGCGCTGGCAATGGCGAGGAGCTAGGCGGAGCGGCGGGAGCGAAAGGACACGGGCCTCCGGTGACGTCACCGGAGGCCCGTGCGTTTGCTGAGCTTCCTGCCGTCCCGGCTACGCGGCGTCCGCCCGCGCCTCGGCCTCGGCCGCCCGCGCGCGCAGGCGGCTGTGGCGCACGCTGTAGCCGAAGTAGATGAGCAGGCCCACGGCGAGCCAGATGCCGAAGCGGATCCAGGTGATCAGCGGCAGCTGGATCATCAGGTAGAGGCAGGCCAGCACCGAGATGATCGGCGTGATCGGCACGAGCGGCGCCCGGAAGGGGCGATGCCGGTCGGGCTCGGCGCGGCGCAGCACGATGACGCCGACCGAGACGATGATGAAGGCGAACAGCGTCCCGATGTTCGTCAGATCCACCACCTCGGCGATGTTGGCGAAGCCCGCGAAGACGCCGACGAAGATGCCCGTGAGGATGGTACCGATGTGCGGCGTCTTGAAGCGCGGGTGCAGCTTCGAGAACAGCGGCGGCAGCAGGCCGTCGCGCGCCATGCTCATGAAGATGCGCGGCTGGCCGAGCTGGAAGACCAGGAGCACGCTCGTCATCGCGATCACGGCGCCGAGGGAGACGATGAAGCGCGAGAGGTTGAGCAGCCGCGGCGAGCCCTCGGCGAGCTGCAGCGCGGTGATCATCGGCTCGGGGGTGCCGAGCTTGTTCCAGGGCGCCATGCCGGTCATCACGAGCGCCAGCACGATGTAGAGCACCGTGCAGACGATCAGGCTCATGATGATGCCGAAGGGCATGTCGCGCGCCGGGTCGCGCGCCTCCTCGGCCGCCGTGCTGGTGGCGTCGAAGCCGATGTAGCTGAAGAAGATGATCGCCGCGCCGGCGCTGATGCCGGCGAAGCCGTTCGGCGCGAAGCCGCCGAGCGCCGGGTTGTCCCAGTTGTCCGGCTTGATCATGAAGGCGCCGACCGCGCAGAAGAACAGGATGATGCCGATCTTGAGCAGCACCATCATGTTGTTCGAGTCGGCCGACTCCTTGATGCCGATGACGAGGACGACCGTGATCAGCGCGACGATGAGGAACGCCGGCAGGTTGAAGATGACCGGCAGCCCGAAGAGCGTCGGCGCACTCGTGAGCGCGCTCGCGAGATAGGTCGTCGCGGGATCGGTGGCGCCGTTCTGCACCGCCTCGAGCGCCATGTGGGCCGAGCGGAAGTCGGTGGCGATCCAGGCCGGCAAATGGAGCCCGAAGTGCGTCAGCAGCTCGCGGAAGTAGCCCGCCCACCCGATCGCCACGCCGATGTTGCCGACCGCGTACTCGATGATCAGGTCCCAGCCGATGATCCACGCGACGAACTCGCCGAGGGAGGCGTAGGCGTAGGTGTAGGCGGAGCCGGCGATCGGCACCATCGCGGCGAACTCGGCGTAGCAGAGCGCCGCGAAGCCGCAGGTGAGGGCCGTGAGGATGAACGAGATGATGATCGCGGGGCCCGCGCCCGGCCGGAGCGGGTCGCCGACGATGGCGGTGCCCGTCGTGGCGAAGATGCCGGCGCCGATCGTCGCGCCGACGCCGAGCGCGGTGAGGTGCCACTTGCCGAGCGAGCGCTTGAGACCGCCGCGCTCGGCGATGTCGTTCTCGCAGTCCGCGACGGACTTCCGGACGAACAGGTGATTCATGTTTTCCGAAGATCGGGGATGGGCCTGACCGCGCGACGCCCCTCGGGGCGGAGCCGGACAAAGTTAACCCCGGCGCCTGCCCGGTGCTACTTGCTCAGCAGCGTGAACGTCATCGGATAGGTGGAAGGCACCGGCAGCCCGGCCGGCGAGCGCGCGGGCCTGAAGCGGAAGCTCTGAAACACCTCGGCGAGCTTCTCGCGGTACTTCCGGTCCTGGATCTCGGGCTGGATCTCGAAGTGCTGCACCGTGCCGTCGGCACGGATCCAGAAGGTCACGACGATCTGCGCGCCGCGGAGCTCCTTCGGCGGCATGTCGTAGGGCAGCGTACCCTGAATCCACTCGGGCGCCTTGATGGTGCCGCCCTCGCCGCCGCCCGTGCCGGGGCCGCTGCCGGGCCCCGTGCCCGGGCCCACGCCCGGCCCCACGCCGCCGCCGACCCCGCCACCCGCGCCGCCGCCGCCGCCCGCGCTCGCCGCACCGGCGGCGGCCGCGCCCGCCGGTGTGGTGGCCGGCGCGCTCGTCGCCTGTGGCGCGGCCGGCGGCGGCACGGGCGTGACCGCCTTCGGCGCCTCGGGCTTCGGCTCGGGCTCGGGCGGCGGCACCGGCTTCGGCGCCTCCACCGGCTTCGCCGCGGGGGGCGCGGGCGGCGCAGGGGCGGGCGCGCCGCTCGGCGGCAGCTCGATCTCGTGCACGCGGGGACCGCCGTTGCCGCCGCCGCCGCCCCCGCCGCTCCCGATCGGCAGGCCCAGCGCCCCGGCGACCGGCGTCGGATCCCACGGCGCGCCGGCGACGCGCACGACGAGCCAGATCAGCAGCGCGTGCAGCGCCAACGAGCCCACCAGCGCCATCCGGCGACGGCGGGGCCTCGCATAGAGCGATTCGGGCGCAGGACGGACCTTCGGCCGGCGCGGTGCCGGGGGCGCGTCGGACGCGTCCGGCGCGTCGGGTGAGGGGAGCGGAGCGGCGTTCACGGTCACAAGTTAACCGGTCCTGGGCGCGGGCTGTTCCTGGGAGACGTGAAGCGGGGGGGCCGAACGCACGCGCGGGGACCCGTCTGGGTCCCCGCGCGGCGAACTGCCGGGTGGTACGAGCCTGCTACTTCGCTTCCCGCGGCGTGAAGCCGATGATCTGGATCCCGGCGCCCTTCGCGACGTCCATCGCGTCGATGACGTCCTGGTAGAGCCGATTCGGCGCCGACTTGATGAACAGCAGCTTCGCGGGCCGCTGATCGTAGATCGCGTGGAGCTGGGTGTCGAGCTGGTCCCGCGGCACCGGCTGGCCGTTGATGGCGTAGCCGCCGCCGTCCTGCAGCTCGAGGACGATCTGGTTCGAGGGCGCGGTGCTCGCCGTCGGCCGGTCCTCGGGCGGGACCTGGATCGTGAGCGACATCCGGTTCAGCGGCTGCGAGATCATGAAGATGATCAGCAGCACGAGCAGGATGTCGATCATCGGCACGACGTTGGGCTCGGACTGCGGGCCGCCTGCGCCCCCGCCGACTGACATGCCCATGCTACTTGCCTCCCTTCTCGTCGTCGCCGCCGAGGATCGGACCGCTGCGGTTCGGCTCGGTGATCGCCGCCATCACGCGCACGCCGGCGCGGCGGGCGGTCTCCACGGCGTCCTGGATCTTCGCGTAGCGGAGGGTGTTGTCCGCCTTGAAGTACAGGACCTTGTCCTCGGTCCGCGCGGCGAAGATCCCGCGCAGCTGGTCCTCGAGCGTACCGTCGGGGATCGGCTTCCCGTTCAGGAAGTAATGCCCCGCCACGTCGATGCCCAGCACGACCTCGTCATCCTTCTCGGGGTCGGAATCGAGGTTCCTGCCCTTGGGCAGCGTCGCCTTGAAGCCCGCCGCGATGAGCGGCGTGACGATCATGAAGATGATCAGCAGCACCAGCATGATGTCGATCATCGGCACCACGTTCGGCTCCGACTTGACCGTCGTCTGGCCGGCGCTTCCGACTGACATACCCATGGTGGCCTACCTCCTTTCCCGGTGGACGGGCGTGTGGTACCGCTCCGCCTCAGCCGGCGACGTGGCCACTGCCGCTCACGGCCTTCTGGGCCTGGAACTCCTTGGTGAAGATCGAGCGGCCGAACTCGCTGCCGACGCTCTTGATGAGGTAGTCGATCAGCTCCTTCGAGGTGTACGTCATCTCGACCGTCAGGTTCTCGATCTTGGTCGTGAAGTAGTTGTACGCCCACACCGCCGGGATGGCGACGAGCAGACCGAAGGCGGTCGTGATCAGCGCCTCGGCGATACCGGCCGAGATGCCCGCGAGGCCGCCCGAGGTGCCGCCGGCCGACATGGACGTGAAGGCGTTGACGATACCCATCGTGGTGCCGAGCAGACCGACGAACGGCGCCGTCGAGCCGACCGTGGCGAGCACGCCGGTGCCGCGCTTGAACTCGCTGAGGACGATGAGCATCTGGCGCTCGACCGCGCGCTCGGCCGAGTTGATGTCGGCGGCGGTGATCGTGGCGCGGTCGCGGAGCAGCGGCTTCACCTCGGCGAGGGCGTCACCCAGCACGCGCGAGACGTGGCTCTTGCGGTGCTTCTCGGCGAGCGCGATCGCCTGGTCCAGGTTCTCCTCCTGGATGGCGCGCGAGAACTGGGGGGCGAACTTGCGGGTCTCGGCCTGGCTCCGCGAGACCTGGATCGCCTTCGAGATCATGATCGTCAGCGAGTACACCGACATGATCGCCATGATGATCACGATCCCCTTCGGGAACCAGCTCATCGTGCCCCAGAGGTGCAGCAGATCGACATTCATGGTATGCAGTCTCCTTGGAGAGAACGGGTCGCGGCGGCGAGCCGCGGCCGACGACGGTTACCTGATGGTTGCCCGGTCGCCCGGCGCGGAGGCCGGCGCGGCCGGGGCTCAGCCCGCGTTGGCGCTGAAGTTGATCGCCTGCTCCACCAGCTGGCGGACCGGCTTGCCCTGCGAACGGCCGGGCTTGAACGTGGCCTTCATGACGGCCTCCTTCGCAGGCTCGACGAACGCCGGATGCGTCGTGCTGATGACCTTGAACGAGGTCGCCTCGGCCTTGCCCTCGGTATCGATGATGAACTGGAGCACCACGCGGCCGGCGATCCCCGCGGCGGCCATGGCCGGCGGATAGCGCGGCGACGGCATCGAGATCACGCTCGCCGGATCGTCGAGCTGCGTGGAGGAGTAGACCTGGCCCTGGACGTCCACCGGGCCGGTCCCGCCCACGATGCCCGCGGCGACGCCGCCCTCGACGCCCTTGCCCGTGAAGTCCTTCGGGTCGAAGGGCTTCTCGTTCAGGTTGACCGGCGGGATCTCCTTCGGGATGTCCGTCGGCGGCACCACCGTCTGGAAGCCCTTCGGCGGCGGGTTCTGCGACACCACCACGTCCGGTGGCGGCTCGTTCTGCGGCGGCGGCGGGGGCGGCGGCGGCGGCTTCAGGAAGACCATCGTCGTGTCGGGCTTGATCTCCTTCGCCGCCTCGACCGCCCCTTGGGTGGCCTTGACCGCGCCGAAGGCGAGCAGCCCGTGCACCACGAACGACAGCACCGTCTGCCCTACCGACCGCTTCTTCTTCGGCTTGGATTCGAGCAGGTTATCGAACACTCGGACACCTCCAATAGGTGTGGCCAGAAGTACGGCGAGAAAAGTAAAGGCCACCGTTGAGCACGGCAGTGCAAGTGGATTACAAGACGATGACAACCGGGTGAGGCGTCACTGTCATCGGACGCCGGCCGGCAAGCTTACGGCGCCCGTGTGAGCCGGAACACGAGCCGCTGCCGCACCCGCGCCGCGCTCGGCTGCCCCGCCACACGCGCCGGGGCGAACCGGGCCGCCGCGAGTGCCACCCGCGCGGCGGTGACGAAGCCCGGCGCCGGCGCCGGCCCGAGCACTCGCACCGAGTTCGTGTCCACCCGCCCCGTCACGTCCACGACGTACTCGAGCTCCACCGCACCTTCGGTTCCTGCGGCCCGCAGTGCCGCCGGATAGCTCGGTTCGGGCATCGTGAGGAGCCGCGGGGGCGTGCCCTCGGGTGTCGTCGCCATAGGATCGGTCGCCGGGCCGAGCGGGCCCCCGTCGCCGACGGCCGCCACCGGGCCGCCGCGCGGCGCAGTTCGAATCCGGTCGAGGACGGCATCGTGCATGGCGTCACGGGCCGGGGCGAGGACGTCGTCGAGCGACGGGATCGGGAGCGGCTCCGTGGTGGGCACGACCGGCGGCGTTCGATCCGGGGTGTGCTCCGAAACCGGAGGCGCGCCATGTCCCGGTTCGCGCGCGGGCGTGCGCGGATGCACTTCGAACATCGGCGGCAGAATGCGCGTGGTGTCGGGCCCGGACCGGGGCGCGAGAGCCGGGTGCCCGGTGGCGTGCACCAGCGCGACCGCCATGGTCGCGTGCGCGGCGAAGGCGAGGAGCGGGACGCCGACCGCACGCCGCGGCGGCCGCAGACGGGAGGCAACGAGGTGCTCGAACATGGACGACACCTCCGCAGAAAGGGGTGTCTCCACGATGCGATCGAGCGGTTGCGGCGGAGTGGGGGGCGGGTGACGGGACGATGAAGCCGCGGTTACGCCTCGGCGTCACGCCTCGGCGGTGCGGCGGCGGGCTCGCCGGTCTTCGGCAGCACGACGGTGAAGACGGTCCCCCGCCCCGGCCGGCTCTGCACGCCGATGGTGCCGCCGTGTGCCTCGGCGATCCACTTGGTGATGGCGAGTCCAAGGCCGGTGCCGGCGCGCTCGCCGGTGCGCGAGCGCGCGGGATCGGCGCGCCAGAAGCGCTCGAAGATGTGCGGCAGGTCGCCCGGGGCGATGCCGATGCCGGTGTCGCGTACCGTGATCGTCACCTCCTCGACGCCATCGGCGAGGCCGAGCTCGACCCGGCCGCCGGCAGGGGTGTACTTGACGGCGTTCGTCGCGAGGTTGAGCAGGAGCTCGCGGATGCGTCCGGCGTCGACCGCGAGGCGGACCGGATGGTCGGGGAGCTCCGTCGTCACGGTGAGCCCGCCTTCCTCGCCCAGGATCCCGGCCGTCTCGGCGATGTCGGTCATGATGTCGCGCAGGTCGTGATCCTCGAGCGCCAGCGGTGCGCGCCCCTCGTCGGCGCGGGCGAGGGTGAGGAGACTTTCGACCATCTCGCTCATCTGGTTGACCTGCTCGAGCGTCTCGTCGAGCGTCTGCAGCGTCTCGGCCGGCGTCTTCGGGTGGGTCAGGGTCCGCTCGACGCCGGCCCGGAGCACCATGAGCGGGGTCTTGAGCTCATGGCTCGCGTCGGCGGTGAAGCGGCGCAGGGAGGCGAAGCTCTGCTCGAGCCGCGCGAGCATGGCGTTGACGGCGTGGCCCAGGCGGCGGATCTCGTCCCCGCCGGCGGGCACCACGATGCGGCGATGCAGCGTGCGACCGTCGGTGATCGCCTCCAGCTCGTCGATGATCCCCTCGACGGGGCGCATCGCGGCCCCCGCGAGCCACCAGCCGAGCGCCCCCGAGGCGAGCAGCACGATGGGGAGCGAGACCAGCATGGCGTTCAGGAGCACGCCCGGGTCGAACGAGAGATTCCGGTACGGCGTCGCCACGAGCAGGGCGCCGATGTCGGCGCCCGCGCTGTCCACCGGCGCGACGAGATAGTGGAGTGTGAGCTTCGACGCGGGCTCGACGGTGACGCGGCCGAACTGCGGGCCGGTCGGCAGGGGCTGGAGCGGCGCCGTGAGCCGCTCGAGGGCGGCGAAGCTCAGCTCGCGCGCGGGCTCGGAGAGATAGAGCAGCTCGCCGCGGCGGCCGACCAGGACGAGGTATTCGCGGACGCTCTCGAAGTAGGGACTGATGGCGCTGTTGAGCGAGGGCGTCCCCTCGAGGTGGTCCACCAGCGGCCCCAGGACGCGGTGGGACTCCTGCAGGTACTTCGTGGCCGCCTCCGCCTGCAGCCGGACGCGGTAGTCGAGCTCGCGCGGGTTGGGCTTCTGGAGCTCGTGATAGAGCGCGGCGCCGAAGATCAGGATCGTCGCCGTGATCGCCGCCGCGTACCAGGCGGTGAGGCGTGCGCGGATCGTCGTCATCGGGCCCTCACGGCGCGGGCGCGGCCACCCGCCCGTCACTCCCGCACCACGTACCCGACGCCGCGCACCGTGTGGATCAGCTTCCTCGCGTGGCCCGAGTCCACCTTCTTGCGCACCCGGTTGATCACGACGTCCACGATGTTGGTGCCCGGATCGAAGTGGTAGTCCCAGGCGTACTCGGTGATGAGCGTGCGGCTCATGACGCGGCCGGCGTGCCGCATGAGGTACTCGAGGACCGCGAACTCCTTCGGTGTCAGGTCGATCCGCACACCGGCCCGGCGCACCTCGCGGGTGGCGAGGTCCATCTCGAGGTCCGCGACGCGCAGCGTCGGGGTGGTGAGCTGCTTGGGCCGGCGGCCGAGCGCCTCGACGCGCGCCAGCAGTTCCTCGAAGGCGAAGGGCTTCGTGACGTAGTCGTCGGCGCCCGAGCGCAGCGCCTGCACCTTGAAGTCGAGCGCGTCCTGCGCCGTGAGGACGAGGATGGGGACGTTGTTCCCGCGGTCGCGCAGGGTGCGCAGGACCTCGATGCCCGTCATCCCCGGCAGCCGCAGGTCGAGGACGAGCAGGTCGTACTGCCCGCCCGAGGCGAGCCGCAGCGCCTCGAGCCCGTCGTCCACGAGGTCGGCGTGGTAGTGGTTTTCCTCCAGGCCGCGCTTGACGTACTGACCGACGGTCCGGTCGTCCTCGATGACGAGGATCTTCATCCTTCCCCCTGGACGGCCGCCGCCCGACCCGAATCGGCGGGCAGGATGATGCGGAAGAGCGAGCCGCGCCCCGGCTGGCTGTCCACCTCGATGCGGCCGTGGTGGTCCTCGACGATCCCGTAGCAGATCGACAGCCCGAGCCCGGTCCCGCGGCCCGGCGCCTTGGTCGTGTAGAACGGCTCGAAGATCTTCGACTGCTCGGCGCGCGGGATCCCCGCCCCGGTGTCCTCGATCTCGCAGACGACCTCGTGGCCGCGCGCCCGCCCCCCGCGCGTGCGCACGGTGAGCTGCCCACCGGCGTCGAGCGCGTCCAGCGCGTTCAGCATGAGCGCGAGGAGCACCTGGATGAGCTGCTCGGCATTGCCGTGGGCCGCCGGGAGCGCGGGCGCGAGCTCGGTGACGACGGTCATCTGCTTGTAGCGGTGGTGGTGCTTGAGGAGGAAGAGCGCGTCCTCGGCGATCGCGTTGAGCGCGACGGGCCCCTTCGCCTTCCCCTTGGGCCGGCTGAAGTCGAGCAGCCCGTCCACGATGCGCGTGCAGCGCTGCACCTCCTTGTCCACCATCTCGTAGTACTCGCGCCGCACGGCGTCCGCCTCGGGCGAGTGGTCGCCGAGGCGCGTCTCGAGCGCGGCCACGCAGGCGGAGATGGTGGCGAGCGGGTTGTTGATCTCGTGCATGACGCCCGCGGCGAGCTGGCCCACGGCGGCGAGCTTCTCGCTCTGGAGGATGCGGCTCTGGATCGCGTGGTACTCGGTCACGTCCTCGCCGATGGTGATGACGTGCGAGATGTGCCCCTCGGCATCGCGCATCGGGATCTTGCTGAGGCGGTAGAAGCGCGGCCCGTCGGCGCCCGGGACCTCGAGCTCCTGCTGCGCCACGCGCCCCGACTCGAACACCTCGTCGAAGCCCGCCCGCAGCTCCTCGGGCGCCTGGCGAGTCAGGACCTCGAAGACGGGCCGGCCCACCACGTCCTCGCGCCGGAGGCCCTGGGTGCCCGTCTCGCGCTTGCGGTTCCAGAGCAGGATGCGGTACTCGCGGTCGACCACGTACAGCCCGACCGGGAGGCAGTCGATGACGTTCTCGGTGAAGCGCCGCTGGGCGTCGATCTCGCGCGACTGGAGCGCGACCTCGTAGGCGAGGTCCTCCGAGAGCTCGACCGAGCTGAGGAACGGCCCGAGCACGTCGACCACGACGCCGAGGACCTCGGCCGGTGGGCGGTCCGCCGCGGGCACCGCGTCCGGCGCGAGCTCGACCTCGAGCAGGCCGAAGCGCGCGCCGTCGTCGCGCAGCGGGAAACGGAGCGTGTGGGGCGGGAGCGGCGGCAGCTCGTCGAGCGAGCCGAGGGAAGCGAGGGAGCTCCCGGCCGCGGGGATCGGCCGGTACAGACGCGTCCGCGGATCCAGGAGCCAGAAGGCGGCCCGCCGTGCCGGGAGCGCGGTGCGCAGCAGGTCGGCCACCGCCTCGAGCGTGCGCTCGGGCCGGAGCCCGGTGGTGAGGAGGCGCGCGATCCGGCCGACCAGCGCGAGCGTGTCGGCGCGCTCCCCCGCCCCGGCGGCGGCCCCGCCCGGCGAGGCGCTCGACGCGGTCACGCCGCCCTCACCGCTCGCGCGCGACCGGCTCGGGCGCGCTCACGAGGTTGACGATCTCCCAGCGCGGCCCCACGCGCCGGAGCACGAAGTGCTCGGTCCGGCTCACCTCGTGCACCGCGCCGTCGAGGCCCCGCTCGTTGAGACGCGTCGCCACCCACATCGCGGCGATGCCGCCCTCCTGCCGGAACTCGGTGCGGACCATGCGCGGGCCGAGCTCGCCGGGCTGCATTCCGCGGTCGCGCTCGGCGAGGTAGCCGACGTAGTCGGCGGCGCTGCGGAAGGCGAGCCACCCCGAGTCGGCGCGCGGACGGACTTCCACGGCGGCACTGTCCCAGAGGAGCGCGCGGGTCGAGTCCCACTGCTGCGCGGAGGCGGTCCGATAGAACGTCGCGACGGCCGCACGTACCGCCTCCTCGTCGCGACGGCTACCGGTGGGCGTGCGGTCCTCGATGCGACAGGCGGCGAGTGCGACCACCGCGAGCGGGAGCAGCAGCGTGCGGGCGGTCACTGGGCGCGGAGGGCGCAGCGGGCGCATGCTCAGACATCACCTTGAAGTCGGGGGGCGAAGCGACGAGCGGAGGAGCCCGCCGCGCCGAAAGATATACGGCGGATGCGCCGCGGTCACCACTCGAAGCGCACCTCGTGGGTGGCGTCGGCGGCGAACCGGGCGGTGGCACCGCCGAGCTCCACGTCGTCCACCGTGAGCCGACCCGGCACCGCGCCGGCGAGCGCGAGCGCGAGCCGGAGCGGCGGTCCGTGGGCGCGCGTGACCACCACGTGGACCCGCCCGAAGCGGCGGCGCGCCAGGAGGTCGAGCACGGTCGCGCCGAGGCGGAGCCGCCGGAGCGCGGCGCGGGGCCAATCGGCCGGCAGATCGAGCGTCACCTCGGCGGCCTCCGCCCCCTGCTCCGGGCGCACGCCCCAACGGCCGATCACCTCCCGCAGCACTCCGTCGGCCGCGCGGCGAAGCGCGGGATGGGCCGGAAGCCAGAGCGCCTCGGGCGGGCCGGGTGACTCGGGCGCGCCCGGACCACCGGATGCCGTCCGCGCGGCCGCATCGGCCACCGTCCGGGCCACGGCGAGGAGCCGGGCGGCCGGCGTGAGCCCATCGGCGTCGCCGCTCCAGTCGCGGTAGGCGCCGGCCAGGCGGAGGAGTGCCCGCGCGGTCTCCGCTTCGGCCGCGGGCTCGCGCGCGAGGCGGCCGTCGGGCGTGGCCGACGTCGGCAGTCCGCCCTCGCGCTCGTGCACCGCGGCGGCGAGACGCAGCAGGTCGCGCGCGGGCTCGCGAACGCCCGCGACGAGGAGCGCGTAGGCGGTCGCCGCGGCGTCCGCCAGCGCGACGGGGTCCCGGGGCGCGGTGACGCCGACCCAGCCGCGGCCCCAGCCGGGCAGCTCGACCCGGGTGTCGTCGAGCCGGCGCTTCGCCGCCTCGAAGGCGCGGTCCCGCGCGGGCTCGGGGGTCTCGATCGACACGGCGTACTCGCGCAGGAGCTTCGCGCGTTGCGCGCGCCCGCTCGCGAGCCCCGCGAGCCCGCGACGGGCGAGGAGCTGCCGCGTGCGATCCAGGTCGCCCGCGCTCGAGGCGGCGATGAGAGTGAAGCGGATGCACCCATTCCCGGCGACCCCGTAGGTTCCGCCGTCGCTCCGCTCGAGCGCGCCCGCGTCGGGCATGACGATCAGGTCCGCGGTGTCGCTCCGCCACTCGAGCCGGATCGGCCGCTCGTCGCCGCTCTCTAGCTCCCAGACGAGCACCGGAAGGTCGAGGGCCGCGAGCCAGCGCGCGTGCACCATCGCGCCGGGGCCGGGCACGGCGAACGCGAGCACCTGGTACCCGCCCGCGTCCCGCGCGTCGTCCACCGGCACGAGCGGCACGTCGGCGCCCGCGACCGCGAGGCGGGGCGCATGGAGCAGCCGGCGCCCCTCGGCCCAGACGGCCGCGAGCCCGCCCGCGGCGTCGCGCTCGACGAGGAGGCGGCGGCCGCCCGGGAACGGCGGGTCGAGTCCCTCGGAGGCGTCAATCGTCATGAGAGCATGGCGCGTGGGGGCCGGGTCCGGACGCGAGGAGGCGGCCGCGCGCTCGTTCCGCGCGGCCGCCTCCTCGGACGCAGCCTCCGCCGGCCGGGCCGATCAGCCCTGTCGCCGCTGCTCGTAGCGGCGGCCGACCTCGGTCCAGTTGACCACGTTCCACCACGCCGTGAGGTACTCGGGGCGACGGTTCTGGTACTTGAGATAGTAGGCGTGCTCCCACACGTCGACGCCCATCACCGGGAACTTCCCCTCCATGAGCGGGCTGTCCTGGTTCGCCGTGCTCTCGATGGCGAGCTTGCCGCCCTTGTCCATCGTGAGCCAGCCCCACCCGCTGCCGAAGCGGCCGGCCGCGGCCTTCTGGAGCTGCTCCTTGAACTGGTCGACGCCGCCGAAGGTCTGCTTGATCGCGTCGGCGAGCGCCCCCTCGGGCGCCTTCGCGCCCCCCGGCGTCATGATCTGCCAGAAGAGGGTGTGGTTGTGGTCGCCACCGCCGTTGTTGCGCACCGCGGTGCGGATCGCCTCCGGCACCTGGTTGATGTTCGTCAGCAGGTCTTCGAGGGACTTGTTCTGCAGCTCGGGCGCCTGCTCGAGCGCGGCGTTGAGATTGTTGACGTACGCCGCGTGGTGCTTGTCGTGATGGAGCCGCATCGTCTGCTCGTCGATGTACGGCTCCAGCGCGTTGTAGTCGTAGGGCAGCGGCGGAAGCGTGAACGCCATGGCGGGTTCCTCGGGGATAGGGTCGCGCGAAATATGGGAGTACCCGGGTAGCGGGTCAACGCGACCCGCCGCCGCCCTGCGACTCGGTTGCTCAGTTGTGCAGCACGACCTTGAGGCAGTCGTCCTGCTTGTGCTTGAACAGCTCGTACATCTCGGGCGCGTCGTCGAGGCGCGCGCGATGGGTGATGACGAAGCTGGGGTCGATCTCGCCGCGCCGGATGTGCTCGAGCAGCGGGCGCATGTAGCGCTGCACGTGGCACTGGCCCGTGCGGATGGTGAGCGAGCGGTTCATCACCGAGCCCATCGGGAACTTGTCGATGAACCCGCCGTAGACGCCGATGACCGACACGGTGCCGCCGTTGCGGCACGCCATGATCGCCTCGCGCAGCGCGATCGGGCGGTCGGTCTCGAGCATCATCGCCTGCTTCGCGCGGTCGTAGGCATAGGTCGCCGCGTGGCCGTGCGCCTCCATGCCGACGGCATCGATGCACGCATCGGGGCCGCGCCCGCCGGTGAGCTCGCGGAGCCGCTCCTGGACGCTCTCCTCCATGTAGTTGATCGTCTCCCAGGCGCCCGCCTTCTCCCGGGCGATCTGCAGCCGGTACGGGAAGCGGTCGATCGCGATCACCCGCTCGGCGCCCAGGAGCCGCGCGCTCGCCATGGCGAACTGGCCCACGGGGCCCGCGCCCCAGACCGCGACCACGTCGCCCGGCTGGATGTTGCACATCTCGGCGCCCATGTACCCGGTCGGGAAGATGTCGGAGAGGAAGAGCACCTGCTCGTCCGGCATGCCGTTGTCCACCTTGATCGGGCCGACGTCGGCGAACGGCACCCGGGCGTACTGCGCCTGCCCGCCGGCGTAGCCGCCGAGCATGTGCGAGTAGCCGAAGATGCCCGCGGGCGAGTGGCCCCAGAGCTTCTCCGCGATCCAGGCGTTGGGATTGGAGTTCTCGCAGAGCGAGTACGCTTCGGCCCGGCAGGCGCTGCAGTCGCCGCAGGCGATCGGGAACGGCACCACCACCCGGTCGCCCACGCGCAGGTTCTTCACCGCGCGCCCGACCTCGACCACTTCGCCCATGAACTCGTGGCCGAGGACGTCGCCCTTCTCCATCGTCGGCACGAAGCCGTCGTAGAGATGCAGGTCGGAGCCGCAGATCGCCGTCGAGGTGATCCGCACGATCGCGTCGCGCGAGTTGAGGATCTTGGGGTCGGGGACCTGGTCCACCTGTACCCGGTTCTTGCCGTGCCAGCAGGTCGCCTTCATCACACGCCTCCTTCCGCACCGGTGGCCCATCCCGCCTCCCGGCCCTCGTTCCGGCTCCCGGTCCGGCCGCGCAGGCGCTCCGGGAGCTCCTCGGGCGGCTGCGCCGCGTGCATGCCGCGGTGGATGCTCGCGTCCGAGCGCACCACCTCGCCGGTCTCCATCACCTGCTTGAAGCGATCGAGGTCGCCCTTCACCTGCTCGCCCGGCTCCTCGCCGAAGAGCTTGGCGATCGCGGTGCCGAGGAAGCCGCCGGGCGGGTCGTAGCGCAGGTCCACGGTGACCTCGGTGCCGCGGTCGCCCGGCGCGGGGGTGAAGCGTACGGCGCCCTGGTTGGGCACGTCGGCCCCTTCGAGCGAGCGCCACGCGATGAGGCGGCCGGGATCGTCGGCGACGATCTCCGCGTCCCACTCCACCGTCGAGCCGGCCGGCGCCGTCGCCACCCAGTGCGAGCGGCGCTCGTCGACCACGGTGACGGCCTCGAGGTGCCGCATGAACTGCGGGAGGTTGCGGAAGTCGCGCCAGAAGGCGTACACCTCCTCCGGCGTCCGGTTCACCGTGATCGCGTGCCGCACGTGCGTCCCGCCGGCCGCCGGCGCCTCGGCGAACGCGCGACGCCCGCTCGCCATCCCGGCGCCGTCGGCCTCGCGGCCCAGCCGCATCGCGCAGAGCACGTCGAGGGCCGTCACGCCGAGCACCGCCGCGGCCGCGGCCAGAACCCGCCGCTGATCGGACTTGTCCGAGCGGTAGGCGCGCGTGAGCGCGGCCAGGTCGATCGCGTCCCCCGCGACCCGGGACCAGACCCAGGCGCTCGAGTCCGGCCGCGCGAGGATGCCGGCCCCGCTCGCCATTTCGCGCAGCCCGAAGGCGCGCAGCACATTCAGATTCTCATCCCGCTCGCGCACGCCGATGAGGCGCGCGAGCGCCCCCGGCGCGACGAGCTCCGCCAGCCCGAGCCCGAGCCCGAACAGGCCGAGCCCGCGGGCGAGGCGCTCCGTCCCGGAGCCCGTCTCCTGCCTCCCGCTCCGGTCGGCTCCCCGGGGCATGCCGCCGAAATGCCGCTCCTCGCCGAGCCATCCGCCGCGCTCGGGCGCGCCCGCGACGCGCGGCATGCTGCTCACCGGCTCGAGCCACCAGACCTCTTCACTGACGATCTCGACCGGCATCTCCACTTCGCGGGACGTCCCGCCCATCTCCTCACGTGTCGCCATCGGCTCCTCCTCTCAGGCTGTCTCCGGTCCGACGGCCGAACGCCGTCCCGCCCGACGGACCGGGCGCGGCGAGTCGAGATCAGGATGCGATGGGTGATGCGACGTGCGGCACCAACGGACATCACTGACTGCGGACGACGAACGACCTCGGACCGCGCCCCGACGCATCGGGTCGGACCTGTCGGGACAAGGTGGGCAAGGCCGGAAAGGGGGGAAATAGGCGGATGTGCCCAAGCCGGGCCCTGCGGACGGCGCCGCGCGACTAGTGCCGGCTCGCGAGCATCCCGGCCGCGGCGCCCGCGGCGGCCATCGCGGCGACGCCGAGGACGACAGTGCTCGTGCCCGCCCGGGCAGCGGCGGCCGGCTGCGGGGCCCGCGGCGCGAGCGCGCGGGCGGGGCCGCGCGGCTCGATGGCCACGTAGCGGCCATGCTCCGGCACGGCGAGCCGATCGAACTCCCAGGCGAGCCGCTCGAGGCCGCGGCGCATCGCCTCGCCGATGAGGGGCTGCCCGTGCCCGGTGGCGGCGACCATCGGGTCGAGCGCGGCGAGGGCGCGCACCGAGTCGCGCGCGCGCACCCAGTCGGGAGTGAAGTACTTCGGCGGCCCGTGCAGCTGCACGCGCTGTCCGAGCACCGCCAGGAGCGACTCCTGCTGCTGGGTGATGAACGCGTCCCCCGCAATGAGGAGCCGGTCGGCGTCGCGGAAGAGCGAGACGTGGCCGCGCGAGTGGCCCGGCGTGTGGATCCAGCGCCAGCCCGGCATGCCGGGAACGCGGCCGTCGTCGGGCAGCGCGCGCGCGTCCCGGCGCACGTCGAACGGCCCGCGCGGGTAGAGGGGCGACATCAGCGCCAGCAGGCCGCCGCCCACCGTCGGGTCGGCCGGCGGGTACGGCTCCTGGCCCGTGATGTAGGGCAGCTCGAGCGCGTGCGCGTAGACGGGCACGTCCCACCGCTCGGCCAGGTCGCGCAGCGCGCCGACGTGGTCGAAGTGGCCGTGTGTGAGCACGATCGCCGAGGGCCGGGCGCCCCAGGAGAAGCGCGCGCGGGCGGCTCGCTCGATCGCGTGGGCGGAGCCCGGCGTGCCGGCGTCCACCAGCACCCACTCGCGGTCGCGTGCGCCGCGACGGCCGAAGAAGTAGACGTTGACCAGCGCGAGGCGCAGATACGCGAGGTCGGGTGTCACCTCGCGCAGGCCGCGGATGCGGGTGTGCAGCGCCGCGGACTCGCGGCCCGCGCGCCGGTCGAGGGTTCGCATGAGGGAATCGGGAGACGGCATGACACCTCCTGTCGCGAGCGTGCGGCGTACCGGGTGCGTACGCCTCCGGCCAATATCGGCCGATCGCGGAGTGCCGTCAGCCCGGGCGATTCCGCCCGGTCAGGAACGCAGCCGGTGCCGCAGGATGGTGCCGATGCCTGCGAAGAGGGCGAGGACAGCGAGGAGGGTGTAGACGAACTCGGTCCGGAGGCCGCCCAGGACGAGCGACGGCAGGCCGGCGAGGGCGACCAGCGCGGCGAGCCAGCGGAGCGGCGCCGCGCCCGGTGCCAGCGGCAGGAGCTTCTGCTGGTGGAGCTCGGCCAGCGCGGCGATCGTCGCGGCCGCGGCGAGGAGCCAGGCACCCGGCCCGACGCCTCCGGGCCCGGCCACGATCGCTCCGAAGAGCGCCAGCGTGGCGAACGCCTCGGCCTCGCGACGGGTGAAGGCGGCGCGCCAGAGGGCGACGACGAGCAGAAGCGCGAGCAGCGAGCGCCAGTGCTCCAGCCCCTCGGGGAAGCCCGGCACCACGATGCGCCCGAGCAGCGCCAGCCCGGCGAGCGCGAGCAGCGAGTGCGCCGCCGCGCGGTGGGCGGGCCAGAGACCCGCGAGGAGCCAGGCGGCCGCGGCGATCGGCGGGACGAGGAACGCCTGGGCCGCCGGGCTGAACGGCCCGTCCGGCAGCGCCGCGAGGGCGAGCCCGACGGGCCCGGCGAGGAAGGCCATCCCCCACCCGGTGGCGAGGAGCAGCAGCACGGCGATGACCGGCGCCGCGAGCCCCGGCGCGGCGGGCCCCGCCGCGGGCACCCGCCGCCGGACGAGGATGCTCGCGCCGGCGAGTGCCAGCACGGCGCCCCCCATCACGAGGAGCGCATGCGGCGCGACGAGCGCGAGGCCGAGGCCCGCGAGGACCAGGCCGAGCGGCGCGGCGCTCAGCGCGAGCTCACCGTGTAGCGGATGAGCACGCCCTCGACGAACTCCGCCTCCACCCGGCTCTCTCCGGCCGCGTAGCTGCGGGTGGTGACGCGGAGGCGACCCTCCCGCCGCTCGCTCATCCGCTCGGGCGCGCCGAGGAGCGCCTGCACGTCGGCCTCGAGCAGCCCCTTCCGCAACCCGAGTATGCCGCGGCGCGGCGCAGTGGTAACGTCGTCGGTCGCGGCCTGCCCCGCGGACGGCGCGAAGTCCACGTAGCGCTCCAGCGCGCGCTCGACCGCCTCGGGCGTGAGCGAGGCCGCGGGCACCGCAGTGCGCCAGCGGAGATTGAAGCGGGAGCCGCTCTGGAGCGCGAGCTCGCGGATGTGCTCCCGGCGCCGCTCCTGGGTCGCCTCCGCCATCGCGCGCAGGCGTGCGTCCTCCCGCTCGCGCGCGGTGCGCAGCTCGTCCAGCTCGTCCTGGATCCGGCGCCGCTCGCGCTGGTCCGTGGTTCCCTTGAGCTGCTTCTCGAGCGTCTGTTCGCGCTTGCTCTTCGGCGTCGTCTGCGCGGAGACGTAGGGGCTCGGGTCACCGGCGGTGCCGAAGCCGCCGCCGCCCAGCTGAAACTCGATCAGCTTCCCCTTCACCTTGATCTTGGTGACCATGACGCGGTCGCCCGGGCGGAGCGCGATGCCGTACTGCTTGAGGCGGCCGGCATAGTCCGGGTAGTCGAGCGGCTGCGGCTCCGCGGGATAGAGGTCCACCCCCTTCTCGCTCGCCGGCATGTCGAGCCGGACGGCGACGGTGCGGCCCTCGAAGTGCTGCCGGAGCCGGCTCTCCGCGTCGCCCTGGGCGTGGGCGGCCGCGGGCAGGAGCAGGGGCGCGAGCACGAGCACGAGTGCGGCGAGCCGCACGGGGGCGGGACGCGTCATCGGGAACCTCTCGGAGTGGCCGGACCTTGAAGGGGGAGGCGGCCCGCGCTGCGCGGGCCGCCGCGCAAGGTAAGCGCCCGCGGGGCCCGGGCGGAAGCGGCCGCGCCGCGACCGGCCCGCCCCGGAGTGGCCCGGGCATTGCAGTGGGATGGCTCCCGGTGGCTATATTGTCCCCGTCCCTCGCCAACCCCGTTTCCGGAGAGCCGGTGTCCATGTTCGGTGATCGCTTCGGTCGTGTCCTCTCCCGTGGTGCGGCGGCGGCGCTGGTCGTGCCTGCCGCGCTCTGGTTCCACACCCACCTGACCCACAGCTCGCCCTCGAAGGACGAAACCGTCTCGGCCGCGCCGACGCAGGTCCGGCTCTGGTTCTCCCAGAAGCCCGAGGTCGGCCTGACGTCGGTCACGCTGCTCAAGGCGGACAGCACGAAGGTGCCGATGGGGACCGCGGTGAAGACCGACGACACCCTCTCGGTCGCCGTACCGATCAAGGCGCAGCTGGCGCCGGGGAGCTACGTCGTGCGCTGGCGGACCGCGTCGAAGGACGGCCATCCGGTGAAGGGCCAGTACGAGTTCACGGTGGCCGCGCACCGGTGATCGCCCGGCGCGTTCGGCTTTTCTGGCTCCTCGCAACGGCCGGCGTTCTCGCGCCGGCCGTTGTCGCGTCCCCAGTCTCGGCGGCGCCCTCGCGCGCCGTCGCCGCCGTCCACGCGACGGCATCTCCCGTCCGGGACGGCACCCAGGGGGACGAGGCGTCGGGTGAGGACACGGCGGAGGACGAGGACGCGACGCCGCTGGTGAACGCTGCCACGGTCTCGCGCTGGCTCTGGTACCTCACGCTCTTCGGCGCGATCGGCGCCTGCGGGATCCGCGGCGTCGCCCGCCGGGCGCTGCCGCGCGCGCTGCCGGACGACCGGCCGCTCCGCTGGCAGGCGGAGCAGTCGGCCCGCGACCTCGGCCTCTACGCGACCGTGGCGCTGCTCGCGGTGCAGGCCTTCCGGCTCTACCTCCAGACGCGCGCCTTCCTCGATCCGAGCGAGCCGTTCACCCGCGCCGCCGTGCAGCCGGTCCTGGCGTCGGCGTGGGGCTCGGGGTGGAGCGCGCAGACCTACGTCTCGCTCCTCGCCTGCGCGGGGTTCCTCGTCGCCGGTCGGCGCGCGCGCGCCGGGTGGTCGCTCGCCACCACCGCCGCCCTCGGTCTGGCGGCGACGGCGCCGCTCACCGGCCACGCCACCGAATCGCCGTGGGGCACGCCGGTCGGCGTGACGCTCCAGGCGCTGCATTTGCTGGCGGGGGGACTCTGGCTGGGGTCGCTGCTGGGGCTCGTCCTGGCGGGCTTCGGCGCCACGCGCCGGCTCGAGCCGGGACAGCGCGCCGCCGCGATGGCGGCGCTGGTACGGACCTTCTCGCCGCTCGCCCTCGTCGGGGCGGGCGGCGCCGTCCTGCTCGGTGTCGTGATGGGCTATGCGTACATCGGGAGCCTCGGAGCGCTCTGGTCGAGCACCTACGGCCGGGCACTGCTCCTCAAGGTGGGGCTGCTGGCCGTGGTCGCCGGCTTCGGCGCCTACAACTGGCGGCGGGTCACGCCGCGGCTGGGCGACGCCGCGGCGCTCCCGCTCCTCCGGCGCTCGGCGACGACCGAGCTCGTCGTCGGCGCGCTGCTCCTCGCGGTGACGGCGGTGCTCGTCGCCCTCCCCGCCCCGCGCATCGCGATGTAGCGCCGCCGGCGGGCGCGGACGCGCCCGCCGGCGGCTCGGCCCCTCAACGCATCGCGGCCTGCTGTTTGGCCTCCTGGCGCATCTTCTCGCTCGCGTAGATCGCCACCTCGACGCGCCGGTTCCGGGCGCGACCCTCGTCGCTCCCGTTGCCCGCCACCGGCTCGCTCTCGCCGCGCCCGGTGGCGCGGATGCGGGCGGCGTCCACCCCGCGCGAGACGAGGTAGCGCTTCGCGGCCTCGGCGCGCCGGGCCGAGAGATCCTGGTTGTAGGACGCGGTGCCGACGCTGTCGGTGTGGCCGACGATGAGCAGATCCGTCCCCGGGTACTCCTTGAAGCTGCGCGCGAGCTCGTCGAGGTTGCGCCGCGCCTCGAGCTTCACGACGTCCGAGTCGAAGTCGTAGAGCAGCCCCGAGGCGAAGGTCACCTCGATCCCCTCCCCCACCCGCTCGACCGTCGCTCCCTTGATGTTCTGCTTCAGATCGGCCGCCTGCCGGTCCATGATGTCGCCGATGATCGCGCCGGCGGCGCCGCCCACGGCCGCGCCGATGATCGCCCCCTTCGCCGTCGAGCCCTTCGCGGCGCCGATCACGCCGCCGACGACGGCACCGCCGCCGGCGCCGATCACGGCGCCGCGCTGCGCGTTGCGGTAACAGCCGCCGAGGGCGGTCGTCAGGACGGCGGTGGCGGCGAGCAGGGTGGTCAGCGTGCGCGCGGGGGATGCGGCCTGGATGAATCGCATGCGTCACTCCTCGGGTGAGCGGTCGAGTCTCCGGGCAATCTGCCGGGCCGGCGCCGCGCCGTCTGGGAGTTGGGTCGGCCGCATCGGGTGACGGGCGACACGGCGACTCCTCCCGCTCCGCTCATCCCTCGGGTCACGCCTCGGGGTGCCACCGCCCCTCGCGCAGCTCCTCTTCGAGCCAGCAGCGGACGTGATCGCGCATCGCCCACTCCGCGGTGGCGTCGGGCACGTTGTCCATCGGGCGCGTGATGCCGTCGAAGGTCACGTGCCACTGCGAGCCGATCGGATGGCCGTCGAGCCCCCGGGTGCCGGTCTCCGCCTCGCGCAATTCGGCCGTGAAGGGCCGTCCATCCACCTCGCCCTCGACGTGCGTCGCCGGCTTGCTCATGCGCTCCTCCCGTCCCGTCGTGTCCGTTCAGCCGCGGCCGTCGAGCCACCGCGCCTCGATGCCCATCCGCGCGAGCTCGTCCACGGTGAGCTTCGGCGCCTCCGTCGCGGTCCAGTCGCGCCACCAGTCGCAGAGGTCGTACTCGAGCACGGTCCAGCCCTCGACGGCCTGCACCCGGGGCCGGCCGACCGGCTCCCCCTCGGCGTCGCGGGGACAGGCGGCGATCGCCTCCATGAGGGTGGCGTGGTGGTCACCGAAGATGTGATGGGTCAGACGGATGAGCTGGGACATGGGCGGCTCCGCGGGAGATCGGCGAGCGAGGGTTCCGATCTCTAGGTAACGGACGGGGCCGCGGGGTGCATGCGGTCCATATCACAATCGGCCGGCGGCCGGCCGGCGGCCGGCCGGTCACTCCAGCAGGCGCGCCGCGTCACCCCGGCGCAGCGTGCCGCCGCGGACGACCGCGGCGTAGACTCCGACGGCAGCGTGGTTGCGCTCCGCCGCGGTGCGCAGGATCGCGGGATCCTTCGGGAGATCCGTCTGGGGGAGGGTCGTCATGACGCACCGCAGGCAGGGCGCGGTGACGACGAGGCGCACCGCGCCGACCGAGAGTGTGCGGCCGACCCACGCGTGCTCGCCGAACGGCGTCGCGTCGGGAGGCGAGGCCACGACGAGGTTGGGCCGGAAGCGCCGTGCGTCGAAGCGGCCCGCGGGGTGAAACGCCCGCAGCCCGTCGAGCGTCGCGGTGGTCAGGAGGTGCACGATCGCGTCGTCGAAGAACCGCGCGGGGGCGACGGCGGCGGAGAGCACCACGGCGCGCCCGAGCGCGGCGGAGAGGCGGCGCTCGGCGTCCGGCTCGCCGCCATGGATGCTCGTCCCGTCGGGCAGCGTGATGCGCACGTCCGATCCGACGCACTCGGCGCGGTACGCGAACAAATCCGGCCACCGCCGGAGGTCCTTGGCGCTCGCCACCTTGCCGTCGGCGCGGTCGCGCAGCGCCCAGACGCGGTCCCCGGCGAGCCCGCTCTCGGAGACCTCCACCTGCTCGAGCATCTCGCCGAGCAGCGACTTCACCGGGTAGCGCCAGAGCGCGGCCACCCTGCCGACCATGGGCTCCGTGGAATCGAGCATGCTGTCGTCCTCGGGTGCGGGTCCCGGAAACGACGAGGCGCCCCGCTGATGGGGCGCCTCGTCCGATCGGTCCTGCCGTGCCGAAACCCTCCGGCGATGCAATGGAGCGGATGGGGCTCGAACCCACGACCCCCTGCTTGCAAAGCAGGTGCTCTCCCAGCTGAGCTACCGCCCCGGGGCGACGCGGTCGGAAATCGCGTCGCCCGCAAATATACACCGGGCGGCAAGCGAGGCACGCCCCCGGGGCCGAGCGGGGTCAGCGCGCCGCGGGCACCCGCTCGCGCGGCATGGGCTCGTCGCTCATCGCCGCGTGCCAGGCGTAGGACGCCATGACGACGGCGTTCTTCATCAGGTCCTCGGCCGGGATCGCCTCGAGCGGATCGAGATTGGTGTGGCCGCCGGTGCCGGGCGTGCGATCCTGCAGGAACTGGAAGCCCGGCAGCCCCACCTCGTCGAACGCCACGTGGTCGGTGCAGCAGGCGCTCTGGTTCGAGACGGCCGTCATGCCGAAGTCCCGGAACGGCGCCATCCATGCCGTGAGGAGTCGGCGGGCGCCCTCGTTGCCCTGCAGCCAGATGCCGCGATACTGCCCGGGACCGTAGTCCTGGTTGAAGTAGGCGTAGAGCCTCGCGTAGCCGGGCTTCCGGCCCACCGTGGAGTCGCGCGGATCGCCGAAGTGCCGCCGCACGTAGGCGCGCGAGCCCCAGAGTCCCTGCTCCTCGCCCGACCAGAGGGCGATGCGGATCGTCCGCCGCGGCTTCGCGCCGACCGCCTTCAGGATGCGCGCGGCCTCGAGCACGACCGCGACGCCCGAGGTGTTGTCGCTGGCGTTCGGGCTCGCGTGCCAGGTGTCGAAGTGCGCGCCGATCATCACGACCTCGTCCTTCAGCTTCGGGTCGGTGCCCGGAATCTCGCCGACGATGTTGGCCGCCTGCTCGACCCGGTCACCGATCCGGTTGCGCACCTCGAGCTCGACCTTGACGGGGATGCCGCGCTGGAGAATCCGGTACATCCGGTTGTAGTGCTCGGGCGTGATCGCGATCATGGCCGGCGCGGTGCTGTCGCCGGCCGCCGACCAGCGGTCGTCGCGCGAGCCCGGGCGCGAGAAGCCGCGCACGGCGCCGAGCCACCCGCTCTCGCTCTGCAGCACGGCGGCGACGCCCTCCGCCTTGAAGAAGGCCATCCGCTCCTGCGCGGTGAGGAGCGCGGGGTTCGCCACCCGCACGGGGGCGGCGGTCGCCGGCATGACGACCGTCTGCTCCAGCTCGCGCAACTCGGCCTCCGTCCGGCGCGGCACGCCCTGCACGAGGGGCGCGAGGTCCACCTTCGCCGGCGGCGTCGCGAGGACCGCCTTCCCCCGAAGCTTGCCGCGCAGGGCCTCCAGCTCCGGGCGGGTCTGCGCATCCACGATCACCGCCTCCGCCACGACCTGCCCGTCGGTGCCCGGCGTGTGCGCGAGCGGATAGCCGACCATCGGCGAGTAGTCCGGCTCGAGCAGGTGCAGCGAGACGTACTCGTTGTCCCAGCTCGCGCCGAACGCCATGAACGGCTCGGCCGCGACGTTGGCGAGCCCCAGGCGCTTCATCTCGGCTTCGGCCCAAGCCTGCGCGCGGCGCATGTCGCGCGAGGCGGTGAGCCGGGCGCCGAGCACGTCGGTCATGTAGCTCTCGTAGTCCATCACCCGGGAGCGCTGGAGCCCCTCCTCCCGGATCCGGGCGACCATCGCCCAGTCCACGGGGACGGGATCGGCAGCGAAGCCGGCAGTCACGAGAAGGAACCCCGTCGCGAGCGCGCGGAGGCGGAGAAACCGCCGAAGGGACAGTCGAAGAGGCATCGGCCGTCGTCCTGAGATGTCGGGTGAGTCGGGGGAGCGGGGAAGATAATCGGTCGGAGGCGAGTCGCCGTGGGGCTCTTGCCGTCCCGGCGGCAGTGTCCGATGTTGGGACCGGTGTGTCGCCCGCCAGGGATCGGCCGCTCCGCCGGGAGCCGCGTTCCCCGGTTCCCCGCCACGACCGCCTCTCCCTGACGCCTCCCGACTCCGCCGCCGGCGACACACGACCGACGGAGCCCCGAGGAGGTCCCATGTCCGGTCATCTTCCGCACGTCCTGCTCGCCGGTCTGCTCTGCCCCGTGGCGCTCCTCGCGCAGGGGAACCGGGACACGGCCGGCTACAACGCCTCGAGCAACGCCGCATTCGTCCGCCGGGCCACCGCCGGCGCGCCCGCGCGCATCTCCGACCACGCGACGATCGCGCGGATGGAGAAGGACGGCAGCGTCACCGTGCTGCGCCCGGGCACCAACGGCTTCACCTGCACGCTGCTCCCCGACATCGGCAACCCGCCGTTCTGCGGCGACAGCGCGGCCACCCAGTGGGGGCAGGACGCCTTCTCCGGCAAGGACCGGCCGACGAACACCAAGCCCGGCATCGCCTACATGGCCCAGGGCGGCGTGCATTACGAGACACCGGACGGGCAGGTGGTCATGCATGCCGGCCCCGACACGAAGGTCGTGAAGGAGCCGCCGCACTGGATGGTGATGTGGCCGGTGGACACGACCAGCGGGCTCCCGACCAGGCCGAACCCGTCGGGTACCTACATCATGTTCGCCGGGACGCCGTTCGCCCACCTCATGGTGTATCAGGATCCGAACAAGATGCCGACCAGGAAGTGAGCCCCGCGAGGCGCGCCGGGGGGCGGGCGCTCAGCGCCCGCCCCCCAGCACGGCCATGCCCTGCTCGAAGACGATGTCCACCGGGATGTTCGCCCCGGCGAGCCGGTCGAGGTCGTGCTGGAGCTGCGGCCCGATCTTCCCCTTCTCCTGCATGAACGCGCCGACCCCGGCGTAGTCGCCGGTGCCCTGCAGCTCCAGGATCCTCGCGCCGAGGGCGTTCACGGCGTCCTGCATCCTGGCGAGGTCCACGCGATAGGTGCCGCCGGCGTCGCGCACGAACGCGCCGCGCTCGGCGAGGAAGTTGAACGTCGCCATGTTGGCGACGCCGTGCGCGTCGGCGGCGCCGAAACGCACCGAGCGGAACAGCCCGGCGAGGAAGGTGACGTAGTTGTCGAGCAGGCGCTCGCTCCCGAGCTCGCCGCGGCGGTTGAGCTGGTCCACCATGTAGAGCCCCAGGACGTCGGCCTTCTCCTCCTCGAGCCCGCCGGCGCGCTCCTTGAGCGCCGCGCGCACCGTGCCCCGGCCGTTGATCGTGTTCTTGATGCCGAGGCCGTGGGCGACCTCGTGGAACATCGTGTTCTCGAAGAAGGCGTCGAAGGTGATGTTCTTCCGCTGGTCGGCCGCGATGAGCTGATCGGCGATGGGCACCAGGATCCTGTCGAACTTCGCGCGCATCGCGTTCTTGAGCTGCAGGCGCCGGGTGCCCTTCTCGAGCTGGACCGTCTCGTCGTTCGGCAGGTTGATGGCGATCGTCTTCGCGCCGGCGTTCGCCTGGCCCGCGTAGTAAACCGCGTCGTAGGCGTTGAGGTCGGACCCCGTGCCCGGCGTCTCGCGCTTGAGCTCGTCGCGCACCGGGAGCCCGCGCTGGAGCGCCGGCAGCTCGGCGGCGTAGCGCGCGAGGCGCCGGCTCCACGCCTGGTCCTTCACCAGCACGTAGCCCTCGTGCGCCGCCTTGTAGCCGTAGAGCTGGTCCTCGTACGTCTCGATCGGCCCGATGACGACGTCGAGGGTGTTCGTCTTCATGTCCATCCACGCGAGGTCGCTCGCGCGGTAGTCGTCGGCGAGGAGCGCCTGGGCGCGGAGCTCGAGGTAGCGCCGGAGCCCCGCGTCGTCCGCGAGCCGCGCCGCCTCGCGCAGCTTGGCCGCCGCGCGCGCCGTGGCCTCGGGGTACGCGACGTGATACGGCACGGCGACGAGCCGGCCGCCCTCGCGCCGGACGAGGGTGTAGAGGCTCCTGAGCGAGTCGCCCCGGGCACCCTGCGCGGCGGCCTCGAACTCCGCCTTCGTCATGTCGTGCGGGTAGAAGTTCGCCCCGTCGGGCTTGGGCCCGACGCCCGGGACGAACGGCGCGTTGTCGGCGAGGCGGTCCCAGGGGCCGTAGTTGATGTCGGCGTAGCGCCGCACGAGGGTGTCGGCGATCGCGCCGAGCACGCTGTCCTTCGGCCCGGTGGACTGCCGCCAGTAGACGCCGTCCATCTCCTTCACCGCGTCGATGAGGAGTGGAAGCATCTGCCGCTCGCGCGGGCTGAGCGCGGCGAGGTCGGTCGTGAGGCGCACCGGCGTGTACTGCGCGATCCGCTGCGCGATCGGTGCCGCCGCCGTGGCCCGGGCGGAGTCGGCGGGCGCGGGCGCGGTGCTCGCGGGCGTGTTCGTCGGATCCGCGGCCGGCGTGCCGGGCGAGGCGCAGGCGGGCAGGAGCGCGGCCAGCAGCGGGGCGGCGGCACGGAGCCAGCCGCGGGTCAGGTCACGGCGGGTCGGATCACGGCGGGCCATGCGGGACCTCCGGGGTCAGGGGGAATCGGCGCCGGCCGCCCAGTCGCGCGGCTCCAGCATCGCCTGGAGCCGCGCCTCGAACGAGCCCGGGGCGAACTCGGGGGCGTACTCCCACGCGGCGAGCGGCGGGAGACTCATGAGCACGCTCTCGATGCGCGCGCTCGTCTGCAGGCCGAAGACCGTGCCGCGGTCGTGCACCAGATTGAACTCGGCGTAGCGGCCGCGGCGGAGGAGCTGGAAGCGGCGCTCGCGCTCGCCCCACGGCAGCGTGCGCCGGCGCTCGACGATCGGCCCGTACGCCGCCGGGAGCACGCCCGCCACCGCGCGCGTGAAGTCGAGCAGCCGCTCGCCGTCGAGTCCGCCGGCGTCCGGGCTCCCGGGGCGCAACAGGTCGTAGAAGATCCCGCCCACGCCGCGCCGCTCGCCCCCGCGGTGCGCGTTGACGAAGTAATCGTCGCACCAGCGCTTGAAGCGCGGGTGGAACGTCGGGTCGAACCGCGCGCAGAGATCCCGCAGCACCCGGTGGAAGTGGACCGCGTCCGCAGGCTCGGGATAGAACGGCGTGAGGTCGGTGCCGCCCCCGAACCAGGCGTCGAGCGGCCGTCCCTCGGCGTCGTCGATCTCGAAGTAGCGCACGTTGAGGTGCACCGTGGGCACGCGCGGGCTCCGCGGATGCATCACGAGACTCACCCCCGTCGCGAGGAAGCGCGGCTCGGCCTCGGGCGCGAGCGTGAGCCCGAGGCGGGCGGCGACGTGCGGCTCGAGCGCGCCGGTCACCACCGAGCGGTTCACCCCGCCCTTCTCGAAGAGCGCCCCTTCGCTCATGACGCGCGTCACGCCCCCGCCGCCGCCCGGACGCTCCCAGCGGTCCTCGCGGAAGGCACCGCCGCCGTCGAGCACCGCGAGATACTCGGCGATCTCGTCGTGCAGCTCCGCCATCGCGCGCACGACGCGCTCGCGGAAGGGTTCGGCCCCCGCGCGCCCCGCAGCCCGCGTCACCCCTGCGTCGGCCGCCACGCCTGCACCGTCTCGATGAAGGCCCGCGCGTGCTCGACCGGCACGTCGGGGAGGATGCCGTGCCCCAGGTTCGCGATGTGGCCGCGGCCGCCGAAGGCGTCGAGCATCGCGCGCGTGCGCGCGCGGATCAGCGCCGGCGGGCCGTACAGCCAGGTGGGGTCGAGGTTCCCCTGCAGCGCGACCGGCCGGCCGGCGAGCCGCGCGCGCGCCGCCACGGCCTCGGTCTGCCAGTCCACGCCGATCGCGTCGGCCCCCGTGGCCTCGGCGATCTCCTCGAGCGCCCACCCGGCGCCCGGCGCGAAGGCGATCACCGGCACGCCGGCCTGCTTCGCCATGCGGACCGCCTGTGCGAGATACGGGAGCGCGAAGGTGCGGAAGTCGGCGGGGGCGAGCGCCCCGGCCCACGAATCGAAGAGCTGCACCGCCTGCGCGCCCGCGCGCACCTGCGCCTGGAGGAAGGCGCCCACCGCGCTCGCGAGCCGCTCCAGGAGCGCGTGCGCGCGCGCCGGGTCCTCGACGAGAAGGCGCTTCGCCTTCGTGAACGTCTTCGTCCCCTGCCCCTCGATCATGTAGCTCGCGAGCGTCCACGGCGCGCCGGCGAAGCCGATGAGCGGCACCCGTCCCGCCAGCTCGCGCCGCGCGAGCCGGAGCGCGTCGAGCATGTAGGCGAGGTCGGTCTCGGGATCCACCTCGCGCAGCGCCTCGAAGTCGGCGGGCGCGCGGAGCGGCTGGTGGAAGCGCGGGCCCACGCCTTCGTCCACCGAGAGCGCCATCCCCATGGCCTGCGGGACGACGAGGATGTCGCTGAAGATGATGGCGGCGTCCACGCCGAGGAGGTCCACCGGCTGGAGCGTCACCTCGACGGCGAGCTCGGGGGTGGTGACCATCGTCAGGAAATCGGCGCGCTGGCGCACGGCGCGGTACTCGGGCAGGTAGCGCCCCGCCTGGCGCATCATCCAGACGGGCGGGCGCTCCACGGGCTCGCGCCGCAGCGCGCGCAGCAGGAGGTCGTTCATCGCATCCCAGGGTTGAAGCCGTCGGCCGCGAGCACGGCGAGCGCCGCCTCGGCGAGCGCGGCGGGGGTCGTCGTCTCCGCGACGCGGTCGGCGGGCCAGCCGCGCTCGACGAGCGCGGCGGCGGTGCTCGGGCCCACCGAGACGAGGCGCGGCCGGCCCGCGGGCGGCACGCCCGCCGCGACCGCGGCGAGGAGCCGCGCGACGCTCGGGCTCGCGACGACGACGAGCGCGGCGCCCTCGAGCGCCCGGCGCGCGGTCGCCTCGTCGGCCAGGCGCGTCCGATAGCAGACGATCTCGTCCACCCGGCGCCCGGCCGCGCGCAGCCGTCCGGGCAGCACGTCGAGCCGGCGATCGCCGCAGGGGAAGAGCACCGGCGAGCCCACGTCCGCCGCGACCATCGCCTCGGCCAGCGCTGCACCTTCCCGCGTCCCCGCGAGCCGCGGCGCGAAGGCGGCGAGCGGCCGCGCCGTCGCGTCCCCCACCGCCCACACCGGCGGCATGGCCGACGGATCGATCGCGCATGCCGCGAGCCGCTCGGCGACGGCCGCGGCGGCACGCGGCGACGTGACCACGAGGGCCGCGTAGTCGCCGAGGTGCGCGAGCGCGGCGTCGAGCGCGTCCCAGCGCTCCGGGGGCGCGAAGTCCAGGAGCGGCGCCGATCGGACGGCCACACCCGCCGCCTCGAGGCGCGCCGCGAGCTCCCCGCCGCCCAACCCGTCGGCCGCACCGGTGAGGACGACCCAGGGCGGCACGCCCGCGCTCATCCCTCGGCCGTGCCCGTCGCGATGCGCGCCGCCGCGAGGATGAGGTCCGCGCCCCCCGCGATGAGCCGCTCGGCGAGCGCGAGGCCCACTGCATCCGCCTCGGCCGCGTCGCGCACCGTCGCGCCCTCGACGCCCTCGGCCGCCTCCGTGCCATCGAGCGCGGTGACCCGCCCGCTCAGCGTGAGCCGGTATCCCCCGCCCTGCTCGGCGGGCCCCGCCTCGGCGTACGCCGCGACCGGCACGCTGCACCCGCCCTCGAGCCGCCGCAGGAACGCGCGCTCGGCCGCGGTGGCGATGGCGGTCGGCGCGTGCTCCACGACGCGCTGCGCGACTTCCTGCGCGGCCGCGTCGTCGGCACGCGCGGTCACGGCGAGCGCGCCCTGCCCCGGCGCCGGCAGCATCCAGGTGAGCGGGAGCCGCTCGCCGATCCGGTGGGCGAACCCCAGCCGGTCGAGCCCCGCGCTCGCGAGGACGACCGCCGTCCACTCGGGGCGCGCGTCGAGCTTGGCGAGCCGGGTGTCCACGTTGCCGCGGATCTCGGCGATGCCGAGGTCGGGCCGCGCCCGCAGGAGCTGCGCGCGGCGGCGCAGGCTACCCGTCGCGATCGTCGCGCCCTCCGGCACCACGGCCCACGCGAGCGGCCCCCGCCCCACCAGCGCGTCGCGCGGGTCCTCCCGATCGCTCACCGCGGCGAGCGCGATCCCGGCCGGGAGCCGGGTCGGCAGGTCCTTGAGCGAATGCACCGCGAGGTCGATGCGCCCCTCGAGCATCGCCTCGTCGAGCTGGCGCGTGAAGAGGCCCCGCGTTCCGATGCGCGAGAGCGGGACGTCGCGCACCGCGTCGCCGGTGGTGGTGATCTCGATCCGCTCGGTCGCGACTCCCGCGGCATCGAGCAGCGCGCGCACACGCTCGGTCTGCCAGAGCGCCAGCGCGCTCGCGCGGGTGCCGACGCGCAG
>DASTSO010000025.1:0-1448 GCA_035760645.1 Gemmatimonadales bacterium
GGCGCGGTTCGTAGCGTCGTGTCGTGGCTGACCACCGCCGGGAGAGCGCCAGGCTCGCTTGCCGCTTGGACGGCCCGCGTGAGACCCGCGCCTCCCGGCGGTGTGAGGCGCCCGGAGCGGCGACAGGGCGTCGCCCCGCCGAGGGCCCGCCTATGAGCACCCGCCACGGTACCTCGCCGGTCGGCCCGCATCCACCATCCAATCCTGAGGAGGGCAACGTATGCAGACAACGGCAGGTCTCGACCTGGCCAGCGAGGAGCACCGGCTCGCCGTCGTCGACGAGCAGGGGCGGCAGCTGGAGCAGCTGAGGATCCGCCACGACGAGGCCGGGATCACCGCGCTCTGCCGACGAGTGGTCGAGCTCGGCGTCAGCCGGGTCGCGATCGAGCGGCCAGACGGCCTGGTCGTCGATCGGCTGCTCGACGCCGGCATCAGCGTCGTGCCCGTGCACCCGAACCAGCTCGCCGCCAACCGCTCCCGCTACAGCGTCGCCGGCGGCAAGTCGGATGGCTTCGACAGCTACGTGCTCGCCGAACTCGCCCGCACCGACATGCACCGGCTGCGCACGATCGAGCCCGACGCCGACGAGACGAAGGCGCTCAGGGCGCTGACCCGCAGCCGCGAGGACCTCGTCCAGACACGCGTCCGGCTCGCCAACCAGCTGCGCGCCGAGCTCGAACGCTTCTGGCCGGGCGCCGCCTGCATCTTCAGCGCACTCGACTCGCCGATCGCGCTCGCGTTCCTCGAGCGCTACCCCAGCCCCGCCGACGCGCGCGGCCTCGGCGGCAAGCGCCTGCAGGGCTTCCTCAGCCGCAACGGCTACTGCGGCCGGCGCAGCGCCGATGAGCTGCTCGAGCGGCTGCGCTCGGCACCGCAAGGCCGCGCCGGCGAAGCCGAGCAGGAAGCCAGACGCAGCGTCGTGCTCGCACTCGTCGCGGCGCTCAAGCCCCTGGTCGAGCAGATCAAGCTGCTGACCAGCCAGATCGCCGGCGCGCTCCGCGCCCACGACGACGGCACGATCTTCCTCTCGCTCTTCCGCGACCCGAAATCGGTCGTCACCGCCGCCGAGCTTTTGGCCGAGATCGGCGACTGCCGCGACCGCTACCCAAGCGCAGAAGCGCTCGCCGCCGACGCCGGCATGGCGCCCGTCGCCGTCGAGTCCGGCAAACGCAAGGTCGCCTGCTTCCGCTGGGCCTGCGACAAACGCCTCCGCAACGCCTGCGCCACTCTCGCCGACAGCAGCCGACACCACCACCCCTGGGCACACGACGTCTACCAACGAGCCCGCGCCCGCGGCCACGACCACCCCCACGCCATCCGCATCCTCGGCCGCGCCTGGCTCCGCGTCATCTGGCGGATCTGGCAGAACGGCCAGCCCTACAACCCCGCCCACCACGGCAACCTCAACCGCCTCCTCACAGCCCAGGGTTGACACAGGGCGTCTCACG
>DASTSO010000026.1:0-1407 GCA_035760645.1 Gemmatimonadales bacterium
GACGTGGCGGTGAGCGCGCTGCTGTCGCTCATGGAGCCCATCATGATCGTCGTCCTCGGCGTGATCGTCGGCGGCATGGTGGTGGCGATGTACCTGCCGATCTTCGACATGATGAACGCGGTGCAGTAGGGCGGGTTCCGCGGACCTCGGCTGGACAGAGCGATGCGGGGTGGGCCGATGTTCCGGCCCACCCCGCTTTCGCGTCCGGAGCCGTGGCGACCGGCCGCCCGGCGACCGGCCGGGGCTTCCGCCGCGTTGCGGACACCCCGATCCCGCGCTAACCTAACCGGAGCCCGCGCCGCCGGCGCCCGGCGGCCCGGCCCTCTCCCCAACCGCTCACCCGACGATGCCCAGACGCCACGTCCCGCTCGCCACGGCGCTCGCCGCCGGCCTGCTCGCCCTCCCGCTCCACGCGCAGGTGCCGGCGAAGGCCCCGGCGAAGACACCGGCCCCGACCCCGGCGGCCGCCCCCGACACCGCGCTCGCCCGCACCGTGGACTCGATCGCCACCGCGGTGCTCGAGGCCACCGGCGTCCCCAGCGCCAGCGTCGCCGTCGTGCGGCACGGGCGGGTGGCCTACGCCAACGCCTACGGCAAGGCGAACCTCGAGCGGGGCACCGCCGCGACGCCGGCGATGCGCTACGGGATCGGCTCGGTGAGCAAGCAGTTCACGGCCGCCGCGATCCTGCTCCTCGCCGAGGCGGGGAAGGTCAAGCTCGACGACCCGATCGCGAAGTACGTCCCCGGGCTCACCGAGGGGAACGCGGTCACGATCCGCCAGCTCCTCTCGCACACCTCCGGCTATCAGGACTTCTGGCCGCAGGACTACCTGATGACGCCGATGAAGCAGGACGTGACGCCCCGGCAGATCGCCGACCGCTGGGGGAAGCGGCCGCTCGACTTCGCGCCGGGGACGCGCTGGCAGTACAGCAACACCAACTACACCCTCGCCGGCATGGTGGTCGAGCAGGCGAGCGGGATGCCCTTCTGGCGCTTCGTGCAGACGCGCCTGCTCGACCCGCTCCGCCTCGCGAGCGCGAAGGACTTCGACGCCGATCCGCGCGCGGCCGACGCGACGGGCTACATCCGCTACGCCCTCGGCCCCCTGCACCCCGCGCCCGACGCGGGCAGCGGCTGGATGTGGGCCGCGGGGATGCTCGCCATGACCGCGGGCGACCTGGCGCGCTGGGACAGTACGATGATCGCCGAGGGGCTGCTGCGCCCGGCGTCGTGGCGCGAGATGGAGCGCGAGGTGCGGCTGCAGAACGGCGCCGGTACCGGCTACGGGCTCGGCGTGGACGTGTCGATGAGCAACGGCCACTTCCTCGTCGAGCACTCGGGCGAGGTGTCGGGCTTCGTCTCGGAGAACATGGTCTTCCCCGAGGACAGCGCCGCCGTCGTCGTGCT
>DASTSO010000027.1:0-2531 GCA_035760645.1 Gemmatimonadales bacterium
GCTCGGCGCTCGACTACGCCCACCGCCACGGCGTCCTGCACCGCGACGTGAAGCCCGAGAACGTCCTCCTCGCCGACGGCGGCGCCATCGTGGCCGACTTCGGCATCGCGCTCGCCCTCTCGGCCGCCGGCGGCGGGCGGCGCACCGAGACGGGGCTCGTCGTCGGCACGCCGGAATACATGAGCCCCGAGCAACTCTCGGGCGAGCGCGCCCTCGACCCGGCGAGCGACCAGTACGCGCTCGCGCTGGTGCTCTTCGAGCTGCTCACCGGCCGGCCACCGTACGAGGCGCCCACCGTGCAGGGGATGCTGCTCCGCCGGCTCTCGGGGCCGGTGCCGTCGGCCCGCGCGGAGCGCGCGGAGGTCCCCGAGGCGCTCGACGCCGCCCTCCGGCGCGCGCTCGCGCTCGAGCCGGCGGCGCGCTGGCCCTCGGTGGCGGCGTTCGCCGGGGCGGTCGAGGCCGCCGCCGCCCCGCCCCGCCGGCGCAGCCGGCTCCCGCTGCTCGCCGTGCTGGGCGTGGCGCTCCTCGCCGTCGCGATCGCGTGGCCGCTCTGGGTGCGGCTCCAGCGCGAGCAGGCGGTGGCCTCGCTGCCGCGGATCCGCGCGCTCGCGGAGGCGGGCGCCTACGACCAGGCCTTCGCGCTCGCCGAGGCCGCGCGGCGCCGCCTCGCCGGCGACCCGCTCCTCGACAGCCTCTGGCCCGAGGTCTCGCAGCGGCTCCGGGTGCGCACCACGCCCCCCGGCGCCACGGTCACGCTCGAGCGCTTCGCTCCCGACTCCGCCGCGGCGCCGGGGCCGGTGCGCGCCGGCACCACGCCCCTCGGCCCGCTCACCCTCGCGCGCGGCGACTGGCGCGTCGTCGTCGCGGCGGCGGGCTTCGCGCCGGTCGAGCGGATCGCCAGCACCGAGCTGCTGCGCGGCAACCGGCGCTACCGGCCCGACTCGGTGCTCACGTTCGATCTCGCGCTCCGCCGCGCCGACCCGCGCGACTCGGCGATGGTGCCGGTGCCGGGCGGCCGCTACGTGCTCGTGAGCCCCGACGCGCCGCCGCACGACACCGTCCGCCTCGCCGACTACGCGATCGACCGCCACGAGGTCACGAACGCCGAGTTCGCCGCCTTCGTGCGCGCGGGCGGCTACGCCGCGGCGGGGCTCCGCGTCGCCGACCGCACCGGGCTCCCGGGCCCGCGCGCGTGGACCAACGGCGAGTTCCCCGCCGGCGCCGGCCGCCTCCCCGTGGCCGACGTCTCGTGGCGCGAGGCCGCGGCCTACTGCGACTGGCGCGGGAAGGCGCTGCCGACGCTGCACCAGTGGGAGAAGGCGGCGCGCAACGGGATGACGGCGGTCGGCGACGCCACGACGATGCCGTGGGGCGTCGCCTCGCCGCGCGCGCCGGCCACCCGCCGCGCCAACTTCAGCGGCGCCGCCCCGCTGCCGGTCGAGTCCTTTCCGTTCGGGATCAGCCCGTTCGGCGCCTACGACATGGCCGGCAACGTGAAGGAGTGGACCGCGACGCCGGCCGCGGGGCCGACCGGCGCCGGCTACGTCGCCGCCGGCGCGTCGTTCGAGGACCCGACCTACCTCTTCGGCCAGCTCGGCGTCTACGCCCCCGACTCGGCGAGCCGCACGCTCGGCTTCCGCTGCGCCCGCCTCCTCGCCCCCGCGCCCGGCGACCAGGGCGCCGTCCCGCTCGACTTCGCGCGGCGCACGCCGGTCTACCACCCGGTGGACGCCGCCACCTTCCGCACCCTGCTCGAGCACTACCGCTACGATCCCCGGCCGCTCGACGCGCGGGTGCTCGAGCGCGTCGCGACCCCCGACTGGACTCGCGAGAAGATCCGCTACGCCGGCCTCGACGGCGACTCGGTCCTCGCCTACCTCTTCCTCCCGCGCCACGCGCGGCCGCCGTTCCAGACGATCGTCTACGTGCCGAGCAGCGCGGCGTTCCAGGGCAACCCCGCGCCGAACGAGGCGGCGTTCGTCATGGGCCCGCACGTCAAGGCGGGCCGCGCGGTGTTCGTCGTCGTGCTGAAGGGGATGATCGGCCGCGAGTTCCCGCCGGGCCACGAGCGCCCGGCGCCGCAGACGGTCGGCTTCCGCGACCTGATGGTGCTGCACGCCACCGAGCTGCGCCTGGGGCTCGACTATCTCGCGACCCGCGCCGACGTCGACACCGCGCGCCTCGCCTACGCCGGCGTCAGCCTCGGCGCCGGCAGCCGCCTCCCGCTCGCCGCGGTGGACCCCCGCTTCCGGAGCGTCGTCCTCATCGGCGGCGGGATCGACGAGCGCCTGCAGCCCACCCTCCCCGAGGCGAGCAACATCAACTTCGCCCCCTACCTCCGGGCCCCGAAGCTCCTCCTCAACGGCCGCAACGACGAGGAGCACCCCTGGCTCTCGCGCGGCCTCCCGCTCTGGAACCTGCTGCGCGAGCCGAAGAAGCTGATCCTCGTCGACGGCGCCGGCCACCTCCCCCCCGCCGAGGCGCGGGTGCCGGCGATCAACGCGTGGCTGGACGAGACGCTGGGGCGGGTG
>DASTSO010000028.1:0-7969 GCA_035760645.1 Gemmatimonadales bacterium
TCGCTCTACGGCGTCGGCGTGGACTGGCCGATCGGTTACGACACGCTGGAGCCCTGGTACTACGAAGCGGAGGTCGAGATCGGGGTCGCGGGTCCCGACGACGAGGACCTGGGCTCCCCGCGCACGAAGCCGTACCCGATGACGAAGCAGCCGCTCTCCTACTACGACCGGCGCCTCCGGGAGGTCCTTGCCGCGGACGGGCTGCACCTCGTCACCGAGCCGCAGGCGCGCAACACGCGCCCCTACGACGGCCGGCCGACCTGCTGCGGCAACAACAACTGCTCGCCGATCTGTCCGATCGAGGCGCAGTTCATCGGCCCCGCCGCCGTCCGGAAGGCGGATGCCGCGGGGGCACGTGTCGTCGCGAACGCGGTGGTCCATCGCATCGAGGCGGACGACCGGGGCCGGATCCAGGCGGTGCACTACAAGGAGCCGGACGGCCGGTCGCATCGCATCGTCGGGCAGTACTTCGTCCTGGCCGCCAACGGGATCGAGACGCCGAAGCTGATGCTGATGTCCACCTCGCCGCGCTTCCCGCAGGGCATCGGCAACGGCTCCGGCCTGGTCGGCTGCCATCTCTGCGACCACGTGGGCACCAGCGCCTATTGCTACGGCCGGGAGGCGCTGTGGCCGGGCCGCGGACCGATGCGCCTCTCGTGCCTCATGGAGGAGCGTGACGGGCCGTTCCGCGCGCGGCGGGCCGCCGTCAAGATCAACTTCTCGAACAGCTCGCCCTTCCGCGCCGTGACGGCGGAGGTGCTCGCGCTGGGCCTCACCGGCGACGCGCTCGACCGCGAGATCCGCGACCGCGCGGCGCGGCGGATCGGGATGGCCGCCTTCATCGAGCAGCTGCCCCGCCGCGAGAACCGCGTCCTCCCGAGTGCGACCGCGCGCGACGCGCTCGGCCTCCCCAAGCCCGAGATCCGCTATGCGATCGACGACTACGTCCGCGGCGGGGCAGCCGTGGCCCGGCAGTACTACGGGCGGATCGGCCGCCTGATGGGCGCGCGCGAGGTGCACTACCACGACGAGTTCGCCGGGAACAATCACATCACCGGGACGCTGATGATGGGGCAGGATCCGGCGACGTCGGTCGTCGACGCCGAGACGCGCAGCCACGATCACCCGAACCTCTTTCTCGCCGGCACCGGCGTCATGCCCACCACCGCCACGGTGAACTCGACGCTCACCGCGGTGGCGCTTGCCCTGCGGGCCGCGGCGCGGATCGCGGCGGAGCTGTAGCGCGGTGGCCCGGGGAGCGCGCCGCGCCTGGAGGGTCGGACTCGCGGCGGCGGGCGCGGCGGCGAGCGCCGCGGCCCTCCTCGCCTGCCGTGCGCACGCGGACGCGCAGGGCCAGGCCCTTGCCGCCGCCTACGGCTGCGCCGAGTGCCACACGTCCGCCGGCGGGCCGTCCCTCGCGGGTCAGGTGATGGGCGCCTGGCTCGCGCCCAACATCACGCCCGATCCGGTGAGCGGCATCGGGGCCTGGTCGCCCGACGAGGTCTACCGCTACCTGCGCACCGGCCGCGCGCCGGGGCGCGCGCAGGCGGCGGGTCCGATGGCGCCGGTGGTCGCGGCGCTGCGGGACAGTTCGGACGCCGCGGTGCGCGCCCTCGTCGTCTGGCTCGCGCGCCAGCCCGCTTGGCGCGATCCGGCGGACCGGGCCTCCGCGACGGCGCGGGGTGCGCCCATGCGGCCGGATCCGCGCCTGCGCGGCGGCGCGCTCGGTAATGGCGGCGAGGCCGGCGGGGCGCCTCCGGGGGCGTGGCTCTACAGCGGATCCTGCGCGAGCTGTCACGGCGCCGACGGCTCGGGCTCGGGGGACGGCTTCTACCCGTCGCTCTACCACAACTCGGCGGTGGGCCGCCGCATGCCGTACAACCTGCTGGCCGTGCTCCTCTTCGGCGTGCAGCGCCGGGGCCCGGACTCCACCAGCGGCGTCGTCATGATGCCCTCGTTCGACGGCACCGGGGGACATCCCGCCGCGGGGCTGACCGATCCCGAGCTCGCCGCGCTGACTGAGTTCGTGATCCGGCGATTCGGCGATTCGGCCGCCGCCCCGCTCGACAGCACGGCCGTCGCGACGGCCCGCGCGGGCCGGTGGGTGACGGATACGTCGCCCGCGGCGCTCGGCGACAGCGTCGTGCGCAGGCGGCTGGTCGCGCGCGGCCGGCTCCTCGCCGTCGGCGGCGAGCCCGCGGGGGCGCGCGGCGCGTGCTTCCGCTGTCACGGGCTCGATGGGCAGGGCGAGGCCGCCGCGGGCTTTCCCCGGCTCGCCGGGGTCGACGCGCGCTATCTCGCGAAGCAATTGCGAGACTACCGCGCGGGGACGCGCAGCGACGCGACCATGGGCCCGATCGCGCGCGCGCTCGACGAGCGCGACGACCGGGCGGTCGCGCTCTACTACGCCGGTCTCCCGGCGCGGCTGACGCCCGCCGCGGCGGCGACCGGCGTCGCGACCCGCGCGCTCGCGCGCCGAGGCGCGGTCGTGTATGCGGACGGCGTGCCCGAGCGGGGCGTGCCGCCCTGCGCGAGCTGTCACGGCCCCGGAGGCCGCGGCACGCATCCGCTATTCCCGGCCGTGGTGCAGCCGGCGGCGTACGTCGAAGCCCAGTTGCGGCGGTGGCGGAGCGGGGAGCGTCGCAACGACGTCGGCCGCATCATGGCCGAGATCGCACGGGCGCTGCCCGAGGCCGACGCCCGCGCGGTCGCGGCGTACGTCGGCGGCCCGCTATTGACGGCCGCGCCCGGACGCCTCACTGTGGACGGCCCGGCCAACGCCCGCCTGGCCCGGCGGCCGGGGCCGTGAACGGAGACCCCCGGATGTCGCTCACCGAATCCCAGCGCGCCCACCTCGAGCACCGGTTGCGGGAAGAGCGGGAGCGCCTGCAACGCGCCCTCGATCGCACGCTGGCCGACCGGAGCCGGGCCGACCAGCAGGACCGGGCGGGCGATCTGACCGATACGCCGTTCCACCCGGCCGATCGCGGCACCGACACGATGGAGGCCGAGCTCGACGCCACGAACGCGACGCGGATGTCGCGCGAGCTGGCCGAGATCGACGCCGCCCTCGAGCGCCTCTACCGGGCTCCCGAGCGCTTCGGCATCTGCGAGGACACGGGCCGGCCGATCCCGTTCGAGCGGCTCGACGTGGTGCCGTGGGCGCGGACCTGCGCGGCGGCGGGCGCGGAGTGAGCCGCGCGCGGGCCATGCTCGCCCGCCTCGGCCTCGCCGCCATCGGGGCGGCCGGCTGCGTCGGCGCCGGGCGGGCGGCCCTCGCGACCCGGCGCGTGCTGGGCGGCGACCCGGCGCACGGTCGCCGGCTCGTCGCGGACGGCGCCTACGGCTGCACCGCGTGTCACACGATCCCCGGCATCCGGGCGCCACGGGGAGACGTCGGACCGCCCCTCGCCGGGCTGGCGCGGCGACCGTTCATCGCCGGCGCACTGCCGAACACGCCCGACGTCCTCGTGGCCTTCCTGCAGGATCCACCCGCGCGGGTGCCGCAGACCGGAATGCCCGACGTCGGGCTCGGCGCCGCCCAGGCGCGCGACATCGCCGCCTATCTCTACACGCTGGGGTCGCCCGCGGGGCGGTGAAGTGCTGCGAAGAGTGGTGGAGCGCGAGGCGCACCGTGCTCCATGCCGCGGCACCGCGCTCGCAGGTCGGTGCCGTTCGATAACGCCGGAGGTCTCAATGTCCGATCCCACTACACAAGTCCCGGTCGGTGACGTGCTGGCGCCCGGCACGCCGGCGCCCGACTTCACCCTCCCCTCGGCTCCCGAGCGCGCGCTCGCGTTGCGCGAGCTGCGGGGCCGGCCGGTGATCCTCGCCTTCTATCCCGCCGACTGGAGCCCGGTCTGCGGCGACGAGGTGGCGCTCTTCAACCAGGTGCTCCCCGAGTTCCGCCGGTACGGGGCCGAGCTCCTCGGCCTCTCGGTGGACGGCGTGTGGTGCCACGCCGCCTTCGCCCGCCAGCGCAACCTGCACTTCCCCCTGCTCGCCGACTTCGAGCCGAAGGGCGCGGTCGCCCGGCGGTACGGCGCCTACAGAGCGCAGGACGGCACCTCCGAGCGCGCGCTCTTCGTCCTCGACGGCGACGGCGTCATCCGGTGGAGCTATCTCTCGCCGATCGACGTCAATCCCGGCGCCGACGGGATCCTGCGCGCGCTCGAGTCGCTCCCGGACCGGGGGAGGACGGCATGAACGAACCTCGACTCCAGCCCGCCGTCGGCTCGGACGATCATGTTCTGGGTCCCGCCGACGCGCCGGTGACGCTCGTGGAGTACGGCGACTTCCAGTGCCCGTACTGCGGCCAGGCGTACCCGATCGTGAAGGCCGTGCAGCAGCGGCTCGGCGACGACCTGCGCTTCGTCTTCCGCCACTTCCCGCTCACCGAGATGCACCCCTTCGCCCAGCACGCCGCCGAGGCGGCGGAGGCGGCCGGCGCGCAGGGCCACTTCTGGGCGATGCACGACGCGCTCTACGAGCACCAGTCGCGGCTCGACGATCCCGCGCTCGTGCGCTATGCCGCCGCACTGGGGCTCGACGCGGACCGGGTCGCGCGGGCGCTGGAGGAGGGGACGTACGCGCAGCGGGTGCAGGACGACTTCCTGAGCGGCGTGCGCAGCGGCGTGAACGGCACGCCGACCTTCTTCGTCAACGGCGCGCGCTTCGACGGCGACTGGACCGACGAGGCGACCTTTCTCCGCGCCCTCCGCGCGGCGGCCCTCGCCCGGCGCTCTTGACGGGCGCCGGGGGGCCGCCCACTGTGGACGGCGCAGCCTGCCGTCCCGGAGGGGTCCGGACGGCGGGCGCGTCAGGAGGGTCCGGTCATGCGCGTCAACCGCTCGATGCAGTTTCCCGTCGCCGTCTTCCTCGCAGTCTCCCTCGCCGCCCCCCGGCTCACCGTCGCCCAGGTCCCCGCGTCCCGCAGAGCCGCGCCGGCCCCGGCCGACGCCGCCGAGTGGCGCACCTACAACCGGAGCTACGACGGCCAGCGCTTCTCGCCGCTCACCCAGCTCACCACGGCCAACGTCGCGCAGCTCCGGCGCGTCTGCACCTACGACACGAAGGAGCAGGTGAGCTTCCAGACCGGCCCGCTGGTCGTGGACGGCACCATGATCTTCACGACCGACACCGCGACCTATGCGATCGACGCCGCCACCTGCGCGCCGAAGTGGAAGCGGGGCACCGGGCAGAAGCCCACGTTTCTCGGTGCGCACCGCGGCGTCGCGTACGACGGCGGCCGCGTCTTCCGCGGCGCGGGCGTCAACCACGTGCAGGCGCTCGATGCGAAGAGCGGCCGCGTGGTGTGGGACGTCGCCGTGGGCGAGGCGCGGAAGGGCCAGAGCATGCCGATGGCGCCGATCGCCTGGAACGGCATGCTCTTCATCGGCAACGCGGGCGGCGACGCCTACGCCGTCACCGGCCACGTCTGGGCGCTCGACGAGCGGGACGGCCGCGTCGTCTGGCGCTTCGACGTGGTGCCCGATTCGGGGCCCGCGCGCCAGACGTGGCGCAACACCCGGTCCGACGTGCCGCCGACGGGCGGGGCGTTCTGGACTACCTTCGGGCTCGACACCGCGCGCGCGACGCTGTTCGTGCCCGCCGGCAACCCCGCGCCCGACTTCCTGCCCGAGCTGCGCCCCGGCGACAATCTCTACACGAACAGCGTGATCGGCCTCGACGCGAAGACCGGCCGCCTGATCGGCTACATCCAGCTCATCAAGCACGACTTCCACGACTGGGACGTCTCGACCGGCCCCGTGGTCCTCACGACCCGCGGCGGCCGGTCGCTCGTGGTCTCGGCCAACAAGGACGGACTGTTGTCGGCCATCGACCGACCCGCGGCGCGCCAGGCGCTCGCCGAGCGGCAGCAGATGCAGCAGCAGAACCCGACGATGCTGGGCGACATCACGCGCGTGCTCGCGCTGCGCTACCAGACGCCCACCACGACGCGCGAGAACGTGGATCTGCGCACCCACGCGAGCGGCACGCTCCGCTTCTGTCCCGGCTCGCAGGGCGGCTCGGAGTGGAACGGGCCGTCCTACGACTCGACGCTCAACCTCCTGGTCGTCGGCGCCAACGACTGGTGCACGTCGGTCCGGCTGATCCATCCCGACTCCCTCTCGGAGGCGACCTGGACCGGCGACGTGGGCCAGGGCTTCGGCGTGCAGGACACGACGGCGAAGTGGCAGGGCTGGATCACCGCGATGGACGCCGACAGCGGCGGCGTCGTGTGGAAGCACCGTACCACGATGCCGATGCTCGCCGGCGTGACGACCACCGCGGGCGGCCTCGTCCTCACGGGCGAGCTCACGGGCGACGTCGTCGCGCTGGACGCGAAGACGGGCCGGCCGCTCTGGCGCGACCGCACCGGGAACGCGATCGGCGGAGGGGTGATCACCTACGAGGCGCGCGGGCGGCAGTACGTCGCCGCCGCGGCGGGGATGAAGAGCCCCATCTGGCCGGTGCCGCATACGACGGCGCAGATCGTGGTGTATGGGCTGCGCTGAGCGTAGGCCCGCGCGCCGCGCCGGCCCTGCCGCCGTCCTCGGAGCGGTGTTCCTCGCCGCCGTCTCGGCCGCCGCGCCGGCCGCGGCCCAGGGCCCGACGCGGGAGGACCCGCGCTGGGAAGCGATCCGGCGCGTCTTCGGCCAGCCCGGCTCCGCCGAGGGCCGCTACTTCCGCGTCGAGCTCCCGCGGCGCGACCTGCACGTGCGCATCGGCGGCGACGCCCTCGCACCGCGCTTCGAGTTCACGAGCTACCTGGGCTTCCTGCCGGTGGGCAACCGCGACGTGATGGCGATGGGCGAGGTCATCCTGCGCGACGACGAGGTGCCGGCCGCGCTCGCGGCGGCTCACCGGCAGGGCGTCTCCGTCACTGCCGTGCACAACCACCTCCTCGGCGAGACGCCGCGCATCGTCTACGTGCACGTGCGCGCGGAGGGTGAGACCGAGGCGGTCGCGACGAAGCTGCGCGCGGTGTTCGCGGCGACGGCCACGCCGCTCGAGGTGAAGCCGGAGGGGGAAGGAAAGGAGGGCGCGCGCCGCCCCGACTGGTCGGCGATCGACAGCGTGCTCGGCCCCCACGCCGAGGCCGAGGAGAATGTCGCGGAGTACGTCTTTCCCCGGCGCGAGCGCCTGACCGTGCACGGCCGGCCGGTGGAGTCGAGCGGCACGCTGGAGACCGCTTCCGAGGTGGTGTTCCAGCAGCTCGCCGGCGGGCGCATGGCCGTGACGGGCGAGCTCTTCCTCCTGCCGAGCGAGGTCGACGCCGTCACGCGCACGCTCGACGAGCACGGGCTCCACGTCACCGCGGTCCACAACCACATGCTCGACGAGACCCCGCGCATGTACTGGGTGCACTGGTATGCCGCGGGCGACGGGCCCGCGCTCGCCCGCGGCGTGGCCGCCGCGCTGGCGCATACCAACGGCGCCCGCCGGTCGGCAGCCGAGTAGGTGGCCGAGTAGGCGGCCGCCGACCGGGGCCGGCCTAGCCCAGCGGGGTCGGCGCCCCCGTGCCCAGGATGCTGCGGCCGATCGCGAGAATGCCGAGCAGGATGCAGAGCAGCGCGATCACGACGCCGCCCAGGCGCAGCGTCAGCGCGCGGCGCTCGTCCGTCGCGTGCCGCGCGACGACCGAGGCGACGTGCACCACCACGGCCGCGAGCAGCATCATGGCCATATGGCCCATGAGCGCGCCGTAGTAGATGCCGCTGATTACGAGCGCGATGCCGAGGAGGATCTGCAGGTCGAGCAGCCCGGCGAAGACGGACGTGAGCACCCGGCCCGCGCGCATCGGCCGCCCGGTGGCCCTGCCGTACACGAGCACCAGCAGGGCGAGGACGCCCGCGAGGAGAACGAGGTAGCGCAGACCCGAGTGTGCGTGGAAGAGCGCGGTCATGGTGGGGCATCTCCGGTGGAGGTGCGGGGCGGCTCGCTCAGGGATGCGGGATCCTAGCCC
>DASTSO010000029.1:0-2090 GCA_035760645.1 Gemmatimonadales bacterium
GCTGCGGCACGCCGCTCAGCGTGTGGCCGTAGAAGTCGAACGCCTCGCGGTCGAACGCCGCCGGCAGCACCGGCGCGCGGTGCGCGATCGCGTGATAGGTGAAGAGCGCCTTCCAGTCGGCGAGCGGCTCGCTCGCCGCCAACGCGGAGATGCCGGTGAGCGCGCTCGCCTGCCAGGCGACGAACACCGGCTGGCCGGCGAGCCCCGCCGCGTCGAAGAACGCGTTCCAGTCGAGCCCCGGCGCCTTCGCCGCGAACTCCTCGCGGCGCCAGTGCACGTTGCCCTTCGCCGGGTCCCAGCTGTCCTCGCGCTTCCAGTGCGTCCCGGCGATCCGGGTCTCGAGCCGCAGCACGGCGTCGGCCTTCGCCTCCGCGGCGGCGACGCCGGCGAGGGCGAGCATCTTCGCCACGTGCGCGCGATACGCCGCGCGCGTCGCCTGCATCGCGGCCGAGGTGTCGAGGTAGTAGCTCCGGTCGGGCATCGCGATCCCGCCCTGGAGGAGCGCCGCGAAGTTGCGGGTGGGATCGTCGAAGTCCTGGTCCACCCAGAGCCCGAAGAGGTTGTCGGTGTGGAGCTCGCCGTCGTTCAGCACGTCCACGTCGGCGCGGACCGTCGCGCCGACGTAGCGCGCGAGCGCCGTGCGGTCGGCGATCGCGTCGATCCGCGCGAGCTCGGCGCGGAGCGGGGCGAGGCCCGCCCGCTCGATCGCCGCGGTGTCGAGGAAGCTCGCGTAGAAGTCGCCGATGCGGCGGAGGTCGGAGCCCGCGGGCGCCTGCGCGGCCGCCGCGGCGCCGCGCACGATCCCCGTGAGCTGTGCCTCGGCCCGCTCGGCGGCGACGTTGAACGCGCCCCAGGCGCTCCGGTCGGCCGGGATCTCGGTGCGCCCGAGCCAGCGGCCGTTGGCGTAGCGGTAGAAGTCGTCGCCCGGGCGGACCGAGCGGTCCATGCCGGCGGTGTCGAGGCCGGCGGGGGCGGCCGCCGGGGCCGCCTGCTGGGCGGCGAGCGGCGCGGCGAGCGGGGCGGCGGCGAGGAGCGCGAGCGCGAGCGACAGGCGGGCGGGGCGCGCGGCGCGGGGGAACGCGGGGCGGGGGAACATCGAGGCCTCCGGGGGTGGGGACAGCCGCGGGCGCGCGGCGCGCGGGGATGCCGCGCGCCGCGCCGTTCGTGGGTCAGGCCAGGTCGAACCGGTCCAGGTTCATCACCTTGGTCCAGGCCGCCACGAACGCCCGCACGAACGACTCCTGCGCGTCGGCCGCACCGTAGACCTCGGCGAGCGCGCGGAGCTGCGAGTTCGCGCCGAAGACGAGATCGACGCGCGTGGCGGTCCACTTCACGTCGCCCGTCAGGCGGTCGCGGCCCTCGAAGAGGTCGCCCGCCTCCGACGTCGGCTTCCACGCCGTGCCCATGTCGAGCAGGTTGACGAAGAAGTCGTTGGTGAGCGTCTCGGGCCGGTCGGTGAAGACGCCGTGCGGCGAGCGGCCGTGGTTGGCGCCGAGGACGCGGAGCCCGCCGACGAGCACCGTCATCTCGGGCGCCGAGAGCGTGAGGAGCTGCGCGCGGTCCACCAGCAGCGCCTCGGGCGGCACCGTCGAGGGCGCCTGCTGCCAGTTGCGGAAGCCGTCGGCGAGCGGCTCGAGCACGGCGAACGACTCGACGTCCGTCTGCTCCGCCGAGGCGTCCATGCGGCCCGGGGTGAACGGGACCTCCACGCGCACGCCGGCCCGGCGCGCCGCCTCCTCCACCGCGGCGCAGCCGCCGAGGACGATGAGGTCGGCGAGCGAGACGCGCTTGCCGCCGCGCTGCGCGTCGTTGAAGCGGCGCTGGATCGTCTCGTAGATCTCGAGCGCGTGCTGCAGCTTCGCCGGCTGGTTCACCGCCCAGTCCTTCTGCGGCGCGAGGCGGATGCGCGCGCCGTTGGCCCCGCCGCGCTTGTCCGAGCCGCGGAAGGTGGAGGCCGAGGCCCAGGCGACCGAGACGAGGTCGGCGATCGAGAGCCCCGACTCGAGGATCGTGCGCTTCAAGGCCGCGACGTCGGCCGCGTCCACCAGCGGATGGTTCACCGCGGGGATCGGGTCCTGCCAGATCAGCTC
>DASTSO010000030.1:0-11987 GCA_035760645.1 Gemmatimonadales bacterium
GAGGTCGCGAAATCGATCCGCGGCGTCTCGGAAGAGACCACCACGGGCGTGCACCGGCTCTACATCATGGCGAAGGACAAGACCCGCTGGACCCGCGTGGCCGCCGCCATCAAGGGCGTCTCGGAAGAGACGACCACCGGCGTACACCGCCTGTACGAGATGATGCGCGCCGGGACGCTGCTCTTCCCCGCCATCAACGTCAACGACTCGGTGACCAAGTCGAAGTTCGACAACCTGTACGGCTGCCGGCACTCGCTCACCGACGGCATCCTGCGCGCCAGCGACGTGATGCTCGCGGGCAAGGTCGCCGTGGTCTGCGGCTACGGCGACGTCGGCAAGGGGTGCGCCCAGGCCCTCCGCGGCCAGGGCGCCCGCGTCGTGATCACCGAGATCGACCCGATCTGCGCGCTGCAGGCGGCGATGGAGGGCTACCAGGTCACGACGCTCGAGGACGTGGTCGCGACGGCGGACATCTTCATCACGGCGACGGGCAACAAGAACATCATCACCGTCGAGCACATGGCCCGCATGAAGGACAAGGCCATCGTCGGCAACATCGGCCACTTCGACAACGAGATCGACATGGCCGGGCTGAAGCGCCAGGGGATCACGCGGATCAACATCAAGCCGCAGTACGACGAGTTCGTCTTCCCCGACGGCCACAGCGTGATGATCCTCGCCGAGGGCCGGCTCCTCAATCTCGGCTGCGCCACCGGCCACCCGAGCTTCGTCATGTCGGCGAGCTTCACCAACCAGGTGATGGCCCAGATCGAGCTGCACCAGAACGCCGACACGTACGAGCGGAAGGTCTACACGCTGCCGAAGGTGCTCGACGAGAAGGTCGCGCGCCTGCACCTCGACAAGCTGGGCGTGAAGCTCACGCAGCTCAGCGCCGACCAGGCCGCCTACATCGGCGTGCCGGTCGAGGGGCCGTACAAGCCGGAGCATTATCGGTACTAGGCGGGACGGCGGGGCGGCGGGACGGCGGGACGGCGGGACGCGGATTTCGTGGGCGAGCCTCCGGTGATTACACCGGAGGCTCGCTTCACATCGGGGCGCGCTCCGGCCGTCCCGCCCACGCTCGCCGTCCCGCCCGTCTGACGCCCTTCTGATGCCCGTGGTATACTATTCAACCGTATCCACCGTCGTCGGAAGCCCCTTCGTCACCCCCAATCCGGCTCGAGGTTGCTCATGTCCGCACGTCGCGGGGCGCTCGCCGCCCTCGTTCTCTGTGGTGCGCTCGTCCTCCCCGTCCCGGCCCACGCCCAGTTCGGCGGGCTCGGCAAGAAGCTCGGCAAGAAGATCGCCGGCGATAAGGCGGCCCAGGCGGCCGGGATCTCGGACGAGGGCGGCCGGGTCCAGACCGGCTCGGTGAAGTTCGACGAGAGCGTCGTCGAGATCACCCCGGCCGCCCTCGACCGCCTCCTCAAGGGGCTCGCGGCCGAGCAGCAGGTGGCGGCGAAGATGGACGCGCAGGACCTCAAGCAGATCGACCGCCAGAACGAGGCGGCCCAGAAGGCGTACGAGAAGCAGCAGGCGGTCTACGAGAAGCAGCACGGCGCGTGGGAGAAGTGCGCCGACAAGGAGCGGGCGGGCATGGAGCAGGAGTCGGCCGCCCTTCAGGCGGAGGGCGCGGTCATGGCCGACTCGGCGAAGATGGAGGCGTTCTCCCGCCGCATGCAGGCGGCCCACCAGCGCGGCGACATGGCGGAGGTCCGCCGTCTGGCCGACTCGGTGAGCCGCGGCACCGGGGCCCTCTCCCAGCGGGCGAACGCCGCTGGCCAGCGCGCGCAGACGGGCGTCGTCGCGAAGTGCGGCGCCGAGCCGCAGGCGCCCGAGGCCCCGAACCGCACCGCGACGCTCACCTACAGCGACGTCCAGGACGCCGGCCGCAAGGCGAGCGGCTTCGACGGCCAGCAGTACCGGATCCTGCGCGAGCGGATCGCCCCCTACGTGCTGAGCAACGGGAAGAACTCGGTGCCGTTCGTCTACACGAAGAACGAGCTCGCCGCGCTGCAGAGCCGGCTCGACGCGCTCGCGCCCTACGGCAACCTGCTCCGGAACTACTGAGGACGCGATGCGCGCCGCCCGCCGGCTCCTCGCCGGCGCCCTGCTGCTGACCACGCCGGCCGCCCCGCTCGGGCGGCCGGCGTCGCGTGCGGCACTGCCCGCACTGCCCGCACTGCCCGCGCCGCCCGCGCCGCCCCCGGCGCTCGCGGTCGAGAGCGGCGGCGCGTGGCGCGAGTGGTGGCGGGCCGACCGGGCGCCGGCGCGCTGGCCCGCGGCGCTGCCGGTCGTGGCGAACGCGGTGCGCTGGCATCCGGCCGCGCCGGGGCTCGAGTGGGGCGAGCTGCGGCTGTCGGGCAGCGGCGAGGCGTGGCGCATCGGCGTGGTGCTCGCGCGCTTCGACCCCACGCAGCTCCGGCTCGACCTCGCCTACACCCCCGACCCGCTCGAGCGGCCGAACCGCTGGGACATCGGCGACGCGCCGGCCGACGCGGTGCTCGCCTTCAACGCCGGGCAGTTCGACGGGCACGGGCCGTGGGGCTGGCTCGTGCGCGACGGCGTCGAGCTGGGCGCCCCGCGCACCGGGCCGCTCGCGCCCGCGATCGTCGTGGATACCGCGGGTGCGCTCGCCTTCGTTCCCTTCGACAGTCTCGCCGCACGCCGCGCCCGCGGCGGACTGCGGCTCGCCTTCCAGTCCTACCCTGCGGTCCTCCTGGACGACGGCCTCGTGCCCGACGCGCTGCGCCGCGCGGGCGCGGGCGTGAGTCTCGTGCATCGCGACGCGCGCCTCGCCCTGGGCGAGCTGCGCGACGGGCGCTGGCTCGTCGCGCTCACGCGCTTCGAGGGACTGGGCGGCGCGCTCTCGAACCTTCCCTTCGGCCTCACCACGCCCGAGATGGCCGCCCTCCTCGGCGCCCTCGGCGCCGGGCGCGCCGTGCTGCTCGACGGCGGGATGTCGAGCCAGCTCCTGGTGCGCGACACCGCCGGCGCGTCCCACGCCTGGACCGGGCTGCGGCGCGTCCCGCTCGGACTGGTCGCCGTCCCCCGCCGCTGAGCGCCGCGCGCGAGCGTCCCGTCCGGCGGTGACCGCGCGCACCGCCGCCGGCGGGGCGCGCGTGCTTATTTCGTCGCCATGCCGCGCCCCGCTCGCCTCCCGCTCCTCGTCCCGCTCGCCCTGCTCGCCGCCGCCGCGGCCTGCGGGCCCAGCGACTTCGGCCGCGGCCCGGGCAGTCGCGGCGCGAGCGAGGCCCGGGGCGCGAGCGGCGAGCGCGGGGGCATCGAGACCGCGCTCGCCGACACGGCGGCCCCCGGTGCCGTCGTCGCGGACCAGGACACCGCACTCCGCTCGACCGCCGGTACCGGCGTCCTCATCCGCTTCAATCTCAAGGGTGCGCCGACGCGCCAGGTCGAGCTCCCGCCGGCGCTCGACGAGATCAGCGGGATCGCCTTCGACGCACGGGGCCGTCTCTTCGCTCACGGCGACGAGACCGGCACCATCTGGCGGCTCGACCCCGCGACGGGCAGGGTCCTCGCGCGCTTCGCCCTGACGGACGAGACGGGCGACGGGAAGGGCGCCGGCAAGGGCGCGGTGCACGCCGACTTCGAGGACATCCAGGTGGTGGGCGACCGCATCTGGCTCGTCACGAGCGACGGCGTGCTCTACGAGACGCGCGAGGGCGCCGACGGCGAGCGCGTGCCGTTCACGCGCTACGACACGGGACTCGGCAAGCGCTGCGAGGTCGAGGGGCTCACCTTCGACGCCTCGACCGACGCGCTGCTCCTGCTCTGCAAGCACGCGCGCACGAAGGCGTGGGACCGCGAGGTGATCGTCCTGGGCTTCCCGCTCGACCGGAAGCAGCTCGAGGCGACACCCCGCATCGCGGTTCCCTTCGCGCGCCTCGCGCCGCTCACCGGCGAGAAGGCCTTCCACGGCTCGGCCTTCGTGCGCGCGCCGCGCTCGGGCAACCTCGTCCTGATCGCCGGCCCGCAGCGGGCCTACGCAGAGGTGAGCAGCACCGGTCAGGTGCTCGGGGGCGGCCAGCTCGACCGCAAGTACCACCGTCAGCCCGAGGGCATCGCCTTCGCGCCCGACGGCAGTCTCCTCATCAGCGACGAGGCCGCGGGGAAGCGGGCGACGGTGGCGGCGTATACGGCCAAGCCCTGATCGACCACAACCCTCCGATGCTCATCGCGAGCATCGGAGGGTTGTGGTCGAACGGCGCTCCCTGACCGCCCTGGGCCGCCCTCGACCGCCTAGACGCCCGCCTCCCGCATCGCCCGGAGGTGCGCCAGCAGATGCACCCCGTCGGAGGAGAAGCAGGGGAGCAGGTTCAGATAGCCGCTGAAGTTGGCGACGACGCCGAAGATGCCGAGGAGCTGGCCGAGGCCGCCGGCGCCGTGGGGCTGGAGCGCCCAGGCGGCGAAGGCGACGGTGGCGAGCAGGTTGGCGAAGCCGCCGGCGGCGGAGATGATCGGGGCGCGCCAGGCGCCGGGCACCCAGACGAAGCGCCAGAAGCCGGGGCGGATGTCGCGGTAGCCGATGGCGACGGCGTCGGCGTCGAGCAGCTGGACCGAGCCGACGAGCGGGACGAGGCCGATGCGCACCCGGCAGCCGCGGATCGTGCGCGACCAGATCGTGGGGCCGATGCCGAGATTGATCGCCCAGATCCGCACGCCCAGGAGCAGCGCAGCGAGCGCGTGCCCGAGCTCGTGGACGACCATCGCGAGCCAGCACATCGCCACCCCGAGCGCCAGGACGACGAGCGTCTCCGACGAGATGACCGGCGATGCGGCGGCGGCCGCGGCCGCGGCATGCATCAGGAACATCGACGTCCTCCCTTCCAGACCGGCGCCTCAGGATCGCCGGTCCCGCCGACGTCCCCACCCATTTCGGTCGGCAAGCCACGTACCGCCCGCCCAGCCGACTCGACCCCGTTGCCGTGCAACGACTTGCGAGACCCGTTCCCGGTCCCGCCCACGGCGCCTCCCGTTGTTTTGCTAGATAACCGGGCGGAGTGAGGGGTGCCGGGGTCTGGGTCACAGCGGGCGGGAGGGCGGGACGGCGGGACACTCACCAATGCAACGAGCCTCCGGTGTCATCACCGGAGGCTCGTACCGCATCGGGACCTCCCGCCGTCCCGCCGCTCCCGCCGTTCCGCCTACTTCAGGTGCAACAGCTCCCGATACGTCGGCAGCATCCACAGTTCGGCGGCCACCTGGGCCTCGATCGCGTCGGCCACGGTGCGGAGCTGGGCCATGGCGGGGCGGACCTTGGTGTTGATGTGCTGCGCGTGCTTGAGCGGGTCGGCGTCGTGGTACTGACAGGCCTGCTCGAGCGCGCCGATGCCGCGGCGGAGCTGGCCCACGAGGCCGACGAACTCCTGGAGCTGGGTCCGGGTCGCCTCGTCCGCGACGCCGGCGGCGTCGGTCGCGGCCACCGCGTCGGCCACGAGCGCCTGGTGCCGGAGCGCGGCGGGGAGGATGTGGCCGCGGGCCATCGACACCATCGTCTCGGCCTCGATCTGGAGCTGCTTGACCCACTTCTCCACGGCGATGTGCATGCGGCTCTCGACCTCGGCCTTCGTCAGCACGCCGTACTTCTTGAAGAGGTCGGTCGTCTTCTTCGCCTTGAGGACGGGGAAGGCGGCCACCGAGTCGCGCAGGTTCGGGAGCCCGCGGCGCTCGGCCTCCTCGTGCCACTCGCGCGAGTAGCCGTCGCCGTTGAAGATGACGCGCTTGTGCTGCTTGATGATGCCCTGGAGCGCGCCGATGACCGCCTCCTGGAACTTCGCCTCGTTGCCGTTGCGGCCGGTGCGGCCGAGCGCCTTCTCGATCTCGGTGGCGATGTGGTCCACCGACTCGGCGACGATCGTGTTGAGCACGGTGGTGGGCCAGGCGATGGAGGCCGAGGAGCCCACGGCGCGGAACTCGAACTTGTTGCCGGTGAAGGCGAAGGGGCTCGTGCGGTTGCGGTCGCCCGAGTGGCGCGGCAGCTGCGGGAGCGTGCGGGCGCCGAGCTCGAGGGTGCCGCCGCGCAGCGTGCGCTTCGGCGTGCCCTGCTCGATCTGCTCGAGGATGTCGGTGAGCATCTCGCCGAGGAACATCGAGATGATCGCCGGCGGGGCCTCGTTGGCGCCCAGCCGGTGGTCGTTGCCCGCCGAGGCGATCGTCGCGCGCAGCAGGTCGGCGTGCAGGTCCACCGCGCGCACCGCGGCGCAGAGGAAGACGAGGAACTGCAGGTTCGTGTGCGTGTCGTCCTGCGGGTCGAGCAGGTTGACGCCGGTGTCGGTGGAGATCGACCAGTTGACGTGCTTGCCCGAGCCGTTGATGCCGGCGAACGGCTTCTCGTGCACGAGGCAGGCGAGCCCGTAGCGCTGCGCGACGCGCTTCAGCGTCTCCATGAGCACCATCTGGTGGTCGCTGGCGATCTGCGCCGACTCGAAGATGGGCGCGATCTCGTACTGCCCCGGCGCGACCTCGTTGTGGCGCGTCTTCACGGGGACGCCGAGGCGGTAGAGCTCGCGCTCGCTCTCGGCCATGAAGGCGAGGACGCGCTGCGGGATGGTGCCGAAGTAGTGGTCCTCGAGCTGCTGGCCCTTCGGGGGCCGGGCGCCGAAGAGGGTGCGCTCGCAGGTGAGCAGGTCGGGCCGCTTGAAGTAGAGGTCGCGGTCGACGAGGAAGTACTCCTGCTCGGGGCCGACGGTGGTGACGATGCGGTTCACGTCCACGTCGGTGCCGAAGAGCCGCAGGATGCGCAGCGCCTGCTTGCCGAGCGCCTCCATGGAGCGCAGGAGCGGGATCTTGGTGTCGAGCGCCTCGCCGGTCCAGCTGACGAACGCCGTGGGGATGCAGAGCGTGACGACGTCGTTCTCGCCCCGCATGAGGAAGGCCGGGCTCGTGGGGTCCCAGGCGGTGTAGCCGCGGGCCTCGAAGGTGGCGCGCAGGCCGCCCGAGGGGAAGCTCGAGGCGTCGGGCTCGCCCTGGACGAGCTCGCTGCCGGGGAAGTTGTAGATCACGCCCCCCTGCCCGTCGGGCGAGATGAGCGAGTCGTGCTTCTCGGCGGTGAGGCCGGTGAGGGGCTGGAACCAGTGGGTGTAGTGCGTGGCGCCACGCTCGATCGCCCAGTCCTTCATGGTGGCGGCGACGGCGTCGGCCACCCGGGGGTCGAGCGGCTCGCCGAGGTCGATGGTGCGGACGAGGCTCTTGTAGATGTCGCGCGGGAGGCGCTGCCGCATGACGCGGCGGCTGAAGACGTCGGCGCCGAAGATCTCGTCGATGCGGTCGACGACTCCGGCGCCGACCGGCGAGCGTGGGGTGGCGGCTCCGTTGCGATAGGTCGGGGTCGTGGCGGTCATCCGGGCCTCGGGGGCAGGGGTGGCGGGCGGCGCGCGCGGAGGGGGGAGCGCCGCGGACGCCCTACGGTAACGCTCGGCGGCCCGGAATTCAAATTCGCTCGTCTGTACAAAAGTCGTCGCCACGGCTATATTTTCCGCCGTGCCGCCCCTGGATCCCGCGCTCGAGGCCGCCGCGCACGCCGCCCTGAGCCGCACCGCCGACGCCCTCACCGACCGCCTCGCCGAGGCGCTCCGGCCGGTGGAGCTCACCCCCACGCAGTACGGGGTGCTGCGCGCGCTGCGCGAGGCGGGCGCGGCGGGGCTGCGCTGCAGCGACCTGGGCCAGCGGCTCGTCACCCGCGAGCCCGACGTCACCCGGCTCCTCGACCGGCTCGACCGCCGGGGGCTGATCCAGCGCTGGCGCGACGACGACGACCGCCGGGTGGTGCGCGCCCGGCTCACCGCCGAGGGGCTCCGGCTCACCAACAGCCTCGACCGCCTCGTCGCCGACTTCTACGCGCGCACGCTGGGCCACCTCGACGAGCCGCAGCTCCGCACCCTCCTCGCCACCCTCGAGCGGATCCGACAGCCGCCGGTCTGAGCGGCGTCCGCGCTGGACACGCGCGCCGCGGCCGGGGATATTCCGGCATCCCCCACCCTCCCACAGGAGAGCTGGCCATGGCCACACGGTCACAGAACCCCGTCCTGGGCCGCATCGACTTCGGCGCGCAGCCGCGCGTCGCCGCGGAGCCGATGACGCTGGGCGGCGTCGTCCGGAAGACCGGCGTGCTGCTCGCGCTCGCGGCGGCGGCCGCCGCCTGGACGTGGCACCAGGTGCTCGCGGGCGGCCTCTCGGGCAACGTCGGCACGATGATGCTCGTCGGCGCCCTCGGCGGCTTCGGCGTCGCCTGGTACACCGCGCGCAACCCCGAGCGTGCCGCCGTCACCGGCCCGATCTACGCCGTGCTCGAGGGGCTGCTCCTGGGCGCCATCTCGGCGCTCATGAACGCACGCTACGCCGGCCTGCCGCTCCTCGCCGTGGCGCTCACGATGTGCACCCTGGGCGTCATGCTCGTGCTCTACCGCGCGGGGCTGGTGCGCGCCACCGAGCGCTTCAAGACGATCGTCGTCTCCTGCACCGCGGCGATCGCCGTCTTCTACCTCATCGTCATCGTCGCCGGACTCTTCGGCGTGGCGCCGCCGCCCTTCCTCTGGCAGTCGGGCGCGATCGGCATCGGCTTCAGCCTGTTCGTCACCGGGCTCGCCGCGTTCAACCTGATCCTCGACTTCGACCTCATCGAGCGCGGCCTGGGGCACGACCCGGCCGAGTACGAGTGGTTCGCCGCGTTCGGGCTCGTCGTCACCCTCTTCTGGCTCTACATCGAGATGCTGCGGCTGCTGGGCAAGCTGCGGCGCTAGGCGGGTCGGCGGACCGGCCGATCGCAACGACGAGGGCCCCGGATCGGATGATCCGGGGCCCTCGTCGTTCAGCTCAGGCAGCGAGCGCGGCGCTTACTTCTTCTTGCCGTTGACGAGCTGCTTGAGGCCCGCGCCGGCCTTGAAGGCCGGGACCTTGGCGGCCTTGATCTTCACCGTCTCGCCGGTCTGCGGGTTGCGGCCCTTGCGCGCGGCGCGCGCCTTCACGCCGAAGACGCCGAAGCCGGTGAGCGCGACCTTGTTCCCCTTCTTGAGCTCCTTGGCGATGATGCCCGAGTTCGAGAAGAGCGAATCGACGATGCGGGACGCCTGGGCCTTCGGCAGCTCGTGCTCCTCGGCGAGGGCCGCGACCAACTCCTGCTTGTTCATCAAGCACTCCTGGCGCAAACGGATGAGTGGGGAGACGCGCGGCGGCGGCCGGATCGCGACGCTTGCGACGTCGCTGATCGCAGCACCCGCGCGCAAAGGGGCGTGAAGTATGCGAACACGATGCCCGAAACCGCAAGCGGGGCGCGGCATCTCGCCGCGCCCCGCTCGGTGCCGCCGCCTCCGGCCGTCACTCGGGCCCGGGTCACCCGGCCGCCGCTTTCGCCGGAGCCCGGGCCTGCGCCGCCTCCCCGGTCGCCGCAGCGGCGGGGTCCGCGCGGTCCGCCGGCGCGCCCGCCGGCGCCGTGTCCTCCTCGAGCAGGCGTCCGAAGGCCGCCATCAGCTGGTCGCCCCAGCGCTCGACGTCCACGCCGAGGCAGCCGGCGTCGCGCTTGCGGAGCGGGCGGCGGCGGAAGCGGCGCGCGCGCCGGGCCAGCCGCGCGAGGCAGGCGCGCCGCTCGTCGTCGGCCAGGAGCTCGGCCACCTCGGGCGCATCGAGGTCGAGCTTCTCGTAGCCGCGCACCAGCACGTGCAGCGCGAGACACCAGTGCAGCGCGAGCCCCGCCTCGTCGGGGTTCACCGCCGCCGCGGCCAGTCCGCTCGGGCGCGCGCCGCCCCGCCCCGTGGCCGATCCGCTCGCCTCCCGCAGCGCCCGGGCCCACGCGTAATACGTGCCGAGCGCCTCGATGCCCCGCCGCTTCGCCTTGCCCATCTCGCCCCCTGGCCGGTGTGGTCGGATGGGCCCAACCTATCGGGCCGCGCCACCCGCCGCGGTGGCGCGGCTCACCCCGCCGGGCTCACCCGGCCAGCTCGGCGAGCGTCTCCCAGCGCGCATAGGCCTCGGCCAGCTCGCCCTCGAGCGCCTCGAGCCGCTTCGAGGCGGCGGCGAGCGCGTCGCCGCCCTCGCGGCGGTAGAAGTCGGGATCCGCGAGCGCCGCGTGCAGCTCGCGCTGCTCGGTTTCCAGCGCCTCGATGCGCTCGGGCAGCCCCTCGAGCTCGCGCTGCTCCTTCCAGGTGAGCTTGCGGGGCTTCGGGGCCGGCGGCGCCAGAGGCGCGGCCGCCGAGGCCCGCGCGCCGGTGGCCGCGCTCTTCGACGCGCTCCGCCCCGCCGCGGCCGGCTCGATCGCCGGCCGCGTCTCCTCCACCCGCTTCCAGTCGCTGTAGCCGCCGGCGTACTCGCCGACGCGGCCGCCACCCTCGAGCACGAGGGTGCTCGTGACGACGTGGTCGAGGAAGTCGCGGTCGTGGCTCACGACGAGGAGCGTGCCGTCGAAGTCGAGCAGCAGCTCCTCGAGGAGATCGAGCGTCTCGATGTCGAGGTCGTTCGTCGGCTCGTCGAGCACGAGGAGGTTGAAGGACCGGGTGAAGAGCCGGGCGAGCAGGAGCCGGTTGCGCTCGCCGCCCGAGAGGGCGCGCACCGGCTGGTGGGCGCGGTCGGGGGTGAAGAGGAAGTCCTCGAGGTAGCTCATCACGTGGCGGTGCTGGCCGTTGAAGACGACCGTGTCGCCGCCGCCCAGCGTGACGTTGTCGCGCACCGACGCCGCCTCGTCGAGCTGCGCGCGGAGCTGGTCGAAGTAGGCGACCTCGACGCCGGTCCCGTGGCGCACCGTGCCCGCCTGCGGCGCGAGCTCGCCCAGCAGCAGGCGCAGCAGCGTCGTCTTCCCCGAGCCGTTCGGGCCGATGATGCCGACGCGGTCGCCGCGCACGATGGTCGTGGAGAAGTCCTGCACGACGGGGCGATGATCGTAGGCGAAGGCGACGCCCTTCGCCTCGATGACGAGGCGGCCCGAGCGCTCGGCCTCCTGGAGCTGCATGCGGGCGGCCCCGGGCTGCGTGCGGCGCGCGCGGCGCTGCTCGCGCATCGCCTCGAGGCGGCGCACGCGGCCCTCGTTGCGGGTACGGCGCGCCTGGATCCCCTGGCGGATCCACGCCTCCTCCTGCGCCAGCTTCTTGTCGAACTCGGCCCACTGCTTCGCCTCCGCCGCGAGCGCCTCCTCCTTGCGCGCGAGGAAGGTGTCGTAGTCGCAGGCCCAGTCGAGGAGCCGGCCGCGGTCCAGCTCGACGATGCGGGTGGCGAGGTGGCGCAGGAAGGCGCGGTCGTGGGTGACGAAGAGCAGCGTCCGGCCCTCGTCGAGCAGGAACCGCTCGAGCCAGTCGATGCTCTCGATGTCGAGGTGGTTGGTGGGCTCGTCGAGGAGCAGCAGATCGGGCCCGCGCACGAGCGCCTGCGCGAGGAGCACGCGCCGCTTGAGCCCGCCCGAGAGCGCCGTGAACTCGGCATCGGGATCGAGACCCAGGTGGCTCAGCACCGTCTCCACGCGATGATGCAGCCGCCAGCCGTCGGCCGCCTCGACCTGGCGGTGCAGCCGGTCGAGCTGCGCGAGCAGCGCGTCGCTCGTCTCGGTGGCGAGCCGGTGGCTCACGTCGTGGTAGCGCGCGAGGAGATCGCCCAGGTGGCCGAGCCCCTGCGAGACGACCTCGAAGGCGGTGCCGGCGACGTCGGACGGGATCTCCTGCGGCAGCATGGTGATGGTCGCGCCCTGCTGGCGCACGACTTCGCCCGCGTCGAGCGGCTGCGCCCCGGCGACGACGCGCAGGAGCGTGCTCTTGCCGGCCCCGTTGCGGCCCACGAGGCAGACGCGCTCGCCGCGGTCGATGGCGAGCGTGACGTCGTCGAGCAGCGCGGGGCCGCCGAGGGCGAGAGAGGCCTGACGGAGGGTGAGGAGAGCCATGGGGGAGGAAAATAGGCGGATGGCGCGCGCATTTGGCCCCATCTGGACTCCGCTTTTTGGCGCTTTTCCCCGGGCCAACTTCTTCGCACCTTGGGGGCGTCCGCTCGACCCG
>DASTSO010000031.1:0-2850 GCA_035760645.1 Gemmatimonadales bacterium
CCGTCGGCCCACCAGAGACTGAAGCAGGCCGCCCCGTCCCGCGTCGGCGCGAACGCGATGAGGCGCCAGTGGGCCGGCCGCGCCGGCATCGGCTCCTCGGCCAGGGCGCGGAAGACGTCGGGATCGGCGATCCGCTGGTGAACGACCACGTGCATGGGCCCAATCTGCGGTCCCCCGCCCCGGCCCGATACCCCCAATTCTCGGGGGGAGCGCGCCCCCCGAGAAGATGGGATGGAGCGGCCCGCGCCTTCGCCGCATCGTGTCGCCCGTCCACCCGAACGAGGAGATCACGATGTCCGTCCGCACGCTCGTCACCCGTATGAAGGAACGGTCCCGCCCCGCGCTCGTCTGCCTCGGCGCCATGGCCCCGCTCGCCGCCCTCCCGCTCGTCGCGCCGCTCACGGCGCCCGCCGCCCGGACCACCTACGGGCCCGCGGTCGCGGTGGGCGGCGGGGCGGCGCGGGTCTACGTCACCGAGCAGAACGGCGCCCCGACGGAGGTCGGCGTCGCGCTGAGCCGGGCGCTGCTCGCGTCGCTCCCGGCCGACGGCGCGCCGGGCGGGATCACGATGCCCGACGGCCACAGCACCCACGTCTGGCTCCTGCCGATGCCGGCGGGCAATCCGACGCCCTACCGCTTCGTCGCCTTCGACTGGAACCCGGCGGGCCACATGCCGCACGGGACCTACGACCGGCCGCACTTCGACTTCCACTTCTTCACGGCCACCGAGGCCGAGCGCGCGGCGATCGTCCCGACCGACTCGGCGTTCGGAGCGAAGTCGGCCCGCCACCCGGCGCCCGAGCTCGTCCCCGCGGGCTACGTCCGGCTGCCCGGCGAGGTGCCGCTCATGGGCGCGCACTGGGCCGACTCGACGAGCCCCGAGCTCGCCGGCGCGCCGTTCACCGAGACCTTCCTCTACGGCACCTGGGACGGCCGGCTCATCTTCGCCGAGCCGATGGTGACGAAGGCCTTCCTCGAGACCGCGACCGACTTCCGCCGGCCCATCGCCGTCCCCGCTCGCTACGCGCAGCCGGGGTGGTACCCGACCGAGTACCGCGTCTACCGCGACGCGTCGTCGGGCGAGTACCGCGTCGCGCTCGCGGGGCTCGTCGCGCGGCGGTGAGCCGTTCCGTCCCTCAGCGCCAGCGGAAGATCCGCAGCGCCACGACGAACGGCACCACCAGCCACACGAGCAGGAGCCCCAGCTCCCCCGCCTGCGACGCGAGTGGCGCGCCGCGCAGCATGATCGCGCGCAGCGCGTCCACCGCGGCGGTGAGCGGCAGCGCCTGGATGAACGGCTGCAGCGCGTCGGGGAAGTTCGCGGCGGAGAAGAAGACGCCCGAGAAGATCCACATCGGCAGCATCACCAGGTTGGCGAGCCCCGACACGCCCTCCACCGTCCGCGCGCGCGAGGCGACCAGCAGCCCCAGGGCGCTGAAGGTGAGCGCCGCGACGAGCGACACGACGGCGAGCGCCCCGACCGAGCCGCGCAGCGGCACGTCGAAGACCAGCATGCCGAAGCCCACCAGCACGCCGACCTCGAGCACGAGGAAGGCGAGCCGCGAGAGCAGGAACGACGCGAGATACTGCGCGCGCGACATCGGCGTCGCGATGAGCCGCTTCAGCAGCTTCTGCTTCCGCGCCGTGACGATGGCGAAGGCGATCGACCAGACGCCGCTGCCCATCAGGTTGAGCCCCAGCATGCCGGGGATGAAGAAGTCGATGTAGCGCGCCCCGCGCTCGCGCACCGTCGCCTCGGTCACCGCGAGCGGGTCGGCGCGCCCCGCGCCGCGCTGGATCGCGTCGTCGGCGACGAGCCGCGCCGTGCGCGCGTCGGGCCGCGAGGGGTCGAAGCGGTACACGACGCCGCCGTCCGCCGCCGGCGCGACGACGAGCGCGACCTCCGCGGTGCGGAGCGCGCGCATCGCGGCGCTGTCGTCGGCGAGCCGCGCGACGGCGAGCCCCTTCGTCTGCTCCAGCGCCGCCGCGACGTCGGCCGGCGCCGTGGCGACGACGCCCACGCGCACCGACTCCGGCGGCCGGTCGCGGAAGGCGATGCCGAGGCCGAGCGCCAGCAGCAGCGGAAAGGCGAACACCCAGAACACCGCCTCGGGCTCGCGGTAGAACTCCCGCAGCCGCACGAGGGTGAGCTCGAGGATGGCGGGCCGCACGCGGTCGTCACGCATCGCGCAGCGCCCTCCCGGTCAGCGACACGAAGACGTCCTCCAGGGTCGGCAGATGGGTGCGCAGCTCCGCGAGCGGCAGCGCCCGCCGGTCGAGCTCGGCGAGCAGCGCGGGAATCGCCTCGTGCGTCGCGGCGACCGGCAGCTCCCACCCGCCGTCCACCGCGCGCGGCGCATGCGTCGCCCCCACCGCCGCGCCGATCGCTTCGACGAATTCCGCCGCCTGCTCCCCTCCCGCCGTCCCGCCTCTCCCGCCGTCCCGCCCTCCCACCGAGAAGAACACGATCTGCCCCGCCCCCAGCCCCGCCACCAGCCCGCGCGGCGTGTCGAGCGCGATGACGCGGCCGTGGTCCACGATCGCGACGCGGTCGCAGAGCCGCTCGGCCTCCTCCATGTAGTGCGTGGTGAGCAGGATGGTGCGGCCGCTGCGCTTGAGCTCCTCGACGAGCTCCCACACCTGCCGGCGCGCCTGCGGGTCGAGCCCCGTGGTCGGCTCGTCGAGGAAGACGAGCTCGGGGTCGCCCACGAGCGCGCAGCCCAGCGCGAGCCGCTGCTTCTGGCCGCCCGAGAGGTTGACGACGCGCGCGTGGCGCTTCTCCTCGAGCTGCACGAGGGCGATCACGTCCTCCACGGCGCGCCCGTGGCGGTAGAAGCTGCGGAAGAGGCG
>DASTSO010000032.1:0-2758 GCA_035760645.1 Gemmatimonadales bacterium
GGATGGTCCATCATCGTGTCGTTGACGACGTCCCAGACCTGCAGCTCGCCCACCCGGACCGGCTGGTCGCGGTGGTGCGGCTCCTGGTTGATGACGAACTGCACGCCGCGCCGCAGGCTCGGACGGGCGCCGAGGTGCACCTCGCGCGTCGGCGTGACGGGGCCGGTGACGAGCGGGGCGATGTCGCGGAGCCGAGCCGGGATCGCGGCGCGCGACGGCGCGGCGGGACCGACGCGCAGGGTGGCGAAGCGCACCTCGCGCGCCCGGGCCATCGTGACGCGGCCGTAGCGGAGCGCATCCACGCCGAGCACTTCGCCGTCGGCGAACGGCCCCGCCGCGAGCTCCACGCGGTCCCCGGGCGTCAGGAGCACCTCGGTGGCGGTCACGGGCGCATCGATCAGTCCGCCATCGGTGCCGATGATCGTGAACGGCCGGTCCCCGATCGCGAGCCGCACGTAGCGCGCGCTCGACGCGTTCACGATCCGCCAGCGCTCCACCCGTCCGGCGGCGATCGCCAGTTCGGGCGTCTGCCGCCCGTTCACGAGACAGGTGTCGCCCTGGCGACCGTCGTGCTGCTCGATCCACCGGCCCGGCGACTTCACCTGTCCCTTCCGGTCGAGCGCGACGTCGTCGAGCACGAGCACCCGCTCGGCGTCGAGCACGGGCTCGTCCTCGCCGCGCACGACGAGCGCGCCGTAGAGGCCGCGCTCGAGCTGCACCGTCTCGTTGCTGTGCGGGTGGTACCAGAAGGTCCCGGCGTCGGGAAGCAGGAAGCGGTAGGTGAACGTCTCGCCCGGCGCGATCGGATGCTGCACCATGTCGGTGCCGTCCATCGCGGCCGGCAGCCGGAGACCGTGCCAGTGGATGCTCGTCGGCTCGGGGAGATGGTTCGTGAGGTGGACTTCCAGCACGTCGCCGACCCGCGCCTCGATCACCGGACCGGGCACCTGGCCGTTGTAGCCCCAGGCGCGCGTCGTGCGTCCCGGCACGAACTCCCAGTCCATCTCGCGCGCCTCGAGCTCCACGACGACGACGGTGCGGCCCGGCGCCGGCTGGGCGGCTTCGAACGCGTGGGTGTAGGCGGCCCGCCAGTCGGCGGAGGCGCCGTGGGTCACCGGCCCGTGGCCGCCGTGGCCGCCGTGGCCATGATCGGCGTGGGACGTGTGGTCATGGTGCTGCTTCGTCATGGCAACCTCCGGCGAGCTCAGGTGGCGTCCCCGCTCAGGGCGATCGGCGCGGCGGGCGTGGAGTCAGCAGCGGCAGCCGGCGGGACGGCCCTGCGGCGCCTCGCGTCGGCAGCCACAGGAGCAGGTGCAGCGGGTGCAGCCGCAGGAGCGGGAAGCGGTGGAAGGAGCGAGCGACATCGGAACCTCCGTCGGATTGAAGAATTGAACGGCCCGAACGACGGAGGAGAGAATACGAGCCGGCACGGCGGGGGGCTTGAACGAAACGGCTGACTTGCGCGCGGCGGCTCCCGTTGTAGGTCGACGCCACACAGGTTACACCTTCAGGCGACTCGAGCTTCAGGCCCCCGCACCCGGTCCCGTCATGATCACCCCACCCTCCGACGCCCTCAGGATCGGCGAGCGCGCCGACCTCGCCGACGACCCGCAGCGCGCGTGTCCCGCGGGCTCCATCCACGAGGCGCCGCCCCGGCGGGATCGGGCGTGAGCCGGGCGGGGCTGGTGCTGCCGGCGCTCGCCTCGCTCGCGCTTTTCGCCTGGCTGCTCACGCGGGTGGACGTCGCCGCCGCGGGCCGGGCCTACGCGGCGTACGGGGGCGTCTACGTCACGGCGTCGCTCGTCTGGCTCTGGGTGGTCGAACGGGTGCGGCCCGACCGGTGGGACGTCGCCGGGGTGTCGCTCTGCCTGCTGGGCACGACGGTGATCCTGCTCGGCCGGCACGCCGCACGCGCGGCGTAGACACGGAGGCGACGTGGCCCCGGACACCTCGCGCGGCATCCGCTCCGCCCAGGTCGGACTCGCCATCAACGCCGGGCTCGCCCTCGCGAAGCTCGTCGCCGGCCTCGTCGGCAACACCTACGCGCTCGTCGCGGACGCGGTGGAGTCGACGGCCGACATCTTCTCCTCGCTCATCGTCTGGACCGGGCTGCGGATCGCCGGGCGCGACCCCGACGCGGAGTACCCCTTCGGCTACGGCAAGGCCGAGGCGCTCGCGGCGGCCGTGGTCGCCCTCATGCTGCTGGGGGCCGCGCTCGGCATCGCCATCGAGGCCGTGAAGGAGATCCGCACTCCCCACTTCGCGCCCGCCCCCTGGACGCTCGGCGTCCTGGTGGTCGTGATGGCGATCAAGTGGGTGCTCTCGCGCCGGGTGCACGCGGTCGGCGCCGCGCTGGGGAGCACCGCGGTCAAGGCCGACGCCTGGCACCACCTGAGTGACGCGCTCACCTCGGCCGCGGCGTTCGTCGGCATCACGATCGCCCTCGTCGGCGGGCCCGGCTGGGAGGCGGCCGACGACTGGGCCGCCCTCTTCGCCTCGGCCATCATCGCCTGGAACGGCGTCGCGATGCTCCGCCCCGCGTACCACGACCTCATGGACCGGATGCCCGGGGCGGAGGTGGTCGAGCCGGTCCGGCGGGCCGCCGAGAGCGTCGCGGGCGTGCTCGCCACCGAGAAGCTCGCCGTGCGGAAGACGGGGCTCGTCTACCGGGTCACGATCCACGTGCAGGCCGACCCCGCGCTGTCGCTGCACGCCGCCCACATCCTGGGCGGCAAGGTGAAGAGCGCGATCCGCGCCG
>DASTSO010000033.1:0-16839 GCA_035760645.1 Gemmatimonadales bacterium
ACGGCGGGACGGCGGGAACGACGCTCCCGGTGGCGGAAGACTGCGGCGCCCGGGAGCCCACTCCCGCCGTCCCGCCGTCCCGCCGTCCCGCCCCGCTCGACGTCGATTCCCTCCGGGCCGACTTCCCCATCCTCGCGACCACCGTCCGTGGCCGGCCGCTCGTCTACCTCGACAGCGCGGCGACGAGCCAGAAGCCGCGCTGCGTGATCGACGCCGAGCGGCGCTACTACGAAGCGCAGAACGCCAACATCCACCGCGGCGTCTACCAGCTCAGCGCCGACGCGACGCTCGCATACGACCGGGTGCGGGAGCAGGTGGCCCGCTTCCTGGGGGCGGCGAGCCCCAACGAGGTGGTCTTCACCCGCGGCACCACCGAGGCGATCAACCTCGTGGCCCAGACGTGGGGCCGCGCGAACCTCGCTCCGGGCGACGAAGTGCTCCTCACCACGATGGAGCACCACTCGAACATCGTCCCCTGGCAGCTCGTCGCCGAGCAGACGGGGGCGCGGGTCGTGGCCGCACCGATCACCGATGCGGGCGAGCTCGACCTCGCGGCGTTCGAGCGGCTCCTCACCGAGCGCGTGAAGCTCGTCGGGATCGTGCACGTCTCCAACGCCCTCGGCACGATCAACCCCGTCGAGGCGGTCGTCCGGCTCGCGCACGCGCGCGGGATCCCGGTGCTGGTGGACGGGGCGCAGAGCGCGCCGCACCTCGGGGTGGACGTCCAGGCGCTGGGGTGCGACTTCTTCGTCTGCAGCGCGCACAAGATGCTGGGCCCGACGGGCGTCGGGCTCCTCTGGGCGCGCGAGGCGCTGCTCGAGCGGATGCCGCCCTGGCAGGGCGGCGGCGACATGATCCAGCGCGTCTCCTTCGAGCGGAGCACCTGGGCGCCGGTGCCGCAGAAGTTCGAGGCGGGCACGCCCAACATCGCCGGCGTCGTCGCCTTCGGCGCGGCGCTCGCGTATCTCGAGCGCGTCGGGCTCGCCGGGATCGCGGCGCACGAGGACGCGCTCCTCGCCTACGCCACCGCGCGGGTGGCGGAGGTGCCGGGGCTCCGCGTCGTCGGCACCGCGGCGCACAAGGCGAGCGTCCTCTCCTTCGTGATGGAGGGGGCGCACCCGCACGACATCGGCACGATCCTCGACGGCGACGGGATCGCGATCCGCGCCGGCCACCACTGCGCCCAGCCCCTGATGCGCCGGCTCGGCGTCCCCGCGACGGCGCGCGCGTCGTTCGCGCTCTACAACACGGCCGACGAGGTGGACGCGCTCGTGCGCGGGCTCCAGCGCGTGCGCGAGGTGCTCGGCTGATGGCGGCGCTCGACCAGCTCTATCAGGACGTGATCCTGGAGCACAACCGCGCGCCGCGGAACTTCCGCGCGATGCCCGACGCCTCCGCCCACGCCGACGGGATCAACCCGCTCTGCGGCGACGAGGTCACCGTCTGGCTCCGGCTGGACGCGGACGAGCGCATCGCGGACGTGAGCTTCCAGGGCCAGGGCTGCGCCATCTCGAAGGCGAGCGCCTCCATCATGACGCAGGCGGTGAAGGGGAAGACCCGCGCCGAGGCGCTCGCGCTCTTCGAGCGCTTCCACCTGCTCGTGACGGGCCGGGCGGGCGCGGCCGCGGAGGACGAGGCGGCCGCCCGCGCCGCCTTCGGCAAGCTCGCCGTCTTCGCCGGCGTGAGCGCCTACCCGACCCGCGTCAAGTGCGCGAGCCTCGGCTGGCACACGCTCAAGGCGGCGCTCGAGGGCGCGGGCGAAGTCAGTACGGAATAGTGATCCCAACTCACACGGAGTCCCATACACATGCCTTACGATCCCCGGCTCGTCGAGCCGATGCGTGACGAGATGCGCCGGATGGGCGCCAAGGAGCTCACCACCGTGGAGGAGGTCGACGCGGCGCTCGGCGACCCCAAGGGCACCACGCTCGTCTTCGTCAACTCGGTCTGCGGCTGCGCCGCGGGCAACGCGCGCCCGGCGCTCAAGCTCGCCCTCGAGCACGGCGTGAAGCCGAGCGAGGTCGTCACCGTCTTCGCGGGCCAGGACCTCGACGCCACGGGCCGCGCGCGCCAGTACTTCGCCGACTACGCCCCGTCGAGCCCCTCGATGGCGCTGCTGCGCGACGGCGAGGTGGTGCACTTCGTCCACCGGCACCAGATCGAGGGCCGCTCGCCCCAGGCGATCGCCGCCGACCTCACGGCCGCGTTCGACAAGCACTGCGGCGCAGCCGTCTGAGCCGCGCGGAGGCGACGATGGCCGGCCACGTCTTCCATCCGGGCCACGAGGAGCTCCACGGCGTCACCGTGGTGCTCGACCTCGCCGACGGGCGGGTCGTCGTCGGCCGCTACCACGACACCGAGCAGGGTCGCATGCGGCTGCACGACGTGGCGACCCACGACCCGGCGGCGAGCGGCGTCCCGCGCGAGGAGTTCCTGCGCCGGACGCTCAAGTTCGGGCTCCGCACCGAGCAGAAGTTCCTCGCCGTCCCGGCGGCGGAGGTGCGGGAGCTGACGCCGCTCGGCGAGGTGGCGCTGTAGCACGCCCCGGACGGCGCCGATCGAGCCCCCGCGAACTCACACGAGTTCGCGGGGGCTTGGCGTTTCACGCCGCCCGGGGAAACTCCCCGGCGACACCCCGCGTAGATCGCTCGCCGGCAACGGCCGCCGCGCCCGCGCCGAACCCTCTCCAGGAGCACACTCCCCATGTCGGACCCGATCCTCTCGCTCGACCGGGTCGTCAAGCGCTACGCCGGGCACACGGCGGTGCGCGAGCTGTCGTTCGACGTGCCGCGCGGCGGCATCTTCGGGCTCCTCGGCCCGAACGGCGCGGGCAAGACGACGACGATCCGGATGATCATGCACATCACCGTGCCGGACGCCGGGCGCATCACCCTCTTCGGCGAGCCGGCGAGCCGCGCGCTCGCCCCGCGGGTGGGCTACCTGCCCGAGGAGCGCGGGCTCTATCCGAAGATGGGCGTGCTCGAGCAGCTCGTCTTCCTGGGCGAGACGCGCGGCCTCGCGGCGCGCGAGGCGCGCCGGCGCGCCGCGGGCTGGCTCGAGCGGGTCGGGCTCGCCGACTGGACCGGACGCAAGGTGCAGGACCTCTCGAAGGGGATGCAGCAGAAGGTGCAGTTCGTCGGCGCGCTGCTGCACGACCCCGAGCTCGTCGTGCTCGACGAGCCCTTCAGCGGCCTCGACCCCGTCAACAGCCAGGTGATGAAGGACGTCGTCGTGGACCTCGCGCGCGAGGGCCGCACGGTGGTCTTCTCGACCCACATCATGGAGCAGGCCGAGCGGATGTGCGACCGCGTCGTGATCATCGCGCGCGGGGAGAAGGTGGTGGACGGCCGGCTCGCCGACGTGAAGCGCGAGGGCGGGGGACGGCACGTCGCGCTCGTCTTCAGGCAGGGCCGGGAGCGCGCGGCGGCGGTGCTCGCCGACCGCACTCTGGTCGCGCGGGCGGACGACTACGGCGCGAGCGCCGAGGTGGAGCTCGCCCCCGCGGGCGACCCCGACCGGCTGCTGCGGGCGCTCGTCGAGGCGGGTGTGGGACTCGCGCGCTTCGAGGTGGTCGAGCCGTCGCTGCAGTCGATCTTCATCGCCAGGGTCGGCGCCGGGGCGGCCGTGGCGCCGGCGAGCGAGGACGGACGGAGCGCGGCGCACGCGCGGGAGGCGGCCCATGCGTGAGCTGCGGAAGATCGGAGCGGTGCTGCGTCGCGAGTTCCTCTCGCGCGTGCGCACCCGGGCCTTCGTGATCGGCACGGTGCTGGGGCCGCTCCTCATGGCCGGCCTCATGATGTTCCCGGCGTTCCTCGAGAAGCGCCACACCCGGCCCGCCCACGTCGTCGTGGTGGATGCCGCGAGCGGCACCCTCGGCGCCCGCGTCGTCGAGCGGCTCGCGGGCGAGATGCGCGACACGGTGACCCGCACGCGCCCGCGCTACCGCGTCGAGCGCGTCGCGACCGCGCCCGCCCACGTGGACGCCGCGCGCGACTCGCTCGTCGCGCTCACCCGGGACACGCTCGCCGACGCGGCGCGGGTGGACGGGATCCTCGTCCTCACCGACAGCGGCGTGGCGAGCGGGAGGTTGCAGTACTACGGCACCAACGTCGGCAGCCTGCGCGAGATGGAGCGGCTGCAGCGCACGCTCACGCCGCTCCTCTTCGGCGAGCGCCTCGCGCGCGCCGGGGTGCCGCCCGCCGTCGTGCTCGGCGCCTTCGGGCGCATCGACCTCGCGCCGGTCAAGGTTAGCAACGGCGCGATCACCGGCGAGAGCGGCGAGGCGTCGTTCGTCCTCGCCTACGCGATGTCGTTCATCCTCTACCTGGCGCTCCTCATCTACGGCATGCAGGTGACGATGTCCACGATCGAGGAGAAGACGAACCGCATCGTCGAGGTGCTGGTCGCGAGCCTCTCGCCCTTCGAGCTGATGATGGGCAAGGTGCTCGGCGTGGCCGGCGTGGCGCTCGCGCAGCTCGCCATCTGGGGCGGCACCGCGATGGCGCTCACCACCTGGCGCGAGGCGATCGCCGCGCGGCTCGGCGTCTCGGCCGCGAGCCTCGCCGCGCTCCCGATCCCGACGGTCAGCCCGGCGCTCCTGGGCGTCTTCCTCCTCTACTTCACGCTCGGCTTCCTCTTCTACGCCGCGCTCTACGCCGCGGTCGGCGCGATGTGCAACTCGACCGCCGAGGCGCAGCAGTCGCAGATGCCGATCACCGTGTGCATCATGGCCGGCCTCTTCCTCATGTTCCAGCTCATCGGCGACCCGAGCGGCGGGCTCGCGCGCACGCTCACCTTCGTGCCGCCGTTCGCGCCCTTCGTGGTGCCGGTGCGGTACTCGGTGTCGCCGCTCCCGGCGGGCACGCTGCTGCTCTCGACCGCGACCATGGTCGTCGGGATCCTCGTCGCCGTGTGGCTCGCGGCACGGATCTATCGCGTGGGCATCCTGAGCTACGGGAAGAAGCCCACCCTCGCCGAGCTCGCGCGCTGGGTGCGAACGGCGTGAGGAGGTAGGAACGACGACGCGGCGGAGGAGGTCGTCGCGAGCCCGCGCAGCGGGCGTGGCAATCTCCCAGTAGCCGCACCGGGGTCCACGGAGGGTCGTACTCTTACGGCCCTCCGTGGACTCCGGTCGCATGCGGGGCGCTTGCTTCGGGTGCTGCGCACCCTCGCGATGACGCTCGGGGGCGGAACGCCCCTCGCCGCGCGCGCGTTAGATTCGTCGCCATGGCATACCAGGAACCCTACGACGTGATCGTGATCGGCGGCGGCCACGCCGGGGCCGAGGCGGCGACGCTCGCCGCCCGGATGGGGGCGCGCACGCTGCTCGTCACGCAGAACCTCGAGACGATCGGCCAGATGTCGTGCAACCCGGCGATCGGCGGCATCGCCAAGGGGACCGTCGTGCGCGAGGTGGACGCGCTGGGCGGCGTCATGGGGCGCGCGACCGACCGGGCGCGGATCCAGTTCCGGATGCTCAACCGCTCGAAGGGCCCGGCGGTCTGGTCGCCGCGGGCGCAGTGCGACCGGGGGCTCTACCGGCGCGCCGTGCGCGAGGTGCTCGAGCGGCAGCCGCGGCTCGAGTTCGCGCAGGCCACGGTGGCGGGCCTGGTGATGGAAGGGGAGCGGGTCACGGGGATCGCGACCACCGATGGCCGTCGCTACGGCGCCAGGGCGGTGGTGCTGACGGCGGGGACCTTCCTGCGGGGGAGCATCCACCTCGGGCTGGAGACCCGGATTCCGGCCGGCCGGGCCGGCGACGCGCCCTCGGTGGAGATGTCGCAAGCCATTATGGGGCTTGGGCTTGCGGTCCAACGATTCAAGACCGGCACCCCTCCGCGCATCGACGGCCGGAGCGTGGACTTCTCCCGCTTCGAGCGGCAGGACGGCGAGCGCGAGCCGTATTGGTTCTCCTTCCACGAGCGAGCGCCGCACCCCGCGCAGCTCCCCTGCTGGCTCGGCTACACCGGGCCCGCGCTTCGGGAGATCATCGCGCGCCACCTGAACGAGTCGGCCCTCTACGGCGGGGCGATCTCGGGCCGGGGCCCGCGCTACTGTCCGAGCATCGAGGACAAGATCGTCAAGTTCCCCGAGGCGGAGCGCCACCAGGTGTTCCTGGAGCCGGAGGGGCTCGAGACGGCGGAGATGTACGTCAACGGTCTCTCGAGCTCGCTGCCGGTCCCGGTGCAGCTCGCCTTCCTGCGCACGGTGCCGGGGTTGGAGCAGGTCCGGATGACCCGTCCCGGTTACGCCATCGAGTACGACTACTTCCCGCCGACCCAGCTCGCGCCGACGCTCGCCGTCCGGGCGGTGCCGGGACTCTTCTTCGCCGGCCAGATCAACGGGACGACGGGGTACGAGGAGGCGGCGGGGCAGGGTGCCGTCGCCGGGATCAACGCCGCGGCCCATGCGCTGGGGCGGGAGCCGCTGGTGCTCCGGCGGGACGAGGCGTTCATCGGGGTGCTCACCGACGACCTGGTGAGCCGGGGGGTGGACGAGCCCTACCGTCTCTTCACCAGCCGGAGCGAGTACCGGCTCCTGCTCCGGCAGGACAACGCGCTCCGCCGGCTCCTGCCGGTGGCGGAGCGCTACGGTCTGCTCTCCGACGCCGAGCGCCGCGCGGCGCACGAGCGATTGGAGGCGGAGGAGCGGGTGGGCGAGCTCGCCGCGACCACCGCGCTCGCCCCCGACGCGGCGAATCCGGTCCTCGAGGCGGCCGGGAGCACGCCGCTGCGGGATCGCACCCGGATTGCGGAGCTGGCGAAGCGGCCCGGCGTGACGTTGGTGGACCTCCTCCTGAGGGCAGGAGTGGAAGTGGCCCCGGAGGTCGCCCAGTGGGCGGAGATCGAGATCAAATACGGCGGCTACCTCGAGCGGGAGCGCTCGACGGCGGCCCGGCTCGCCCAGATGGAGGATTTCGCGCTGCCCGAGTCGCTCGACTACCGCGAGCTGCGCACCCTCTCCTACGAGAGCAGGGAGAAGCTCGCGCGGATCCGGCCGGAGACGCTGGGACAGGCGAGCCGGGTCCCGGGCGTGTCGCCTAGCGATCTGCAGAGCCTGGTGCTCGAGGTGCTCAAGCGCCGGGGAAGGGGTGAGGCGGCCTGTTTCACGTGAAACACCCCGTCTCTCACCCCTGTACCCCTCCGTGCGGACGCGGGATGCCGATGCGCCCCCGCTCCCGGCGTACGCCGGGAGCGGGGCGTGGTGAGGGACAGGAGGCTCGGGTTCTGTGCGCCTGAATGGGTCCGCGCGTTGGCGGGCCTATCGAAGAGCCCGGGTTGGCACCCGGGCCTACTAGCCGGTCCACCCCTGCGGGGTGGATGGCTCCGTGCCACGAGAAGCGCCGTGTGCTCGCCCGATGCGCCGACACACGGCGCCGTTCCGTTCACGGTTGCCAACCCCGCTTCAGCGGGGTGGCACGTTTCGTAGGCCCGGGTGTGAATCCGGGCCGTGTAGCCCCGGGTGCGAACCCCGGCCGCGGGCCGACGCGCCGACCCCAGATACATTGTTCGATCGCGATCCTCGTCCTTCACCCCCGTGCCCCCGCTCCCGGCGTACGCCGGGAGCGGGGGCACCCCGGACTCGCGTGTCGGCACGGAGGCACGTGGGGGAGGGGTGAGGGCCGCGCGTTTCACGTGAAACGCCCCGTCGCTGTATTGGTCCTGTAGGTGTAGCGAAATTGAGTGTTTACGCCGCGCGCGCCCTTCCGTATATTCTCCAATCCCGCAGAACCGCCCGATGGAAGCTGTGCCAGTGTTGGTGTGTAATCCGTTGCGGCGTAATAATTTGTGAATGGAACTCCGATGGCCCGCATCATCGCGATCGCCAACCAGAAGGGTGGGGTCGGCAAGACCACCACCGCCGTGAATCTCGCCGCCTCGCTCGCCATCGCCGAGCGGCGCACGCTGCTCGTGGACGCCGACCCGCAGGGGAACGCCACCAGCGGCGTCGGGGTGGACAAGACCGCCGTGCGGCACACGCTCTACGACGTGCTGATCGGGAGCGTGCCGGCGGCGGAGGCGGTCGTGCGCGGCGGGCTCCTGCCGCACCTCGATCTCCTGCCGGCCAACCAGGAGCTGGTGGGGGCGGAGGTCGAGCTGGTGGACCGCCCCGGCCGCCAGGCGATGCTGGGCCGGGCGCTCGCGCCGCTCGCCGAGGCGTACGACTACATCGTCATCGACTGCCCGCCCTCGCTCGGCCTCATCACGCTGAACGTGCTCGCCGCGGCGCAGGGGGTCATCATCCCCATTCAGTGCGAGTACTACGCGCTCGAGGGCATCAGTCAGCTGCTCAACACCGTGCGCCTCGTGCAGCAGAACTTCAACGAGCGGCTCGCCATCGACGGCGTGCTGCTCACGATGTACGACGCGCGGCTCAACCTCTGCCGCCAGGTGGCGGAGGACGCGAAGGAGTACTTCGGCAGCCAGGTCTTCACGACGCCGATCCCGCGCAACGTGCGGCTCGCCGAGGCGCCGAGCTTCGGGAAGCCGATCCTGCTGTACGACGTGCAGTCGATCGGTGCCCGGAGCTATCTCGCCGTGGCGCAGGAGCTGTTGGCGCGAGTGGAAGGGGCGGGGGCGAGCCCGGCGGCCCGCCCCGGGGGCGGAGACGCCCCCGACACCGATGAGCCGATCGAGGTGTCCAGCGGCGAGGCGCGCGAATGAGCGAGAACCGCCGTCTGGGGCGCGGGCTCGAGGCGCTGCTCGGGCCCGTCTCGCGCGAGCAGGCCGCGGCGCAGGGCGCGCTCCGGGAGCTGCCCGTCGCGAGCGTGAAGCCGAACCCCTATCAGCCGCGCACGCGCTTCGACGAGGCGGCGCTCACCGAGCTGGCCGATTCCATCCAGGCCTCGGGGCTGCTGCAGCCGGTGGTGGTGCGCGGCAAGGGCAACACGTACGAGCTCATCGCCGGCGAGCGGCGCTGGCGCGCGGTGCAGCGGCTCGGCTGGAAGGAGATTCCGGCCGTGGTGAAGGAGGTCGACGACCGGACGCTCCTCACCCTCGCGCTCATCGAGAACCTGCAGCGCAACGATCTCTCGGCGATCGACGAGGCGATCGGCTATCACCGCATGATGGAGGAGTTCCGCGTGCCGCAGGCGGAGGTGGCGCGGCTCGTCGGGCGCAACCGCTCGACGGTGGCCAACCTCCTCCGCCTCCTCAAGCTCCCGCCGGAGGTGCAGACGCTGGTGCACGAGGGCGCGCTGAGCGAGGGCCACGCGCGCGCGCTCCTCGCGCTGGAGGACGGCGACGAGATCGTGCGGCTCGCGCGGCAGGCGGTGGCGGAGAAGTGGTCCGTGCGCGAGACCGAGGCCCGGGTGCGCGGCGAGGTGCTCGACGCCCCCGTCGCGCCCGCGGCGACCGGCGACGGCGCGCGCGGGCGGCTGAAGCGCAAGGAGCCGCTCCGCGTCGTGAGCGCCGACGTGCGCCGCGTCGAGGACGCGCTGCGCAAGCATCTCGGCACCGACGTGCGGGTGACGGCGAAGCGCCGCGGGCGCGGGCTCGTCACCATCAGCTACTACTCCAACGACGACCTCGCTCGGCTGCTCGAGCTGATCATGGGCGAGCCCTTCGGCGGGTGAGCCGGGCATGCGCCAGGTGAGCCGCCCGTGAGCCGCCCGTGAGCCGCGCGTGAGCGCGCCCCTGCCCCCGCGCCGACGCATGGTGACGCTCGCCGTCCACTACGACGACGACGCTCGCGCCACGCGCACGATTCGCCTGCCCGTGCGTCTGCTGCAGGGCGGCGTCGCGCTCGTCGCGCTCGGCGTCGCCACGCTCGTCGCGATCCTGCTGCTCTACGCCCCGCTCGTGCGCGCCGCGGCGCGCGCGCCGGCGCTCGAGCACCGCGTGCGCCAGCTCGAGCAGGAGAACGCCAAGGTGCAGGAGCTCGCGCTCGCGCTCGACAGTGCGCAAGCGGGCTACGCGCGACTGCGGCAGATGGTGGGGGCCGACATCGTGCCGGCGGTGACGGAGGCGGCCGGTCGGGCGGACAGCGCCGGCGTCCCCGAGCGTCCCGCCACGACGCTCGCGCCCGCGAGCGGGGCTCCGGCGCCGGGCGCGGCGAGCCGGGCGGGCGCGGGGAATGCTGCGAGCGACACGAGCGCGTCGCCCGCGTCGCCTGCGCCGGGTGCGCCGGGTGCGCCGGGTGCCGCGAGCACGGCGAGCGTCGAGTTGCCGCGCCTCGCGCCGATCCGGGCGCGGGCCCCGGGCGCGGACACCACCGTGCGGCTCACCCTCCCCGAGCGCTGGCCGCTCGCCGTGCGCGGGTTCGTCACGCGCGGGCAGGTGCGGGCGGGCGGGCCGGAGCCCGACGAGACGCATCCGGGGCTCGACATCGCGATCCCGGTCGGCACGGTGGTGCGCGCCTCCGGCGGGGGCGTCGTCGAGCGCACGGGGGCGGACAGCAGCTACGGCCGCTTCGTGCTCCTCGGGCATCCGGACGGTTACGCCACGATGTACGGCCACCTCTCGCGCGCCGTCGTGCGGGCGGGCGACACGGTGGCGGCAGGACAGACCCTCGGCCTCAGCGGTAACAGCGGCCGTTCGACCGCGCCGCACCTGCACTTCGAGATCCGACGCGCGGGGCAGCCGGTCGACCCCCTCACGCTCGTCCAGGAGCCACGCTGATGTCCATCTTCTCGTCGAACTCGTCGAGTGCCTCGAACGCCGCCAAGAGCGCGGCGAAGAGCGCGGCGAAGCCGGCCGACGCGCCGCATCCGAACCGCCGCCGCACCGACGGCATCCCGCTCAGCATCGTCGCGCCCGACATGACGATCGTCGGCGATCTCGACACCGAAGGCGTCGTGAAGATCGAGGGTCGGGTGCGCGGCACCGTGCGCGCCGGCGCGCAGGTCATCATCGCGCAGGGCGCCGTCATCGAGGGGGACCTGCACGCGCGCGAGGCGGTCGTCGCGGGCGAGGTGCACGGGGCGATCCACGCGAGCGAGCGGGTCGAGCTGCAGCCCACCGCGGCGGTGAGCGGCGACATCACGACGCGGCGCATCGCCGTGCTCGAGGGCGCCCGCGTGAGCGGCGCGGTGACGATGGACGTCCCCGCGCTCGCGGTCGAGGCGCCGGCCGGCGCGCCGGGAGGCAAGCGGGCCGCCGACGAGGCCGCGTGAGGCGACGCGCCCGCCACCTCCTCGCGCTCGTGGCCGCGGGGCTCGTCGTCCTCGGCTGCCGCGGGAGCGAGGGGGCGCGCGAGGCCGCGGCCGCCGCGCGGGGCGCGGGCGGGGTGGGCGCGGCGATGCGCGTGGCGCTCGTGACGCCGGGCTCGGTGGCGGACCAGGCGTGGAACTCGCAGGCCTACGCCGGACTCCAGCAGGTGCACGACTCGCTGCACCTGCCGATCAGCCACGTCGAGGCGCGCACGCCGGCGGAGCAGGAGGAGGCGCTCCGCACCTACGCCGCGCAGGGCTACGGGCTCGTCTTCGGCCACGGCTTCGAGTTCCAGCGGCCCGCCGAGCGGGTCTCGGCCGAGTATCCGCGGACGGTCTTCATCGTCACGTCGGGCGAGCGGGTCGAGGGCAACGTCGCCCCGCTCGTCTTTCGGCTCCACGAGGCGAGCTACCTCGCCGGGATGGTCGCGGGCGGGATCACGAAGTCCAACGTGCTCGGCTTCGTCGGCGGGGTGGAGATTCCGCCGGTGCGCGAGGCGTACGAGGCGTGGGTCCACGGCGCCCAGGCGACGAATCCGCGCGCGCGGAGCCGGCTCACCTACCTCAACAACTGGGACGACGCGGCGGCGGGGCGCGAGGCCGCGCTCGCGCTCATCCGCGCCGGCGCCGACGTCTTCCACCACAACGCGGACGCCGCCGCCCTCGGCGTCTTCCAGGCGGTGAAGGAGACGCCCGGCGTCTACATCTTCGGCGCCAACGCCGACCAGACGGCGCTCGCGCCCGGGCGCGTCGTGGGCTCGGCGGTGCTCGACCTGCCGCGCGCCTTCCTGCTCGTGGCGCGCGAGGTGGCGGCGGGGCAGTTCACGCCGAAGGTCGAGTCGTTCGGGCTCGCGAGCGGGGTGGTGCGCTACGAGCCGAACCCCGCGCTCGACGCCGTCGTCCCGCCGGCCCTCGCCGCGCGGGTGCGGGCGGCGGCGGACTCGATCCGCGCCGGCACGCTGCGCACCGGATTCACCGCGGCGGACAGCGTGCGCGCCGCGCGCTGACGGCGCCCGGGGACGGACCGGCGTGAGGCGGCGATCGGAAACGGCGCTGCATGCAAGGGTGGCGGTGACGAGAAGCCCCCGGGATCCTCGATGAGATCCCGGGGGCTCGCGTCATGTCCGCATCGGAGGTCCGTCCGGTCACGCGCCCCGGTTCTTGTCCGCCACCGCCCAGAGAATCATTCCGAACGCCACCAGCCGGATCAGGTAGGACGGCGCGGCGAGCTCCTCGTTCTGCATCAGGAGCACCACGCCGCGCTGGAGCCCCAGGAGCGCGAAGGCGATCGCGAACCACAGCAGCAGCCGGTCGCGCGTGCGACGCCAGAAGCGCAGCAGCAGGAGCGCGGCCGCGGCGAAGCCGAAGAGGATCGCGCCGCCCATCGCCATGGCCAGGTCGTGTCGCGTCATCACCGTCAGCTCTCCCAAACGAGGCCGTAGACGAAGAGCGCCACGCCGAGCAGGAGCGGCACGCTGCGCTCGACGAGGAGACTGCGGTCGGCGCCGACCACCAGCCGGTCGAGCACGAGCAGGATGTTGTTGAGCGTGAAGCAGGCGAACGCCGCGGCGCTCCAGAGGAGCAGCGGCACGCGCCGCGCGTGCCAGGCGCGCCAGAGCAGGATGGTGCAGCCCAGACTCGTGAGGGCGCAGAGCAGATAGACCGCGGCGGCCATCAGTCCTCTTCCTTCCGCCCGAGGCGGAACGCGTCGGTGAAGGCGCGGATGTTCTCCAGCGGGCGCGAGGCGAGCAGCGTGATGACGGCGACCCGGCGCTCGCGGTAGATCCGCGCCAGGCGGGCGACCAGCGCGGTCGTCGGCGCGTCCTCGGGGGCGAAGCGGTAGCGCGCGTGCCCGCCCGGGCCCTCCTCGGTCACCAGCAGGCAGGAGCGGTGCAGCCGCGCGAGGCGATGGGCGATGGAGCCGGGATTCGAGTAGAGGGCGCGCGCCGCCTCGTCGGCGGTCCAGGCGCGCGTGGGGTCCTCCTGGAGGAGGAGCAGGAGCTCGAGCTCCTCGACCGAGCCGATGCAGGCGGCGAGGAAGCGGTCGATCTCCGGCGGGATCCGCGGGCCGGGCGACTCAGCCACCAGACATCACGGCGGCGCGCCCGTCGAGCATCTCGCGGACCTTGCGGCCGAGGGCCTCGGGGGTGAACGGCTTCTGCTGGAACGGAGCCTCGGGGTCGAGCAGCCCCCGCTGGACGACGTCGTCGCCGGTGTAGCCGGACATGTAGAGCACGGCGACCGAGGGATGGTCGCGCCGCAGATGCTCGGCGAGCTCCCGGCCGCCCATCTCGGGCATCACGACGTCGGTGATGACGAGCCGCACGTCCCGCCGCCGCTCGAGCTCGGCCAGCGCCTCGCGGCCGTGGCGGGCGCCGACCACGGTGTAGCCGAGCTCCTCGAGCGCGCGGCTCGCGAGCTCGCGCACCACCTCTTCGTCCTCCACGATGAGGATCGTCTCGCTGCCGCCCCGCGGCGGCTCGGCCCGCGGCACCGCGCGCGTGGTTTCGGCGGGGTCGGCGACGAGCGGCAGGTAGACCTTGAACGTCGTGCCGAGGCCGCGCTCGCTGTAGACCCAGATGTAGCCGCCCGACTGCTTCACGACGCCGTACACCGTGGAGAGGCCGAGGCCGGTGCCCTTGCCCACGGGCTTGGTCGTGAAGAAGGGCTCGAAGATGCGCGCCTGCGTCTCGGCGTCCATCCCGACCCCGGTGTCGCTCACGGCGAGCATGAGGTAGCGGCCCGGCACGATGCTCACGCCGGGGCGGCGGCGCAGGTAGGCGTCGTCGAGCTCGGCCGCGCCGGTCTCGATCGTCACCCGCCCGTCGCCCGGCATCGCGTCGCGGGCGTTGAGGGCGAGGTTGACGAGCGCCTGCTCGACCTGGCTCTGGTCGGCGCGCACCGCGCCCAGGCCGGGGGCGAGCCGGAGCTCGAGGGTGCAGGTCTCGCCGAGGAGGCGGCGCAGCATGCCGGCGATCCCCTCGACGACGCCGTTCAGGTCGAGGACGCGCGGCTGGAGGATCTGCTGGCGGCTGAAGGCGAGGAGCTGGCGGGTGACGTCGCTCGCGCGGCCCGCGGCGCGCAGGATCTCGTCGAGGTCGGCGGCACGGCGGTCATCCGCGGCGAAGCTGCGGCGCAGGAAGCCGCCGAAGCCGAGGATGACGGTCATCATGTTGTTCACCTCGTGCGCCACCCCGCCGGCGAGCCGGCCCACCGCCTCCATCCGCTCGGCGCGGCGGAAGTGGTCCTCGGCCGTCTTGCGGGCGTCGATGTCGAGCACGCCGAGACAGACGCCGAGGACCGCGCCGTCGTCGGTGACGGGGAAGAAGCTCGCCTCGAACCAGCGGCTGCGCCCGACGGGGTCCTGCACCTCGCGCTCGATCGTCGTCGGCTGGCGCTCGAGGGCGAGGGCGAAGAACCGGTCCCACTCCTCGCGGATCCCCGCCGGCAGGAGGTCGCGCAACCGGTCGCCGACGCGCACCTCGCCGCCGGTGACCCAGCGGGCCCAGTCGCTCGAGGCCTTGTTGACCATGAGCACCCGGCCCTCGGGGTCGAGGAGGACGTAGTCCTGCAGCGCGTTGCTGAAGATGGCGCGCAGGTGCGCCTCGCTGCGCCGCAGCGCGAGCTCGGCCTGGCGCTGCTGGGCGCGGCTGCGCTCGCGCTCGAGCGCCGCGGCGATGGCGGGGCCGATGCGGGCGAGGTTGTTCTTGAGGAGGTAGTCGGCGGCGCCGGCGCGCATGCAGCCGACGGCGGTCTCCTCGTTGATCGAGCCGGTGACGACGATGAACGGCACGGCGGGCGCCAGCTCGCGCGCGAGCCGCAGGGCCGCCATCCCGTCGAAGCCGGGAAGCGAGTAGTCGGAGAGGATGAGCTGCGGGGCGAACGCCTCGAGCTCGCGCACGAACGCCTCGCGGTTCGACACGCAGCGCGTCTCGCACACGATGCCGGCCCGCGCGAGCTCGTACTCCAGGAGCTCGGCGTCCATCGGCACGTCCTCCAGGAGGAGGATGCGGAGCGGGGTCGGGGCGAGTGCCGTCGAGGCGACCTCGGAATGCGTCGGGATCATGGAACAGCGCAACTTGCCCCGCCGTGCCGGCAGCGTCAACCCTTCGCGGGCGCCGGCAGCGTGCGCCGGCAGCGGGCCCGCCAACGGCCGGGTAACGGCCCGGCTGGGGCCCCGGCCGGGGTTGACCAACGGCGTGCGGGGCCGTTCTTTCCGAGGTTCCTTCAGGGAATCTTCAGGATCGCAGGGCAGCGGATCGCAGGTCGCGGTTCTCCCTCCGTAGTACTGCGGACCCCCGTGGGTCCGCGGCCCCGGCTCGGGGCGTGGTATCCCCCACTGCAGAGGACTCGATGTCGTCCACCCAGACTTCTTCCAACGGCAAGGGCGGCCGGCGCACCCGGCGCCCCAAGGCGGCCGACGTCCAGCGGGACGGCGGCGGCGCGCTCGACCTGGACCGGCTGCTCGAGGTACTCGAGCGCGTACGCCGGGGCGACTTCAGCGCCCGGCTGCGGGGCGGGAGCGGCCGCGGGCGCGAGGTGGCGGCCGCGCTCAACGAGATCATCGAGCGCAACGAGGCCACGAGCCGCGAGCTCGCGCGGGTGGGCAAGGCGGTCGGCAAGGAGGGCCGCATCACCGAGCGCGCCGCGCTGCCCGGGGCGGCAGGCGGGTGGGCCGCCTCGGTCGAGGCGGTGAACACGCTCATCGGCGACCTGGTCCAGCCCACGAGCGAGGTGGCGCGCGTCATCGACGCCGTCGCCAAGGGCGACCTCTCGCAGAGCATGGCGCTCGAGATCGAGGGCCGGCCCCTCCAGGGCGAGTTCCTGCGGATCGGCCGCACGGTGAACTCGATGGTGGACCAGCTCAACTCCTTCGCCGGCGAAGTGACGCGCGTGGCGCGCGAGGTCGGCACCGAAGGGAAGCTGGGCGGCCAGGCGCGCGTGAAGGGGGTCGCCGGCACCTGGAAGGACCTCACGGACAACGTCAACTCTATGGCGTCGAACCTGACGGCCCAGGTCCGCAACATCGCGCAGGTGACGACCGCGGTCGCCAACGGCGACCTCTCGAAGAAGATCACGGTGGACGTGAAGGGCGAGATCCTCGAGCTCAAGAACACCATCAACACGATGGTGGACCAGCTGAACGGCTTCGCCGCCGAAGTGACGCGCGTGGCGCGCGAGGTGGGCACCGAAGGCAAGCTCGGTGGCCAGGCGGACGTGAAAGACGTGAGCGGCGTGTGGAAGGATCTCACGGATAACGTGAACTCCATGGCCGGCAATCTCACCGGTCAGGTGCGCAACATCGCCGAGGTCGCCACGGCGATCGCGCGTGGCGATCTGTCCCGCAAGATCACGGTGGACGTGCGTGGCGAGATCCTGCAGCTGAAGGAAACCATCAACACGATGGTGGATCAGCTCCGTTCGTTCGCATCCGAAGTCACGCGCGTGGCACGTGAAGTGGGCACGGAAGGCAAGCTTGGCGGGCAGGCGTACGTGCCGGGCGTTGCCGGCACGTGGAAGGACCTGACGGACAGCGTCAACTCGATGGCGAGCAATCTCACCGGCCAGGTCCGCAACATCGCGGATGTGTCCACGGCCATCGCGCGCGGCGACCTGTCGCGCAAGATCACGGTGGATGTGCGCGGCGAGATTCTGGAGCTCAAGAACACCATCAACACGATGGTGGACCA
>DASTSO010000034.1:0-7591 GCA_035760645.1 Gemmatimonadales bacterium
CTCGACCTGGAAGCCCCAGCGCTCGAGGAGGTCGAGCGTCTCCCAGTGCGTGCGCGCGTCGAGCGCGCCCTCGATCGGCTCGACGTGGAAGGCGAACATCCGCAGCCGCCGCTTCCGCGTGATCGCGGGATCGAGCTGGCGCAGGCCGCCGGCTGCGGCGTTGCGCGGGTTGGCGAAGACGGGCTCGCCCTCCGCGACGCGCTGCTGGTTGAGGCGCTTGAACCCCTCGTAGGGGAGGTAGACCTCGCCGCGCACCTCCATGAGGCGCGGCCAGCCGCCCCCCTTGAGCCGGAGCGGCACGTCGCCCACGGTGCGGAGATTGGCGGTGACGTCCTCGCCCACGACGCCGTTGCCGCGGGTGGCGCCGACGACGAGGCGGCCGTCCTCGTAGGTGAGGTTCACCGCGGCGCCGTCGATCTTGATCTCCGCCGTGTAGCCCGCCGTGCGTACCTCGGCGACCATGCGCGCGTTGCGCTCCTCCCACGCCGCCAGCTCCTCGGCGTCGAAGGCGTTGGCGAGCGAGAGCATGGGCCGCCGGTGCACGTGCTTCGCGAGCGCGCTCGCGGGCGCCGCGCCCACGCGCTGGGTGGGGCTGTCGGGGGTCCGCAGCTCGGGGTACTCGGCCTCGAGCGCCTGCAGCTCGCGGAAGAGCCGGTCGTACTCGGCGTCGCTGATCGTCGGCGCGTCGAGCACGTAGTAGGCGTGGCTCGCCTCGTCCAGCAGCCGCCGCAGCTCCTCGGCCCGCGCCTCCGCGCGCGCCTCCGCCTTCGCCCCCGCCTTCGCGGCGGCCTTCGCCGCTTCCTGCGCCCGCGCCTGCGCGGACTCCCCGGCCCGACTCACGCCCCGGTCGCCTCCTGCTGAATGACGGTCATGGCCACCTCCACCAGCCGGTCGATCTCCGCCGCGCTCGCCTGGGCGAGAATGCTCTCGGCCCACGGCCCCTCGCGCTCGGCGAAGGCGTCGAGCAGCCGGCGCTGGAAGCCCAGCAGCGCCGCGCGCTCGCGATCGCGCGCCGCGGCCTCGAGATCGGCGCCGGAGAGCTGGCGCCGCTGCAGCTGCTCGAAACGGTGCGCGTTGCGCAGCGAGCGGGCCGTGAGGCTGGCCACCACCTGGCAGAACTGGATGTCGGCGTCCGAGAAGCTCGGGCCGCCCTGGAAGGTGCGCAGGAAGATCGCCCCGATCGCGCGGCCGCGCCACGTGATCGGCACGACGGTGATCGACTTCACCTTGCGGTGCTCGAGCGCCGAGCGCACGCGCTGCAGGTCGGGCTCGCTCGCCGCGTCGGCGATGAAGACCGTCTGGCCGGTCTCGAGCGCGCGCCGCAGCTCGGGATAGCGCTCGAGGTCCACCACGTAGTTGCGGATGCTCGGGTCCTCGTAGCTCGCCACGAGGCGCACCGTGCGGCCGCCCTGCTCGGTGAGGAAGATCGAGCAGCGGTCGAGCCCGAACGCCTCGCCGAGACGGCGGGCGACCGACTGGACGACGTCGGCGAAGTGGAGCGAGCCGCCGATCTCCTGCAGGATCTCGATCACGGTGAGCAGGTGCCGGCGCTCCTGCTCGAGCGCGCCGACGCGCGTCTGCAGGCGCTCGAGCTCGTCGTGCGCCGTCGGGGTCAGGGTCGTCATGGGGCGGATCCTGGCGTGAGGGTGCCGAAGTTTGCGCCGCGTGCCGAAGCCGGTCAAGCGAGCGCAAACGGCTGCGCGGATCGGCCCCGGCGCGCGTCCCCGCGGCGTCGCGTTCGTGGGCGTGTCGCGTTCGGCGACACCCCGGCCACCGGCCCATCGCGGGACGCCGGGTTGCGCGACGAGGCCCCGACGGACGATCGTCCGTCGGGGCCTCGTGGTCCGCGGCGGGGCCGGGCCCGGGGGCTCAGCCCTTCTTGTTGCCGATCTTCTTGAGCAGGTCCGCGGCCTGCTGCTTGTAGGTCGGGTCCATCACGTCCTTGACCGGCAGCGACTGGATCCGGTTCAGCTGGGCGCGGGCGTCGTCGTAGCGACCCAGGTCGACGTAGATTTCGGCCAGGTCGAGCCGGTGATAGATGCGCGTCGGGTTCAACTCGACGGCCTTCTCCATGTTGCTCACCGCGCTCTCCCACGACGCCTTGTCGAAGATCTCGGCGCCGAGGAAGCTCTTGGCGAAGAAGCGGGTGACGCCCGAGAGGCGCATGATCTCGGCGTTCCAGCGGCCGAGGACGTGGTAGGCGCCGTCCTGCTTGGGGTCGAGGTCGATCGCCTTGAGCGCCTCGTTGCGGATCTCGGCCGCGCGGCGCACCCGCTCCTTCTTGCCGAGGGTGAGCGAGGCGCGGCCGATCGCGTTGGCGAGGACGAAGTGGCCGTCGGCGCCGTTCGGGTTCGCCGTCACCGCCCGCCGCGCGTAGCGCTCGGCCCGGTGGTAGAGCGAGTCGCGCGCCGGGCTGGTCACCTCGTCGGGCGTCTGCTTGCCCAGGTCGATGAGGGCGAGCGCCGCCCGCCAGTTGGCCTCGTAGTTCGTCGAATCCGCCGCGAGGACGGCCTCGAACTGCTGGAGGGCCGCCTTGGGGTCGCGGTTCTGCTCGGCCGCGATGCCCGCCTGGAGATGGTCGCTCGTGCCCTGGGCCGCGAGCGGGGTGGCGGCCGCCGTCAGCAGGGCCGCGACGGCGAGTCCGGCGAATCGCATGCTCGACTCCGGTGGTCTCGGGTAGTGTCCTAGGTCAGCTCTGGGGAGCTCTTAATGCTCGTTCCGACGCTCATCGAACGCAAGCGCGACGGCGGCACCCTGACCGCCGCGGAGTGGGCCGAGCTCGTCTCGGCCTATACCGCAGGCGCCGTGCCAGACTACCAGATGGCCGCGCTCCTGATGGCCGTCTTTTTCCGCGGGCTCGCCCCCGAGGAGCTCACCGCCCTCGCGCAGGCGATGCTCGACTCGGGCGACCGGCTCCGCTTCGAGGGGCTCGACCGGCCCCGGGTGGACAAGCACTCCACCGGCGGCGTCGGCGACAAGACCTCGCTCCTGCTCGCGCCGATGGTGGCCTGCTGCGGCGTCGCGGTGCCGATGATGAGCGGCCGCGGCCTGGGCCACACCGGCGGCACCCTCGACAAGCTCGAGGCGATCCCGGGCTTCAGTACCCAGCTCCCGCTCGACCGGGCGCAGGACCAGGTCCGCCGCCTGGGATGCGTCATGATCGGCCAGACGCCCGAGATCGCCCCGGCGGACAAGAAGCTCTACGCGCTGCGCGACGTGACGGCCACGGTGGAGTCGATCCCGCTCATCGCCACGAGCATCATGTCGAAGAAGCTCGCCGAAGGGCTGCAGGGGCTCGTGCTCGACGTGAAGACCGGGAGCGGGGCGTTTCTCCCCGACACCGCGCGCGCCCTCGAGCTCGCCCGCACGATGATCACCCTGGGCGAGCGGAGCGGCTGCCGCACGGTGGCGCTGCTCACCGCGATGGACCGCCCGCTGGGACACGCGTGCGGCAACGCGCTCGAGGTGGAGGAATGCATCGCCGGGCTGCGTGGTGAGGGGCCGGCGGACCTGATGGAGGTCACCTACGCGCTCGGCGTCGAGATGCTGCTCGTCGCCGGCGTGGCCCGCGACGCGGCCGAGGCGCGGGCACAGCTGGAGGCGACCGTGCTCTCGGGCCGCGCCCTGGAGCGCTTCGGCGAGCTCGTCGAGGCACAGGGCGGCAACCGCCACGTGGTGGACGACCCGGCGGCCCTGCCGCAGGCGCCCGTGGTCGAGCCGTGGCGCGCGTCGCGCAGCGGCGTCGTCCTGCGGGTCGAGCCCCGCCGCATCGGTCGTGCGATCACGGCGCTGGGCGGCGGGCGGACGAAGGTGGACGACGTGGTGGACCCGGCCGTGGGCTTCGTGATCACGGCGAAGCCCGGGCAGCACGTGGTGGCCGGGCAGGCCCTCGCCACGATCCACGCGCGCGACGCGGCGGGGCTCGCGGCCGCCCACGCCGCGCTCGACGAGGCGATCGCGATCGGCGAGCCGGCGGCGGGCGCCGCGCCGGCGCCGCTCATTACCCACCGCGTGGACGCATCGGGAGTCGCGACCCTCGCCGCCGGCGCCGCCGGGCCCGCGCGATGACGATCGGCGACTACGTGATGGTCGAGGGCGTGCTCGGCCTCCTCGCCGTCACGGCGCTGCTCGTCTGGCTCGCCGCCCGGACGCGCCGGGCCGCGCGACGGGCGACGCGCCCGCGCGCGCCGGACGAGATCGACTACGAGGCGCTCGAGGCCGCCGAGCGCGAGGTCCGCGATCTCGGCCCCTCGCGTGGGCCGGTGGACGATCCCGTCGTCGACCACGAGGAGGAGGCCCTGGGCAGCGACTGGGGACCCGGGACGTACCGGCCGGAGCGGGGCTGAATGCGCCCGGGTGCGCCCGGGTGCGCCCCGGCGCGCCTGAAGGCGCCTAGCCGCGCGCCTCGAGCAGCATGGGCATCCCGAACCGCGGCCGCAGCGTGATGGACGGCAGCAGCGCCACCTGCGCGTCGGGGGCGAGGCGCAGACGCCAGCGCCGCGCCAGGGTGGCGAGCACCAGCGTCGCCTCCATCCAGGCGAACTGCTCGCCGATGCAGATGCGCGGGCCCGCGCCGAAGGGGTAGTAGGCGAACCGCGGCCGCGCGCCCGGCGCCTCCTCGCGCCAGCGCTCGGGGTCGAAGCGCTCGGGGTCGGGCCACCAGCGCGCGTCGCGCTGCGTGAGCCACTGGCTCATCAGTACCACCGAGCCGCGCGGCACCGCGTGGCCGCCGATCTCGAAATCGGCCACCGCCTGGCGGCCGAGCACCCAGGCGGGCGGAAAGAGCCGCATCGACTCGGCGAGCACCATGCGCGTGTAGGAGAGTCGCGCGAGGTCGGCGGGGACTGCGCCGCGCGCGCCGCGCGCGCCGAGCACCGTGTCGAGCTCCGCGTGCAGCCGGGCCTCGACCTCGGGATGTCGCGCGAGCAGGTACCAGGTCCAGGTGAGCGCGTTGGCCGTCGTCTCGTGCCCGGCGAGGAAGATCGTCATCGCCTCGTCGCGCAGCTGCGCGTCGGTCATCCCGCCCCCGGCCGCGGCCTCGGGATCCTGCGCGAGGAGCAGCATCGAGAGCAGGTCGCCCCGGTCCTCGCCGCTCGCGCGGCGCTCGCGGATCATCCGGTGGATCGTCGCGTCGAGCAGCCGGCGGGCCCGGCGGAAGCGGCGGACCGACGGCAGCACCGGCAGCCGCTCGAGGAGCTCGGCGAACGGCGTCGTCGAGAGCTTGTCGAAGACCTCGAGGCTGGTGGCGAGCGCCGCGCCGATCTCGCCCGCCTCCGCCTCGACGTCGCTGCCGAAGAGCGTCGCGCCCACCACCGCGAGCGCCACCCGCATCATCTCCGCGTGCACGTCCAGGCGGGCCGGCGCACCGGAGGACCGGTGCGCCACGGCGGCCTGCCACCGCCTGTCAACTTCCTCAGCCTTCGCCGCCATCACCTCGCCGTAGCCCATCACGCGCTGGTGATGGAACGCGGGCTGCGCGAGCCGCCGCTGGCGTCGGTGCAGCTCGCCCTCGCTGGTGAGCAGCCCCTCGCCCAGGAGCAGCTTGGCGCGCTGCAGCCCCACGCCCTTCACGAAGAGCCGGTGGCGCGTGACGAGGACGTCCTTGATGTGGTCGGGATGGTTCACCAGCACGACGCGGACGCGTCCCATCCGCACCGAGGCGACGTCGCCGTGCTCGCGCGCGAGCGTGGCGAGGAAGGCGAGGGGATCGCGCCGGAAGGCGACGAGGTGCGCGAGCGGCCAGCGGGCGCGCGGGACCGGCGGGGGGGAGAGCGGCGCCGTGGGGCTCATGCCGGAAGGTTCGGGAACATGCGTGCGGTGACCGGGATGGCCGGCGGCCCTTGCAGGCGCGCCGGTGGGGGCTTTCGTTGAGGGAGCCCGTGAAGGCTACACCGGGCATGCCGCAGAATGGAGGGCCGGATGGCGGTAACGATCGTGGATCGATTCATGGACGCGCTCCAGGAGGCGGAGCGCACGGGGACGGTGGAGGAGCTGGTCGACCTCTTCGCCGACGACGCCGAGGCGACGAGTCTCGCGCGCAGCGAGCCGCTGTCGGGGCGCTCGGGGGTGCGGGAGTTCTGGGCCGACTATCTCCGCAGCTTCCGGGAGATTCGCTCGAGCTTCACCAACGTGATCGAGAACGACCAGGGCGCCGTGCTCGAGTGGCGCTCCCGCGGCACGCTGGCCGACGGCCGCCCCGTCGAGTATCGGGGCGTGAGCGTGCTCGAGACCGACGGCCGGCTCATCCAGCGCTTCCGGACCTACTTCGACTCGGCGGTCTTTCTGGGAGCAGGGCCGCGGTCGGCCGGTCAGCCGACGCAGGGCGGCCGCTAGCCGCCGGCGGTGTCGGAAGGGGACCGGAGCCGGGAGGAGTCGCCCACGTGACGCTCGACCTCTTCGGCGAGGCCGGGGAAGGCACGGAGGACGCGCGCGCACCCGGCGAGCCACGAGCGTTCGCACCGGGCGCGGTCCTGCTGCCGGGCCATGTGCTCCCGACCGAGGCGCCGCTGTTCGCCGCGCTCCGCGAGGTCGTCGCGGCCGCGCCGTTCCGGCACATGACGACGCCCGGCGGCCATCGCATGTCGGTGGCGATGACCAACTGCGGCGCGGTGGGCTGGGTGACCGACCGCACGGGGTACCGCTACGACCCCCGCGATCCGGAGAGCGGGCGTCGCTGGCCCCCGATGCCGGCCGTCTTCCGCGACCTCGCCGTGCGGGCGGCGGATGCCGCGGGCTTTCCGGGCTTCGCGCCCGATGCGTGCCTCGTGAATCGCTACGAGCCCGGGGCGAAGCTCTCGCTGCACCAGGACCGCGACGAGCGCGATCTCGACGCGCCGATCGTCTCCGTCTCGCTCGGTCTCCCGGCCACGTTCCTCTTCGGCGGCCTGCGGCGCACCGACCCCACCCAGCGCATCCCGCTCAGCCATGGCGACGTCGTCGTCTGGGGCGGCCCCGCGCGCCTGGCCTACCACGGCGTGCTCCCGTTGCGCCGCGGGGAGCATCCCGCGCTCGGTGCGCAGCGGATCAACCTGACCTTCAGGAAGACCGCCTGAGCGCGCCGCGGGGCGCGTCAGTGCGCTGCGCCGCTCACCAGCCGCGGAGCGGCCTCGGCGAACGAGTAGCCCGCCTTCGGGCAGGTCACCGTCGGGTTCGTCGGCGCGTACATCCCCAGCGGGTTGGTCTTCCAGAGCCAGACGTGCAGGTCGTAGTGATGCAGCCCGTCGGGCATCAGCGGCTCGTGGCCTGCCATCGGCCCCTCGAGCGCCCGCCCGAAGACCGAGGGCCGGCGCCCGCCGGCGGCCGCCACCGGCACGAACCACTCGGCCGCGACCAGCCGCAGCCTGTCGCCGTCGGGCTCGTAGATGAGCACCTGCGGCCTGGCCGGATCGATGGGGGCGCCGACGAGCTGCATGTTCAGGAAGTGCACGCCCATCCCGCCGGGCGCGTAGGGCATCGTCCCTTCGTGCCCGCCCTCGGGGTAGGAGATGCAGCCGACGCTCGAGAAATACCCGTCGCGCACCGCGACGATCGGGTCCTGGTACTTGTCGAGCCCCGCGCGCAGGCGCTCGAGGTCGGGGGAGAGGGTCGGCTT
>DASTSO010000035.1:0-61773 GCA_035760645.1 Gemmatimonadales bacterium
GCGGAACCCGCCCTACTGCACCGCGTTCATCATGTCGAAGATCGGCAGGTACATCGCCACCACCATGCCGCCGACGATCACGCCGAGGACGACGATCATGATGGGCTCCATGAGCGACAGCAGCGCGCTCACCGCCACGTCCACCTCCTCGTCGTAGAAGTCGGCGATCTTCGACAGCATCTCGTCGAGCCCGCCCGTCTGCTCGCCGACGGCGATCATCGAGATCACCATCGGCGGGAAGACCCGCGACTTCTCCAGCGGCGCGGCGATCGTGTCGCCGCCGGCGATCGAGGTGCGCGACTCCATGACGGCGTCGTGGATGACCCGGTTGCCGGCGGTCTTCGCCGTGATCTCGAGGCCGTCGAGGATCGACACGCCCGAGCTGATCAGCGTGCCCAGCGTGCGGGTGAAGCGCGAGACCGCCGACTTGCGGAGCAGGTCGCCCAGCACCGGGAGCTGGAGCATGAGCGTGTCGACCCGCTTCCGCCCGCCCGGCGTCGCCGCGTAGCTCCGCAGGGCGAAGACCGCGGCGCCGATGCCCGCCAGGAACGCCCACCAGAAGCCGATCAGGAGGTCCGACATCCCGATCACGATCCGCGTCGGCAGCGGGAGCTCCATGTTCACCGAGGCGAACATGCTCTGGAAGGTCGGGATGACGAAGATGAGCAGCACGGCGATGGCGATCACGGCGACCGACATGATCACGCCCGGGTAGACCATCGCCCCCTTCACCTTGCGCACCAGGGCATCGTTCTTCTCGAGAAACGTCGCCAGGCGCATCAGGATGGTGTCGAGGATGCCGCCCGCCTCGCCCGCGGCCACCATGTTGACGAAGAGCTGGCTGAACACCTTCGGGTGCTTGGCGAAGGCGTCGGCCAGCGTGTGGCCGCTCTCGACGTCGTAGACGACCGCCTTCGTCGTCTCCTGGAGCGCCTTGTTCTCGGTCTGCTGCGCCAGGATGCTCAGCGCCTGCACCAGCGGGAGGCCGGCGTTGATCATCGTCGCGAACTGGCGGGTGAAGATCACGATGTCGCGCGTCTTCACCTTGGCGCCGCCCAGGCTCAGCTTGATCGGCTTCGGCGCTTCCCGGACGCTGACGAGCATCATCCGGTTCTTCCGCAGGTACGCGGCGACCTCGTCCTTCGACTGCACGTCGACCTGGCCCTTGGTGATCTGGCCGGTCGAGGCGTTGCGGGCGGTATACTCGAAGAGCGGCATCGGCGGCGCCTCCGGTCAGGGAACGGGTGGACGACTCAACGGCACGACGACGCGACGGCGCGCCGGCTCAGCGGCGCAGCCCGCCGCTGAGCGGGCGGCCGTTGGCGCCGCCGGCCGCGCCGGCGGGCTCCTGGTCCTCGACCGGCTTCTCGCCGATCATGCGCAGGAACTCGTTCGGGTCGTGCGTGACGCGCAGGCACTCGTCCTTGTCCACCTCGCGCGCGGTGTAGAGCTGGTAGAGCGCGTCGTTGAGCGTCTGCATGCCGAACTTCTTGCCCGACTGCATCGCCGAGTATATCTGGTGGACCTTGTCGTCGCGGATCATCGCGCGGATGGCGGGCGTCGCGAGCATGATCTCGGCGGCCATCACGCGGCCCTTGCCGCGGGCGCGCTGCAGCAGCGTCTGGGTGACGACGCCCTCGAGCACGAAGCTGAGCTGGGCGCGCACCTGCGACTGCTGGTTCGACGGGAAGACGTCGATGATGCGGTTGATCGCCTCGGCCGCGCTGTTCGTGTGCAGCGTGGCGAGCGCGAGGTGGCCCGTCTCGGCGATCGTCAGCGCGCTGGCGATCGTGTCGAGGTCGCGCATCTCGCCGACGAGGATCACGTCCGGATCCTCGCGCAGGGCGTACTTGAGCGCGCTCGAGAACGACTTCGTGTCGGTGCCCACCTCGCGCTGGTTGACGATGCAGCTCTGGTGGCGGTGGATGAACTCGATCGGGTCCTCCACCGTGATGATGTGCCCCTTCCGCTCCTTGTTGATCTTGTCGATGATCGCCGCGAGCGTCGTGGACTTGCCCGAGCCCGTCGGGCCCGTCACCAGCACCAGCCCCCGCGGCTTCTCCGCCAGGCGCGCCACCGCCGGCGGGAGCCCCAGGTCCTGGAAGGTTCGCACATTGAAGGGAATCATGCGGATTACCAGAGCCACGCAGCCGCGCTGCTTGAAGCAGTTGCCGCGGAAGCGCGCCAGGTTCTGGATGCCGAAGCTGAAGTCCAGCTCGTCCTCGGTCTCGAAGCGCTTCTTCTGGTTCTCGGTGAGCACCGAGTAGGCGAGCTGAAGCGTGTCCTTGGGCGTCAGCACCTCGCCCACGCTGGCGTTGGTGATCTCGCCGTCCACGCGCAGCTTCGGGCGCTCGCCCGCGGTGATGTGGAGGTCCGAGGCCTCCCGCGCGATCATCTCCTCCAGCAGCGCACGCAGATTCACGCTCATCCGGCGGTCTCCTTGACGACTTCCTCGAGGGTGGTGACGCCCTTCTCGATCTTCTTGATGCCGTCCATGCGCAGCGTGAGCATCCCCTCGCTCACCGCCGTGTCGCGCAGCTCCGCCACCGAGGCGCCCCGCAGCACCATCCGCCGCAGCTCGGGGGAGAGCGCCATGACCTCGTAGAGGCCCGCGCGCCCCTTGTAGCCCGAGCCGTTGCACGCGTCGCAGCCCTGGCCCCGCATGAAGGGGAGCGCCCGCGCCCGCTCAAGATCCGTGCCGAAGGTGACGAGCGAGTGCAGCTCCTCGTCCGTGTAGCGCGCCGGCGCCTTGCACTCCTTGCAGATGCGGCGCACGAGCCGCTGCGCCACGACCAGGTTCACGGCGCTGGCGACGTTGAACGCCTCGATGCCCATGTCGATCATGCGCGTGATCGTCGAGGGCGCGTCGTTGGTGTGCAGCGTCGAGAGCACGAGGTGGCCCGTCAGGGCCGCCTTGATGGCGATGCCGCCCGTCTCCAGGTCGCGGATCTCGCCGATCATGATGATGTTCGGGTCCTGCCGCAGGAACGCCTTCAGCGCCGCCGCGAACGTCAGCCCGATCTCGTTGCGCACCAGGACCTGGTTGATGCCCTGCAGGTTGTACTCCACCGGGTCCTCCGCGGTCATGATGTTGACCTCGGGGGTGTTGATGCGGCTCAGCGCGGAGTACAGCGTGGTCGTCTTGCCCGAGCCCGTCGGGCCGGTGACGAGCACCATGCCGTAGGGGTTCAGGATGTTGCGCATGAGGTCGGCCTCGGCCTTGGGCTCGAAGCCGAACTTCTGCAGGTCGAGCGTCAGGTTCCCCTTGTCGAGGATCCGGAGCACGATCTTCTCGCCGAAGAGCACCGGCAGCGTCGAGACGCGGAAGTCGATGACGCGCGTGCCCATCTTGAGCTTGAGCCGGCCGTCCTGCGGCACCCGCCGCTCGGCGATGTTGAGCTGCGAGAGGATCTTGATGCGGCTGGTGAGCGCCGCCTTCATCTTCATCGGCGGCTTCATCACCTCCGTCAGCGCGCCGTCGATGCGGTAGCGCACCCGGATCTCGTGCTCGAACGGCTCGATGTGGATGTCGCTCGCCCCGCGCCGCACGGCGTCGGTGAGGAGGCCGTTGATCAGCTTCACCACCGGCGCGTCGTCCACCGCGGCGGCGTTGGCGTCGTCCTCCTGCTGCTCGACGACCTCGACGTCGTCGGCCAGCTCCTCCATGTCCTTCAGGATCGTCTGGAGCTGCTGGTCGGCCGCCTCGTAGTGCTTCTCGATGATCTGCCGCAGCGTGTACTCGCCCGCGATGACCGGGAAGAGGTCGTAGCGGGTGATGAACTTGAGGTCCTCGAGCAGCCCCAGGTCGGTCGGGTCCGCCATCGCCACGGTGAGCGTGCGGCCCTCGCGCTTCAGCGGCAGCACCACGCTCTTCGTGGCCAGGTCGGCGGGGATGAGCTTGAGGATCTTCGCGTCGACCTCGAAGCGCGAGAGGTCCACCGCCGGCATCCGGTACTGGCGCGCCAGGACCTTGGTGATCTCGAGCTCCTGGACGAGCCCCAGCTTCACCAGGACGTAGCCCAGGCGATGACCGGACTGCTTCTGCTCGGCCAGCGCCTGCTGGAGCTGGTCACGAGTGATGAGACTCTCGCGGAGGAGGATCTCCCCGAGGCGGTCCCCGACGGCGGTGGCGGTGGCCATGATCGCGTCTGCTCGATGCTGCGGGTCGGACGAACTGTGGGTGGGCGAACCGGTGAACCTGCCGGGCCGCGCCGGGGGTGTCAAGAGCGCCGCGCCCGGCGCCCGGGCGCGCGCCGCAGCCGCCCAGCCGGGCGCCTCAGCGATGCGCCGTGGCGGCCCAGATGCGGGCCGCCAGCTTCGGGCCGATCCCCGGCACCGCCGCCAGCGCCTCCACCGAGCCGAAGGGCCCGTGCGCCGCGCGCCAGGCCACGAGGTTCCGCGCCCGCGCGGGGCCGAGCCCCGGTACCCCGTCCAGCTCGTCGGCCGAGGCGGCGTTCAGGTCGATCGGCGCCTCGGGTCCGGGCGGGGTGGTAGCCAGTGTCGTGCCAGACGGGGGCGGGACGGCGGGCGCCGCCTCCGTCCCGCCGAACCGGACGTGCGGCCCCAGCTGCCGGAGCAGCCCCGGACCCACCCCCGGCACCCGGTCGAGCCCCTCGAGCGAGCCGAACGGGCCCCGGGCCTCCCGGTCGGCCACGATCGTGCGGGCCAGCGCCGGCCCGACGCGGGGCAGCCGGGCGAGCGCGCGGGCGCTCGCGCGGTCGACGTCGATCGTTTCCCCCTCGGCCAGCGGCCGGTCGGCCGCGGCGGCGCTGTCGCGGTGCGCCGTCGGGACACCATCGCGCCGCTCCGAGAGCAGCGTCAGCTCGCCCGGCGGCGCGCCCGCCCGGCCGCCCAGCAGTCGCACCCCCTGCCCCGCCACCGCCAGCCCGAGCAGAAGGACCAGCGCCCGCCGCTCCGCGCGCTCCATGGGTCCCAGAATGCAACGCTCGGGGCGGCCGGCGGGGATCGGTTTTCCGCGAGTCGGGGCGGCAGAACGCAAGGACGGCGGGAGAGGCGGGAGAGGCGGGACGGCGGGAGGTCCCGATGTGAAGCGAGCCTCCGGTGTCATCACCGGAGGCTCGCGCGTTTGCCGAGTGTCCCGCCGTCCCGCCCGTGGGCCACCGGAGCTCCCCGGCCCACGGAGCCTCCCGCCGTCCCGCCTACTTCCCACCCTGCTTCCGAATCACCGCCGCGGCCACGTCCCCCACGATCTGGAGGCTCTGGGCGCTGATCTTGTCGATCGTGTCGTCGGGGGTGTGCCACCAGGGGTAGTCGAAGTCGAGGACGTCGATGGCCGGGATCCCGACCTTCTGCAGCTCGACGTGGTCGTCGATGACCGACCACTTGGGCTGCGGGATGAAGTACGTCCGGTAGCCCAGCTGCTCCGCCGTGCCCCAGACGAGCTGCACCACGTCGGGCGCGGCCAGCAGCGAGTTCTGCTCCTGGAAGAGCTGGAGGTTCCGGTCGCCCACCATGTCCCACAGCACCGCGAACTTCGGCGCGCCGCCCGGCGGGAGATGGTTCGCATAGTAGCGCGCACCGATCAGGACGTCCTCCTTCTCGCCCTCGAAGAGGCCGTAGTCCTCGCCGTCGTCGAAGAGGAGATCGACGCCGATCGCGGGCGGCGTCTTCTTCAGCACGTCGGCGAGCGCGAGCAGGACGGCCACGCCCGAGGCGCCGTCGTTGGCGCCGGGCACCGGCTTGAGCGAGTCGGCCGAGGTCTTCACCTCGGTCGAGCGCGGCCGCGTGTCCCAGTGCGCGAGGTAGAGGATGCGCTCGGAGGCGTGCGGGTTGAAGCGCGCGACGAAGTTGACGAGCGGCAGGCTGTCGCCCTGCCGGGTGACGTGCGTCCAGCGCTGCACGATCAGCGTGTCGGCCTTGCCGCGCAGCTCCTGCTCGAGCCACTCGGCCATGCGCCGGTGGCCGTCGGTGCCGGGGATGCGGGGGCCGAAGCTCATCTGCCGTTCGGCGTAGCGGAAGGCCGCCTGGCCGTCGAACTCGCGCGGCGGGGGCGCGGCCTCGCGGCGGCAGCCGGCGAGGCCCGCGCCGGCCGTCACGGCCGCCGCGAGGAGGAGTCGGGCGAGCGGCCGCAGCGGGGCGCGCGAGCGCGCGCGAAGGTCAGTGATAGTCACCGGCGAAGAGCGAGAGCTGGAAGTTGGCGCTCAGCGAGAACTGCGAGATGCGACGGTTCAGCGTCTCCGAGCCGTTGAGCGAGTAGCCGAGCGAGAGGCCGCCCGAGAGCGAGCGGAGGAGGTCGGTCTCCACGGTGCCGCGCAGCTCCTGGCGCAGCAGGTCGTTGACGATCTGGCACCCCGCGACGGTGCCCGTCACCATGCACGTCTCCGAGGTGGTCGAGAGCGCGTACAGCGAGGTGCGCAGCATCTTGCGGGTCGGGCTCAGGCTCCGCGGCAGCCGGAAGGCGTAGGAGAAGGAGCCGGTCCAGTCGGCCTGCGCCAGGTGCGTGAGGCTGCTGGTGTTGGTCGTCTGCTGGCGCACGCTGTTGAAGCCCAGGGTGAGCGCCATGCCGTTGCGCAGCCCGATCTGCATGTCGGGGTTGACGGCGGAGCTCTGCACGCCGCTCACGAGGCCCGCGCCGCCGCCCACCCCGGGCTGGGTCTGCGTGCCGCGCCGCTGGCGCACCGTGGAGCCGACGGCCAGCAGCGTGATCGGGCCGCGCAGGAAGGTGTGCGTGAAGCGCAGCGAGCCCACCGGCCACTCGCGCTGCGAGCTCGTCGTGAGCAGCAGCCGGTCGCCGCTGCGCTGGTAGCGGTCGGCGTCGAGCAGCGAGTAGGAGACGGTCGCGCTGAAGCCCAGCGGCAGCTCGGCGCCGCTGCTCACCGTGGTCGTGCGCGTGACGCCGGCGCCGATCGCGGTGGTGCCGAACTGGCCGAGGAAGTGCTCGAGCCCGCCCTCGGCGAGCTGGTAGCCCACCGTGGGCGAGAAGGCGGCGAGGTCGAACGTCGAGGAGTACGACGTCCGGCGGCTCACGTCGAGCGGCCGCAGGCGCTGCACCGCGCGGGCGAGCCCGCTGCTGTCGCCGCCGAGGTTCCGCAGGAGGCGGCCGATCTCGATCGAGGCGCCCAGCTCGGTGGAGCGGCTGTTGTTGAGCGTCTGCGGCAGGACGAAGGCGCCGAGCGAGTCGTCGCCGGCGCGCACCGGCGGGCGGCTCGTGAGGCTGCGCGAGAGGATGAAGTTGCTCGAGCGCGTCAGGCGCGGCCGCAGCCACGACGCGACGCGCGGCGCCAGGGTGAGGTTGGTCGTCACCGTCCGGTCGCGCTCGACGCCGGCGTCCATGCCGAGGAAGGTCTTGCGGGACGCCTCGGCGAGGCGGCCCACCGAGCTCGAGTCGGGATAGTGGCGCAGGTCGCGCGTGCTGGCGAGGTCGCCGCTCAGCGTGAGCATGCCGAGCGGCTGCCAGGTGAGCCCGGCGCCGTTGCGCCAGACGTAGTTGAGCGACTGGATGGCGGCCAGGAGCGAGTCGGCGGGCTGGCGCACCGGGACCAGGTAGTTGGTCAGGTCCGACGCGTCGCGCGTCACGCCGGTCTGCCAGCGCACGTTGCTCGGCGCGAGCGCGATGCGCGCCTCGCGCAGCGCGCGCCCGAGCTCGCCGTTGCGCATGAAGCCCGGCAGGTGGTCCACGAGGCCGCCGAGCGGCAGCTTCGGCCCGGTGCGCTGGAGCACCAGGCTGTAGGCCGCGCTGAGCCCCCGACCGTCGCTCGAGGCGTCCGAGAGCTCGGTGGTCGAGCGCCCCTGGGTGTAGGTGGCCTGGACGAAGAGCGGATCGAGCAGGCCCTTGACCAGCCAGTGCGTGCCCGGCTTGGAGCGGCGCAGCGAGATGCTGTAGTTGGCCGACCAGCCCCGCGGACGCCGCAGCGACGGCAGCGCCGCGCCCGGCAGGTCGCTGCCCTGCAGCAGCACCGGATCGACCGAGGTGCGCACCAGGTTCACCGTCGCCGGGATCGAGTAGCCGAGCCAGGCGGGGAGGAAGCGGTCGAGCCGCCAGCTCGAGGCGAGCTGCAGGTTGCCCGTGGTCCGGTAGCTCGGCGTCTGGCCGATCTGGCGGAACTGGCCGTCCTGGCGCACCAGCGCGAGGCTGATGTCGCCCACGTCGGAGGCGGTGAGCCGGGCGTCGAAGGCCAGCGCCGTGCCCACCTCGCTCACCGGGCGCGTCATGCGGATGTCGTCGATCCAGACCTCCGCATAGGCGAGCCGCCCCTCGCCGCTCGCGCGGTAGAGGCCGGCCGAGATCTCCTGCACGGCGGCGAGGTTGGGCGGGTTGACGCCGGGCGAGCCGACGTAGACGACGTAGTTGCCCTCGCAGGCGACGTAGGCGGTGGGCGAGACCGGGCCCGGCAGCTGGCACTCGGCCGCGCCGTTCGGGCCCTGGCCGTTGAGCCAGCGCATCTCGACGTCGGCGCGCAGCCGGCGCCAGACGTCGAGGTCCACGACGACTTCCGGGTCCCACGAGCCCGAGCGCGCGGGGGAGCGATAGAGGTAGAAGTTCTCGGGATCGCTGCCGAGCTTGAGGAACATCTGCAGCTCGCCGCGCTCCCAGGCGCCGGCCGCGACCGGATCGAGCGCCGCCGGGGTGCCGTGGGCCCAGATGCGCATCTCGCGATAGGCGAGCAGGTTCTGCGGCCCGGCCGGGAAGCGCAGGTACGCCTCCGCCCGCTCGCCCACGCCGAGGTCCTGGGCGATGACCCGGAGCGACTTCTCGCTGATCTGGGTGCCGATCGCGTCGCGGCCGACGTCGCGCCGGTTGGTGGCGAGCAGGACGCCCGGCGGGGACTGGTAGCCGAGCTCGGCGTTTTCGGTCGAGATGATCGTGGCGATCACCGTGCCCTGCGGCTGCCCCGTGAGCCCGGCGAAGCCCTGGATCGGCGACTCCGCGCGGCGCGCCCACGGGCTGCCGACGAGGCGCATGCGCGCGAGCCCGAAGCGCGCCACCACGTCCGGCTCGCCCTGGTCGGCCGCGCCGACCACGCTGAGGCGCAGGTGCTGCACGAGGCGCATGTTGGGCGAGCCGATCGTCGCGTCGGGGCTGCGGAGCGGGATGCGATAGAGCTTCCACTGCCCGCCGACCGCGTCGGTCTGGCCGTCGCGCACGAAGTACTTCGAGCTCGCCAGCGTGTCGGCGAGGTTCACGACGTAGCGGAAGACGTTGTCGTTGGGCCCGCGCGCATTGAGCGTCTGGTCGCCGTTGAGGTCCTCGGTGTCGAGCGTGCCGTTGCCCGCGGTGCAGCGGCTGCTCAGGTCGCCCCAGGGATACACCGCCACGGTCGAGCGCAGCTGCTGGCGGCAGAGATGCACCCGCGTGCTGTCGCCGTCCACGTTGCCCGCCGGCACCAGCGGCGGCACGTCGCTCAGGATGCCGTTGTCGTCGGTGTCGGCGTTGAACGGGGTGGTGGACGAGGGGCGCTCGGTGTCGAGCTGGCCCACGCCGACGTACTGGCGGCCGGTGTAGGTGGTGTCGGCGCCGTTCACGGCGAAGTTGGTCGGCGCGACGGCGAGCGCGTCCTCGTTGACCGCGCCCAGGTCGAGGACGAGGCGCACGCCGGCCGAGTCGGCGGTGTGGCTGGCCGGCTGGTAGACCCAGAACTCGAGGTACTCGTCGCGCGTCAGGTCGGCGCCGGTGGCGCTGAGGCTCGTCACGATCGAGCGCCAGCGGGGCCGGAAGTCGCGCCGCGCCTGCGTCCAGTGGCTCCGCGAGTTGCGGTCCACCACGCCGCCCGCGGTGTCGGCGTGCAGCGTCATCCAGAGCGGCGTCTCGAACTGGTTGCCCTGGGTGCCGACGAACTTGAAGAGCGTGTCGATGTCGGTCGGGCGGATCTGCACCGCGCGCCCGCCGCTGGCGATCAGGTTCTGCCAGGTGAGCTGCACGGCGTCGTCGCGCTCGAAGGCGCCGATGCCCATCGTCTCCAGGCCGTCGGCGCGCTGCGGCATGCTGCCCCAGCCCCAGAGCGTCTCGCGCAGGTTGATCGGCACGCCGGCGTCGCTCTCGAACTCCTCGAGATAGGCCGCCCCGGTGCGGTTGGGGTCGGGCCGCGTCATCGCCGCCTCGGCGTGGATGTCGAGCCGCGACGGCGCCGCCGCCGGCGCGTTGAGCAGCGGCGAGAGGAGCCGGTTGACGATCGAGGGCTTGAAGTGCAGCTCGGTGTTGAGTCCGGTGACCAGGTTCGCCTTCGCCTCGAAGCCCAGCTGCGGCCGGTTGTAGACCGTCTGCTCGCGCTGGTACATCGTGATCAGGTTCACCGCCCCGGTCTCGCCGAGCGAGTAGCGGGTGGCGAGCCCGAAGATCGACGTCGGCGCGACGGCGAAGATCCCGTTCTCCTCGAAGCTCGCCGTCACCGTCCCCGTGCCGGTGCCGAAGAGCCCGTCGGGGTTGAGGAAGGAGACCTGGCCGGTGGCGTAGTCGATCGAGTAGTCCACGCCCTTCTCGAGCGTGCGCCCGTTGGCCGTGAGCTTCTCGGTGCCCTCGCGGATCTGCAGCGCGTTCAGGTTGAGCGAGCCGCGGTCGCCGGCGCCCGTGGAGTTGTAGCGGAAGCGGAAGGCGTACTTCGCCGGCGGCCCCTGCGTGCTCTGCAGGAGCGAGGTCGGCGTCTGGTAGAGCGGCTCGTTGCGCTCGAGCGCGTTGGGCACCCGCTGCGCGTCGGCGAAGGGCTGCAGGTGCGGGAAGACGAGGTACGACTCGCGCAACACCTGCCCGGCGCCCGGGTCGCGGGTGCGCGGGAAGAGCCGGTTGTCGCGGTCGAAGGCCGTCGGATCGGTGGGAATCGCGATCCCGAGCAGCGCCAGGTAGGTCGCCGCCCCGCTGCTCGGCCGCTCGGAGCGGTTGAGCTGCAGGTTGACCTGCAGCGAGGCGGGGTCGAGGTCGCCGCCGGCGACCCGGTAGACCTGCCGCATCTCGTGCAGGAAGGGCCCGAAGGTGGGGCCGTTCTGCGCGTCGCTGACCAGGAGGAGCGTGTCGCGCGGGACGCCGTTGGGGCTGGTCCCGCCGCTCTGGCTCGGGAAGGTGCCGACCGAGTCGAGTCCCGCGCCCGCGCGCACCGTGTAGCTGACGGCCAGGAAGTCGTTGAGGTCGAGCTTGGTCGTGAGCGCGAGCCACAGCCCCGAGGGATCGAGGTAGTAGTCGACGTTGGGCTGCAGCAGCACCCAGAGCCCGCTCTGCTGGTCGAACTGCTGGCCCTCGCCGTTGACGGCGACGGCCGAGATGCCGCCCAGGTTGGGGTCCACGCTCGAGCCCGAGGGGATCGCCCGGTGGCGGTAGACGCGCACGTCCACCGGCTGGAGCGTGGGATCCACCGGCGCCTGGCCGAGGTTGAGGATGTCCACGGCCGGGAAGCCGCGCACGGCGCGCGGGTCCACCACCCAGAAGAAGCGGCCGGTCTCGAAGTCGAGGTCGCGCACCTGCCGGTCCTGCGGCGTGGTCGCCGTCTGCCCCACGGTGTAGGTGCGCTCGGCCACCACGCTGCCCTTCTGCGTCGCGGCGAGGGTCTGCACCTGGACCGGCCCGACCTCGAAGGTGGCGTTGACGCCGAAGTTGTTGGCCGGGATCGCCGCCGTGAGGAAGCGCGAGGCGGGCGGCCGGAAGCTCACCGTGCCGACCTCGATGCGCCGGATGATCTCGTCCTCGAGCCCCTCGTAGTAGACCTGGACGTTCTGGTTCGCGCCCGCCTCGCGCTGGCTGTCGTAGTCCACGTTCACGTGCACCCGGCGCCCGATGATGCCGCCCGTGCGCAGGTTGAACGTGTTGTCCAGCCGCGGCGCGGAGAAGCCGCCGCGGCAGCCGCTGTTGGGATCGGCGAGCAGGTCCGGGGTGCAGCGGTGGTTGATCGTGCGGTCGGTGCGCAGCTCGAAGCGCACCTCGCCGTCGATGGCGAGGTCGGCGTACTTGCGGTCGAGGCCCAGCGCGCCGCGATCGACCGCGGGGGCGAGGCTGTCGCTGCGGCCCGGCTGGCCGCGGCCGTAGAGGGCGCGGAAGCGGTGCGCGAGCGCCCGCTCGGTCCGCGCGGAGTCGAGCGTGGCGGTGAGCGCGCTGTCCCAGGCCGCCTGCCGGAGCGGCGCCAGCCGGTGCGGCGCGGGGCCGGGGGCCGGGGCGGCGACGGCCGGCCACGTCAGATCGGGCGCCGGCGCGGCGAAGGCCGGCCGCAGCCCCGGCGCGGGCGTCACCGTGTCCCGCGGCACCGTGTCCCGCGGCATCGAGTCGGGGGACACGACGGGCCGGCCCCCGGCCTGGCCCGGGACCTGCCCGGGAACCTGGCCGTGGAGAACGCGCGGCAGCGCGACGGGGGCGCCTAGAAGGACACCGACGGCAATGAGAAAACGGCGCGCCACGCGCAAGCGCTCACTGCAAATGGGCTGGGACAGGGTTATCTATAAATGTAGGAAACAATGAATGTAATGGCCCGTCGGACCCCCTACCACCCCTTGGCCGATCCCCCCGCCCCGGAGCGCCGATGCGGCTGATCTCGCGCTACCTCGTGCGGCAGCTGTGGGCGCCGTTCTGCTTCGCGCTCGCCGCCCTCACCGGCTTCATGCTCCTCAACCAGGTGGCCAAGAAGTTCGGCCAGCTGGTGGGCAAGGGACTCGACTGGTCGGTCATCGCCGAGGTGTTCGCCCTCAGCCTCCCGTTCATCGTGGCGATGACGCTGCCGATGGCGGTGCTGGTGGCGGTGCTCTACACCTTCAGCCACCTCGCCGCCGACAACGAGGTGACGGCGATGCGCGCGAGCGGGCTCAGCATCTGGCAGATCCTGCGCCCGGTGCTCGTCTGGGGCCTCGTCCTGGGCCTCGTCAACCTCGCCTTCGTCGACCAGGTGCTGCCGCGCAGCAACGCGCAGCTCCGGGCACTCCTCATCGAGATCAACCGCAAGAAGCCGACCTTCCAGCTCCGCGAGCAGGTGATCAACGAGGTCCCGCCCTCGGACTACTTCCTGCGCGCCCTGCGCATCGACCCCGGCTCGGGCCGGCTGCGCGGGGTGACGATCTACGACATCGGCAATCCGCAGAGCCGCCGGGTGATCTACGCCGACAGCGGCCTCATGGCCTACGCCCCGGGCGGCCAGGACCTCACGCTGCGGCTCTGGCACGGTACGGTGCACGCCTTCCAGGGCCGCGACCCCCAGAGCTTCGACCTCACCACCTTCGGCGAGAACCAGATCCGGGTGCGGAACGTCTTCGACCGGCTGGAGCGCAGCGAAAACGACGTGATCCGGGGCGACCGCGAGATGAGCAGTTGCGAGATGCTGACCGTCGTGCGCGAGGCCGAGCGCGACGCGGTGCAGGCGCGGCGCGAGCGGCGGGTGCAGGAGCTCTCCGATCTCCGGCGGCTCCTGGGCCTGCCGCCGCTGCCGCCGGCCCCGCAGGCGCCGGTCCCGCCGGCGCGCGGCTACTGCGCCTGGCTCGCCCGGCTGCGGACCTGGGTGCTTCCGGGGACGGCTCAGGCGCAGCAGGGTGCACAGCAGGCGGGACGGCGCGCCGGCGGGAGGGCGGGAGGGGGCCCGGTGCGTGGCGCCCCTCCGGTGCGCGGAGTGACCCTCCCGCCGTCCCGCCGTCCCGCCGTCCCGCCGTCCCCGGCCGCGGCGCCCGGGGGCGCACCGCCGGTCTACCTGACCAGCTGGACCGAGCTCCAGGGCATGCGCGACCGGGCCGACGACGCCGAGCGGCGGGCGGACCGCTACGCCGTCGAGGTGCACAAGAAGTGGTCGATCAGCGCGGCCTGTCTCACCTTCGTGCTGGTGGGGGTGGCGCTCGCGCTGCGTTTCCCGCGGGCGGGGATGGGACTCGTCCTGGGCGGCGGCATGGCGGTCTTCGCGATCTTCTACGTCGGGCTCACCGCCGGCGAGAGCCTCGCCGACCGCAACCTGATCTCGCCGGCCGTGGCGATGTGGTGGCCCAACGTCCTCCTCGGCGTGCTGGGACTCGCGGGGCTCTGGTGGGTGAACCGCGAATCGGGCTCGACCCGCGGCGGCGACTTCGCGGAGATCTGGGAGGGGATCCGGACCCGGCTGCCTCGGCGCCTGCGGCGGGGCGGAGCGGCGGGACGGCGGGACGGCGGGAGGGTGGCGGCGTGAAGCTCCTGGACCGCTACGTCCTCGGCACCTGGGTCCGGCTGTTCGCGATCACGGTCGTGGGCTTCCCGCTGATCAGCATCCTGATCAACCTGACCGACACGCTCAACAAGCTGCTCGACCGCGGCCTCGGCTTCCGGCAGATCGCGGTGAGCTACGTCTACTCGATCCCCGAGAACGTCTTCCTCATCATGCCGGCGGCGGTGCTCTTCGCCACCGTGTTCACGGTGGGGACGATGGGCCGCCACTCGGAGATCACGGCCGCGAAGGCGAGCGGCCGCAGCTTCCACCGGCTGGTGCGGCCGATCTTCGCGGCCAGCGCCGTGGTGGCGCTCCTCGCCGTCGCCGTGGGCGAGCTCGCCGTGGCCGCGACGGCGAAGATGAGCGAGCTGCAGAAGGCCGACCAGGCCCGCTCGCTCCTGGGCCGGGTGAACTTCGTCTACCGCGCCGAGGCGGGCTGGGTGTACGCCGTGCGCACCCTCGACCTCGACGCGCGACGGCTCGACGGCGTGGTGCTCGAGCGGCAGGGCCGCGGTCCCGACTATCCCTCGCTCGTCATCTCGGCGGACAGCGCCACCTGGTCCGACTCGCTCGGCGCCTGGCGCCTCTGGGGCGGGACGAGCCGCGTCATCGACGGCCCGCGCCGCCAGGCCACCTTCCGCTTCCGCACCCTCCGCCTCGCGGCGATGCAGGAGACGCCGGCCGAGCTGCTCGCCGAGCCCAAGGCGCCCGAGGAGATGCGCTACGCCGAGCTGGGCCGCTACATCACCACGCTGAAGCGCTCGGGCAACGACGCCAGCAAGCTCGAGGTGGACCAGGCGCTCAAGCTCGCCATCCCCGCCGCCTGCTTCATCATCGCCCTCTTCGCCGCGCCGCTCGCGATGACCACGCCCCGCAGCGGCGCCGCGGTGGGGATCGCGATCAGCCTGGGCACCACGGTCACCTATCTCATGCTGGCCCAGATCGCCCGCGCCGTGGGCGCCGGCGGCGTCATCGATCCCACCCTCGCCGCGTGGCTGCCGAACGCGGCGTTCTTCGCGGCGGCGCTGGTGCTGCTCAGGCGGGTGCGGACGTAGACAGGGCGGGACGGCGGGACGGCGGGACGGCGGGACGGCGGGACGGCGGGACGAGAGCGAAGAAAAACCCGCCGGTGCTCATCGCGAGCACCGGCGGGCTTTCGTGTGGCGGGGAGGCGCTTCCAGCCTTCCGCCCGTCTGCCTTACCGCCGCTTAGAACGCGTACCGGATGCCGGCCTGGATGTAGTACGCGCTGCGGTTGATCGAGGCGCCCGAGCTCACCGGGCGGAAGCGCTGATCGAGGAACTTCGGGTCGAAGGTGACGACCGCGCGGCGCTGGGCCGCATCGGCCTCGCTCGTGGCGCCGGTCACGTTCAGGATCTGGGCGGTGTAGAACTCGTCGCCGTTGACCGTCTTCACGAGGCCCCAGTCCTTGTCGAGCATCCGGAGCACGTTGAAGATCTGCAGATCGAACGAGGCGTTGCCGTTGAGCACCGGCAGGTTCTGCCGGATCGACATGTCGAGCTGGTTCTGCCACGGGTTGCGGCAGCTGTTGCGCTGCATGAGCTGGCCGCGCTGCGAGCGGAGGCAGGCCTCGCCGTCGATGTACTCGTTGAAGGCCAGCTCCTGCGCCGCGCTCGAGAACACCGGGCCCTTCGGGTCGCCGACCCCGGTCGGGATGTAGATCGGGTCGTCGCCGGTGTTGCCGTTGCGGTTCAGGTCGCCGCGGTTGCTCGAGCCGCCGGTGATGAGCGTGTAGGGCGAGCCCGACTGGCCGACGTAGGTGAACGAGATGTCCGTCGGCAGCTTCCAGCGCAGCGTGTAGGTCGCGTTGGCGATCACGCGGTGCGGCCGGTCGAAGCTCGAGCGGGTGCGCTGGTCCACCGTGTCGGCGGCGGCGCGGATCGTGCTCAGGCGCCAGTTCGAGACGGCGCGGCTCGACGTGAAGCTCTGCACGTCGTACGACTCGGAGTAGGTGTAGCCCACCGAGGCCTGCAGGTCGCGGCCGAACGACTTGCGGAGCTGGCCGGTCACGCTCCAGTTGTAGCCCTGGCTCGTGTTCCGCAGCTCGTAGACGCCGCCGCTGGAGCCGGCGTAGATCGGATCGACGAAGTTCGTCGTCGGGATGCCGGTACCCGCCGCCACCGTGCCGTAGACCACGCGGCCGTTGACGTCGGTGCCGGCCGGCGCGGCGAGGTTCCGGTTGACGATGAAGAAGTTGTTGAGGTCCTTCGTGTACAGGCCCTCGAGCGTGCCGATCACGCCGCCGCCCAGCGCCCGGTCGAACGCGAGGTTCGCGCGGAGCACCTGCGGGAACTTCGTGTTCTGGCCGATGAGGTCCACCTCGCCGATCGAGCCGCCGGCGCCGACCGTCGCGCCGTTGGCGCACGCGGTGGTCGGGTTGGTGACGTTGTCCGGGTTGAACACCGGCGGGGCCCCGCTGCCGCCGACGCCGCCGTTGCCGCCGCACTGCAGGCCGACGAGGCCGAGGCCGTTGTTGGCGTAGGCGTTCGAGTACCAGACGAAGGCCGGCGCGCCGGTGAAGACGCCCACGCCACCGCGGATCTGGTTGGTGCTGAGGCTCGCGTCGGTCCAGTTGAAGCCGAGGCGCGGCGAGACCATCAGCTGGCCGCCGGGCTTCTTCTGCTCGCCGAAGCGGGCGATGACGCGCGGGTCGTAGTTGAGCGCGGTCGTGAAGTACGGCATGTCGACGCGCACGCCCGGGCTCACCGTGAAGGTCGGCGAGAGGTCCCAGTCGTCCTGCGCGTAGAGGGCGAACTGGCCCGCGCGGAAGCGCGTGTCGCCGCCCGGCGTGCCCGGCAGCGCGACGCGGATCGTGTACTGCTCGACGTTGCCGGCCTCGAAGTCGGCGAGGTTGTCGAACTGGAAGGTGCCGTACGAGTTCTGGGCGAACAGGTTGCGGACCTTGTAGCCCTCCCACCGCGCGCCGAGCGTGAAGTTGTGGCGCCCGACCGGCAGCGTGAGGTTGTTCGTCAGCTCGTAGATGTCCTGGCTCAGGACGTTGCCCTGCGAGAACTCCTCCGAGCCCGAGCGGATCGAGAAGCACTGGCCGCCCGGCGCGCCGCACGGCGCCGGGCTGCCGGCGGCCGTGAAGTTCTGCACCACCACGAGCGGCTCGAGCACGTTCGGCGTGCGCGAGTCGCGGATGATGTTGGCGCTGGCGATGAGCTCGTTCGACGCGCCGTTGGCGAAGTTGGTGATGAACTGCAGCGACGGGTTGTACGTCTTGTTGTCGAAGAAGTACCCGTTGTTGCTCAGCTCGAGCGTCGGGTTGGTCGCCGACGTGGTGCGCGAGAAGACGTCGCGGTTGGCGCTGTTGAACTGCATCTTCGCCACCAGGCGGCTGTTGGCGCCGAGCTGGTAGTCGATGCGGCCGAGCGCGTTCGTCAGCGGGCGCTTGTTGCTGATGAGGTCGAGCGTGCCGTTGCCCGCGAGGCCCTTGGCCTTGGCCGCGGCGTTGAACGCGTCGACGTCGGCCTGGGTGGCCGCGATCGGCAGCGGGCCGCCGAGGTAGGGCCCCGCCGCCGGCTGGGTCTCGTCGCGCCGCTCGAGGTTGAGGAAGAAGTGCGCGCGGTCCTTGATGATCGGGCCGCCCAGCGAGCCGCCGTACTGCCAGTTCTTGAACTCGGCCTGGTCCACCGGGAAGCCGGCCCAGGAGTTCTCGCGGTGCGTGCCGTAGAGCGAGCCGTGGAGCTCGTTGGTGCCGCTCTTGGTGACGGCGTTGATCAGCGCGCCGGTGAAGTTGCCCTGCCGCACGTCGTAGGGCGAGAGGAGGATCTGGTACTCCTTCACCGCCTCGAGGCCCACCGAGCGGCCGTCGGCCTGCCCGCCCGCCTGGCCGGTGCGGCCGAGGCCGAAGCGGTCGTTCACCGTGGCACCGTCGACCTGCACCGTGTTGAAGCGGTTGTTCTGGCCCGCGGCGCTGATGCCGCCCTCGCCCTCGCGCACCTGCACCTGCGGCGCGAGCTTGACGAAGTCGGTGAAGTCGCGGTCCATCGTCGGCAGGCTCGAGAGCTGCTTCTCGGTGATCGTCGTCTGCGCGCCCTGGCGGTCGGGCGAGAACTCCGCCTCGGTGCCGGTGGGCGCGGTGGCCGTGACCTCCTGCAGCTGCACCACCTGGCGCGCGAGCGTGAAGTCGACGCGCGAGCTCTGCGAGAGGCGCACCACGACGTTCTCGCGCAGGACCGGCTGGTAGCCGATCGCGCGCGCCGCGACGCGGTAGGAGTTGCCCGGCTCGAGGCCCGGGAGGTTGTAGCTGCCGTTCGGCCGCACGGCCACCGTGCGCTGCAGGCCGGTGGCCGTGTTCGTCACGACGATCGTCGCGTCCGCCACCGGCGTGCCGCTGCTGTCGGCGACCACGCCGGTGATGCCGCCCGTGGTGGTCTGGGCCTCGAGCCGGCCGCCCACGCCGGCCACGAGCGCCAGCACCGCGGCGACTCGACCTGCCTTACCAATCCATGACCTCATAGAAAGCCCTCGGGAAGGATGAGACCGCTACCCCACTCGCCCACGTCCCCGCCCCGGCCGCCGGCTCGGCGGCCCGCCGTTCCATGGTGTCGCAGAATCGTACGGCCGGGGCGCCCGGACGGATGGCCGGTCCGGGCGCGACAAGTATATCGTCCGATCCCGGGCTCCGGGAGGGTCAGGCCGGCTCCGTGACGCGGCGTGACCGCATCGTGACGGTGCGCCACAGGAACCAGGCCGGTACCCCCGCCAGGATGATGGCGAAGGTGATCCCGGTGTTGACCGGGTCGGTGATCAGCGCGTTCACGACCATCCCCACCGAGGCCACCAGGAAGAGGAGCGGCACCACCGGGTAGCCCAGCACCTTGTAGGGCCGCTCGAGGTCGGGCCGGCTGGCCCGCAGGACGAACACCGCCCCGACGGCCAGGGCGTAGAAGGGCCAGATGCCGAGGATGAACTTGTCGGCCAGCTGCTGGAAGTCGTTGAGCAGGACGTAGACGATGCCCAGGCAGGTCGCCAGCCCGATCGCCGTGGACGGCGTCTTGTAGCGCGGCGACACCCGCGCGATCCCCTGGAAGAAGAGCCCCCGGTCGGCCATGGCGAAGAAGACCCGCGGACCGGTCATCATCGAGCCGTTCAATGTCCCGAAGCAGGAGACGACGACGATGGCGCTCACCACCGCCGCACCCATCCGCCCCAGCAGCGGGATCCGCTCCGCCGCGGTCGCCGCGATCAGCTTCGCCTCGGCCATCTGCGGAATCGGCACCAGATAGAGGAAGGCGACGTTGATGAGCAGGTAGACGACGACGATCGCCAGCGTGCCGAGAATGAGGGCGAGCGGGAGGTTGCGGGTCGGGTTCTTCACCTCGCCGCCCATGAAGGCGAGGTCGGCCCACCCGTCGTAGCTCCACATCACGGCCACCAGCACCGTGGCGAAGGCCGACACGTTCAGCCCCGTGGTCCACGCCGGCGAGAGATTGCCGAGACTGCCGTCGCCCGCCACGAAGGCGAGCAGCGCGAGCGCCGCGAGCGCGCCGTACTTGGCCACCGTGGTCAGGTTCATCACCACCGCGGCGAGATTGACGCCGGCGTAGTTGAGGATCCCGACGAGGAGCACCGCCCCCGCGGCCACGTACCGCACGGTCATCGGCGAGAAGTGGAAGAAGTACCCCAGGTACTCGGCGAAGATCGTGGCGATGGCCCCCAGCGCCGAGGCGCGCACCACCGTCAGCTCGGCCCAGCCGAAGAGAAAGGCCGGGAACGGCCCGAACGCCTCGAGGATGTAGGCGAAGACCCCGCCCGAGCGCGGCAGCGCCGCCGAGAGCTCGGCCAGCGTGAGCGCGCCGCACAGCGCCACGAGCCCGCCCACGACCCACGCCAGGAGCACCGGCCCCGGACTGCCGAGGCTCGCCGCCACGGTGGCCGGCACGCGGAAGATGCCGCTGCCGATGGTCGAGCCGATGAGCACGGCGATGGCGCTGGCCAGACCGAGGTGGCGGGGCAGACGTTCGCCCCAGGCGTCACGTTCAGCGGTCATGCGGGGTCCTCGAAAAGCACGGAGAAGAGCACGGAAGTGTCGGGCGGGAAGCACGTAACATCGGTCGGCGGCCGCGGCTTGACAAGGGCGCGCACGGGGCCGTTCTTTCCCTCGCGCTCGGCCCCCCGGGCCGGACACCTTGTGAGGCCTATTAAATGAAAGACCAGACGCAGGATCGGACGCGGCTCTTGCGCCGGCTGGCCTGGACCGGCACCGCGCTCGCGTTCGGCCTGATCGTGCTCGGCGGCGTCGTCCGCATCACCGGTTCGGGCATGGGCTGCGGCGAGCACTGGCCGCGCTGCAACGGCGAGTGGTTCCCGCCGCTCGACCTCCCCACCGCCATCGAGATCAGCCACCGCTGGGTGGCCGCCCTCGTCAGCCTCCTCGTCGTGGGCGTCACGGCGGTCGCGTGGGCGCGGCATCGCACCGAGCGGTCGCTGCTCGTCCCCGCCACGCTCGCCACCGTCCTGCTCGTCGTGCAGGTCCTCCTCGGCGCCGTCACCGTCAAGCTCGCGCTGCCGCCCTGGGTGATCATCACCCACCTCGGCAACGCCATGCTGCTGCTCGCGACGCTCCTCGTCACGGCGGTGCGCGCGCGGCCGGGCGGACTCCCGCCGAAGCCGGCCCGGCGGCATCCGGCGCACGGGCTCGTGCACGCCGTCGCCGCGCTGGGTTTCGTCGTCATCCTCTACGGCGCGCAGGTCGCCAACTTCCACGCCGGCTGGGTCTGCCGCGGCTTCCCGCTCTGCACGGGCGCCGGGCTGCTGCCGCCCGACACGCCGCTCGGCGGCGTGCACTGGCTGCACCGGGTGCTCGCCTACTCGTTCCTCGCGCTCGTCGTCGGGCTCGTGGTGCGGGTCGCGCGCTATCCGGGGGCGCGCCGCGGTGCCGCGGCGCTCCGGCACGCCGCCTGGTGGGTCCTCGGCGTCACCCTGGCGCAGGTCGCCGTGGCGGCGGCGATGGTGCTGCAGACGCTCCCGCCTTCGCTGCGGGCGCTGCACCTGCTGGTCGGCACCGCCGTCTGGGTGGCGCTGGTGTGGCTGGTGCTGGTGTCCTCGCGGACCTCGGCCGAGGCGGCGGCGGGCGAGGATGAGGGAGAGACCGGCGGGGCGACCACGGACGGTCGCCCCCACCCCGCGAAGCACCCTCACCATCCCAAGGAGCCCTCGCTCGCGGCCGACCTCGTCACGCTCACCAAGCCGCGGATCATCTCGCTGCTCCTCGTGACGACGATCGCCCCGATGTTCATCACCGACCGCGGGCTGCCGCCGCTCTCGCTGGTGCTCTGGGTGACGCTGGGCGGCTACCTCATGGCCGGCGGCGCGAACGCGATCAACATGTGGTTCGACCGGGACATCGACACCAAGATGACCCGCACCCGCCTCCGCCCGATCGCGAGCGGCCGCATCTCCGCCCCGGCCGGGCTCGCCTTCGGCCTCACGCTGGGGGCCGTCGCCTTCGCGATCTTCTGGCGCTTCGTCAATCCGCTCAGCGCGTGGCTGGCCCTCGGCGGGCTCCTCTTCTACGTGCTGATCTACACGATGTGGCTCAAGCGCACCACGACGCAGAACATCGTGATCGGCGGCGCGGCCGGCGCCTTCCCGCCGCTGGTGGGGTGGGCCGCGGTGACCGGCCGGCTCGACCTCGCGGCCATCTATCTCTTCGCGATCATCTTCTACTGGACGCCGCCGCACTTCTGGGCGCTCGCGCTCATCAAGCAGGGCGAGTACGCCAAGGCCGGCGTGCCGATGATGCCGGTGGTGCGCGGCGAGCGGCGCACCAAGGTGGAGATGCTCGTCTACACGCTGATCCTGCTGCCGCTCACCGTGCTGCCGGTGGCCTTCCGCGCGCTGAGCCCGCTCTACGGCATCGCCGCCGCGCTCCTCGGCGCCCGGCTCCTCTGGTACTGCGTGCGGCTCCTGCGCGAGCAGGGCGTGACGCCGACGGCGTGGAAGATGTACAAGTACTCGCTCCTCTATCTCGCGCTCCTGTTCGTGGCGATGGGCGTCGACCGCGCGCTCCCGCTCGAGCGGACCCCGCGGGCCCAGGACATCGTGCGCCTGCGCGACCCCGGGGAGCCGTTCCCGCTCCCGGCCGCGATCGCGGCGCCGGCGGGCATGGACGTCGCCGCCCCGGCGGCGGACGCCCACGGGACCGCTGCGCACGAGACCGCCGCGCACGAGGCGGCGAGCCACTCCCCTCGCTAGGACCCGCCGCGTGCCCCTGCCGTCGCCCACGCAGCTGGCGCGGCTCTGGCCCCGGGTGCGACCCTATCGCGGCGCCCTCGCCGCGGCCGCCCTCGCCCTCGTCGTCAGCGCCGCCGTCTCCCTCGCCTTCCCGCCGGTCGTCCGCTACCTGCTCGACGCCGCCTTCGTGCGGCACGACCGCGCGGTGCTCGACCGCATCGCGCTCCTGCTGGTCGGGCTCTTCGCCGTGCAGGGGGTGCTGAACTACACCCAGGCCTACCTGCTGAGCGCCACCGGCGAGCGCGCCGTCGCCGGCCTCCGGCGCGAGCTCTTCGACAAGCTGCTCGAGATGCCGCCGGGCTTCTTCGCCGAGCGGCGCACGGGCGAGCTGACGAGCCGGCTCTCCTCCGACGTCGCGCTGCTGCAGAGCGTCATGAGCCACCAGATCGCCGAGTTCAGCCGGCAGATCCTGGGGCTCGTCGGCGCCATCGTCGTGCTGAGCATCATGCAGCCGCGGCTCATGCTCACCGCGCTCGCCGTGGCCCCCGTCGTGGTCGGGAGCGCGATGTTCTTCGGCCGGCGGGTGCGGCGCATCACCACCGGGGTGCAGGACCGCGTGGCGGAGGCGAACGCCGCGGCGGAGGAGGCGTTCAGCCAGATCCGCACGGTGCAGAGCTTCGCCATGGAGCCGTTCGAGCGGCGCCGCTACGCGGAGCGCATCGACGGGGCGGTCACCGTGGCGCTCCGGCGCGCGCACGTGCGCGGGATCTTCTTCGGCGTCCTCACCTTCGTCTCCTTCGCCGGGATCGCCGTCGTGCTCTGGCAGGGAGGCCGCCAGGTGCTCGACGGGCGCCTGACGCCCGGGGCGCTGGTGCAGTTCCTCCTCTACTTCTTCATGATCGCCGCCTCCATCGCGGCACTGGCCTCGCTCTTCAGCAACTACCAGGAGGGGATCGGCGCCGCCGAGCGGGTGTTCGAGCTGCTCGAGCTGCCGCCGGCGATCGCCGACCCGGCCACGCCGGCCGCGCTCCCCGCGCCGGTGGCGGGCGCGGTGGCGTTCGAGCACGTGAGCTTCCGCTACCTGGAGGACGCCGAGGCGCCCGACGCGGGATGGACGATCCGCGATCTCACCCTCCGCTGCGCCCCGGGCGAGGTCGTCGCCCTGGTCGGCCCCTCGGGCGCCGGGAAGACGACGCTCGCCGCCCTCCTGCTGCGGTTCTGGGACGTGCAGGAGGGGCGGATCACCCTCGACGGCGTGGACCTCCGCGCGCTGCGGCTCGCCGACCTGCGCACCGCCATCGGCCTGGTCCCGCAGGAGCCGGCGCTGTTCAGCGGCACGGTGGCCGAGAACATCGCCTACGCGCGCCCGGGCGCCGCGCCGGCGGCGATCGAGGCGGCGGCCCGCGCCGCGCACGCGCACGAGTTCATCGAGCGGCTCCCGGACGGTTACGCCACCGTGGTGGGCGAGCGCGGCGTGAAGCTCTCGGGCGGCCAGCGCCAGCGCGTCGCCATCGCCCGCGCCATCCTGAAGGACCCCGCGGTGCTCGTCCTGGACGAGGCGACCAGCTCCCTCGACACCGAGAGCGAGCGGCTGATCGAGGACGCGCTCACGCGGCTCCTGGTCGGGCGCACGACGCTGATCATCGCCCACCGGCTCAGCACGGTGCGCCGTGCCGATCGGATCGTGGTGCTCGACCGCGGACGCATCGTCGAGGAGGGGACGCACGAGGCGCTGCTCGCCGCCGCCGGACTCTACGCCCGGCTCTACCAGCGCCAGTTCCGCGACGGCGATCGGCACCTGCCGATCGAGCCCGGTGTCCCCCCCGCCGCGACGGTCCGAGCGCCGGCCTGAGCGCCGGCCGGGTCCACGACGAAACGAACGGGGCGGATCCATGCGGATCCGCCCCGTTCGGCATTCGGGCCTCGGCGCTCCGGGCCGGGCGTGGGAGCCCGGCCCGGGGCGGGCTCACGGCTGGTTCATCAGGTCGACGCCCAGATACCGGCCGATGTCGACCACCGCCTCGCGCCCCATGATGTCGCGCCAGGTGGGGAGGCTGTTCTCGCCGCGGTCGTTGGTGAAGATCAGGGAGTAGTTGCCCACCCCCGTGCGGTCCGCGAACAGGTAATAGCGGTAGCGGTCGCGGGTATAGCGCCAGAGGATGTAGGCCGGCGCGCGCAGCTCCTGCGGGCGCGAATAGACGTCGTCGGGCGCCCCGTTCTTGGCGTAGATGCGGCCGCGGTCGGTCCGCCAGCCCGGCGTGCTGCCGGCGCGGGTCCCGCGGTCGCGGTACTCCCGGTTGGCGTAGTCGATGGCGCCGTAGAACTGCTCGCGGGCCTCGTTGCGCGCGGTACCGGGCGTGGGGTCGCGCTTCTGCCAGAACTGGGTGAGGAAGTTGCGCTTGCCTGTCGTCGAGAGCTCCTTCGTCCACGGCTTGAGCTCGCCGCTGCGTGCGATGTAGAGGAGCGGCGCGTAGGCGCTGTCGAGCCCGGTCTCGCCCATGTTGCCGAAGTAGCCCTCGTCGCTCACCGACTCGGCCCGGCGCCGCACCGTGTCGCGCGCGAGCGCCACCTGCAGCGAGCCCATCGTGAAGGGCGCCGTGCGGGTGATCGTGTGGCCGTCGGTGGTCACCTTCATGCGCATCTCGTAGTCGCCGCTCGGCAGGCCCTCGAGGTCGATACTCCCCTTCAGGACCCCGCCGCCGGGGGCGACGCGCACCGTCTGGTCCGGCGTCTGGACCAGGGCCTTCCCCGCCGTGTCCACCACGGCGACCGACATGGTGGCCGGCTGCTCCTGCGCCGAGGTCGTGTAGACCTCCATCAGGTAGTAGGCCGTCGCGTGGCCCGGCAGCGGCTGCAGGCGGAGGTGCGCCGTCGGCAGGTACATCGTGTTGCCGCGGCGCAGCTCGCCGGGGCGCGGGACGGTGTCGGCCTCGGTCGCCTGGCGCATGCTGGGCGAGAGGAGGAGGTCCGAGGCCTCGGGCATCGAGGCGAAGGCGACGATCTCCTTCGTGCCCTCGAGCCGGCGGCCCGAGGCCGAATCCTCGACTCCCACGACCAGCCGGTAGCGCCCCGGCGTGGTCGGGAACTCGGCCACCTCCATCCCGCTCGCCCCGGGGATCGCGGCGAGCTCGGCCGGGACCGGCGTCGTCCAGGACTGGTTGGCCAGGGTCAGGCCGGAGGAGTCGGTCACCTTCATGGTGACCCGGTAGTTGAGCGCGCCCGCGCCGGACTGGAGGGCGGCGTAGGGGATCTCCACGAACGCCTTGACCATCGTCCGGTTGCCGTCGGCGCGATAGAAGCGGACCGTGCCGATGGCCAGGTCGGGGGCAGCGGGGGCCGGGACCTGGGTCAGGCCGAGGAGGGCCAGGGCGGCAAGGGTCACACGATACATTGGGGTGCCTCGAACGTCGGAAAAGTAGGGATGGGACGGTCTAAGAGACGCGCCAACCGGTCCGGGATGGACAGGGGCCGCGTCCGGCCAAACGAGGACGGCGGCCCCGGAAGGCCGCCGTCTCGTTGGTGGTGCATCGTCCCGGCCCGGCCGGCGGCGTCGCTGGAAGCGGCGCTTACCAGCCGAGGCTGAGGGAGAAGAAGTTCGTCGGCCCGAGAATGCCCATGTACTTGTAGGCGTAGTCGAAGCCGATGTTGAAGTTGCCGCTGGCGTAGTTCAGCCCGCCACCGACGGCCAGGCCCTGCAGGTTCTCCTCGTCGCTGAGCGCGCTCTGCGTCGGGTCCTGGAGGGTGAAGTTGTTGGCCGGCGCGTAGCTGTAGCTGCCCCGGAGCGCGAAGCCGAAGCCCGAGCCGCCGAGGTGGTTGGCCGCGAACTCGGTGCCGGCCGTGAAGCCCGCCTTGTTGCTCGTCGGCTGGTTGAACTCGCCGAGGATGGTGAGGCGGCTGTTCTCCCGCGGGAGGAGGTCGTAGGCCAGGCCCACGCGGAAGACCGTCGGCAGAGCGAAGTCCTTGGTCTTGAACTCGGCCGGCTGCGGGATGGTCGGCACGCTGGGCTCGCCCGGCAGCGGCGTGCGCGGCACCTCGGCGTCGATCGCGGTGCCCGAGTAGCTCAGGTTCGACCCGAGGTTCTGCAGGGTGAAGCTGAAGCGGATCGGGTGGTTGTTCAGCGCCGCGTGGAAGCTGGTACCGAAGTCCACGGCGAAGGCGTTGCCCTTGACGTCACCGAGCTGGTCGAAGATGAACTTGCCGGTGATGCCCGCGCTGAAGCGGTCGGAGAAGTTCTGGGCGAAGGTGAGGCCGGCGAACGTCTCGTTGACCGAGTACACCGAGCCCGTCCCCTCCGGCTGGTCCGGCGTGTAGACCGGCTGGTTGCTGAAGCCGAAGGTGCCGAGCTGCACACCGAAGGCGCGCTGGCCGCCCGAGAACGGGAGGACCAGGCCGCCCCAGCTGTAGCGCGTGTCGGCGACGTAGTCGTACGTCGACAGCATCACGCCGGGCCGGGAGACGAGCGCCGCGCCACCGGGGTTGTAGTAGAGCGCACTGGCGTCGTTGGCGAGCGCGGCGTAGGCGCCACCCAGCGCCGTGCCGCGGGCGCCGGCGCCGAGCAGCAGGAACTCGGCCGACGTCGTGCCGTAGGACGTGTTGTCCTGGTTGCCGGTGCCCACCGTGCCTTGCGCCGACGCGACCGCCGGCGCACCGCTCAGCAGGGCCACGACCAGGGCAAGCCGTCGTGCAGAAAACTGAGTCATAAAATCGAACTCTCCTGGATTCGCGGGATGGGGCGGGTCCGGGGGGACCCGCCCGCACCACCGCGGTGGCCGTTACTGGGCGAAGTTGACGACCGTGAACCGGCCGACTCGCCGCGCGTCGCCCGACTCGATGTGGTAGAAGTACACACCGCTGGCGACGACCTGGTTGTTGCGGTTACGCAGGTCCCAGTTCTCCTCGCTCGCGATCCCCGACGTGCCGCCGTTGTGCTCGATGACCTTCACCAGCACGCCACTCGACGAGTAGATGCGGATGAGCGCCTTGGCCGGCAGGTTGACGAACTTGAGCGTCTTGAACTCGGTCGCCTGCTCGTACGCGTTGGTGACGTAGTACGGATCGGGCACGGTGTGCACGCGCTCGAGGTCCGTCTTCGTCGCCGCCACGACCTGGTTGACCGCCGTCAGGTTGCCCTGCAGCGCCACGCCCGAGGCCGAGAGAGTACGCGGCTGCGGGAAGAACTTGTACGGCCCGTAGTTCCCGTTGACGCCGTTACCACCCGAGATCGCGCCGATGTACGTGCGGAGCGACCAGACCGTGCCCTTGGCCGGCAGCGCGCCGCCCGGGACCTCGACCATGAAGACGTGGCCGGGCATGTAGAGCAGGAAGCCGGGGTTCGGCTCCGCGGCGGTGGTCTTGGCGCTGGCCGGCGTGCCGGCCATCATCGCGACCGGGCCCGGGACCACGGTGTTGCTGAGCTTAATGGGAGCCGCCGCGGTGCACTTGATGCGGCTCTGCACCGCGCCGAAGTTGATCAGCGGCAGGACGCAGCCGATGTCGGTCGGCGTGAGCTCGGGGCGGGCGTCGAACGTGCCCGGCACGTTGCTGGCGGCCTGGGTCAGGACGCCCCAGCTCGAGCCCATGGCGGTGTCGAACGGCACCGGGACGTTGTGCGTCACGTCGATGACCGAGTCGATGACGCCCGCGTCACCCCAGTAGAGGTTGAAGTCCGCCGCGCGGGCCGCGCCGCCGAGGGCGCCGTGGATTTCGCGCCACGCGCTCGAGACCGTCACGTAGGCGAGCGGCTCGTGGATCACCGAGGCCCCGGGCACCGCGCCGGCGTTGTTGTAGCCGGTCTGCGACGAGTTGTTGCCGAGGATGAACTGGTACGGGTTGGTCCCGTTCGGGTTGTCCACCGTCTCGTTCTTCTGCGGCGACGGACCCTCGAACCAGCGCGAGCCGTTGTACTCGCAGCCCAGGCCCTCGTCGTCCGACGGGAAGCCGTCGGCGCCGTTGACGCAGCCGCGGCCGTACTGACCCGTGTAGTAGTCACCGGTCAGCGAGAGCCGGGCACTGGCGTTGAGGAGGTAGGTCCCCCCGCCCGCGCCGAAGCGGCTGGCCAGCGAGCCCGTCACCGGGAGCGCCGGGAAGTAGGCCGAGTTGGTCTGATCGGCGTCGGGGGCCGCATGCTGCACGACCGAGAGCTGGAACGGCGTCTTGTCGCCGGTGCCCGAGATGCCGGTCAGGAAGTAGGTGGTCGGGATGCCGTCGAACGACGAGCCGAGCTGCAGGCTGTCGAGGACGACCGAGAACGACCCGCTGCCCGAGAGAACGTCGGCCGGGAGGTTGGCCAGGCCGATCTGCCACGCGTTGGCCGGCGGCATCGGGCCGGCGAACTTGCCGGTGGCCGGGTCGAGCGCCGGCACCGCCTTGCCGCTGTCGAGCGCGACGCCGCGGCCCGTGAGGGTCACGACGACGTTGGCCTTCGCCTGCAGGTTGCTGGCACCGGCCTGCGGCACGACCGCCTTGGTCACCGACTTCGGCGACTCGAGGGACGACGGACCCGAGGTGATCGAGTTCACGTCGAACGCCGTCACGGAGTAGAAGTAGCGGAACCCGTTGCGGACGTTGCGGTCGGTGTACGAGAACGGCACGCCCGTGTCGCCGAGGTCCGGCAGGCCGCTGCCGCCGCCCGAGACGAGCGTGTCGGTGCCGCCCGGCAGGATCGCCGCCGACTGCGAGAGGTTGCGGATGTAGGAGGTCGTGTCGGCCTTCGTCACGACGGTGCCCACCATCTCGAGCGTGTCGATCGAGACGATCACCGTGTCGATGACTTCGCCCATCTGCGGCGTGCGGCCGCCCGGCTTGACCTGAATGATCTGGCCGACGAGCGGGATCTCGACGTTCGAGGTCGGCTGGGTACCCGGCGGCACGCGATCGAACGGGCAGGTCGCGTTGCGGGTGGCCGGGATGCCGAGCTCCGGGGCGCAGGCGGCCGTCGGATTGACCTGGCCGGTGTAGTCCCGGATGAAGGTGCCGGCGTAGTCGAACTGCGCGACGAGCGACAGCTCGTTCGGCGAGTCGACGCGGCCGCGGTAGATCCGGTAGCCCTCGATGTCGAACTGACGGTAGTTCGGGTCGAAGAGCGGGTTGGCGACGAGCGCGCCGGTGATCGGATCCGGCACCAGCGGCTGCGAGGCGACGTTGAAGTACGCGTCACCCGACCGCTCGCTCGGCGTGGGCCGCCAGATGACCGTCACCTGGTTGTCGCCCGGGACGAGGAAGAAGTCCGGCGCCGACGGCGCCTCCGGGAGGAGGAAGCCGTTGTTGAAGATGCTCTGCGCCACGAGGGCCTTGTCGAGCAGCGAGCCCTTGACGACGCGGAACTCGCCCTGCTGCGGCTTGCCGTCGCCGTTGGCGTCGTGCCAGCCGGCGTAGCCGGTGAGCGAGTCGACCATGTTGACCGCGCCCGGCGTCGTCAGCTTCGTGACGTTGTTCGTCGCCAGCGGGTCGCCCGGCTTCAGGTCGCCGCCCGGCACGAAGCTGGCCACCTTCGTCGGCGCGGCGTTGATGTACGCCACGACGATCGACTTGAACTCGCCCGGCTTCAGCTCCAGGCCCGTCGAGGACTGGAAGAAGCGGGTGTCCGAGGCGCTCTGGTTGACGAAGCAGACGTTCGCCGCGGCGCCGCCGGGGATGTTGCAGGCGTTGTCCACGCCCGGCTGCAGCTTGCCCGAGAGATAGCGGTAGAGCTGCTTGACGTCGCGCGGGTCGTTGAAGTTCGAGCCGCCGTTGACGGTGTTCGAGAAGAGCTGAATGGCGCCCGGACCGTCCGGGCTCTTCAGGTACTTCACGCCGATGAAGCCGACGCCGGCGAACTGGTTGCCACCGAAGATCGACGGATCGAACTGCCAGCCGGCCGGCTGGTCGAACGCCTGCTCGTAGGCGAAGCCGAGGGCGAACGGGAGGTTCACCGTCGAGTAGTTGACGCCCGCCGAGGCGACGTCCGGGTCCATCGCGAAGGCCGCGTACAGGTCGGTCAGCGTGTAGCCGCCGGCCGGCAGGCCCGGGTTGAGTTCCTGGAACTTCTTGCCCTGCGCGATCGCGATCTCGCGCATGCCCGGGCGGATCGCGGCGTAGTCGGCCGGGTTGCCCGAGGTGATGTTGTAGAAGGTGTAGATGAAGTAGAGGATGTCCTCGTTGCCGGTCGGGTAGTTGAACCCGAGGCCGCGCTGCTCGACGAGGACGCCCAGCGGGTGGTCACGGCCCGCCTTGAAGGCCGGGTTGCCGTCCCAGGTCAGCCACCACACGTCGCCCTGGCCGGCGTTGACGCGGCCGCGGAGGACGGGGTTGAAGATCGTCTCGTTGGCGTCGCCCTGGGGGACGAGCGCCGCCTGCGGCCAGCTGGCCGCGTCGGCGGGGTTCGACGAGTTGTAGATCGGCTGGACCTGCTCGCCGTGCTGGGTGGTGCCCTTCGGGTCGAACAGGAAGGCGCCGGTGATGTCACCCGCCCACTGGCCGCCGTCGGAGCCGATCTTGCCGGCGATCTGCAGGCCCGAGTTGAAGATGTACTGGTCGCCGGTGCCCTTCGGCCAGAACCCGCCGCCGATGGTCGAGGAGCCGAGAGAGTCGACGCAGACCTCGCCACCGCTCGAAAGGCCGCAGTAGATGCGGTTGATCGTCATGGCGCCCAGGGGCCGCGAGAAGAGGCGGAACCCTTGGCGAGGGCGGGCGCCCGGCTCGGGCTTCGCCGACGCGACCGACGGCGCCAGGGCCGTCAGCGCGAGGGCGAAGAGCCCCGCGAGCGCGGCCCCCCTCGTACGGAAGATAGAGTGCATTGCGTCCTCGTTCGAGAGAAAAGACGGTGCGCCTGCCGCGGGCCGCCCGCCCCGGAAGAGACGGGCGGCCGCGCGGACGAGCGTGATGCTCAGAAGTTCACCTGGAGCCCGAGGCGCATCTGGCGGCCCGGGGCGTAGAAGGCGTTGGTGCCGCGCTGGACGTTGTAGGCCGACATGAAGGCCTTGCGCTGCTCGTCCTGCGTGAAGACGCCGTCGCCGTCGCCGAAGCGCTGCTCCGCGCGGACCAGGTAGACGCAGTCCTGGACGCCGCGGATGTTGTTGCTGCCGTTCGGGTCGGTGAACGCCGTGCAGCCGTTGGCGCCCGCGCCGTCGAAGGTCAGGTCCACGGCGCCGGTCTGCGCGTCATAGACGCCCGCCGCCGACGCCTGCTCCGCGAGGCTGATCGAGTCGGCCTCGAAGAAGCGCCGCTGCTCGAGCCCGTTGGTGATGTCGTTCGTCGTGACGAACTGGGTCACCACGTTCTTGAGGTTCAGGATGTTGCGCGCGTCGAGGTAGGCCGAGAGGTTGAGCCCGCCGACCTGGAAGCCCTTCGTGAAGCGCATGCTCAGGTCCTTGTACGCGGGCAGCCGCGCGGCGTTCAGGCCGCCGACGTAGTTGCCCTTGCTGCAGACCTGGCCGGCGAGGACCTGCTCGTTGGACTGCGTCGGATCCGGGTCGCACAGCGTGTAGGCCGTGCCGCTCGCGTACCGGAAGGTCGCGTAGACGCCGAAGTCCTGCAGCACCGTGCCCAGCGCCGTGCCCTCCTTCCAGTCACCCGGGAAGGTGGCCGAGAAGGCGCCCGCGAGGTTGTGCGGCCGGCTCTGGTTGGTCGGCACGATCGCCTGCGGGGGCGGCTGGTTGGCGCCCGAGATCGCGTTGATGATGCGCGCGCCGAAGGCGTTGTACGTGAACGGATCCGAGCCGGTGTTCTTCGCCTGCTGGAAGCTGTAGGAGATGGTACCGTTGAAGATGTTGCCGAACCGCCGGTCGAGGCGCACGTCGATGCCGCGCGTGTTGCCGAAGTCGAGGTTCGTCAGGTACCGGAAGTCGTTCTCCTGGAACTTGGCCGGATCGTACAGGCGGATCAGGCGGACCGTCGGGTTCGCCAGGTTGTCCTTGTTGTACGCCGCGAGGTCGAGCACCATGTCGTCGCTGAACGCGTGCCGGATGCCGAACTCGAAGGTGATCGTCTTGCCGAAGTCCAGGTCCGCCCCGAACGACGAGTTGGTGTTCGTCGTCGAGAGGTCGGTGTTCTTGCCGCCGTAGATCAGCGAGAAGTCCGGCGCCTGCACCTGGTGCGCGTACGAGAGGCGGAAGTTCGTCCGGTCGGTGACCGGGAACGACACCTGCACGTGCGGGCTCAGGTACTTGTGGCTCTGGTTCGGCGCGTAGGTCGCCAGCGGGTTCGCCGGATCGAAGTCCGGGTTCGTCGAGATGCGCGTCGTCAGCGTGGTGTCGCCGATCGCCAGCGGGCCGCAGTGACCGTCGGCCGTCGGGCTGTCGTCGAGGTCGCGCGCCGCCGTGCAGACGAAGACCGGGTGGCTCGAGCGCGAGTCGTAGAAGTCGTAGCGCAGGCCGCCGACGAGGACGAGGTCGCCCAGGTCGAGCCGGTCCTCGATGAAGCCGGCCCAGCGGAGCGGGTTCTCGATGTACGCATCGGCGAACGCCTGGGAGAGGATCGACTCCGAGAGGTTCTCGATGTGGTACTTCGTGAACTCGCCGCCCAGGCGGACGCGGTTGTACCGGTCGGCCTGCCAGTCGAGGTTCGCCTTGCCGATCGTCCGGTTCTCGCGCATCAGCTGGTAGCGCGCGGCGTCCGGACCACCGCTCGTCGTGAAGCCGAAGAAGTTGTAGTCGTTCGAGCGCTCGCCGTAGGGGTTGGCGAGGACCGTCGCCTGCGACGCGAGGTCGCGGTTGAAGCGCAGCGGCGAGAGCTCGGGCGCGTTGTTGACGATGAAGTTGTTGACCAGCGTCGTGTCGAGCGGGAACTTGTCGAAGTCCCAGCGGAACTTGTACGGCTTGAGGTACATGCCCAGCGTGCCGGTGCCCGGCGCGTCACCCGGGTTGAACGGCGCCTGGATGTAGCGGTCGAGCTGGTACGAGAAGTACGTGTCGAGCGCGAGGGCGCGCTCGGCCGACTTGCTCAGGTTCTGCGTCCAGTTGAGGATCGCCGCCCGGCTCCAGGCCCGCTGGCCGAACTGGTTGTCCGGGTTCCACATGTTGCTGTAGCTGAAGATGCGGCCCTGGTTCTGGTTCGTCAGAAGCGAGAGCGCGATCTTCGAGCCGGTGCCGTACGAGTAGTTGAGCTTGCCGTTGAGGCGGTAGCTCGAGCTGCTCGTGTTCGGCGTGCGGATGCCCTGGCAGCTCTGCCCGTAGTTGCTGGCGATGCGCGTGTTCGTGCTCGACTCGACCAGCGAGCAGTCGCCGCGGTACTGGGCGAAGGCGATGATGTCGGCCGTCGACGTCACGCCCTTGGAATCGGTGAACGACACGGTCGTGTCCGTGCCGGCGCCGACGAAGAGCGGATAGTTCTGCGCCCCCCAGCCGCCGAGGATCGCCGTCGAGCCGTTCTGGGCGCCGGTGCCCTGGCTGCCCGACTTCAGGCCCTCGGCGTCGCCGCCGACGTAGAACGTGAGGCCCTTGAGGAGCGGCAGCGGGCCGCCGAAGCTCGCCTCGAGCTTGTTGTAGCCGAAGCTGTGATTCTTGCCGAACGGCTCGTCGCTCTCGAAGCCGAGGCTGCCGTTGTAGCCCGTCGCGCTGCCGGTGCGGGTCGTGATGTTGATGACGCCCGACTGCGCGTTGCCGAACTCGGCCGAGGAGGCGCCCGTCGTCACCGAGGCCTCTTCGAGGCCGTTGGTGGAGACGTCGAGGCGGCTGCCCGCGCCCGAGATCGAGTAGGTGCTGCGCGCGCCCGGCGCGACCGGCACGCCGTCGACGTAGGTCGCGTTCTCGTCCGAGCGGCCGCCGCGGATCGACAGCGTGTTGCCGCTCGCCGACGCGACGACGCCCGGCTGGAGCGCCAGGACCTGGTTGATGCGGTCGACCGGCAGCTTGGCCGTCATCTCGCCGTCGATGCGCTGCTTCGTCGCGACTTCGTCACGCGGCACCAGCGGCTGCGTGGTCGTGACGACCTGCACCTCCTCGAGCTGGACGACCGTCTTCTCCAGCGCGAAGTCCTGGGTGATGGTCTGGCCGGCGAGCACCTTCAAGCCCTCGACCTGGACCGGCCGGTACCCGACGAACGCGGCGCGCATGACCACGGCGCCGGCGGGCACGTTGTTGAGGAAGTAGTAGCCCTGCGGGTTCGTCGTGGCGTTGAACGCCGTGCCGACGATGAACACCTGGGCATTGGCGATCGGGGCGCCGGCCTGATCGCGCACCCGGCCTTCGATCTTACCAGCCGACTGGGCGTGGGCCAGGGTGGCCCCTCCGACCAGCGCGACTGCCGCGAGCGCAAGCGGTCGGGTCACCGACCGTGCGACGCGCGCGAAGGCGCTGACACAGCTTTGCTTCATGGAGACGTCCTCCAAAGGCGTGGACCTGCATTTCCTGCTGCCTGCCACCTGGAGCGGGAGTCGACCACCCTCCCTCGTGTCCACCACAGTCGCCCGCCACGCCGCCCGGCCCGGGATGCTCCCGTCTGGAGCCTCCGCGCACCCCCGTCCGGGGCGCACCCGGTCCACGGACCGGCTTCGGCTGCACTGCACCGGCGACCTGCCCGCCACTCGCGTGGCGCCGGCTGCGCGCGAACGGTGCGCTGACTACGCGCGACTCACGCGCCGACTACTCGGGCTGCTGCTGCGGAAAACGCCTGCAATGGGCACGTACCTGCGCGAAAAACCGCACCTACGTTGCACAACAAGGCACAAAGGCAAACTGCGAAGACTGCCGTGAGGAGCTGAGTTGAAGCGTGTTGGAGGCGTCGGCCGCGGCCAAGGGGCCGACGTCCCCCAATATGAGATTCAGCAAGTCGCGTGTCAAGAAAAGGTTACGAGGTACCAACCTCGTCACCGCTTCATGTCGCGACTTGAAACCGAAACGCCGGTTTCGCCTGTTGCTTGCTGAAACGTGGAGGCGCCGGACGCGCCGCCGTACCGCTCGTGTCGCTGTCGCTGATGATGCTGGATCGAAAACTCGGATGGGCGCGACGGGATGGGGGACCCCGTGGATTCGCGCCCCGAGATGTTAACGACGGTGCCTGGTTTTGCAAAGGGGTGTACCGGCACCCCGGCCGCTAGTCCGCCGTGATCAGCTCCTGCTGCGGCTCGCGCGGGGTGACCTCGGGGCCGTCGGGCCCCCAGAACATGTTCACCTCGCTGCGCACGCCGAAGTCGCCCGTCAGATAGATGCCCGGCTCGATCGAGAAGCCCACGCCCGGCGCCAGCGCGCGGTCGTCGTGGGTCTCGTAGTCGTCGAGGTGCGGGCCCGAGCCGTGGAGGTCCCGGTCGATCGAGTGGCCGGTGCGGTGCACGAACCAGTCGCCGTAGCCCGCCGCCTCGATCACGCCGCGCGCCGCCCGGTCCCCTTCCCACCCCGCGACCGGCCGGCCGGCCGCCACCCCCTCGCGCACCACACGGGCCGCCGCCTCGCGCGCGTCGCGCACGGTGCGCCACACCTCGGCCACCTTCGGCGGCACCGCCGAGCGGGGGCCGGAGAAGCCCATCCACGTCTGGTCGGCGAAGACGGTGCCGAGGGCGGGGCCGCCCCAGAGGTCGAGCAGCACGACCTGGTTCGGCTCGAGCGTGGCGTCGCGGCCCGGGTGCGGCTCGTAGTGCGGGTTCGCCGCGTTGGCGCCGAAGGCGACGATGGGCGGGTGGTCGAACTCGAGCCCGCGCGCGTGGATCGCCTCCACCACGCGCTGCTGCAGCGCCGACTCGGTGAGCCCGGTGCCCGCCTCGCGCACCGCGCGCCGCAGCTCCGTGCGCGCGACGTCGGCGAGCGCCTCCGCCGCCGCGCGGTGTCCCGCCGTCTCCGCCGCGCTCCACCCGGCGGCGAAGCGCGAGACCAGCGGCGCCGACGGCACCACCCGCCCCCCCAGCTTCTCGACGAGCTGCACCACGCCGTACGGGACGCGGTCGAGATACGGCACCGCGTCCTCGGGCGACACTTCCATGGCGAGCGTGCGGCCGTTCACGAGCGGCTCGAGCGCCGCGTGCAGCTCCTGCCAGCGCGCGTAGGGGATGATCCGGCCCGGGAAGCCCTCGATCGGCTGCAGCTCGATCTTGTGCGCCACCGCCACCGGCTCCCCCGTCTTCGGCAGGAAGACGAAGAGGCGGCGCGTGCCCATGCCGCCGAGGCCGAGCACCCGGCTCGCCACCGGGTTCACCCCGCGGAAGTCGTAGAGGAGCCAGGCGTCGGCGCCGGCGGCGTCGAGCGCCCGGGCGAGCGCGGCGGGATCGAGCGGAAGCGGGCTCATGCGAGCTCCTCGGCGGGCGCGGCCCGCCACAGGCAGGTGTCGTCGCCGCGGCCGCGGCAGCGCTCGTGGGGCGTGGTCCCCTCGAAGCCGGTGAGCTGCCGCAGCAGCTCGGCGAAGGCGGCGGAGTAGAAGGCGCACGCGGCGCCGTCGGGCAGCGCGCGGAGGGAGAGCGGATCGGCGAGGCGGGCTTCGGCGATGCCGCCGCGGAAGCGCAGCTCGGCGCCGAGGACCTCGCGCGCGAGGCGGGTCGCGGCGCGCCGGCCCAGCCGGGCGCCGACGACGTCGGGCGTGAGCTTCTGCACCGCGCGGCCGGCGCCGGTGCGCTGGCGCGCGGCGTGGCGCGCCACCCGGCGGCCGGCATCGGCGAAGGCGAGCGCGGCGTCGGGCCGCCGGCCGACGAGGCGGAAGACGGCCACCGCCTCGTCGCGCGGCACCGTCTCGCCCGCTTCGGCGGCGGCGCGGTAGCGCACGATCTGCGCGGCCACGGTGGCGCTCAGGCCCAGCCGGCGCGCGACGACCTCGACGGCGAGCTCGTCGACGCCCTCGGGTGGCGTGTCGAGGCCGCGGATCGCCTCGAGCAGGCTCAGCGGGATCGCGGCGGGAACGGCGGGCACCACGTCGGCGGCGGACACGGCGGCGAAATTAGTCGCGCCGATGCGCTTGCGTCCATCCCCTGCCCCCACGAGCTTGCGGGCATGACCGACGACGTGCACACCGTCGCGCCCGAGTTCGAGGCCGAGGCGCTCCCGCATCTCGACAGTCTCTACCGCATGGCGCTGCGCCTCACCGGCGAGTCGGCGCGGGCGGAGGACCTGGTGCAGGAGACGATGCTCAAGGCGTACCGCGCCTGGCGGCAGTACAAGCCCGGCACCAACGCGCGCGCCTGGCTGCTCACGATCCTGCGCAACACCTTCATCAACGACTACCGGCGGCGCAAGCGCGAGCCGGTCCCGGTGGATCTCGAGGCGGTCGAGCCGTACGCCATCTACCGCTCGGTCGAGCAGACCGACCCCGAAGGCGCCTTCTTCTCGCAGATCGTCGACGCGAAGGTGCTCGAGGCGGTCGACCGCCTCCCGCCCGACTTCCGCGACGTGCTCGCCCTCAGCGACATGGAGGGGCTGAGCTACGCCGAGATCGCCGACACGCTCGAGATCCCGGTGGGCACGGTGAAGAGCCGCCTCTTCCGCGCCCGACGCCAGCTGCAGCGCGAGCTCTACGAGCACGCCGTCGAGATGGGCTACATCCAGCCGCGAGAGCAGACCCCATGACGTCAGACCCCACGCCGGCCGCGCCGGCCGCGTCGGCCGCCGAGGACGATCTCGACTGCGCGCGCGCGCTCGAGCTGTTGCAGGACCATCTCAAGCAGGCCACCGGCCCCGAGCTCGAGCGCCGGCTGCGGCGCCACCTCGAGGCGTGCCGGCCCTGCTTCCAGTCGGCGCAGTTCGAGCGGAACTTCGTGGACCTGATCGCCAAGGCCGCGCACCAGTGCGCCCCCGAGCGGGTGCGCGCGCGCGTGCTCGCCGCACTGCGGGACGAGCCGCCGCCGGCGCACTCGGGCGGCGCGCCGGCCGCCTGAGGGACGCGAGCCCCCGCGCGCGTGCCGCTCGCGCTCGCCGGCCCGGTCGCGGGGCTCGGGGCGGGACTCGTGGCCGGACTCGTGGCGCTCGCCGCCTGGCGCGCGCACACGCTCACGGCGGGCGGTGCCGTCGCCGCCTGGGCGGTCGGGACGGCGATCCTCCTGGGGACGGGGTGGGCGGGCGGCGCGGTGCTGGCCGCCTTTTTCGTGTCCGCCAGCGCGGTCGGCCGGCTCGCCCCGCGCGCGGCGCGCGCGGGGCGGGTGCCGGCCGCCGGTGACGTGCCCGCCGACACCGCGCCGGCGCTCGATGCGAAGGGAGATTGCCGGGATGCGTGGCAGGTCGGCGCGAACGGCGGCGTCGCCGCGCTCGCCGCGCTCCTGCCGCTCGCCGCTCCCGCGCTCGCGCTCCCCGCGGCCCCGACGGGACGGCTCGCCCTCTGGCTCGTCACGGCGGCGCTCGCGGCGGCGGGCGCCGACACCTGGGCCACCGCCGTCGGGGCCGGCGCCCGCCACGCCCCGCGGCACCTGCTCACCGGGCGCCCGGTGCCGCGGGGGACGAGCGGCGGCGTCACCGGGCGCGGGACCCTCGGCGGCGTGGCGGGCGCGCTGCTCGTGGCCGCGACGGGCGCGGTGGCCGTGGGCGGCGCCGCGCTGCTCGCGGCGGCCACGCTCGCCGGCCTGGGCGGCATGCTCGCCGATTCGGCGCTCGGCGCCGCGGTCCAGGGGCGCTTCCGCTGCGAGCGCTGCGGGGTGGCGAGCGAGTGGCCCCGGCACCGCTGCGGCGCGCGCACGACCCACGTGGGAGGATGGCGGTGGCTGACGAACGACGGCGTGAACCTGCTGGCGACGCTCACGGGCGCGCTCCTCGGCGCCCTGGGCTGGCTGCTGGCGCGCGGCACGCCGGTGCGGCCGTGACGGCGGCGCCGGCCCCGGCGACGGAGGTGCTCGTCGTCGGCGCGGGCCCCGCGGGGAGCGCCACGGCGCTGCGCCTCGCGCGCGCGGGCGTCGCCGTGACGCTGGTGGACCGCGCCGCCTTCCCGCGCGACAAGGCGTGCGCCGAGTACATGAGCCCCGAGACGGTGCGCCAGCTCGATCTCCTGGGCGTGCTCCCCGCGCTCGACGCCGCCGGCGGCCATGCGCTCGTCGGCACCGACCTCACCGCCGCGCGCGGCGCGCGCCTCGCGGGCCGCTTCGCCCTCGCCTCGCCGCGGCCGTTCCGCCCCACCGGCCTCTCGCTCGCCCGCCGGGTGCTCGACGTCACGCTCCTCGACGCGGCGCGCGCGGCGGGGGTCACGGTCCTCGAGCGCGCCGCCGTCGAGGAGCTCCTCTACGAGCGTGGCGCGGTGGCCGGCGCGCTGGTGCGGCTCGACGATGGCGCGCGCCGCGCCGTGCGCGCGCGGCTCACCATCGGCGCCGACGGCCTCCGCTCCGTCGTGGCGCGCCGCCTGGGCGGCGTGCGGCACGGCTGGCCGCGGCGCCTCGGGCTCGTCGCCCACGTCGCCGACGTCGCCGACCTCGGCCCCTCGGCCGAGATGCACGTGGGGCGCGCGGGCTACGTGGGGCTCAACCCGATCGGCGGCGGCCTCGCCAACGTCGCGCTCGTCGTCCCGGCGGCGCGCGCCGCGGCGCTGCGCGGGCGCGCGGCGGACTTCTTCTTCGAGACGCTCGAGACGTTTCCCGGCGTCGCCGGCCGCATCGCGCGCGCGCGCGCCGTGGACGCGCCGCGCGCCACGGGGCCGTTCGCGCAGCGCGCCACGCGCGTGGTGGCCGACGGCGCGCTCCTCGTCGGCGACGCGGCGGAGTTCTTCGACCCCTTCACCGGCGAGGGAATCTGCACCGCGCTCCGCGGCGCGGCGCTCGCCGCCGAGGTGGCGGCGGCCGCGCTCCGCGACGGCCCGGGTACCATCGCCTCCGCCCGCCGGCTCGACGGCTACCGCGCGCTCCGGCGGCAGGCGTTCGCCGGCAAATGGGCCGTCGAGCGGCTCGTCGGCTGGGCCATGGAGTGGCCGGCGCTGTTCGACCGCGCGGTGGGCCGGCTCGGGCGCCGGCCGGCGATGGCCCACACCTTCATCGGCGTCACCGGCGACTTCGTCCCCGCGCGCGCCGTGCTCGACCCGCGCTTCCTCGCGCGGCTCGTGCTCTGACTCTTCGACCCCTCCCCCGTGTCCCCGACTTCCGTGACCGTGTCCGACGTCGATCCCGCCCAGTTCCGCCAGCTCCTCGGCCGCTTCGCCACCGGTGTGGTGGTGGTGACCACGCAGAACGCCGACGGCGCGCCCGCCGGCATGACGGCCAACAGCCTGGCGAGCGTGTCGCTCGAGCCGCCGCTCGTCTCGCTCTGCGTCGAGCGCGCCGCGCACCTGCACGACGCGCTGCAGCGGGCACGCGGCTTCGTCATCAACGTTCTCGCCGAGCATCAGGAGGCGGTGAGCCGCCGCTTCGCGGGCCCGCACCCCAACCGGTTCGACGGCATCGGCTACACGCTGAACGACCGCGGGCTCGCGGTGCTCGACGGCACGCTCGCGCACATCGAGTGCGAGCGCTTCGCCGAATATCCCGGGGGCGACCACACGATCGTCGTCGGCCGCGTCATCGGGGGCGCGACCGGCGAGGGCCGTCCCCTGCTCTACTACCGAGGCGGCTACGCGGCCCTCGGCTGAGCCCCGCGCGGGCGCTGCGCCCGGGCGCGCCGGGCCCGCCCCCATCGCGCTCAGCGCGGTGGAGACGGAACTGCTCGACGACCCCGCGGCCGACCCGGCGGCGGTGGCGGAGTCGCTGCGCAACATCGCCCGCGCCAACCGCTGGTTCGGCGGCCGCTGGGCGGTGACCTGGGCGCTCGCGCGCGCGCTCCACGGCGTCCCGCGCGGCACCACGCTCACCCTGCTCGACGTCGGCACCGGCGGGGGCGACCTGCCGCGCGCGGCGGTCGCGTGGGCGCGCCGGCGCGGACTCCGGCTGGTGCCGCTCGGGCTCGAGCGCAGTCCCGTGGCCGCCCGGCTCGCCCGGGCGGCGGGGATTCCCACGGCGGTCGGCTGCGCCGGGGCGCTCCCCTTCCGGCCCGGGAGCGTGGACATCGTGCTCGTGAGCCAGGTGGCGCACCACCTCTCGATCGCGTCCACCGTGCGGCTCGTCGGCGACCTCGACCGGCTCGCGCGGCGCGCCGTGATCGTGGCCGACCTGCAGCGCTCGCCCGTCGCCGCGGTGGCCTTCCGGGTGGGCGCGGCGCTGCTGCGCTTCGACGCCGTCACGCGGCACGACGGCGTGGTCTCGATCCGGCGCGGCTACTCCCCCGGCCGCCTCACCGCGCTCGCGCGCGCGGCGGGGGTACGCGCCACGGTGGTGCGGCGGCCCTTCTTCCGCATCGTCGCCTGGTGGCGGCCGGCGGCGATGGTTCGTCCCCCCCACCCATGAGGCCCCGCCCGATGCGCACCGTGGACCGGCTCTTCATGCGCGCCCCGCTCGACCGCGTCTGGGCGGCGGCGGCCGACGTGGAGCGCTGGCCCGCCCTCCTGCCGCACTACCGCTGGGTGCGCATGCGCGCGCGGCGGCCCGAGGGCGGCGGGGTGGTCGAGATGGCCGCGTGGCGCCCGTTCGGCCCGGTGCGCTGGCCGACGTGGTGGGTCTCCGAGATGCGCCTCGCGCCCGCGGCCGCGGCCGGCCCCCAGGTGCACTACCGCCACGTCGAGGGGATCACCCGCGGCATGGACGTCCTCTGGCAGCTGCAGCCCCGCGACGGCGGCACAGACGTGACGATCGTCCACGAGTGGCACGGCCCCGCCTGGCCCCTCGTCCGTCGCCCCGCCGCCGAGTGGGTGATCGGCCCCGTCTTCGTGCACGGGATCGCGTCGCGGACGCTGGCGGGGATTCGACGGTTCGTCGAGGAGCGCTGATGGAACATCGGAGAGTCGTCATCACCGGCCTCGGCGCCATCACCCCCATCGGGCTCGGGGCCGAGGGGCTGTGGGCGGGGCTGCGCGCGCGACGGTCGGCGGTCGGCGAGATCACCCGCTTCGACGCCTCGCCGTTCCGCTCGCGCATCGCCGCCGAGGTGCGCGACTTCGTCGCGAGCGACCACCTCGAGGAGCGCAAGGCGCGGCGCTTCGACCGCTTCGCGCAGTTCGCCGTGGCGGCGGCGCGCATGGCGCTCGCCGACGCCGGGCTCGTCCTCGCGCGCGAGGACCGCGACCGCGTCGGCGCGATGATGGGCACCGCGCTGGGCGGCGCGGGCTACGGCGAGGCGCAGCACCACCGCTTCGTCACCGGGGGGCCGCGCGCGGTGGACCCGGGGCTCGCGCTCAGCGTCTTCGGCGGCGCGGCGAGCTGCAACATCGCCATCGAGCTGGGCTGCACCGGCCCCAACTCGACGAACGGGATGAGCTGCGCCTCGGGCACCATCGCCGTGGGCGACGCCTTCCGCGCGATCCGCGACGACGAGGCCGACGTCATGCTCGCCGGCGGCGCCGAGGCGCCGCTCGCGCCGCTCTGCTTCGGGGCCTTCGCCATCATCCGCGCGATGAGCACCCGGAACGACGATCCCGCGCGCGCGAGCCGCCCCTTCGACGCCGCGCGCGACGGCTTCGTCATGGGCGAGGGCGCCGCGGTGCTGGTGCTCGAGGAGCGCGCGCGCGCCGTGGCGCGCGGCGCGCCGATCTACGCGGAGCTCTGCGGCTACGGCCTCACCAACGACGCGCACCACATGACGGCACCCCGCCCCGACGGCCGCCAGGCCGCGCGCGCCATGAGCATCGCGCTGGAGCGCGGGCACGTGGCGCCCCGCGAGGTCGGCTACGTCAACGCCCACGGCTCCTCGACGCCGCTCAACGATCCCACCGAGACCGGCGCGCTCAAGCAGGTCTTCGGCGAGCACGCCTATCGCCTCGCCCTCAGCGGCACCAAGGGCTACTACGGCCACGCCCTCGGCGCGAGCGGCGCCATCGAGGCCGCGATCTGCGCCCTCGCCAGCCGTCGCGGCTGGCTCCCGCCCACCGTGAACCTCGAGACCCCCGATCCCGCCTGCGACCTCGACTACCTCGCCGGCGACGGCCGCGACGCGCGGCCCGAGTATCTGCTGAGCAACTCGTTCGGGTTCGGGGGGATCAACGCGGCGCTGCTGTTCCGGCGGGAGGGATAGGGCGACGGCGGAACGGCGGAAGGGGCTCCTCTGGCACCGGAGCCCCTTCCGCCGTTTCGCCTCGCCGCCCTACCGCCCCGTCACTCCCGCAGGGCCCGCTTCGCCCGCCGTCTGAGCGTCAGCGTATAACCCAGGTAGATCACCGCCGCCACGACGTAGGCCGCGACCATGTAGCCGCCGTTCTGCGGGGTCGGGGCCTGGAGGAGGAGAAGCGGCATGAGCGGCTCAGGCGCGGGCATCGTGCAGCTCCTCGGCCCGGGCGGCCAGCTCGTGCTCGCTCTCGCGCGCCTCTTCGGCGAGGCCGACGCCGTAGCGCACCATGACGAGGCCGATGTAGAGGAGCGTGAACACCGCCACCGAGATCAGCAGCGTGCGCAGCATGTCGCCCGGGAGCGACGGGGCGCTCGGCTTGAGCACCACGGGCTGCGGGTGCAGCGTGCGGAAGAGATAGACGCTCAGGTGGATGAACGGGACCAGGAGCAGCCCCATGATTCCCACCACCGCGCTGAAGCGCGCGCGCTCCTCGCGGTCCTGCAGCGCGGCGCGGAGCGCGAGATAGCCGACGAAGAGGAAGAAGAGGAAGAGCGTGAGCGTGAGGCGCGCGTCCCAGGTCCACCAGGTGCCCCAGATCGGCTTCCCCCAGATCGGCCCGGTGGTGAGCATCACCGCCGCGAACATCACGCCCACCTCCGCGCTCGCCTCGGCGAAGCGGTCGAGCCGCCGGTCGCCGAGCCAGAGGTAGAGCGCGCTCGCCAGCCCGACCAGCGCGAAGGCGCTGAGCGCGCCCCACGCGGCGGGGACGTGGATGTAGAAGATCTTCTGCGCGAGCCCCTGCCGCGCCTCGATCGGCGTGAAGGCGAGCGCGAGGACGTAGACGCCCGCGGCGGCGAGGAGCGCCACGAGCGTCACGGCCCAGCCGCGGCGCACCACGCGCGCGGCGCGCTCGAGCGTCGGGACGGCGGTACCGGAATCGGAGACGACGGTCATGGGCGGGTCCGGCCTATTCGTCCACCACGGCGGCGAAGATCAGGGTCGCGAGCGTCACGAAGACGACGTCGTATACGGCGAGTAACCTAAGCCAGCCGACCACCTCGCTCAACGGCCGCCCGGCGAGCAGCCGGCTCGTCGCCTGGACCGCGCCGGTGAGCGGCGGCACCATGAACGGCAGGAGCAGCACCGGCAGCATCAGCTCGGCGAAGCGGGTCCGCACCACCATCGCGCTGAAGATCGTCCCCACCGCGACGAAGCCCGCCGTGGCGAGCGCGATCACGGCGAGCACCGCCGGCCAGTGCGGCCCCAGGTCGACGTTGAAGAAGAGGATGAAGAGCGGGAGCGCCACCGCCTCCACCGCGCCCACGAAGGCGAGATTGGCGACGTACTTCCCCAGGAAGATCGCCTCGCGCGGCACGGGCGCGAGCAGGAGCCCGTCGAGCGCCGCGTGGGCGCTTTCGACGTGGAAGGCGCGGTTCATCGCCACCATCGCCGCGAAGGCGAAGGTGATCCACAGGACGCTCGGTGCGAGGTCGATCGCCGCGAGCCGGGTCGGGTCGCGCGCGAAGTTGAAGACGACGAGCACCAGCGCCGCGAAGACGAGCGCCGAGAGGAGCGCCGTGCGGCTGCGGAGCTCCATGCGGAGGTCCTTCGCCGCCACCGTGAGCGCGAGGCGGAGGAGTCCGCCGCTGGCGGCGCCGGCGCCGCCGCGGGGCGCGGGCCGCTCAGCCACCGACCGGCTCCGCGAGGTCGCCCGTGCGCCCGCCGGTGAGGGCGAGATAGCGCGGGAGGAAGTCCTCGAGCGACCCGGGCCGCGGCGCCTCCATCGCCCAGCGGCCGCCTACCAGCACGCCGACGCGGGTGGCGAGATCCCACGCCTCCGCCAGGTGATGGGTGACGAGCACGAGCGCGCGCCCCCCCGCCACCCGCTCGGCGAGCAGCGCGCGGAAGCGCGCCGCGGCCGGTGCATCGAGCCCGGTGAACGGCTCGTCGAGCAGCACGACGCGCGGGTCGTGCACCAGTGCCCGCGCGATCGCCGCGCGCTGCAGCAGGCCGCGGCTGAGCCGGCGCGGTACCTCGCCCGCGCGGTCGGCGAGGTCGAGCGCCTCGAGCATCCGCCGCGCCGCACGCTCCGGCTCGGCGAGCCCGTAGAGTCGCGCCGCGAAGGTCACGTTCTCGAGGACGGTGAGGTCGTCGTAGAGGAGCGAGTGGTGGGAGACGAGGCCGATGGGGCGGCGGGTCTCGGGGTCGCCGCGCTCGAGGCGGCGGCCCAGCACGCGCACCTCGCCCGCGCTGGGGCGCGCGAGCCCGGCGAGGCAGCGGAGCAGCGTCGTCTTGCCGGCGCCGTTGGGGCCCACGACGGCGAGGGTCTCGCCGGCGTCGAGGGTGAGATCGACGCCCCGGAGCACCCGCACCGCCCCGTAGGCGCGGACGAGCCCCGTGGCGCTCAGGAGGGGCGCGGATTCGGCCGCGCGCGCGGCCGGGCGCCCGGCCGCGCTCTCGACCGCCGCCTCAGACGAGGGCGGCATCGATGCGCTGACCCAGCTCCTCGACGCGGAACGGCTTGACGATGTAGCCCGAATGGGGAAGGTCGAGCACCCGGAGCTGCGGCTCGACGCTCATGTAGGCGGTCGTGATGATGACGGGCAGCTGCGGCTGGCTCTGGCGGATGCGCCGCAGCAGGTCCACCCCGTTGGTGTCGGGCAGGCGCATGTCGAGCACGGCCACGTCGGGCCGGTGCTCGGCGAGCTTGGTCATCGCCTCGGCGCCGGTGGAGGCGAAGACCAGGTCGTAGCGGGGATTGAAATGCCGCTCATAGGCCGTCCGCAGCGCCTGCTCGTCCTCGACGATCAGCACGCGGCGACGGGCTCGCGGCGCGGGATTGGTCATGTCGGCCACCTTCGGAAGGCATCGGCCGCTCGTTTCCGGGGGCAAAACGGTCGGCCGGGCAGCCGAAAAGATTAACCCCCTGCGGGGCTCCCGTCCATATGATGGCGGAACGACGTTCCGATCTCGTGGAAGCCCCGCCGGGGCGCGCCGCCCGGCGAGCCGGCGCTCAGGCGAGCACCGATTCGAGGTGGAAGAGGTCGTCGAGCTTGGTCAGGACGAGCAGGAAGCGCAGATCGTCGCTCGCGTTGCGGAGCACGACGGCCTGGCGCCGCTCGGCGGCACGCCGCTGGACGAGCATGAGGGCGCCGAGGCCGGCGGAATCCACATGCTTCGTCCCGGCCAGGTCGATCAGGAGGCGGCCGTCGCCCTCGGGGAGCTGCTCGAGGAGGTCGATGGCGGCTTTGCGGAACTCCACGCGCGTCTCCAGCCCGAGCGTTTCGGGGGCCGCGAGCTCGCGGGCCGTGCTGTGTATCGTCGTCATGGTCTCCACCTTCGGCACCGAGCTATCTCGCCGCGGCGGCCCAGGCGGGCGGCGCGCGAGACCTCTAGTTTTGCGGCCCCGGATCGCTCCGGGTGTGCTCTATCGGGCGGACTGGGGTTAAGGGGGACGCCGGGTCCCGCGGCACCGCCGCGGGGCTGAGCGAACCCATGGGCGAGAATGGTGCCACGGAACTAAATTACGGTACCCGAACGTTTTACCGGACGTCTGGACAGTGGCGCCCCGGCCCCGAACACCGCAGATCGCGACATTCCGATGCCGCAGACCCTGATTCTCGTCGAGTCCCCCAACAAGGCCCGCAAGCTCCAGGAGTACCTGGGGGCGGGCTACCGCGTGCGGGCCTCGATGGGCCACATCTGCGACCTGCCCGAGAAGGACTACGGGGTGGACCTCGAGACCTTCGAGGAGCGCTACGAGCTGCGGCACGACAAGCTCGTGCGCGAGCTGCGGCCGTTGGTGGCGCAGGCCGAGCGCGTGCTGCTGGCCTCCGACCCCGACCGCGAGGGCGAGGCGATCGCCTGGCACCTGGCGCGCGAGCTCCGGCTCCCGCTCACGGCGCCGCAGCGGATCGAGTTCCGCGAGATCACCCGGGGCGCGGTGGCGAAGGCGGTCGCCGCTCCCCGCCCCATCGACCTCGCCCGGGTGGACGCCCAGCGCAGCCGGCGGGTGATCGACCGCATCGTCGGCTGGGACGTCTCGCAGGAGCTCTGCTGGCCCGCCGGCGCCCGCTCCGCCGGCCGGGTCCAGACCCCCGCGCTCCACATCCTCTGCGTCCGCGAGCGCGAGATCCTCGCCTTCGAGGCCCAGGTCTACTGGACGGTCGGGGTGACGTACGCGGAAGGGTTTCAGGCGGTGGTGCCTGGCGAGGCGGGACGACGGGACGGCGGGACGGCGGGAGGGGACGCGGAGGAGCACGGAGCCGATACGGCCGAGGAATCGTCTCCCGCCGTCCCGCCGTCCCGCCGTCCCGCCCGTTTCGCCACCCGCGAGGAGGCCGAGGCCATCGTCGAGGCCGCCCGCCCCCACCCCCACGTCGTCCAGGACGTCGCGCGCCGGCGGACGCCGAAGCGGCCGGAGCCGCCCTACACGACCTCGACGATGCAGCAGGACGCGAGCCGCAAGCTGCGGCTCTCGGCCAAGCAGGCCGCCGACCTCGCGCAGCAGCTCTTCGAGGCGGGCTACATCACCTACCACCGCACCGACTCGACCCGCGTCGCGGACGACGCCGTCGCGATGGCGCGCGAGCACATCGGGCGGGAGCACCCGGCGGCGCTCCCCGCCACCCCGCCCGCGCAGCGAGTGAAGGCCGGCGCCCAGGACGCGCACGAGGCGATCCGCCCGACCCGGCTCGCCGGCGACGACGCTCCCCCGCCCGCGGCCGCGCGGCTCTACGCCATGATCAAGGCGCGCTTCCTCGCCTCGCAATCCAAGCCGGCGCTCATCGAGCGCACCAGCGTGGCGATCCAGGCGGGGCCGGTGCCGTTCGCGGCCGAGGGGGCGGTGCTCGTCGAGGAGGGCTACCTCGTCTACTGGCGCCCGTGGGCGCGGCAGGAGGACACGTTGCTCCCGGCGCTCGCCGTGGGTCAGACGCTCGGCGTCGAGACGTACGCGGTCGAGGAGAAGAAGACCACGCCGCCGCCGCGCTACGACACCGGCGCGCTCATCAAGAAGCTCGAAAGCTCGGGGATCGGCCGGCCCAGCACCTTCGCCTCGATCATCGAGACGCTGCTCCGGCGCGAGTACGTGCAGGAGATCGCCGCGGGGCGCGGGAAGAAGGTACTGCAGCCCACCGCCTTCGGCCTCCAGGTGGACGCGCTCCTCGCCGACGCGATGCCGCCGCTCGTGAGCGAGGAGTACACGGCCGCGATGGAGGCCGAGCTCGACCGGCTCGAGGCGGGCGACGGGGCGGGCCGCCGCGCCTTCCTCGAGAGCTGGTACCGGGAGTTCCGCGCGGCGCTCGCCGCCTCGCTCCCGCGCGCCGCGGCCTATCGCGCGGAGCACGGGCTCCGGGCCTCGCGCCGCCCGTCGGGCGGCAACGCGGAAGAGACGAAGATCGTCTGCGATCGCTGCGGCGAGGCGAACTACCGGAAGATCCAGCGGAAGAAGGCCAAGGGGAGCTTCCTCGCCTGCCCCGCCTGCCGCATGACGCGCAACGTGCGCGCCGCGGTGAAGCCCGGCGCCTGCCCCCGGTGCGGCTCCGCCCTCATCGAGCGCAAGGGGAAGAAGAAGGGATCGAAGCCCTTCTTCGGCTGCGTGCGCTGGGGCGCGGAGGAGCGGGCGTGTGATTACGTCGAGTGGGCGGGAGGGCGGGACGGCGGAACGGCGGCAGGGTCGCCCCGTGGACCGGACGATTCCCCTGCCTCTCAGCCCACTCCCGCCGTCCCGCCCTCCCGCCGTGAGGAGACCGACAAGACCTGCCCCAAGTGCGGCGCCGCAAAGCTCGTCGTGCTGCACCCGGGCGAGGGCGCGAGCGGGGCGGCGGCCGCGCCGTTTTACGCCTGCGACGACCGCGGGTGCAGGTTCACGCTCCCGGTCGGCGCGCGGCGGCGCCGGGAGCCGTGCCCGCAATGCGGCGGGATCGTCCTCGAGCGCCGCCGCCGGGACGGCGGCGCCTTCTGGGCCTGCGCCAGGTATCCGGCGTGCAAGTACTCGGCGGACCTGGCGAAGGCATTTCCCCCGGCCGCCCCCGGCGCGGCCGGCCCCTGAAGGGGCCACTCGGCCTGCGAGCCCTGAAGGGCTCTCGGCGGGCACGGAACTCCGTGCCTGGAATCGGGGCTCCGCGCCACCGAAGGGCCCTTCAGGGGCCTCAGGCCGAGTGGCGGCTTCAGCCGCCCACGCAGGGCTCCCGCCCGTGCGCATTCCCCCCGCCCGCCGTACCTTGCAGATGTAGGCACGCGCGGCGCCGCCGCCGCCCCGACCGACCCGTCAGGCCTCGAACCCTCAGCCCTCCCTCGGCCATGACCGCATCTTCCGAGCGCACCCAGGCCGCCCCGGCCGCCGCCGATCCGTCCCACCAGTCGCACGAGATCGCGACCCTGCTCGACGAGCAGCGCCGTTTCCCGCCGCCGCCGGCCTTCGCCGCGCAGGCCAACGCCGGGCCCGAGCTCTACGAGCGCGCCGCGCGCGACCGGCTCGCCTTCTGGGCCGACGAGGCCCGCACTCTCGACTGGATCACGCCCTTCAGCACGGTGCTGGAGTGGGACCGGCCCCACGCGCGCTGGTTCGGCGACGGCACGCTCAACGTCGCCGCCAACTGCCTCGACCGCCACGTCGCCACCGCCCGGCGCAACAAGGCGGCGATCATCTGGGAGGGCGAGCCGGGCGACCGGCGGGTGATGACCTACTGGGAGCTCGCGCGCGAGGTGGGCCGCTGCGCCAATGCCCTCAAGCGCCTCGGCGTGCAGAAGGGCGACCGCGTCGCCATCTACCTGCCGATGATCCCCGAGGCGGCGATCGCCATGCTCGCCTGCGCGCGGATCGGCGCGGTGCATTCGGTCGTCTTCGGCGGCTTCAGCGCCGAGTCGCTGCGCGACCGCATCAACGACGCCGAGGCGAAGCTGCTGATCACCGCCGACGGCGGCTACCGGCGCGGCGCGGTCGTGCCGCTCAAGCGCTACGCCGACCAGGCGCTCGCCGAGTGCCCCACGATCGAGAACGTGCTCGTCGTCATGCGCCGGCCCGGCAGCCAGGGCGACGAGGCGTTCGCCGAGATGACCGAGGGCCGCGACCACTGGTGGCACCGCGCCCTCGACCGCGAGAGCCCGCAGTGCGCGCCCGAGGCGATGAACGCCGAGGACCTGCTCTTCATCCTCTACACCTCGGGCACGACCGGGAAGCCGAAGGGGATCGTCCACACCACGGGCGGCTATCTCACGCAGGTCGCCGCGACGACGAAGTACGTCTTCGATCTCAAGGAGGACGACGTCTTCTGGTGCACCGCCGACATCGGCTGGGTCACCGGCCACAGCTACGTCGTCTACGGCCCGCTCGCCAACGGCGCCACGGTCCTGATGTACGAGGGCGCCCCCGACTGGCCCGAGCGCGACCGCTTCTGGAAGATCTGCGCGCGCTGGGGCGTGACGGTCTTCTACACCGCGCCGACGGCGATCCGCGCCTTCATGAAGTGGGGCCCCGAGCACCCCGCGAAGCACGACCTCTCGCAGCTCCGCCTCCTGGGCTCGGTCGGCGAGCCGATCAACCCCGAGGCGTGGATCTGGTACAACGAGCACATCGGCCACGGCCGCTGCCCCATCGTGGACACCTGGTGGCAGACCGAGACCGGCGGGATCATGATCACCCCGCTCCCCGGGGTCACCACCACCAAGCCCGGCTCGGCGACGACGCCCTTCCCCGGCATCTCGGCCGAGCTCGTGGATGCGCAGGGCCACCGGGTCGCGGCGCCGGGCGGCGGCTTCCTCACCCTCACCGAGCCGTGGCCCGGGATGCTCCGCACCGTCTACGGCGACGACGAGCGCTACCGGCAGACCTACTGGAGCCGCTTCCCCGGGCGCTACTACGCCGGCGACGGCGCCAAGCTCGACGCCGACGGCTACTGGTGGATCATCGGCCGGGTGGACGACGTGCTGAACGTCGCGGGCCACCGCATCGGGACGATGGAGGTGGAGAGCGCACTGGTGGATCACCCGAGCGTCGCGGAGGCGGCCGTGGTGGGCCGCGCCCACGAGCTCAAGGGCCAGGCGCTCGCCGCCTTCGTCACGCTGAAGGAGGGCAACCACCCGAGCCCGGCGCTGCGCGACGAGCTCAAGGACCACGTGGCGCAGAAGATCGGCGCCATCGCCCGCCCCGACGACATCCTCTTCGCCGCCGACCTGCCCAAGACCCGCAGCGGCAAGATCATGCGCCGCCTCCTCAAGGACATCGCCGAGGGCCGCGCCCTGGGCGACACGACCACGCTCGCCGACCCCAACGTGGTGGCGCGGCTGAAGGAGATGTACGAGGGGCAGGAGAGCTGAGGGCAGGGGCTAGGGACTAGGGGTTAGGGGCTAGGGGGTCCCGATGTAGAGCGGCCCTCCGATCGTTGGAATCGGAGGGCCGCATCTCGTTGGAGTCCCTAGCCCCTGCCCCCTAGTCCCTAGCCCCTAGAACTGGATTTGCGCCCCCAGCTCCACCACCCGGTTGGCCGGGAGGTTGAAGAACGACGCGGCGCTGCGGGCGTTGCGGCTCATGACGATGAAGAGCCGCTTGCGCCAGCGCGCCAGCCGCGAGTCGCCGGAGGGGATGAGCGTCTCGCGGCCGAGGAAGAAGGAGGTCTCCATCGCCTTGGTGGGGATGGGGCCGCCGCGCACGCCGGCCATGCCGGCCGCCCGGAGCAGCGCGGGCACGTCGGGCGTCTCCATGAAGCCCGAGTGCGCCTTCACCTGGTAGAACCCCTCGCCCAGCTCGCGGCACTCGATCCGGTCGGCCGCGGGAACCTGCGGGATCTCCTCCGTCATGATCGAGAGCAGGATCACCCGCTCGTGCAGCACCTTGTTGTGCTTGAGGTGGTGCAGCAGCACCGGCGGCGCGCCGGTGGGATCGGAGGTGAGAAAGACCGCCGTGCCCGGCACGCGGGGCGGCTTGCGCTTGCGGATGTCGCCCAGGAAGAGGTCGAGCGGGAGCGTGTTGGCGTGGTTGATCCGCTGCACGATCTCGCGGCCGCGCTTCCAGGTGGTCATCATCGTGAACACCGCGAGCGCCACGACGATCGGGAACCACCCGCCCTCCTCGATCTTGACCACGTTCGCGAGGAAGAAGGCGAGATCCACCGTGAGGAAGAGCCCGGTGAGCAGGTTCGCGCGCCACCAGCTCCACTGCCACCGCTCGCGCGCGACGCGGTGGAAGAGGAGCGTGGTGATCATCATCGTCCCGGTGACCGCGATGCCGTAGGCCGCGGCGAGGTTCCCCGCGCTCTTGAAGCCCAGGACCAGCGCCACGCACGCCACGCCCAGCGCCTGGTTCACCTCGGGGATGTAGATCTGCCCCATCTCGGTGCTCGAGGTGTGCACGATCGTCACCCGCGGGCTGTAGCCCAGCTGCACCGCCTGGCGCGTGAGCGAGAAGGCGCCGGAGATGAGCGCCTGGCTCGCCACGATCGCCGCCAGCGTGGCGATGACGATGACCGGATAGAGCGCCCACGCCGGGACCAGGGCGTAGAACGGGTTCTGCGCCGCCTCGGGGTGGACCAGCAGGTTGGCCGACTGGCCGAAGTAGTTGAGCACCAGCGCCGGCAGGGCCACGACGAACCACGCCGCGCGGATCGGCCGCTTGCCGAAGTGGCCCATGTCGGCGTAGAGCGCCTCGCCGCCGGTGACGACGAGCACCACGCCGCCCAGCACCAGGAAGCCCTGGACCCCGTCGCGCACGAAGAAGTTGAAGGCGTGATACGGGTTCGCCGCGGCGAGCACCGCCGGGTGCATCAGAATGCCGCGGATGCCCAGAAGCGCGATGGTGATGAACCAGAGCACCATGATCGGCCCGAACACCCGCCCCACGCCGGCGGTGCCCCGCTTCTGGAAGCTGAAGAGCGCGATCAGGATCGCCACGGCGACCCAGACGACGACGTGCTCGAGCGCGGGCGTCGCCACGCTGATCCCCTCGACCGCGCCCAGCACCGAGATGGCGGGCGTGATGATCCCGTCGCCGTAGAGCAGCGCGGAGCCGAAGAGCCCGGCCATCAGCAGGAGCGAGCGGCCGCCCAGCGGCGTGGCCTTGGGCCGCACCAGCGCCATGAGCGCCAGGATGCCGCCCTCGCCGCGGTTGTCGGCCCGCATGACGAAGCCGATGTACTTGAACGAAACGACGAAGTTCAGCGTCCAGAAGACGAGCGAGAGGACGCCGAGGATGTTCTCCGGCGTCGGCGGCACGCTGTGGGTGCCGCCGAAGCATTCCTTGAGCGAGTAGAGCGGGCTGGTCCCGAGGTCGCCGTAGACGACGCCCAGGGCGCTCAGGGAGAGGAGGGCGAGCGCCTTCCCCGTGGGCGTGCGGCTGCCCGGGCCGTGGCCGTCGTGGTCGGGTCGCGCGAACGGCCCCTCCTGGGCGACCTTGGCCGCATGGGCGACGTCGGACATGTCAGGCCTGCTGGCGTTCGGGGCGCCGGAAGCGGCGGAGATCGAGCAGGGCGAGCACGAGGAGCCCGACCACGATCACCGCCGACGCCACGCACCAGCGGCAGATGGCGTGGATGACGAAGAGCTCGAGATAGGTCAGGTAGACGGCGAAGAGCACCGAGGCGCCGGCCAGCAGCGCGAGCAGCGCCGCCGGCTCCCGGCGGTCGGCCCACGCCGGCTGCAGCCCGACCAGACACACCGCCAGCATCACCACGTAGCCCACGATCCCGATGAGCGCGACGTCCACGCCGAGGAAGGCGCTGTAGCGGCTCAGCTGCACCGTCTCGCACCCGCCGGTGCCGCAGGCGATGGTGCCGATCTTCCCCAGCTTGAAGAGCCAGAGATAGGTCGCCACGAAGATGCCGGCGAGGCTCAGCACCGCCGCGCCCATGCGGTGGATCATCGGGTCGCGGCGCTCACCGGCGCGAGGGAGTCGACGATCTTCCGCAGCTCGTCCGACGAGAGCACGCCCGGGTAGAGCCGGCCCTGGATGAGGAAGGTCGGCGTCGAGTTGACGCCCATCTCCTCGGCCTCCTTGCGGCTCGCCTCGATGCGCCCGGCGTACTTGGCCGACTGCATGCACTCGTCGTACTTCGCCATGTCGAGCCCCACCGCCTCGGCATAGCCGCGGACGAGCGGCGCCGGGTTGCTCGGCGGCCGCTCGCCGCCCCACTCCGGCTGTGCCTCGTAGAGCCTGTGGTGCAGCGCCCAGTACTTGGCGTCGCCCTGGTCGGCGGCGCAGGCGGCGGCGTGGGTGGCCACCATCGTGTTCCGGTGGATGCTGATGAGCGGGAAGTCCCGGTAGCGCCAGCGCAGCCGGCCCGTCTCGATCAGCTGCTGGCGCACGTCGGGAAACTGCACCATCTCGAACGACTGGCACGCCGGGCACTGGTAGTCGGCGTACTCCACGACCTCGACCGGCGCCGTCGGCGAGCCGAGGACGTAGCCGCGGAAGCCCGCGGTATCGGCCACCGTGATCGCGGCGTTCACCGGGATGCTCACGCGGCTCTTCTTCTGGCTCATCTGCCAGCCGAGCACGCCGATGCCCACGATCGCGGCGCCGGCCAGCACGCCGTAGAAGCGCTTCATGCCCGCGGGGGCTGCCGCCATGGTTCCTCGTCCTCCGGGTCGTCGGGGGGAAAGAAGTCGTCCTGGCCCTGCCGCTTCGCCTCGTCCACGATCCGGCGGCTCTCGGCCACCTCGGGCGTGTCGTAGGTGGAGCGCACTTCATAATGAAACAATTCGGTCCGCACGTCGCCCAACAGGCGCTGCAGCTCGGGGACGTGCCCGAGGAGCTGGCCGGCCGCGTCGAGCTCGCGGATCCGGGCGGCGAGCTCGCGCAGGAGCGTCTCGAGCCGCCGGGCCCGGTCGCGACCGTAGATCTCGTCGTGCTGCGACATGCGTGTCTTCTACCCGCCTCCAGCTACCTCGTTCCGGGGCCCGCCGGGCCCGAAAGCCCGGGAACCCGCGGCACGGGCCCCGGGTTCCTACGTCAGCTAGCGACAATTTAATGGGGGCGGCAATCGGGTGCGGCACGACGGGTGGCCGGGCCCCGCGCCGGCCCCGGCGGAGTGTCGAGAGCCCCGGTTTGCACCCGATGGTGCAGCCGGTTACAATTCCGCCGGTTTCCCCCGACTCCAGTAAAGGACGGTGCATGAGTAAGAAGACCCTCCGGCGTGCCCCCGCGGCCCCTTCCTCGTTCGATCAGGCCCGTGACGAGATGTTCAGCCACATTCTGCGCTGTGGCGTCATCGAGGCCCTCCCCGAGCATCAGAAGGACTGGTTCGACGACACGATGCAGTATCTCGCCGAGCGCTACACCGATCTGGGCGAGCCGCAGCTCGCGCAGCTCCGGGTTCTGGGCGAGCGGTACTGCCAGCCGGTCCAGCGGACCACGGCTGACGTGGTCGCGTCGAGCAACGCCTGAGATAGCCGTAGAGCCGCGCCCCCGTCGAGCTTCCCGCTCCCCGAGCCGCGCGCTCGCCGAAACGCCGCCCCGATCTCGCATCGGAGCGGCGTTTCCGTTTCCCGTCCACTCTCAGAGGCCCGTCGGATAGGTCTCCGGCGGCTCCCCCTCGTCCCAACCGGCGCTGCGGTCGAGCGGCTCCACGGCGCGGGTCTCGTCGAAGTGGATCACCGCGTCGAACTGCTCGGCGAGATCGGCGTGGAAGTAGTGGCTCACGCGCTCGGTCCGCGGGAGATAGACGACCCCGATCGCGCGCTCGAGCCGGGGCGGCTTGAGCACCTCGCGCACCCGCCGGTCGTCGCGGATCGGCAGCAGGAAGTCCCGGATGCCCACGCCGTGGAACAGCGTCTCGTAGCTGTCGGGATGGCCCGGCCGCACCCGCTTGCGCTCGGCCGGCGCATCCCAGTCGCTCGCGGCGGTGACGGTGCCCTGGTAGGTGGTGAAGCCCACCAGCACGGCGTCGCGCCCCCAGCGCTCGCGGGCGAGCTGGCCCACGTTCCACTCGCCCGCGTCGCCCATGTCGGTGGCGCGGGCGTCGCCCAGGTGGCTGTTGTGCTCCCAGACGACGACGCGCGCCGGCTCGGCGAGCCCGCTGCTCGCACCGTCCGACCCGCGCGGGCGCTCGAAGTGGCGCATCAGGGCGTCGAGCGTTTCGGCCATGTGCCGGTCGCGCAGGTTCCACGACGAGATGCGGCCGCGGAACATCGTGCGATAGTACTCCTCGGCGTTGACGACGAGCCGCGCGTTCTGCTCGGCGAAGAAGCGCTCGTCCTCGTCCTCCGCGCTCCCCTGCGCGGCGAGCTCGCCCGCGCGCCGCTGCAGCTCGAGGAGCTGCTGCACCGCCTCGTCCTCGCACGGCCGGCTCATGCCGAACTCCGCCGCGTAGCCGTAGGCCTGCGAGTCCTCGCCGAAATGCTCGAAGCAGGCGTAGCGGTAGCGCGCGCGCCGGGCCGCGGCGGGGTCGACCGCGTCGAGGTAACGGAGCACCGCCTCGATGCTGCCGAAGAGGGAGTAGAGATCGAGCCCGTAGAAGCCGACGCGGCGGGCGTCCTGCGGGAGCGAGGAGTTGTAGTCGCGCAGCCAGGTGACGAGATCCACCACGTCGCGGTTGCGCCACATCCAGCGCGGGAAGCGCTCGAAGTCGCCGAGGGCCTCGATGGCGGAGGTGTCGTCGCTCCGGCCGCGGACGAAGCGGTTGACGCGGTAGGCGTCGGGCCAGTCGGCCTCGACGGCGACGGCGGCGAAGCCCTTCTCCTCGACGAGCCGCTGCGTGATGCGGGCGCGCTCGCGGTAGAACTCGTGCGTGCCGTGCGTCGCCTCGCCGAGGCAGACGACGCGGGCGTCGCCGATCAGATCGAGCAGTTCGTCGTAGTCGCCGGCGCCGCCGGTGAGCGGCACGGCGGCCTCGCGCAGCACGGCCTGCGCGCTCTGCGGCATCGTGCGGGTGTCGGCCATGGGCGTCCTCCTTCATCACGGCCCCTTCGGCAATCTAGGAGGGCGCGAAGGAGGAGCAACCTGCCCCTCCTACCTCCGCCAGCGCCAGCCCGCCGACACGCGGACGCCGCCGCCCAGGCCGACCTCGAGCGCCCAGCCGCTCGAGGCGCCGGGGCGACTCTCGACGCCGAGGGTGAGGAGGGCGTAGCCCTGGGTGTCGAGGCCGTGCGCGCCGGCCGCGGCGACCCCGCCGCCGCCGTAGAAGCCGACGCCGCGGCGCGCGAAGGGGTTGAGGAGGAAGTGCGCGGCGAGCTCGCCGCGCCAAGCGGCGGCGCCGTGCTCGGTGACGCCCGCACCGAGCTGGGTCACGACCCGCACCCGCGACGAGCCGCGCAGCCCCGCGTAGAGGCCCGCCACGCCGACGGCGGGATCGGACGCGGTGCCCGTCGCCTGCAGGCCGAGCTCCAGCCCGCGGCCCCGCTGCTGCGCCGCGAGCGGCGCTGCCAGCGGCCCCGCGCCGAGCGCGGTGGCGACCACGAGCGCGACCCCGCACGCCGCACGTCGGCGGCGCGCGGGCTCAGCCCACGCGCAGGTCATAGGTGATCGCGATGTCCGCGGCGAGCGAGTGCATCACCGAGCAGTACTTCTCGATCGAGAGGTCGATCGCGCGGCGCGCTTTCGGCTCGTCGATGCCCGTTCCTTTGAGGTGGTAGACGAGGTGGATCGACAGGTAGCGGCGCGGCTCCGTCTCCCGCCGCACCCCGGCGACCTCGATCCGCAGCACCTCGAGCGTGGTCTGCATCTTCTTCAAGATGATCACCACGTCGGCCGCGCTGCAGCTCGCCGCGGCGAGGAGGAGCGTCGCCATCGGGCCCGGCCCCTCGGCGTTGTCGCCGTCGATCAGGATCGCGGGCCCCTCGGGCAGCCCGCCCTCGAAGCGGAGGTCGCCGCGCCACTCGAGCGCTACGTGCTTGGTTTCTTGAGCCATGGACTAGGGACTAGGGGTTAGGGACTGGGGACTGGGGACTAGGGCGTGGTCGAGAGGGCTTGGGACACGGAAGCCGGCCTCGGCACGGCGCCCCCTAGCACCTAGCCCCTAGCCCCTAGCCCCTACAAGGGTTTCCGCTCGCGCTCGAAGGCATGGTGATAGTCCCAGATCGCGTAGATCGCCATCGCGGCCGTGGCCCAGGCGAGCGGGCGCAGGAGCGGCGACTCGAGGAGGAAGGCGAAGATCGTGAGCACCTGGCCCACCGTCACCGCCTTGCCACCCACCCGGGCCGGGACCGCCGCGGCGCGGCCGGTGACCAGTGTGGCGAAAAAGGCCACGCTGGTGACGAGGTCCCGCAGCAGCACGCCCAGGATCTCGTACCACTCGAGCCGGCCCGAGAGGGCCACGACACCGAAGGCGGCCGCCATGAAGAGCTTGTCGGCGACCGGATCGAGGAAGGCGCCGAGCCGCGAGCCGCCGTAGCGCCGGGCGAGCCAGCCGTCGAGGAGGTCGGTCCCGGCGGCGAGCGCGAGAATGACGAGCCGCCCCGGCGGGCTCGGGACCAGCACGAAGGCCACGGCCATCGGCAGCCGCAGCGCCGTAAAGAGGTCGGCCGCGGCCCAGCCCGCCCGCGACGCGGGGATCGCGAGCCCTGCTTGATCGCGCTCTACCCGCGGGCTAGTTTCGGGCATCCCCGAAGATAGCCTCCCTCTCGCCCGGACCTCCACGCCGCCGCTCTCATGGCCGCCCCCTTCCAGCACCGCCTGGTCGAGCTGACGGGGATCGAGCCCGCGCGCCTCGGCGATCCCCGCGCCCTCGCGGCCGCGATCGTCGCCGCCGCCGGGGCGATCGGCCTGGCGAGCGACGGGCCGCCCCTCGTGCGCGCGGGCTCCTCGGGCGTGGTGGTCGGCGCCGTCGCGCTGGACGGACACATCCTGCTCCACACGGCGCCCGGGGCGGGCCTCTGCCTGGTGGACATCGTGGTCCGCACCCCGGCGCCGCTCGCGCCCGGGCTCGAGATCATCGCGCGGCGGCTCGGGGTGCGGGCACCCGCCGGCTGAGCGCGCGGCGCGAAAGATGCACTAGAACTGCGGCACGGATCGCGCGGCCTTGCTTCGCCGGGACCGCGGGCCGATCCTCCAGAGACTCACCGAAGGCCATGCAGCACGAAGGGAAGGAGCAGGCGATGCGCGCGCGCTGGGGCATGATCACGCTGGTCGCGGGGCTGGTCACCGTGGCGTTCTTCACCGGTGGCTGGCTGAAGCGGCCGGAGCCGGCGGCGAACGGCAACGTCTACCAGCAGGCCCGCCTCTTCGAGGACGTGCTGGCGGCGATCCGCACGCAGTACGTCGACTCGATCAGCGAGACCGACCTCTATTTCCGGGCGACGACCGGCACCGTCGACCACCTGCGCGACCCCTATTCCATGCTGCTCGTCGGTGACGCCTACCGGCGCTTCACCGACAAGCTCAACGGCACCACCGACGGCCTCGGCCTCCAGCTCGACCTGCGCGACGGCAAGCTCGCCGTGGCGGGCACCACGCCGGGCTCGCCGGCCGAGCGCGACGGCCTCCTCCCGGGCGACCTCCTCCTCACGATCGACGGCACCGCCACCAAGGGGTGGAACATCGAGCGCGCCGAGGCGGCGCTGCGCCCCGAGCCGGGCGACACGGTGACCGTCACCGTGCGCCGCGCGGGGATCGCGGACGTCATCACCCACCGGCTCGTGAGCGGCCGGGTGCACGTGCGCGCCACCTCGCCCGGCATCCTGCTGGATCAGGGCGTCGGCGTCGTGGCACTGCGGGTGGTGAGCGACAGCGCCGCCCGCGAGCTCGCCGAGACGGTGGACTCGCTCCGCGCCCTGGGCATGACGTCGCTCGTGGTGGACCTGCGCTCGAACCCCGGCGGCATGCTCAACCAGGGGATCGCCCTCGCCGGGCTCTTCCTCGACCGCGGCCAGACGATCGGCACCCTGCGCGGCCGCACCGAGCGCCAGACCACCGTCTACACCGCCGAGGGGCCGGAGCGCTGGCCCGACCTCCGCGTGGCGCTCCTCGTCAACGGCGGTACCGCGAGCTCCGCAGAGATCTTCGCCGGCGCGCTGCAGGACCACGACCGCGCGGTCGTGGTCGGGGCGCCCACCCTGGGCAAGGGCGCCGTCCAGAGCACGATCCCGCTCGGCCGGGACGTCGCCGTGAAGCTCACGACGGCGCGCTGGTCGACGCCGAGCGGCCGGGGGATCCAGCGGCCGCTCCAGGGACTGCCCTTCAACCCCGACACCACCGAGATCTTCCGCACCGACTCGGGCCGTCCCGTGCCCAACGCGCACGGCATCCTCCCCGACGTGCGGCTGCCGCGCACCCAGCCCGCGCCTGCCGAGCTCGCGCTCGCCGACGCGCTGGGCGGCGACCTCTCGGCCTACCGCGACGTGCTCGAGGCCTACGCCACCGAGCTCGCCACCCAGGGCCAGGTGACGAGCGACACGCTGGCCGTCACCCCCGCGATGCGGCGCGAGGTCGCGCAACGGCTGCACGCGGCGGGGCTCCGGGTGCCGGCGCGGGTCTACGAGGCCGCCGCGGCGGTGGTGGACCGCGACCTCGGCCAGGAGCTCACCCGCGCCGCCTTCGGCGCCGCCGCCGCCGACCGCCGCCGGCTCCGCGAGGACGCGCAGGTGCACGCCGCCGCCGCCCTCCTCCAGGCGCGGCAGGTGGCCGAGGGCCTCTGGACGCTGCCGGTCTGGCGGTGACCCGTGGCGGGCTAAAGGTGAAAGGGGGCTCCGAGTGGAATCGGAGCCCCCTTTCACTTCCTACCGTCCACCATCCGCTACCGCCTGCCGTGCTTGCTGGCCGCGTGTTCGTCTGCGGCGCTCACTGGCTCTGGAGCTCCCAGTACGAATCCTCGCCGAGGTAGGACAGGTTCACCCGCAGCTTCCCGCCCGAGAGCGCCTTCATGAACCAGACCTGCATCTGGCCCGTCTCGACGCCGGCGTCGTCGGTGGCCCAGAAGACGAAGCGGCAGTAGTCGGTGCCGAAGATCTTCTCGTCGAAGTAGAGGTTGCCCTTCGTCGCGCCCCAGCCGATCGCGTCGGGGTTCGTGACCGTGAACGCCCTGGTCCCCGAGAACGTGATCTGTACGTCCTTGCTCGGCGGCGCGTCCCTCTCGTTGGAGGGATCGACGAGCCGGGTGACCTTCCACGGATTGCCGGCCTTGACGGCGGTCCACCACTGCGTGCAGCTCGCGGTCGTCGCGAGCGTGCCACCGCCACCGGTGCCGGGGTTGCTGGCTGCCTTCGTGAAGGTCGACGTCTCGCCGTCGTCATTCCGCCGCATGGTGATCCGGTCGCCATCCTTCACGATCGTGACGCCCTCGAAGCCGATGCTCTGGAGGATGCCGTCCACGATCTCCGGGTCGACGACCTCGGCGGTGCAGGCGTTCTCGTCGCAGGAGATGCCCTTCAGGAACGGCTGGCCGGTGCGGAAGACCGAGGAGTTGGTGCCGAGGGGCGAGGAGCCGAAGTCGGTCACCACCGCCTGATTGCCGTCGAACTCGATGGCCAGGCCGTCGATGCCCTTCCAGGTGCCCTCGAGGCCGAAGTCCAGTGCGGCGTCGATCGGGTTGCCGCAGGCGGCCAGGCCGCCGGCGAGCGCGAGGGCGGCCAGAAAGGCGGTCGTACGGTGCGTCAGCAGGCGCATCGGGTTCTCCGGGAGCG
>DASTSO010000036.1:0-17933 GCA_035760645.1 Gemmatimonadales bacterium
GTGCCAGGCGATTCGGTGGGGGGGACAGCAGAACGTCCCGCACCACCGAAGTGATGCGGGACGTCGATCTTGCCGTATTGCCCCGCCTGGGGTCGAACCAGGAGTCTTCTGATCCAGAGTCAGACGTGTTGCCAGTTACACCACGGGGCAGCGATGCGATCTGCTGCTTCCTGCCTACGACGGTCCTGCGGGTCCTTCATGGAGCTGAGGGGGATCGAACCCCTGACCTCTGCAGTGCGATTGCAGCGCTCTCCCAGCTGAGCTACAGCCCCGCGAGCCGCAAAAAGTACCCGGCCGACGGCCCCACGTCAACCGCCCTCGCGGGGCGACTTTCCGGGCGTCGCAGCAGGAACGCCGGCCCCGGCCGCCGGGTTCCCGGGCCCCTCCGCCCCCGGAAACGGCACCTCCACCGTCAGCCCGTCCCGCGCCACCGAGGTCTCGGGGAAGATCCGCCGCGCCTCGGCCACGAGCTCCGGGGCCTCCCGGCTGTAGCGGGGGCTGATGTGGGTGAGCACCAGGCGGCGCACCCCCGCCTCCTTCGCCACCCGGGCCGCCCCCGCGGCGGTCGCGTGGCCGGTCTCGACCGCCCGCTGGCGCTCGTCGTCGCCGAAGGTGGCCTCGTGGACCAGGAGATCGGCCCCGCGCGCCGCCTCGATGACGCTGGCCGAGGGGCGGGTGTCGCCGGTGTAGACCACGGTACGCCCCGGGCGCGGGGGACCCACCAGCTCCTCGGGGGTGATGGTCCGCCCGTCCTCCAGCGTCACCGCTTCGCCCCGGTGGATCCGGCCCCAGAGCGGCCCCTCGGGAATCCCGAGCGCGCGGGCGCGCGCCGGGTCGAAGCGCCCCAGCCGGTCGTGCTCCACGAGGGCGTAGCCCACCGTGTCGGTCCGGTGGTCGGTGGCGAAGACCGCGACCGCGTAGTCGCCGCGGTCGAGCCGCTGGCCGGCCCGCACCTCGACGATCTCCACCGGAAAGCGCGGCCGCTCGAAGCCCAGCGTGACGAGCTGGCCCAGCATCCGCTCCGCCCCGCGGGGGCCGTAGAGCGTGAGCGGCGCCGTGCGGTCCTGCAGCCCCATCGTGCGCAGCAGCCCCGTGAGCCCCAGGATGTGGTCGGCGTGATAGTGGGTGAAGAAGATCTCGCGGAAGGCGAAGCTCACCCCGTAGCGCATCATCTGCCGCTGCGTCCCCTCGCCGCAGTCGAAGAGGAACGTCTCCCCCTCGCGCTGCACGGCGAGGCCGCTGACGTTCCGCTCGACGCTCGGGACGGCGCCGCCGGTGCCGAGGAAGGTGAGGGAGAGGATGCTCAGAAGATGCGGATCTCCGGCGAGATGTTCAGCTTCCCCGGATGCTTCTTGAGCTCGGTGAGGAGCGAGTCCATCGAGCGCGTCACGCCGACGAGCGAGAAGTAGAGCGTGCTGTCGGTGGCGAGCTTGCCGAGGGTGCCCTGGCCGTGCTGCATCAGCCCCATCACCGAGTCGAGCCGGGCGGAGGTGACGGCGAGCTGGCGGCTCATCGTGCTCAGGTTCGCCACCAGCGTGTCGCTGCCGTTGAGGGCGCGCTGCAGGCCCGGCTGCTGGAGCGTCCGCTCGAGCTGCGCGCTGAGCGCGGCGAACTGGGTCATGGTGCGGTTGAGGTTGCCCGTCGTCGCCGGGAGCTGGCGGTTGAGCGTCGCCATCGTCTGCTGCAGGCTCTCGAGCGTGCGGTTGAGGTTCGCCGCCGTCGCCGGGTTGATGAAAGCCTGCAGGTTGGTCATCAGCGTGTCGGCCTTCTCGCCGAGGACCTGGGCGCGGTCGCTCAGCTCGGTCTGGCGCTTGCCGATGATCACCCGCCCCGCCGGGAGCGGCTCCGCCGCCTGGCCCGGGTCGAAATCCACCGCGTAGTCGCCGACCAGGCTGATCGAGGTGATCGTCGCCGTGGCGTCCACCTTGGGCGTGATCTTCGGCGGCAGGCTGAGCGAGGCGATCACCTTGCCGACGTCCACGAAGACGACGTCCTCCACCTTGCCCACCGGCACGCCGGAGATGCGCACCGGCGCCGCCTTCTTCAGCCCGCTCGCGTCGGCGAACTGCACCTTGAGGGTGTCGTGCCGGCCGATCGAGCGGCCGCTCAGCCACATCGTGCCGAAGATGAACAGGAGGATGGCGGCGATGACGATCGCGCCGACCGTCGCCTCGCGGGAGTAGCGCAGGTCCATGGAGGTCCGTTTCGCGCCGCTCAGGCGGCGAAGGAGGTGGTGCCGAAGTCGCGCTCGAGGAATTCCTTCACGAGCGGGTTGTCGCTCTCGAGGAACTCCTGCGGGGTGCCCTGCATCACGATCTTGCCGCGGCTCAGCAGGGCGATCCGGTTCGCCGTGCGGAAGGCGCCGCGCACGTCGTGCGTCACCGTCACGCTGGTGACGCCGAGGTCCCCGGCCAGCCGCTTCACGAGGCCGTCGATGATGTCCGAGTTCACGGGGTCGAGCCCCGAGGTGGGCTCGTCGTAGAGGACGTACTTGGGCCGGCCGGCGATGGCGCGCGCGATGCCGATGCGCTTGCGCATCCCGCCCGAGAGCTCGGCCGGATACTTCGACTCGACCACCGCCGGATCCATGTTGACGAGCCGGATGCACTCGGCCACCCGCTCGCGCGCGAAGGCGAGGTCGTTGTACTGGTCCTCGTTCGTGAGCCCGAGGCGCACGTTCTCGAAGACGTCCATCGAGTCGAAGAGCGCGCCGTTCTGGAAGACGTAGCCGATCCGCGCCCGCAGCTCGCTGAGCTGCCGGCGGTTGAGGTGGCCCACGTCGAGGCCGTCCACGTAGATCTCGCCCGCGTCGGGGTGGATGAGGCCGATGATGTGCTTGAGGAGGACGCTCTTCCCCGTGCCCGAGGGGCCGAGGAGGGCGACGGTCTCGCCGTCCTCGACGGTGAAGTTCACCCCGTCGAGGACGACGAGGGAGCCGAAGCGCTTCTTGACGTTGCGGAGCTCGATCATGCCGCGCCTTCCGTGGCCGGACCCGTCACGTGTTGAGCAGGAGGCGCGTGAGCACCGTATCGAGAAGCAGGATGAGCACCGAGCTCGTCACCACCGCGCCGGTCGTGCTCTTCCCCACCCCCTCGGCGCCCTGCTGGGTGTTGAAGCCCATGTAGCAGGAGATGACGCCGATGACGCCGCCGAAGAAGAAGGACTTGATCACCGAGTACCACGCGTCCCACGGCCGCCAGTAGGCCTGGGCGCCGTAGATGAAGTCGGCGTCGGTCACCGGCAGCACCAGCTTCACCGAGATCCAGCCCGCGGCGATGCCGGTGACGTTGGCGAGCACGGTGAGGCTCGGGATCATGATGAGCGCGGCGATGACGCGCGGCAGCACCAGGTGCGAGGCGGGCGAGCGGCCCAGCGACTCGAGCGCGTCGATCTGCTCGGTGACGCGCATCGTCCCCAGCTCCGCCGCGTAGCGCGCCCCGATGCGCCCGGCGAGGATGAGCGCGGTGAGCACCGGCCCCAGCTCGAGGATGATCGAGCTCGTCACCAGCGTGCCGACCACATAGTAGGGAATGCTGCCGGTGAACTGGTAGCCGGTCTGCAGCGCCGTCACCGCGCCGGCGAAGGCCGAGATCAGGAGCACGATGAACATGCTCCCCACCCCGATGTTCCACGCCTCGTCCAGCATGCGGGGCCACCAGATCTTCACCTCCGAGAGCCCGCGCACCGCCTCCAGCACGAAATAGGAGAGGCGGCCGACGTGGCTCGCGCCGTCGAGGACGAGGCGGCCCGTCGCCTGGCGGATGTCGAAGGTGGAGGACGTTGCCATAGCGCTGTATCTTGCCCTCGCATGCCTTCCAAGTCCATACCTCGCGCGCGACTGCCCCGCGCGCGGCTGCCCCGCACGATCGCCCGCGCGCCGGCGTTCCGGCGGCGGCTCCTGCGCTGGTTCCGCCGGCACGGGCGCGACCTCCCCTGGCGCCGTACCCGCGACCCGTACCACGTCCTCGTCTCGGAGTTCATGCTCCAGCAGACGCAGGTGGCGCGGGTCGAAGCCTACTACGAGCGCTTCCTCCGGCGCTGGCCCTCGATCCACGACCTCGCCGCCGCCCCGCCCCAGGCGGTCCGCGAGAGCTGGGCGGGGCTCGGCTACTATCGCCGCGCCGCCAACCTGCACCGGCTGGCGCAGGAGGTGGTGCGCGAGCACGCCGGCACCATCCCCGCCGACCCCGAGGCGCTCCGCCGGCTCCCCGGCGTCGGCCGCTACACGGCGGGCGCGGTGGCGAGCTTCGCCTACGAGCACCCGGCGCCCGCGGTGGACACCAACGTCGCCCGCGTCCTCCGCCGCGTCTTCGCCCCCCGCCTCGCGGGGCCCGGCGCCGAGGCGCGCCTCTGGGCCATCGCCCACGCCATCGTCCCCCGGCGCCGCGGCGCGGCCGCCTGGGCCTTCAACCAGGCCATCATGGAGCTCGGCGCCTTGATCTGCACCGCGCGCGTGGCGCGTTGCGGCGCGTGTCCGGTGCGGGGGGTGTGTGCGACGGGGGGCGGAACGGCGGGACGGCGGAACGGCGGGAAACGGGGGGACTGAGCCCCCCTCCCGCCGTTTCCCGCCGTTTCCCGCCGTCCCGCCGCTCCGCCCGCCTCAGTACCGCAGCGCCGCCCCCGCGAAGAGCGCCACCAGCCCCAGCGTGCCGGCGACCGACGCGACCAGGCGCTGGCGCGCGCGGAGCTCGTCGAAGTAGGCGGCGGTCTGGCCGGTGGGGTCGAGGCGGGCGAGGCGCGCGGCGGTGGGCACCGAGATGAAGAGGGTGACGAGCGCGGCGACGATGCCGGCGGCCTGCATCAGGATGAGCCAGCCGTTGTTGCCGGCGTAGACGTCGCCCATGACGCGGAAGGTGAGGACGAGGCCGGAGAGCACGGTGAGGAGCGCGCCGGGGAGGATCGCCGCGCGATGCACGGCCGCCTGCGCCCGCACCGTCGCCGCCAGCCCGTCGCGATCCTCGTGCTTCGCGGCGACGCCCATGACCATCGCCGCGAGCGCGCCGCCCAGCCAGAGGACGAAGCCCAGCAGGTGCAGGAAGAGCCAGATCCGGTTCACGTGACGGTCTCCGAGAGGATGGCGGCGTCGATCGGCTGGCGCTCGGCGACGCCGCCCTCGAGCGGGTGCCAGTGGTCGATGCGCGCCTCGCCGGGACGCCAGCAGAGATAGACCACGGCGTCCTGGCGCAGCGAGCGGAAGTCGATGTGCCCCACCTCGCGCAGCCGGAGCTCGCAGCCGATCGCCCGGAGCTCGGCGATGAAGCCGTCGATCCGCTCGGCGTGCCGCGCGACCTCCGCCTGCGCCGCCTCCGGCGTCTCCCCCGCCTCCCATTCCGCCCGCGCCCCGGCGCTCAGCAGCTCGAAGCGCCCCAGCGCGGCGTGCCAGCGCGGGTACTCGGCGAGGAGGTCCTCGACGATGCGCCGCACGAGCGGCAGCGTGCGCTCGGCCTCCTCGCGCGTGAAGAGTCGAAGCTCGGACATCGGACGGCGGCGACGGGCGGCGGGGCGAGCCGGGGGCTCAGCCCGGCACGATGGTGAGCCCGGCGATCTGCTCGGGATGGCTGATGAAGCCCACCACGCGCTGCGCCGCGTCCACCACGGTGATGACGGGGCGGATGTGGGAGTCGGCGGGATCGAAGTCCATGCGCAGCGTGTAGCCCTCGAGCTCCTGGTCGGGGCTCACCGTGGGCGTGCGCGTGCGCATGATGGTGTCGGCGCGGGTGTGCATCGGGTGCTTCCCGGCCGCCACGCACCGCGTGACGATCTCGCGGTCGCTCAGCGTGCCGAGGAAGCGGCGAGTGCGGTGGTCGTCCACGACGGGGACGACGGAGATGTTGCGGTCGCGGAACATGATGGCGACTTCGCTCGCCATCGCGCCGGCGACGGCGACGTGCGGGTCCTGCACCATGACTTCGGAAGCGAGCATCGGCATCTCCTCGTTTCGTCTAACCTCGACCCGGCGGGAAGGCCGGTCAAGGGCGCGCGGCGTGCGCCGCGAGGACCGCGCGCGTGGCGCGATACCCCTCCTCGGCGTAGGCCGCCAGCCGGTCCACGCGGAAGGTGGCGTGCCGCTCGACCCGCGGCCGCACATAGAGCAGCGGCGGCCGCGCGGGGTCGGCCCGCCAGAGGGCGAGCTGCGCCGCGCCGTGGGCCGCCATGAGGGCGCCGAGCGCGTCGTTGTGGGCCCGCACCATGGCGGGCAGCGGCGCCGGCGCGGGGGCCCGCACCAGGTCGGCCGCGAGCTCGCCCTCGACCTCGCCCGGCTCCTCGTCGAAGCCCGGCCCGATGTCCACCGCGACGACGAGCTCCGCGTCGGGCGCCACGCGCTGCACCGCCTCGAGCGGGAGGACGCCGCGGAGCCCGCCGTCGCCGTAGCGCCGGCCGCCGATCACCGCCGCCGGGTAGAACATCGGCAGCGCGCACGAGGCATAGAGCGCGTCGACCAGCGGCACCTCGGCGAGCGCGGCGTCGCCGCCCGCGCCGAAGAGGGCGAGCGCGCCCGTCTCGAGCTCCACCGCCGTCACCGTGAGCGGCCGCACGAGCTCGGCGAAGCGCGTCGCGGGCAGCAGCGCGCCGATCGTGCGCCGCAGCGGCGCATCCTGCAGCAGCCCCGACAGGTAGAGCCCGCCGAGGACGGCGAGCCGGTTCGGCAGGGCGACGTCCCTGCGCGTGAGGCCCTGCACCCGCCGCAGCATCTCCGCCCAGCCGAGCCCGGCGGCCCAGCCGGCCGCGACCACCGCGCCCATCGACGTGCCCACCGCGCGCTCGGGGGCGAGCCCCGCCTCCTCGAGCGCGCGCAGCGCGCCGACGTGCGCCGCCGCCTTGGCGCCCCCGCCGCTCAGCGCGAGGACGATCCCGCCCATCGCCTCATCCCTCGCGCGCCCGCTTCGCCCGCTCGCGGTGCTCGCGCGCGCGCTCGTAGCGCTCGCGCTCCTCGAGCGTCTCGGGCCGCAGCCGCGGCACCCGGTGCGGCCGCCCCTGCTCGTCGATCGCCACGAAGACGACGTGCGCCGTGTGCGTGTGGCGCCGCTCGCCGGTGTGCACCGCCTCGGCGTAGACCTCGACGGTGATGTCCATCGAGCTGTTGCCGACGAAGTCCACCGTGGCCGAGCAGATGACGAGCTCGCCCAGGTGGATCGGCTCGCGGAAGTCCACCCGGTCGATGCTCGCCGTCACCGCCGGCCCGCCGGCGTGGCGGATCGCGGCGACCGCCGCGGCCTGGTCCACCAGCGACATCAGCTCGCCGCCGAAGAGGTCGCCCAGGACGTTCTGCATCTGCGGCATGACGAGCGTCGTCAGCTCGGCGCGGCTGTAGCTCATCGCCCGCGAGTCGGGCACCGCGCGGTGCTCGCCGGTATCGGGCATCCAGACGCGGCCCCGGTTGAGGCCGCTCGAGGGAGAGGTCATCGCGTCTCGGGGGAAATCAGTAGTCGACCGGCCGGAGGTAGTACTCGCCGATCGCGGTCTGGCTCACCATCGCCACCGTGGGGAGCCGGCGCTTCCAGTGGGTGCCGGCGAGCCGGCGGCGCACCAGCTCCACCTCCGGCGCGGTGTAGCCCAGCGCTTCGATCGCCGCGGGCTCGTAGCCCAGCAGCAGCCAGTGGAGGATGTGGTCGGCCTTGGGATAGCTGATGCCGAAGTCGCCCTCGTCGGTCTGGCCCTGGATGAGGTCGGCGCTCGCCGGCTTGGTGACGATCGGCTCGGGCACGCCCACGTGGCGCGCCAGCGCCCAGACCTGCGTCTTGAGGAGGTCGCCGATCGGGTTCACCGGTGGGCTGTCGTCGGCGTGCCAGGTGAAGTAGCCGAAGAGCCGCTCGGTCTTGTTGCCCGTGCCGAGCGGCAGCGTGCCCAGTTCGGCCGAGAGGTCGAAGAGCGTCGTCATGCGCACGCGCGCCATGATGTTGCCGAGCCGGCCGGGGGGCACGCTGCCGTCGCCCGCTGCGCCGCTCGCGGCGCCGCTCGCGGCGCCGCTCCCCGCGATGGCGCGCGCGAGCCCGTCCACCGCGTCGCTGATGTCCACGGTGCGACAGCGCACCCCGAGCGCGTCGACGACGAGCTGCGCATGGGCCAGACTCTCGGGGCTCGACGTCCGGTACGGCAGCCGCACCGCGAGCACGTTCTCCGGCCCGAGCGCTTCGGCCGCGAGCCAGGTGACGAGCGCGCTGTCCACCCCGCCCGACAGCCCCACGACGGCCTGCGTGAACCCCCGTCGCCGCTGCACCTCGTCGCGGATGAACGCCACGAGCCAGCGCCGGGTGAGCTCGCCGTCGATCGCGAGCGGGTCGTAGTCGGGGTGGGTGCGCGCGAAGATGGGGGCGAGGACGGGACGGCGGGACGGCGGGACGGCGGACACGGCGCTCCCCGCGGCCGAGCCGCTCCGCGCGCCGGCGCCCCCGCCCGCCGTCCCGCCGTCCCGCCGTCCCGCCGCCGTGCCGCTCCAGCGCCGCGCCGCGTGCAGCGACCCCAGCAGGTGCGGCAGCCGCATCTCGAGGTCGGCGAGGAGCGGGAGGTCGGCGCGGGCGCGGGTGATCTCGTCGAGGTCGAGCGCCACCTCGAGCGTGGCCTCGTCGAAGGTCGGCGCGCGGGCGAGCAGGTCGCCGCGGGGACCGGCCAGGAGCGAGCCGCCGACGAACGCCTTCCCGCCCTCGAAGCCGACGAGCTGCGCGAGCGCGACGTAGACGCCGTGCTCGCCGGCGACGTCCTGCGCCAGGAGCTCCCAGCGGGCGAGGCTGCCGGGACGGTGCGCGTCGGGGTCGACCGAGCCCGGATGGATGCCCCGGGCCGGGCTCGCGCTCGGCACGATCAGGAGCTGCGCGCCGTCGAGGGCGGCGAGCATCGGCATGAACGAGTGCCACACGTCCTCGCAGATGAGGAGCGCGGCGCGGCCCCAGCGGGTGTCGAACGCCTGCACCGAGCGCCCCGCCTCCACGAAGCGCTCCTCGTCGAAGACGCCGTAGGTGGGGAGGAACACCTTGCGGTGCACGTGCCGGACGCCGGCGTCGGCGCCGCCCAGCGCGGCGTAGAGGGCGGAGTTGTGGAACCGGTTCTGCCAGACCTCGTAGAAGCCGAGGGCCACGTCCAGCGGCGGCGCGCCGCTCTCGGCGTGCACCCGCGCGAGGTCGTCGAAGAGCCGCTCGGCCGGCAGCGCGAGCTCGCGCACCCCGCCTTCGACGAAGTAGCCGGTCAGGGCGCTCTCGGGGAGGACGAGCAGCTCGGGCGGCGCGGCGGCGCGGCCGAGGGAGCGGAAGAGGGCGCCGAGGCGCGCGAGGTTCTCGGCGTAGGCCCCCTTGCGGGGCCGGAGCTGGGCGATGGCGAGACGCGGCATGAGTCCCGGTAATGTAAGCGCATCCCCGAGCTGGGCGAGGGATGCGTCCATCGGCACCGGGGCTTAAGTTGCAGCACCCATGATCTGGTACATCGCCTTCGGCAGCGCGGTGGGCGGGGCGGGCCGCTACCTCCTCGGCACCACCCTGCAGCGCCTCGCGGGGACCACCTTCCCCGTCGGGACGCTCGTCATCAACATCCTGGGCTCCTGCGTCCTCGGCTTCCTGGTGCGCTGGGCCGCCGACTCGACGGCGGTGACGCCCGAGGCGCGCGCCCTCCTCACCACCGGCTTCTGCGGCGGCTTCACCACCTTCTCCACCTTCAGCGCGGAGACGGTGGCGCTGCTCGAGGACGGCGACTGGGGGCGCGCCGCGCTCTACGTCGCCGCGAGCGTGGGGCTCGCGCTCGCCGGCACGATGCTGGGGATCGCCGCGGCGCGCGAGCTGGGGGCGTGGCGGCGGGCGGTGTGACGGACGGGACGGCGGGACGGCGGGAGGTAAAGCGGCGGGAGGCGGACTATGCACGGGCTGCGGGGCGAGCGCACGCTGATGCGCATCCACATCGGCGAGCGGGACAAGTGGGAGGGCCGGCCCCTCTACGAGGCGATCGTGCGGCTCCTGCGCGACCGGCACTACGCCGGGGCCACGGTGCTCCGCGCCGTCATGGGCTTCGGCGCGAGCGCGCATCTGCGCACCGAGAAGGTCCTCGATCTCTCGCTCGACCTGCCGATCGTCGTCGAGTGCGTCGAGACCGCGGAGCGCATCCAGGCGATCCTCCCCGAGCTCGACCGCATGATCGGCGGCGGGCTCATCACCCTCGAGCGGGTGGACGTGATCACCTACCGGCCCGGCGAGCCGCACTAACGGCCGCACTAACCAAGGAGATCCTCCGATGGCCACGACCTACGACGCGATCCAGGGGACGGTGAACGCCACCCAGGCGCTGCCGAACCTCGTCACCGGCGGCCAGCCCGGCCGCGCGCAGCTCGAGGCCTTCAAGGCCGCGGGCGGCGAAGTCGTCCTCGACCTGCGCGACCCGATGGAGCCGCGCGACTTCGACGAGCCCGCCACCGCGCGCGCCCTGGGGCTCGAGTACGAGAACGTCCCGGTGCGCCCCGGCGCCGCCGACGACGCGGTGCTCGAGCGCATCCTCGCGGTGCTGCGGCAGAACGCGGGCCGCCAGGTCCTGCTCCACTGCGCCAGCGCCAACCGCGTCGGCGGCGCGCTGATCCCCCACCTCATGCTCGACCACGGCCTGAGCGAGGACGGCGCCGTCCAGCAGGCGATGCGCATCGGCCTCCGCAGTCCCGAGTTCCTGCAGTGGGGGCTGGATTACGCGCATCGGCACGCGAAGTAGGTTCACCCTCACCCGGTCTTCCATGAAACGCATCTCCGTTCTGACCCTCGCGGGGGCGCTCGCCCTCGCGCCGGTGGCGGCGACGGCCCAACAGGCGAAGCCGATCGACCCGGCCAACGTGGACACCACCTGTGCGGCGTGCCAGGACTTCTTCCGCTACGCCAACGGCGGCTGGCTGAAGCGCGCGACGATCCCCGCCGACCAGTCGCGCTGGGGAAGCTTCGACGAGCTCTACCAGAACAACCTCGCCGCGCTCCGGGCCACGCTCGAGGACGCCGCGGCGGGCCGACTGAAGGACGCCGACGGCCGCATGCTCGGCGCCTTCTACGGCAGCTGCATGGACTCGACGGCGATCGACCGCGCCGGCGCCCGGCCGCTCCAGCCCTGGTTCCGCGAGATCGCCGCGGTGCGGGACCGTGCGGCGCTCGTCCCTGCGCTCGCCCGCCTCCACGCCGAGGGCTTCGGCGCCGGCTTCGGCTTCCGCGCCGGCTCGGACGACAAGAACAGCGAGCGCGTGATCGCCACGCTCTCGCAGGGCGGGCTCGGGCTCCCCGACCGCGACTACTACACGAAGACCGACTCCGCCTCGGGGACGCTCCGCGCGAAGTACGTCGCGCACCTCACGGCGATGTTCCGCCTCGCCGGCGACGACGCGGCCACGGCCGCGCGCGCGGCCGCCGACGTCGTGGCGCTCGAGACGGCCATGGCGCAGGCGTCCATGACGCGCACCGAGCGCCGCAACCCCGACTCGACCTACCACCTGATGCCGGTGAGCGCGCTGGCGCAGACCGCGCCCAACATCGCCTGGCCCGCGTTCTTCGCCGGCGCCGGGGTCAAGGAGGTGGCGGAGGTGAACGTGCGGCAGCCGCGCTTCGTCGCCGCGTTCGACTCGCTCGTCGCCGCCGCGCCGCTCGACGCCTGGCGCTCCTACCTGCGCTGGCGGGTGATCCAGGCGATGGCCCCGACGCTCTCCACGCCGTTCGTGCGGCAGGACTTCGCCTTCAACTCGACCACGCTGCGCGGCGTCGCCGAGATGCAGCCGCGCTGGAAGCGCTGCGTGCGCGCCACCGACGCCAACCTCGGCGAGGTCCTCGGCAAGGCGTACGTGAAGACGCACTTCACGCCCGAGGCCAAGGCGCGCGCGCTCGCGATGGTGCGGAACATCCAGGCCGAGTTCCGCGCGCGCCTCGCCGCCCTCACGTGGATGAGCCCGGCGACGAAGGCCAGGGCCGCGGCCAAGCTCGACGCGATCGTCAACAAGATCGGCTATCCCGACAAGTGGCGCGACTACGCCGGGCTCACCGTCACGCGCGCGAGCTACGCCGAGAACGTGCGGCGGGTGGCCGCCTTCGAGACCCGGCGCAACTACGCCAAGCTCGGCAAGCCGCTCGACCGCACCGAGTGGGGGATGACGCCGCCGACGGTGAACGCCTACTACAGCGCGTCGCTCAACGAGATCGTCTTCCCCGCGGGCATCATGCAGCCGCCGTTCTTCGACCCCAAGGCGGACGACGCGGTGAACTACGGCGGCATGGGCGCGGTGATCGGCCACGAGATCACGCACGGCTTCGACGACCAGGGCCGCAAGTACGACGCGAAGGGCAACCTGAGCGGCTGGTGGTCGGACGAGGACTCGCGGCAGTTCGACGCGCGGGCGCAGGTGGTGGTGGACCAGTTCTCGGGCTACACCGTGCTCGACTCGCTGCACGTCAACGGCCGGCTCACCCTGGGCGAGAACCTCGCCGACCTGGGCGGCCTCACCATCGCCTACGGCGCCTACCGCCGCTCGCTCGAGGGCAAGGGCGAGCCGGCGCCGATCGACGGCTTCACCGGCGACCAGCGCTTCTTCCTCGCCTGGGCCCAGATCTGGCGCCAGGTGGTGCGGCCCGAGACGTCGCGCCTCCTCGTCGCCACCGACCCGCACTCGCCGGGGGAGTTCCGCACCAACGGCCCGCTCAGCAACCTCCCCGCCTTCCACCGCGCGTTCGGCTGCAAGCCGGGCGACCCGATGGTCCGCAGCGACAGCCTGCAGGCGCAGGTCTGGTGAGCGGCCGGCACACGCCGAGCGCTCGAGCCTGAGGGAAACGACGAGGGGCGACCATCCGGTCGCCCCTCGTCGCATTCGGGTGCCGTGGGCGCGCCGCGCTCAGGGACTGCGGCGCCGGCCGCCGCCGCCGCCCCCACCGCCGTCGCCGCGCGGGGCCGAGCGCCCGCCGCCCCCGGACGACGGCTCGGCCCGACGGGGCTCCGAGCGCGGCGCCTCGTAGCGCGGGGCCTCGCGGCGGGGCGGTTCGTAGCGCGGCGGCTCCTGGCGGGGCTGCTCCTGGCGGGGCTGCGCCTGGCGGGGCTCTTCGCGCGGCGCCGAGCGGCGCTCGATCTGCGGCTCGCGGGTCACCGTGGGCCGCTCCTCGAGGCCGCGGCGCGCCGGCTGCCGCTCGATGCCCGGGCTCTCCTCCGCCGGCGCGAGCGAGGGGTTGTCGGCCCGCCCCCCGGCGCGCTCCTCGGAGAGCCGGCGCCGGGGGGTGGCGTCGACCGGCCAGCCCTCGGGCCGGTTGCGCGGCGCCCGATCCACGCTCGGCGCGGACGGGGTGGGCACCTCGTCGTTCGCCCGGCGGCGCCCGCCGCCGGCCTCGCCGGCGCGCCGGCCACCGCCCGCGCCGCCCGCGCCGCCCGCGCGGCCGCCCTCGTTCCGGCCCTCGTTCCGGCCCTCGTTCCGGCCCTCGTTCCGCCGCGGGCTCGCGCTCGTCGCCGGCTCCCCGGCCCGGCGTGGCGGCTCCGCCAGCCGGTCGTTCGACGGCACGGGGCCCAGGGCGCGGCCGGTCCGCGTGTCGTTCGGCACCCGGCTCACGCCGGGCTGCGCCGCCTCGCGCCGCCGGAGCGGCGGGGCATAGACGCTGTTCACCGAGCGGATCGGATCGTCCAGCCGGCGGTCGCGGTACCCGATCCCGTCGCCGAAGTTCGAGCCCCCCGAATACGGAGAGCCCCAGCCCGCGTAGCGCCGGGTACCCCGGCCGTAGCCGTCGCCGAAGTAGCCGCGATACGGATAGCCGTAGGGATAGCCGGGCCGGAAGCGGCCGTAGGGCCGGTAGATCACGACCGGGTAGGCCGGCACGTAGTAGTACGGGTCGTAGAAGAAGGGATCGTAGAACGGGTCGTAGTACGCCGGCCCGTAGTAGAACGGGTCGTAGCGGTAGCGGTACGGCCGCCCGAACGTGACCCCGATGCTGATCCCGCTGCGCGGGTAGTAGCCGTAGCCGTAGGAGCGGCAGGCGTAGCAGCCGTACCAGAAGGGATCGTAGTACGTGTCGTCGGCGTACACCGTGCGGCTCGCGACCGCGCGGTTGGTCACGTCGTAGGTCAGGAGGTCGTACTCGAAGCCGGCCGGCGCCATGCGCTGCACCAGGTCGGTGAGCGTCGGCTCGGGCGACTCGGGGAGCGCCTCGGGCGCGAGCGCGCCGTAGTCCCAGTGGTCGCCGCGCACGTAGTCGTCGAAGCGCATCGGCGCGCGCGAGACCGCGGCGTAGACCACGCCCTGCCCGTCGCGATCGTCGATCGTGAACGCCTCGCGCCCGCCGCGGTCCTTGAGCTCGTACTTCTTGCCGCCGCGGACGAAGTTGTCGTCGCCGGGGTCGAGCGGAAACAGCACCCGCAGCCGGCCCGCCGGGTCCACCTGCAGCACGAGCAGGTAGCCGTCGTCGCGCGAGCGGACCTGCACCTTGGCGCGGTCCCCCGGGAGGAAGCGGCGATCGTTGTTGAGCCAGAGCTCGACCGCCGGATCGCCGACGCGAGCGGTCGGCGCCGCGGCGCTCGCCGCGGCCGGCGCGGCGCTGTCGGGAGCGGGACGGGGCGCCTCCCCGCCGGGCGCCGTACCGGCGAGCAGAAGCGGGAGAAGAAGGGCGGACAACATGGTACCTCCGGACGACCCCAGGGTCGCATGGTGGACGGGCCCGCACGCGCAGGAACTAGCGAAAGCTGACGCTGCGAGGTCCGTGCCACCGGTAAAGCGGCTTGCCTTACCGAAACTTAGCGAATCGGCGGGTGGGGGGAATGTCCTCGGGCGGGGACAGGGAGAGGACAGTCGGGCGAGGGTGGTCGACTCACGGTTTGCTCGTCTCCCGCCCCCCGTTCCATCGATGCCAGTACATGCGCATCTCGGTGATCCGCTGGCCGGCGGTCTCGCAGAAGATGGCGCCGCGGGCGTCGACCCACTCGCCGGTCCGGCGGCGGCGGTAGAGGCAGCGGAACTCGGTGCTGAACCAGGGCCCCGCCACGTAGATCTCGCCCGAGGTGAAGGTGACCTCGGACTGGTGGTAGGGGATCTCCCGCCAGTACTCCCGGATCCCGGCGATGCCGCGGATCGGCTCGCTGAAGGGGGTCTCGACGAAGACCGCCTCCTCGCCGAAGACCGAGAGGAGGACGTCCACGTTGCCCCGCATCCAGCCCTGGCCGAAGGTGTCCACCAGCGTCCGCCCGAGCTCGCGGGTGGTCGCCGCCTGCATGTCGGGAGATATTTGATCGGTCATGGCCATCAAGTTACACTCGCGCGCCCGCGCGCGCTTCGCCGCCGCCGTGCTCGCCGGGACGGCCGGGCTCGCCCTGGGTGCGCCGGTCCTTCGCGGTCAGGTCGCGGCCCCCCCGCCGCGCCGCGCCCCCTGCCCCGCCGCCTCGGGCGCGGCGAGCGAGGCGGGGTGGACGGCGTACCGCGGCGGCGCCGTCGCCGAGGCGCGGGCGCGCTTCGCCGAGGCGCTCCGGCTCTGCGCCGCGAACCAGGACGCCGCGGTGGGGCTGGGCTACGTGGCGCTCCGCGAGGGCCGGGTCCCGCTGGCCGACAGTCTCTTCCGCGCGGTCGTCGCGCGCGACTCGGCGAACGCCGACGGGTGGGACGGCCTCGCCCGCGCCGCCTGGCGCCAGGGCGACGGCGCTGCGGCGCGCGCGGCCGCCCGGCGCGCCCTCGCGCTGAACCCGCGCAACGCCGACGCGCGCGCGCTCCTCGACCGGCTCGATCCCGACTGGAACCGGCCGGCGCTCGTGCGCCGCCCGCGGCCCGCCACGCTGCAGCTCGTCGCCCGCACCACGACGGGGACGCGCGAGCGACCCGGTGGCTTCGAGGTCGCGGCGGCCGGCGGCGGGTGGACGCCCTTCTACGTGCGCGGCGTCAACCTCGGCGTGGCGCTCCCGGGGAAGTTCCCGAGCGAGTTCCCGACCGACTCCGCCGTCTACGCGGGCTGGCTCGACACGCTCGCCGCGATGCACGCGAACACGGTCCGGGTCTACACCATTCTCCCGCCCGCCTTCTACCGCGCGCTCCGGGCGTGGAACCTGGCGCACCCCGCGCGGCCGCTCTGGCTGGTGCACGGCGTGTGGACCGAGCTGCCGCCGCGCGACGACTTCGACGACCCCGCGTGGAAGGACGAGTTCCGCGCCGAGATGCGGCGGGTGGTGGACCTGCTCCACGGCCAGGCGGAGCTCGCGCCGCGCCCGGGGCACGCCGCCGGGCGCTACGACGCCGACGTGAGCCGCTGGACGCTCGCCTACATCCTCGGGCGCGAGTGGGAGCCGTACGCGGTGCAGGCGTTCGACGCGCGCGCGGGCGGCTCCCGCCCGTACCACGGCCGCTACCTCCAGGTCGCGCAGGGCCCGGCGATGGACGTCTGGATGGCGGAGCAGTGCGACTACCTGCTCGCCTACGAGGCGGACACCTACAACGCGCTGCGGCCGATCGCCTATACCAACTGGCCGACGCTCGATCCGCTCACGCATCCCACCGAGGCGGGAACGCGCGAGGAAGCGGCGTGGCGCCGGAAGGCCGGGCGGCCCTCGGAGGCGCCGAAGCTCGAGTACGAGAACGACGCGATCGCGCTCGACGCCAATCTCGTGCGGCCCACGGCGGCCAACCCCGCCGGCTGGTTCGCGAGCTACCACGCGTATCCGTACTACCCCGACTTCATGGTGCTCGACCCCGGCTACCTGCGCGCGCGCTCGAGCGAGGGGCCGTCGACCTACTACGGCTATCTCGCCGAGCTCGTGCGGCATCACGCGGGGCTCCCGGTGCTCGTCGCCGAGTACGGCGTCCCGTCGAGCCGCGGCCTGGCGCACCTGCAGCCGCAGGGCTGGCACCACGGCGGGCACGACGAGACGGTGCAGGCGGCGATCGACGCGCGCCTCACGCGCGAGATCCGCGAGGCGGGCGCGGCGGGGAGCATCGTCTTCGCGTGGCTGGACGAGTGGTTCAAGAAGAACTGGGTGGTGATCGACTTCGAGATCCCGCTCGAGCGCACCCGGCTCTGGCACAACGTGATGGACGCCGAGCAGAACTACGGCATCCTCGGCGCCTACGCAGGCGCGGCGAGCGGCCCCGCGGCGAGCCCCGCGCCCGGCGGCGATCCGGCGCGCTGGCTCGCGCTCCGCGTGGTGCAGGAGGCGCGCGAAGGCGCCGCGGACGAGCGCGCGCGGCAGGACGCGCTGGTGCCCGCGCGCGTGCGCATGGGGTCGGACGCGTCGTACGTGTTCGTCGCGGTGGAGTTCCCGGGCCTCCGCGGGCGCGCCTTCCCGTGGGATTCGGCCGGCGTGCAGCTCGCCCTCGACACGCACCTGCCGCGGGTCGGACAGCACCTTCTGCCGCGCACCGGCGTGCGCAGCGAGCTGGGCTTCGAGTTCCTGGCCGATCTCCGCGGCCCCGGGGCGGCGGCGCTCCGCGTCACGCCCGAGTACAACCGCTATGCCGCGCTCAAGGACCCGGCGACGGGCGACGACTACGGCCGGTTCTACCACCGGCCGGTGACGATCACCGATCGGGCGGACGGGCGCTTCGACGCGCTCTTCGTCATCACCAACCGGGCGCGCTACGGCCGCGACGGCACCTTCTTCCCCGCGCGCGGCCGGGACCGCGGCGTGCTGCGCTTCGGCCGCGCCGCGGAGTCGAGCCTGAGCGACTGGTGGTGGGACGCCGCGGCGGGGCTCCTCGAGCTGCGGCTTCCGTGGGACCTGCTCAACGTCACCGACCCCTCGAGCCGCACGCTCCTCTTCGACCCCGCCGGCCGCGGCGACTTCGGCACCGCGCCGGCCGGCGCCTTCCACGTCGGCGTCGTGAGCTACCGCGTCGGCCCCGGGGGGGCCGGCGCACCGCGGGACTCCGCCACCGTCGTCGCCACGCTGCCGGCCTCGTGGCGCGCCGACGCCTTCGCCGACTGGACGTGGGCCGGGTGGGAGGAGCCGGTGAGCCATCTGCGGCTCAAGCCGGTGTACGACTCGCTGCG
>DASTSO010000037.1:0-3515 GCA_035760645.1 Gemmatimonadales bacterium
GTGTAACTGGCAACACGTCTGACTCTGGATCAGAAGACTCCTGGTTCGACCCCAGGCGGGGCAATACGGCAAGATCGACGTCCCGCATCACTTCGGTGGTGCGGGACGTTCTGCTGTCCCCCCCACCGAATCGCCTGGCACCGTGTAGTCCGGTCGCGCGCTGCAGGACTACATCGGGCGCACCCGGTCGCGCAGCGCTGCACCACCGGGTTCGTCTCATCGTCACGGTCGCGAAAGGGCGGCGACCGCGGTCCCGGTGAACGGCCGCCGCGTGCGGTGCATGGAGTGGCACCGCACGGATCAGCGCCTCACGAGGCGGCCTGTGGCACCTTCATCTGTGCGAGCGCCGCCCGCAGCCCCTCCGCCAGCCGGACCGCGTCGTCCACGGCCCAGAAGTGCATGAAGTAGAGGTGCTCCGGCTCCTCGTCGAGCAGGTGGCTGTGCAACGCCGTCACCGCGATCCCGTGCGCGCGGAGCGTCCGGATGACCGGGTTCACCTCCGGGCCGGTGAGGACGAAGTCGCCGGTGATCGCCGCCCTGCCGCCGCCCGTCGGCTGGAAGTTGATCGCCGTGGCGACGCCCATCGCCGGGGGGATCTCCAGCCCGTGCACCCGCACCGCCTCGGCGCGCGGCACGCTCACCTGGTAGACACCGCCGTTGGTCTTCCCCGAGCGCCCGAGCGCGCGGGCGATCGCCGCGGTGTCGAGGCCGGGCGCGCTTGCGCCGCCGGCCCCGGCGGCGGGCGTGGCCGGCGGCGTGCCCGTGAGGGCGAGCGCCGCACGGAGGGCCCCCGCCACCCGTGCGGGCGCGCCTTCCGCCTCCACGTGGAGATACATCAGCCGCGGCGACTCGCCCTGGAGGTGGTTGTGCAGGGCGGTCTGCTGCACGCCCATCTGCTGGAGCTTCGAGAGCACGGGCGTCACCTCGCGCTCGAGCAGCACGAGATCGCCCATCGCCATCGCGCTGTCGCCCCCCGCGCCCATCCGCTCGAATGCCACCCAGGAGCCGAGCGCGAGCGCCGGTTTCACGGCGATCCCGCCCACGCTCACGCGCAGGTCGGAGCGGGGCAGGCTGTACTTGTGGACGCCGCCGGGCTGCGCCGCCCCGGCCCGCCCCATCGCCCGGTCGACGGCGGCCCAGCTCGTGTCGGTGCCCGCCGCCTGGGCGGCGAGGCGGCCCGCCGGCGTGACGAGACACAGCGCGATGCAGACTCCGGCGTGCGCGAGGGGCACGCCGGCGTGGGTGCGAGATCGATTCCGCATGGCTTCCTCCTCGAACGCGGGCTCCGACCGAAGCCCATCAGGGTCACGGCGCGCCGGCGCGCATGACGCGCAGCGCGGGGCGGCCGTGCAGATCCTGCAGCGGGAAGTAGACGAGGTGCGTCGCGGGCGCGACGGCGACGGTGTGGCCGTGCGGCAGGCGGATCGTGCCCGCCTGCACGAGCGAGTCGCCGCGCGCGTCGAAGACCGTGACCGGGCCGGCTTCCGCGGCGACATAGAGGCGGCGCCAGCCGGGGTCGAAGGCGAGCACGTCCGGATCGCGGCCCACCCGCTGCCGCGCGAGGACGCGCAGGGTCCGGAGGTCCAGGACGCCGAGCGTGGCGTTCGCCTCGCCCGCGACGAAGAGCAGGCGGTGCGCCGCGTCCACCGCGAGCCCGTGCGGGCGCGCGACGCCGGGCGTCGGAAACCGGCGCACGACGCGCTCGCTCGCCGGGTCGATCGCCGCGACCTCGCCGCGGGTCTGCACGGCGACGAGCACGCAACCGGAGCCGGGATCGTAGATCGTGTTCCCGGCCTCGCCGCCGAGCGGGATGCGGCCCGTCGCGCGGTCGTGCACGGCGTCGATCACGAGCTCGCCGCCGCCCGCTTCGTCGGAGACGAACACCTTCTTCACCTCCGGCGCGTAGGCGATGCCGTCCGGGAAGCCGATCGGCCCCACGCGCGCGACGATCGAGTCGGTGCGCGCGTCGATGATCACGACGCGGTGCAGCCCGGTCGCCGACGCGTACACCCGGTCGAGCTCGGGGACGGCCCAGACCCCGGTCACGCCCGGCACGCCCGGGATCGCGCCGGCGACGCGCTGCGCCCTGGTGTCGAACACGACCACCTGGCCCGCGCCCATGTGGGCGAGGTAGAGGCGGCCGCGCGTCGAGTCGAGGCTCTGGTAATCGAAGCGCACCGCGGGTCCCGGCAGTGGCACGTCGGTCACGGTGCGGAGCGTCGCCGCTGCGGGCGGCGGCGCGGTGTCGGCGACCGGGAGGGCGGACGCCGTCGGGCGGGCCCGGCAGCTCGGCAGGCGGGCGGACGACTGGGCCGGCGAGCGGGAGGCCGCGCAGGCGAGGAGGAGCGCGGCCAGCGTCGCCCCGCCGAGACGGCGGGGGCCGGTGGCGCGAGAACCCGAGGACGGCATCGTGCGATCACCCTCCGGCGGCGCAGGATTCCCGGGAGAGCCCCGATCCCGGCTCCCCCGGATGCACCCTCTCCAATCTGCACTGATTGCCCCCGGCCGGCAGGCTCCGTGGGACTGCCGGGGGCGGGCGGCTAGGTTAGGAGCAGATCGGCGGGAGGGAGCGCGATGAGGGTGGACCGGATGCGGTCGACAGGCGTGGGGCTCGCGCTGCTCGCGGCGGTGCTCTTCGGCGCGAGCGCGCCCGCGGCGAAGGGGCTGCTCGGCGGCGTCGCGCCGCAACTCCTCGCCGGGCTGCTGTATCTGGGCTCGGGCACCGGGCTCCTGCTGGTCTGGACGCTGCGGCGCCGGGGGCTCGCGCCGGGTGGCGCGGCGGCGGAGGCGCCGCTTGGTCGGCCGGACCTGCCGTGGCTCGCCGGGGCGATCCTGTCCGGCGGGGTGCTCGGCCCGCTGCTGCTCCTGCTCGGCCTCGCGCGCACGCCGGCCTCGACCGCCTCGCTGCTCCTCAATCTCGAGGGCGTCTTCACGGCCGCGCTCGCCTGGCTCGTCTTCCGGGAGCACGTGCACCGTCGCATCGTCGTCGGCATGCTCGCGATCGTGGCGGGCGGGGTGCTCCTCTCGTGGCAGGGAGGGCTCGCGGGCGGCAGCCTGATCGGGCCCGCGGCGGTCGCGGCGGCCTGTCTCGCGTGGGCCATCGACAACAACCTCACGCAGAGGATCTCGGCGGGCGATCCCATTCAGATCACGATGCTCAAGGGGCTCGTGGCGGGCACGACGAACACCGTCCTGGCATTCACCCTGGGCGCCGCACTCCCGGCCCCGGGGATCGCCCTCGCGGCCGCGGTCGTCGGATTCCTGGGCTACGGCGTGAGCCTCGTGCTCTACGTGCGCGCCCTGCGAGAGCTCGGGACGGCGCGCACCGGCGCGTACTTCTCGCTCGCTCCGTTCATCGGTGCGGTGCTCGGCATCGTGCTCTGGCACGAGGCGGTGGCGCCGCTCTTCCTCGCCGCCGCGGCGCTCATGGGGCTCGGGCTCTGGCTGCACCTCACCGAGCATCACGAGCACCTCCACACGCATGCGCCGCTCGAGCACAGCCATGCGCACGTGCA
>DASTSO010000038.1:0-48841 GCA_035760645.1 Gemmatimonadales bacterium
GCTGGCGGTGGAGGCAGAAGACGGACTTCCCGGTGTCGGCCGGGTCCTGGGCGGTGGCGGGCAGCGTGTAGCGGCCCACCACCCAGGCGACGTCGCCGTGGACGTCCACCCGGAGCGGGGTGAGGGCGAACCCGCTGTCGATCCCCTGGCGCCAGAAGGCGGCGATCGCGCGGCGGCCCTCGATGGGCGGGTGCGAGGGCGGAAGCACCAGGGCGTCGTCGGTGTAGAGCCGCACCAGCGCGGGGACGTCGCCCGCGTTGGAGGCGCGGACGTACTCGCGCAGGGTACCCAGGATGGCGCGCCGGGCGCCGGCGGCGTCGCCCCGGGCCCCGGAGTCGTCGGGGGCGCCCCGGTTCGTGTCGCCGGTGAGCGAGTCGGGCAGGGCGGGGGCGGCCGCGAGGCTCGCCCGGTGGGCCGAGCGCCGGCTGCTGTGGACGACGTGCTGCGGCCCCCGGCAGCCCGCCGCGCCGGCGGCGAGGAGGGCGGCCAGTGCCAGGACGATGCGCCCGGGCACGGGGCCCCGGCGTGCGGCGCGCTCAGAGCGCGACATTCTCACGTTCGGCCTCCCGGCCCACGATGGCCACGATCCCGTCGCAGACGGCGCAGACGGTGCCGCGCGCGTCCTCGATCTCGGCCCGCGCGAAGACGAGGCTGGCGCCGGCGCGGGTGAGCCGTCCCACGGCCGCGACCGTCTCGCCCCGCACCGGACGCAGGAACTGAATGCTGAGCTGAGCGGTTCCCACTCTGGAGCCGAGGGCCTGGAAGTGGCCCACCATCCCCACCGCCGCGTCGCAGAGGCCCGCGATCACCGCGCCGTTCACGGCCTCGGTGCCGAGCCCCCCGCGATGGAAGGGCTGCAGCCGGTCGATCACGACGCGCACCGCGCCCGGATCGGCGAAGTCGGCCCGGGCCCCGAGGGCCCGCATCGCGGGCAGCGCGCTCCAGCGCTCGGCCAGCGCGGCGCGCTCGGCGGGGTCGGGGAGGGGGATGGTCAGGGGATCTGCCATTGTGGCGCTCTGCCGGTTATCTTTCGGCTCCGTAGTATCCACGAGCCCGGCGAATGCCGGGCCCGGATTCACCTCAACGAGGAGTCTTGTGGCACGACGACCCCGCAGACGTAACGCACCTTCAACCGCTGCTGCCGTCGCTACTCCCACGTTCCGCCGTTCCCCCGGCCGCTCCATGCAGTCGCATCGCGAGTGGCTGCTCGCCCAGCACGGCGCCGTCTGCGCCTACTGCGGCACCGAGGTCTCGCCCCCGGAGGCGATCACCCTGGACCACGTGCGCCCGCGCCGTGGCCAGACGGCATACGACCGGCCGGACAATCTCGTCCTGGCGTGTCGGGAGTGCAACGCGGCCAAGGCGGACACCCCGCTCGTCGCCTTCCTGATGCAGAAGCGCGCCCGTGGCGTGTTCCTGCTGCACTACGGCGACCACCTGTCCGAGCCCCTGAAGGAGCTCGCGCGGCAGGCCTCCGAGCGGCCGGTGCTCCCCAAGGAGCTCTGAAGGTAGCAGGCGCGACCAGCGCCACCGCGCTACGATGCAGCAAAGGGGCGGCACCCGGAATCGGGGCCGCCCCTTTCGACTGTCCGTCCTGCCGGCTCAGCCCTTCCCCTCGCCCGCCGCGGCGGTGGTGGCGAACGGCCCGCGCTCCTTCGGGGCCGCGAGCGCGGTGGCCACGATCCGGTGCTGCTCGGCGAGGTGGGCCGACAGATAGCCCTCGGCCGGGCTCGCGCGCTCGGGGCGGCCGACGTACTCGAGCGTGGCGCCCTCGGGGAGGATCTCCCGCAGCCGCGGCTCCATGTAGGTCCAGGCGCCCATGTTGCGCGGCTCCTCCTGGGCCCAGACGATCTCGCGCGCCTCGGGGTACTTCGCGAACACCGCCTGCAGCGCCTCGCCCGGGAAGGGGTAGAGCTGCTCGACCCGCACCAGCGCGGGGCGGTCGTCGCCCATCTTCTCGGCCTCGGCGAGGAGGTCGTAATAGACCTTGCCCGAGCAGAGCACGATCCGCGCGACCCGGCCCGCGCGCGGCGCGGCCGCGGCGTCGTCGAGCACCGGGTGGAAGGCGCCCTCGGCGAGCTCCTCCAGCCGGCTCGCCGCCTGCGGGAGCCGCAGCAGCGACTTCGGCGTCATCACGACCAGCGGGCGCTGGCGCCGGTCCTTCGCCTGGCGGCGGAGGAGGTGGAAGTACTGCGCCGGCGTCGTGCAGTTGGCGACGCGGAGGTTGTCCTCCGCGGCGAGCTGCAGGAAGCGCTCGAGGCGCGCGCTCGAGTGCTCGGGGCCCTGGCCCTCGAAGCCGTGCGGCAGCAGCAGCGTGAGGCGGCTCGTCTCGCCCCACTTCGCGCGGCTCGCGCTCACGAACTGGTCGAGCATGACCTGCGCGCCGTTGACGAAGTCGCCGAACTGCGCCTCCCACAGCACCAGCGCCTCGGGCGCGGCGATGTTGTAGCCGTACTCGAAGCCGATCGCCGCGAGCTCGCTGAGCGGGCTGTTGTGGATCTCGAAGCTCGCCTGCGCATCCGCCAGGTGCTGCAGCGGCGCGAACTCCGCGTTCGTGTCCACGTCGTGCAGCAGCGCGTGCCGGTGGCTGAAGGTGCCGCGCTCGACGTCCTGCCCGGTGAGCCGCAGCGGCGTGCCCTCGACGAGGAGCGACGCGAAGGCGAGCGCCTCGGCGTGGCCCCAGTCGATGCCGCCCTCGGGCCCGGCCGCCGTGCGCCGGCGCTCGAGCTGGCGCTTGAGCTTCGGGTTCACCGTGAAGCCCTCGGGCCAGGCGAGGAGCCGCTCGTTGAGCCGCGCGAGCGCGTCGGCCGGGACCCGCGTGTCGATCGCCGCGCCGTCCGTGGTGCGCGGCGCGCGCGGGGCCGGCGTGCTCGCCGCCGCCCCCGCCGCCTTCAGCGCCGCCGCGCGCGCCTTGACGCCCTGCTGCAGCTCGACGAGGCGATCGTAGACCGCCTTGACCTCGGCCTCCGCCTCGTCGGCGCTCACCACGCCCGCGGCGGCGAGCCGCTCGGCGTACTTCGCGCGCACGGTGGGGAGGTCCTTGATCGTCGCGTACATCGTCGGCTGCGTGTACGTCGGCTCGTCGCCCTCGTTGTGGCCGTGGCGGCGGTAGCCGACGAGGTCGATCAGCACGTCGCGCCCGAACTCGGCGCGGTAGGCCATCAGCAGCCGCACGGCGCCGAGGCAGGCCTCGGGGTCGTCGGCGTTGACGTGGACGACGGGGACGTCGAAGCCCTTCGCCATGTCGCTGGCGTAGCGCGTCGAGCGCGCGTCCACCCAGTCGGTGGTGAAGCCGACCTGGTTGTTCTCGATGATGTGCAGCGTGCCGCCCACCGCGTAGCCGGCGAGGCCGCTCATGTTGAGCGTCTCGGCCACGACGCCCTGGCCCGCGAAGGCCGCGTCGCCGTGGAGGATGACGGGCAGCACCCGCCGCGGGTCGTGCGTCGCCTGGCCCGTGGTGCGGTCGGTCTGGCGCGCGCGGGCGCGGCCGTTCACCACGGCGCCGACGAACTCGAGGTGGCTCGGGTTCGGCGCGAGGGTGACGGCGAGCTCGTGCCCGCTCGGCGTGGTGACGGTGCCCTCGGCCCCCAGGTGGTACTTCACGTCGCCGGTGCCGGGGAACTCCTCCGCTTCCGTCTCCTCCTCGTCGGCGTGCTTCGCGCCCTCGAACTCGCCGAGGATCATCTCGTAGGGCCGGCCGGCCACGTGCACCAGCACGTTGAGGCGGCCGCGGTGCGCCATGCCGAGCACCACTTCCCGCGCGCCGGCGCGGGCGGCGAGATCCATCGCGGTGTCGAGCATCGGCACCACGCTGTCCACGCCCTCGCCCGAGAAGCGCTTCTGGCCGAGGTAGGCCTTGTGCAGGAAGCGCTCGAAGGTCTCGACGGCGGTGAGGCGGCGGAGGAGCCAGCGGCGCTCGTCGGCCGGGAGCGGCTGGGCGAACTCGCCGCGCTCGACCCGCTCGCGCAGCCACTCGCGCTGGCGCCGGTCGGTGATGTGGGCGAACTCGTAGGCCGTGGTGCCGCAGTAGATCGCCTTGAGGCGCGGGAGCGCCTCGGCGAGCGTGGCGCCCAGCCCCTCGACGCCGAGGGCGGCGGCGGGGATCGCCGCGAGCGCCTGCTCGGTGAGCCCGTAGGTCGCGGGGTCGAGCGCCTCGGCCGCGGCCGGGTCCATCTGGCCGGCGGTGAGCGGATTGAGGTGCGCCACGGTGTGGCCCGCGCTGCGGACCGCCTCGACGAGGCGCATGGCCGCGGCCACGAGCTCGGGCGGGAGACCGCCGGCAGTGCCCGCGGCGGTCGCGCCGGCGGTCGGGGCGGCGAGCGGCAGCGGCTTCGCCGCGGCGAGGGTCAGCGCCTTGGCGGTCAGACCGAGCGCCTGGAAGACGGTCTCGTAGAAGCCGTCGTTCCCCTGCAGCATCCCGTCGAGCGTCTTGAGGAACTCGCCGCTCTCGGCGCCCTGGATGACGCGGTGGTCGTAGGTCGACGTCACCGTCATCACCTTGCCGAGGCCGAGCTGCCTGAGCGTCTCGGGCGCGGTGTGCGCGAACTCCGGCGGGTAGGCGATGGCGCCGACGGCGATGATGCTGCCCTGGCCGGCCATGAGGCGCGGCACGCTGGCCACGGTGCCGATGCCGCCGGGGTTCGTCAGCGACATCGTGGCGCCGGCGAAGTCGTCGGGCATCAGCTTGTTGGTGCGCGCCTTCTCGACGAGCGCCTCGTAGGCGGCGTGGAAGGCGGCGAAATCCATCGTCTCGGCCTGCTTGATGACGGGGACGACGAGCCCGCGGCTGCCGTCCTTGCGCGTCACGTCCACCGCGATGCCCAGGGCGATGTGCTCGGGCACGACCCGGTGCGGCGTGCCGTCGCTCATCGCGAGCGTGTGGCCCATGACCGGGTGCTGCTTCGTCGCCTGCACGATCGCCCAGGCGATGAGGTGGGTGAAGGAGATCTTCTCCGTGCGGCCCGCCGCCTGGATCGCCGCGTTGAGCTCCTTGCGCCGCGCCTCGAGCGCCGCGACCGAGAGCTCGCGGAACGTCGTCGCCGTCGGCACCGTGAGCGACTCGTTCATGTTGGCGACGAGCTTGGCCGCCGGCCCCTTGATGGGCTGGGCGTTCGCCGGAAGGGGCGCCGGCCGGGCCGGCGGGACCGCGGGAGCGGACGCGCCGGTCGAGGACGCGGTGCCGTTGGCGGACGCGGTGCTGCCGCCGTCCCGCCGTCCCGCCGTGCCGCCCGCCGCCATCACGCTCGGATGCCGCGCGTCCGGCTCCGCGCCGCGCAAGCCGGCGTCGAAGAGGCGGCGCCACTCGGGGCCGACGGCGTTGGGGTCCCGGAGGTACTCCTCGTACATCACCTGGGCGAAACCGGCGTTGGCGGTTTCGAAGACGTTCCAATCCACTGGACTGCTCCAACCGGATGAGGAAAGCGCGAGGGCCGCGACGGGCCGCGGCCGGCGGCGACGGCGTCAGTGGTGGAAGATAATGGCGGACGGGAGGGAAGGCATGGCTGTCCGTTCACCCCTCAGGAGCGCAGGCAGGCAGGCCGGAACTTCGTTCGGGAAGGGGAAGGGCGCATGCCGCTGGCCATCACGTCGTCCGCCTTCGAGCCCGGGGGCGCGATCCCGGCCCGCTACACCTGCGACGGCGAGGATCGCTCGCCGCCGCTCGCCTGGCAGGGTGCGCCCGAGGGGACGCGCAGCTTCGCCCTCCTCGTCCTCGACCCCGACGCGCCCGATCCCCGGGCGCCGAAGCGCACCTGGGTGCATTGGGTCGTCTACGACCTCCCGGCCGACTGCCGCGGGCTCCCCGAAGGGGCCGGGCCCGCGCAGCTCCCCGAGGGTGCCCGCCAGGGCCTGACCGACGCCAAGGCCACGGGATACCACGGCCCCTGCCCGCCGGTCGGACGGCACCGGTACTTCTTCCATCTGTATGCGCTGGACACGCTGCTCCGGGTCCCGGGCGCGCTCGACCGCGCCGGGCTCGAGGCGGCGATGGAGGGGCACGTGCTGGAGCGGGCGGAGGTGATGGGAACGTACGAGCGAGGGACGAGGGACGAGGGACTAGGGCGCTGTCGAAAGGGCTTGGAGCACGGAGGCGAGCATCGGCATGGGGCCCCTAGTCCCTCGTCCCTAGTCCCTCGTCCCTAGTCCCTGCTGTTCCACGAACGCCCGATACCGCTCCGCCGCCTCGACCATCGCGGGCTCGTCCCAGCCGAGCTCGCGGCCCATGAGGTTGGTGACGCGGCCGATCGCGGTGAGACCGTGGTCGGCGGTCTCGTAGAAGAGGTGGACGCGGCGCACGAGGACGTCCTCGACCGTCACGGCGAGCTCGCGGCGCACGGCGTGGATCACCTCGGCGCAGATCGCCGGGTGCTCGGGGTGGAGCGGGCGCAGCAGCGCGCGGTCGCGGAGGCAGAGGTTCATGATCCCGGCGGCCTCGGTGCCGTAGGTGCGCAGCAGGTGCTCGGTCGTCGCGTCGGGCAGCCCGACCTCCTGGCCCTGGCGGCGGAAGGCGTCGAGGTCCTGCGTCTCGCCGCCCGGGAGCGGCTCGAGATCGGTGCGCGCCTCGGCCGGCACCCGACGGCCCTCCTTCCGGAGCGCCTTCGCCGCGAGGTTCACCGCCTGCGCCGCCATCGCGCGGTAGGTGGTGAGCTTGCCGCCCGCCACGGTGATCATCCCGCCGGGGCCCACCGTGATCGCGTGCTCGCGCGAGACGCTCGCCGGGCGCTCGCCGGGGCCGGCGCCGTCGGCGAGCAGCGGCCGGAGGCCGGCCCACGCGGCGTGCACGTCGCCCAGGGTGAGGTGCGCGTTGGGGAACTCGGCGTTGACGCTGCGGAGCAGATAGACCGCGTCGTCCACCGACGGCGCCACCGTGTCGGGCGACTCGCGGGTGTCGGTGTCGGTCGTGCCGACGTAGGCGAGCCGGCCCCAGGGGAGCGCGAACATCACGCGGCCGTCCACCCGGCTCGTGAAGGTGAGCGCGGTCTCGAGTCCCAGCCGGTCGCGGGCGACGACGACGTGGGTGCCTTTGGTGAGGCGGAGCCGGGGGGGCGCGCCCGGCGCCTCCAGGTCGCGGAGCCGGTCGCTCCAGGGGCCGGTCGCGTTGATCACCACGGCGGCGCGCAGCGTGGCGCGCTCGCCGGTGCGGCGGTCCACCAGGCGGGCGCCGACGACCCGGTCGCCGGCGCGGCCGTGCTCACGCACCAGGTCCTCGACGGCGGTGTAGGTCGCGACGTGCGCCCCGTGCGCCTGGGCCGAGCGGGCGGTGGCGACGACGAGGCGGGCATCGTCGCACTGGGCGTCGAAGTAGCGGGCGCCGCCGACCAGGCCGCGCTCGCGCAGGAACGGCTCGGTCCGCAGCACGGCGTGCTTGCCGAGCATCCGGTGGCGCCGCACATTGCGGAAGAACGCGAGCAGATCGTAGAGCCACATCCCCGCCCACAGCCGCGCGAGCCCGACGCGGTCGCCGCGGTGCACGGGGAAGAGGAACTCGAGCGGGCGCACGAGGTGCGGCGCGATCCGCAGCAGCACGGCGCGCTCGCGCGCCGCCTCCATGACGAGGCGGAGCCGGCCCTCCTCGAGGTAGCGCAGGCCGCCGTGCACGAGGCGCGACGAGCGGCTGCTGGTGCCGCTCGCCAGATCGTGCTGCTCGACCAGCACCGTCCGCAGCCCGCGCATCGCCGCGTCGCGCGCGATGCCGGCGCCGACGATGCCGCCGCCGATGACGAGCACGTCGGCCGGCTCCGCCGCGAGCCGCGCGAGCGGCACCCGGGGCTGCGGCCGCGGCTCGGCGCGCGGCTCGCCCCTTCCCGTCGAGGAGACCGGCCCGTGACGCTCGCCCCCGTCGTCCACGCCGCCCGCCCCAGCTCCTGGTTCGTTCGCCACGTCCCGCTCGTTCGCGCCGGTCACCGGGTGCTCGATCTCGCCTGCGGGGACGGGCGTCACGCGCTCGCCGCCGCGGCGCGGGGCGCACGGGTGCTGGCCGTGGACCGCGACCCGGCGCAGCTCGCCGCGGGCCGCGCCGCGGCCGAGGCGCGCGGGCTCGCGGACGACGCGATCGAGTGGCGGCTGCTGGACCTCACGGCGCCGTGGCCCGACGCGTGGCGGGCGGAGGGCAGGGGCGGGCGCGGATTCGACGTCGTGCTCGTGTTCAATTACCTGGACCGGGCCCGGATGCCGATGGTGGTGGACTGCGTCGCGCCGGGCGGCGCACTGCTGATGGAGACCTTCCTCGAGCGCCAGCGCGACTACGGCTGGGGGCCCACGAGCCCCGCGCATCTGCTGCGCTCCGGGGAGCTCGCCGGCCTCGTCCGGCCGCTCGCGCTGCAGCACGGCCGCGAGGTGATCGAGCCCGTGGGCGGCGACCGCTACCGCGCCGTCGCCAGCGTGCTGGCGCGGCGGCCGTGAGCGGCCGCCGCGCACGGCCGCCGGCCGGGGGAAGCTAAAGGCCGGAACCCGCACCGTGAAGGGTGTTAGTTTCCCCTCGTCACGGCAGCACCGTTCCCCGCTCCCGCAGGAGCCGTATGCCCGATGCCCGTCTGGGGCGGCGCGTGGCGATCGTCGCCGGCGTCCGGACCCCGTTCGCCAAGAGCGGCACCGTCTTCCGCGACGTGCCCGCCGTCGACCTCGCCCGCCACGCGGCGCGCGAGCTGCTCTACCGCACCGAGCTCGAGGGCCGCGAGGTCGACGAGGTCGTCTTCAGCCAGGTCGTCACCAGCGTGCTCACGCCCAACGTGGCGCGCGAGGTGAGCCTGCTGCCGCAGTTCCCGCCGACGATCCCCGCCTACAGTCTCAACCGCGCCTGCGCCAGCGCCGCGCAGGCGATCCAGGTGGCGGCCGACCAGATCGCCCTGGGCAACGCCGAGGTGATCCTCGCCGGCGGGGTCGAGTCGCTCTCCGACATCCCGATCCTGCACTCGAAGCGCTTCAGCCAGACGCTCGTCGCCGCGAGCAAGGCGAAGACGGTCGGCGAGCGGGTCGGCACGTTCGCGAAGGTGCGCCCGAAGGACCTGATTCCCATCACCCCCGCGATCAGCGAGCCCTCCACCGGCGAGACGATGGGGCAGAGCGCGGAGAAGATGGCGAAGGAGAACCACATCGGCCGCCTGGAGCAGGACGAGGTGGCGCTGCGCAGCCACCGGCGCGCCGCCGCCGGCACCGCCGACGGGCGGCTCACGGCGGAGATCGCCCCGTGGCTCGGCGGCACGGACGGCACCGAGGTCACGACGAGCGACAACGGGATCCGGCCCGACACCTCGATGGAGCAGCTCGCCAAGCTCAAGCCGGTGTTCGATCGCCGCTACGGCACCGTCACCGCCGGCAACAGCTCGCCGCTCACCGACGGCGCCGCCGCCGTGCTCCTCATGAGCGAGGAGAAGGCGCGCGCCCTGGGCTACACGCCGCTCGCCTATCTCCGGAGCTATGCCGTCACGGCGGTGGACCCGGGCTGGCAGCTCCTCATGGGCCCGGCGACCGCGGTGCCGAAGGCGCTCCAGCGCGCCGGCATCGGGTGGAACGACCTCGGCCTCCTCGAGATCCACGAGGCGTTCGCCGCCCAGGTGCTCTCGAACGTCCAGGCCTGGGGCTCCCAGGCCTGGGCCGACCGGCTCGGGCTCCCGGGCCCGCTCGGCGAGGTGGACTGGGAGAAGACCAACGTCATGGGCGGCTCGATCGCCATCGGCCACCCGTTCGCCGCCACCGGCGCGCGCCTCGTCACGACCCTCGCGAACGAGATGGCGCGCCGCGACGTGCAGTTCGGCCTCGTCTCCATCTGCGCCCAGGGCGGGATGGGCTACGCCATGGTGCTGGAGCGCGACTGACCATGCCCGCACTCTCCACGGAGCTCGACGGCTCGATCGCCGTCGTCACGATCGACCTCCCCGGCGAGCCGGTGAACACGCTGAGCACCGCGCTCTCGGCGGAATTCGACCGCGTGCTCGCCGACCTCGAGCGCGACCAGGCGGTGCTGGGCGTCGTGCTGATCAGCGGCAAGCCCGACAGCTTCATCGCCGGCGCCGACATCACCGAGTTCTCGCGCGTCGCGAGCGCGGCCGACGCCGAGCGGCTCTCGCGCGAGGCGCAGGAGATGATGGCGCGCGTGGCGCGCTTCCCGAAGCCGGTGGTCGCCGCGATCCACGGCGCCTGTCTCGGCGGCGGCTGCGAGCTCGCCCTCGCCAGCCACTGGCGCGTCGCGACCGATCACCCGAAGACCCAGCTCGGCCTCCCCGAGATCCAGCTCGGCGTCATCCCCGGCGCGGGCGGCACCCAGCGGCTCCCGCGGCTCATCGGGCTCCGCGCCGCGCTCGACATCATCCTCGCCGGCAAGAGCGAGCGCGCGCCGAAGGCGTTCCGGGTGGGACTCGTCGACGAGCTGGTGCACCCGGCGATCCTGCGCGAGGTGGCCGTGGCCGCGGCGCGCCGGCTCGCGCGGGACGGCGTGCCGAAGCGCGAGCCCAGGGGCCAGGCGAAGGGCGCCGCGGCCGCGGTGCTCGACCGCACGAGCTTCGGCCGCGCGATCGTCTACAAGCAGGCGCGCGCCACGGTGCTCCAGAAGACCGGCGGCCACTATCCCGCGCCACTCGCCGCGCTCGAGGCGGTGCGCACGGGGCTCGAGGACGGCGAGGCGAAGGGCTACGCGGTCGAGCAGCGGAAGTTCGGCGAGCTCGCCGTGAGCCCGGTGAGCCGGAAGCTGGTGCAGATCTTCTTCGCCACCACCGCGCTCAAGAAGGACGACGGCGTGGGCGCGGGCGTCCCGGTCCACGCCGAGGCGGTCCGGCACGTCGGCGTCGTGGGCTCGGGGTTCATGGGCGCCGGGATCGCGGGCACGGCGGTGCTGAACGCCGGGGTGGACGTGCGGATGCGCGACACCGAGCTCGCGCGCGTCGGCAAGGGCCTCACCGCCGCGCGCGGCATCCTCGACGAGCGGCTCAAGCGCCGCCGCCTCACCCGGCCGCAGCACCAGCGGCTCGTGGCCGAGCTCTCGGGCGGCGCCGACTACCGCGGCTTCGGCCGCGCCGACCTCGTCATCGAGGCGGTCTTCGAGGACCTCGGCGTCAAGCGCCAGGTGCTCGCCGAGGTGGAGGCGGCGACCAGGCCCGACGCGATCTTCGCGACGAACACCTCGACGATTCCCATCGCGCAGATCGCCGCAGGGGCGGCGCGGCCGGAGCGGGTGCTCGGCATGCACTTCTTCTCGCCCGTCGAGAAGATGCCGCTCCTCGAGGTGATCCCGACCGACCGCACCGCGCCCGACGCGATCGTCACCGCGGTGCGCTTCGGCCGGAAGCTGGGGAAGACCGTGATCGTCGTGGCCGACAGTCCGGGCTTCTGGGTCAACCGCATCCTCTCGCCCTACCTGAACGAGGCGGGGCTCCTGCTCGAGGAAGGGGTGCCGATCGACCTCCTCGACGACGTCATGCACAAGCGCTTCGGCTTCCCCGTCGGGCCCGCGACGTTGCTCGACGAGGTCGGGCTCGACGTGGCGCAGAAGGCGGGGACGGTGATGTACGAGGCGTTCGGCGAGCGGCTCAGGCCCAGCGCGGTGGTGACGCGCCTGATCGAGGACGGGCGACTGGGCCGGAAGAACGGCCGCGGCTTCCATCTCTACGAGGATGGCAAGAAGGGTGGCGTGGACGAGGGCGTCTACCGCCTCCTCGGCATCACGCCGAAGCCCGACGCGTCGCCCACGATGGTCGAGCAGCGGCTCGTCTACGCGATGCTCAACGAGGCGGCGATGGCGGTGGCCGAGGGCGTCGTGCGCACTCCGCGCGACGGCGACATCGGCGCCATCTTCGGGATCGGCTTCCCGCCGTTTCGCGGCGGCCCGCTCCGGCTCATCGACGATCTCGGCGCCGCGCGCGTGGTCGAGGTGCTCGAGGGCCTGCGTGAGCAGTACGGCGAGCGCTTCGCGCCGGCGCCGTCGCTCGTGCAGATGGGGCTGACGGGGGAGCGCTACTACAGCGACTGAGCCGATCGCGTGGGCGGCGCTGCTAGCAGCGCGCTAGCAGCGCCGCGCCCGATGAGGGCCCGCGGGGGCATCCCCCAGCGGGCCCTCACCGCGTCGGTGAAGTGGGCGTGCGAGGCGAAGCCCGCGTCGTGCGCGACGGCCGAAAGGGAGCGCGCGGGATCGGCCGCGAGCCGGTCGAGCGCGACGGCGAGCCGGCGCCGCAGCAGGTACTCGCGGAGCGGGACGCCCAGGAGCCGCCGGAGGGCGCGGCTCAGGGCCCAGGGCGTGGTCCCGGTCGTGCGGGCCAGCGCGCCGAGCGACGGCGGCGCGCCGTCCGGGGCGTCAGCGACGGCGGCGAGCGCATCGAGGGCCGCGAGTCGGAGCGCCGTGCTCCCCGGCGGCGGCGCCGGCGCGTCGTGGACGATCGCGGCCGCGAGCTCCAGCGTCAGCTCCTCCCGGGCGAGCGCGTCGCACCACCCGGCGTGCTCGGCGCGCTGGAGCCGGTAATGCGCCAGCAGCGCCGCCGGCGACAGCGCCCGCACCCTGCTCGCGCGGGGCGCGGGCACTCCCGCCGCCCCGAGCACGACGATGGTGGCCCGGGCGGGTCCCGGCGCCGACCGCCCGGCCCCGGTGCCGCTCTCGGCGCCGGCGAGGGCGAGCGGCTCGCCGGGCCGCGTCACGAGCGCCGTCGCCGGGAGCACCGTGGCGCGCCGCCCGTCGGTGCGCCGCACCACCGTGCCGCCCCGCGGGAGGAGCAGCAGCGTGCCCGCCTCGGCCGCCGGCTCGGCGTGCCGGCCGTCGCATCGCCAGGCGCCGGCGGTCAGGGCTTCGGTCGTGATCCAGGAGGTGAGCGGCATGACCGTCGAAAGATAGCGGCAGGATCGGGTGCAAGATCGTGGAAGCCGGGCACCGGCTCCGCCGGCACCTTTCGGCATGCCCACACCCCAGCTCTCCTCCCCACTGCACGTCTTCGTCACCGGCGCCACCGGCTACGTCGGCGGGGCGATCGCGCGCGCGCTCCTGGCGCGCGGCCACCGCGTCACCGCCCTCGTCCGCTCGGCCGACCGGGCGCGCCTGCTGCCGCCCGGCGTGTATCCGGTGACCGGAGATCTCGCCGCCCCCGCCGCGTGGCTCCGCGCGGCCGCCGACGCCGATGTGGCGATCCACGCCGCCTTCGAGTACGCCGCCGGGGCGGAGCGCCCCGAGCCCGACTGGATCACGACGGGCGCGCTCCTCGCCCTCGCGGAGGGCCCGGCCCACCGCCTGTGCCGCGTCGTCTACACCTCGAACGCCTACCTGCTCGGCGATCATCCCGAGCCCCCGGTGGACGAGGTCACGGCGCCGGCCGCGCCCCCGTGCGGCGACACCCCCCTCGATCGCCGCGCGCTCGAGCGCTTGGTGCTCCGGAGCGGCGGCACCGTCGTGCGCCTCGGCATGGTCTACGGTGCGGCGGCCGACGCGCCGATGGGCGGGACGTTCCCGCTGCTCCTCGAGGGGCTGGTCGCGGGACGGCCGCTGGCGGCGCTACGGGCGCTCACCACGCGCTGGTCGCTCGTGCACCTCGCCGACGTGGCGGAGCTCTACGTGCGCGCCGTCGAGGCGCCGCCCGGCCCGCTCGGCGCGCTGCACGCGACCGACGGCACGCCGCTCGCCGTGCCGGCCGTGCTCGATCTCCTCGGTGCCGCCCTCGCCGCCGCGGGCGTGCCGTGCGCCCCGCCGGGCTCGGCGCCCGACGCGGGCTTCGAGGCCGGGCACCTGGGCCGGTTGGCGCGCGACGTCGCCGTGATCCCGCTGCGCGCGCTCGCCCTGGGCTGGCGGCCGGGGGTGCCCTCGCTCGAGACCGGCGCGCTCGAGACGGTGCGGGCCTGGGCCGCGCGGGGGGCGCTGCCGTGACCGCGCTCGGCCGCCGCCCCGTTCCGCTCGCCGTCGCGCTCACCGCCGTGCTGGCGGCCTGCGGCCGTCCCGCGTCGCGGGCCGCACCCGCACGAGAAGCGGCGGCCCCGGCGCCGCTCGTCGCCGGCGACACGGCCTACCTCGTGGTCGCCGACACCCTGGTGCCGGAGGCGATCGCGCGCGCCGGACCGCGCCTCTTTCTCGGGAGCATCGCGCAGCGGCGCGTCTACCTGGCGGATGCCACGGCAGGGACGTCGCAGGCCCGGCCCTGGTCGCCCGAGCTGGGCGGGCCGGTGCTCGGGCTCGAGGTGGACTCGGTGCGGGGCTGGCTCTGGGCGGCCGTCATGCGGCCGGCCGGCCGGGGCGCCGGCGCGATCGTCGCGCTGCGGCTCGCCGACGGCACGGTGGCGCGGCGCGTGGCGCTGCCGCCGGGCGCGCATCTGCCCAACGATCTCGCGCTGCGCGCCGACGGCGTCCTCTTCGTCACCGACACCGACGGTGGCGGCGTGTGGTCGCTCGCACCCGGCGATACCGCGCTCCGGCTCGCCGTCCCGGCGGCCGACGGCTGGCGGGAGCCGAACGGCATCGCGCTCGGCCCCGACGGCGTGCTCTACGTCGCGTACGCGGAGGGCATCCGCGCCGGCGTGCCGGAGTCGGAGCCGCTGGCGCCGCTCCGCGGTCCCGCGACCCTCGAGCTCGGCGGCATCGACGGACTCTATCGGGCGGCCGACGGGCTGGTCGGCATCCAGCGCGTCGGCGACGTGGACCAGGTGGTGCACGTCCGTCTGGCGCGCGACCAGCGCACCGTCTCGCGCGTGACGGTGCTGGAGCGCCGGCATCCGGCGTACACTGCGCCGACCACGGGCCTGGTCACCGGCGACACGCTGCTCTACCTCGCCAACAGCCAGATCCCCGGCTGGAAGCAGCGCGCCGCCGTCGGAGACACGACGGTGGTGCTCCGGGTGATCCTGGCCGACTGAACCGGGCGCGGCGCGGGTATATCTTTGGCCCATGCCTTCGCCCGACTCCCTTGCCGTCGGCCCGACCGACGGTACCACCGCTGGTAGCACCGCCGCTGCTCGCCTCGCCTACGAGCAGGACACCGCCCTCGAGGCCGGGGCCGAGTTCCTGCGTCTCACCGCCGACTACCTCGCCGCCACGCGCGCGGGCGAGGGACCCGTGTCCACCGGGCTCGACTCGGCCGCACTCGATGCGCGCTTCGACGAGCCGCTGCCGCGCGAGGGCCGGCCGCTCGAGGAGATCGCGGCGCGCCTCGCGCGCGACGTCGTCGCCGACGCGAACCGGCTCATGCACCCGATGTACCTCGGCCACCAGGTCTCGGCGCCGCTGCCGGCGGCGGTGTGGGCCGAGCCGCTCGTGGCGGCGCTCAACCAGTCGCTCGCCGTGCGCGAGATGTCGCCGACGGCGACCGCGGTCGAGCAGCGCCTGGTGCGCTGGATGTGCGAGTTGCTGGGCTATGGGCCCGCGGCGGGCGGCACCCTCACCTCGGGCGGCACCGAGGCGACCTTCACCGCGCTCCTCGCCGCGCGCGCCGCCGCGCTGCCGGATGCGTGGGAGCAGGGCGTCGGCCCGAATCCGCCGGTCGTCGTGTGCGGCGAGCACGCGCACTACGCCGTCACCCGCGCCGTCGCCGAGCTGGGCCTCGGGACCCGGCGCGCCATCGCGGTGCCCTCGCGCGAGTGGCGGATGGACACCGACGCGCTCCGCGCGACGCTCGACGACCTCGCGCGCGCCGGCACGCCCGTCATGGCCGTCGTCGCCACCGCCGGCTCGACCGCCACGGGCGCATTCGACGACCTCGAGACGATCGGCCGGCTCTGCGACGCGCGCGGGCTCTGGCTGCACGTGGACGGCGCGCACGGCGCCTCGGCGCTCCTCTCGGAGACGCAGCGGGATCGGCTGCGCGGCATCGAGCGCGCGCGCTCGGTGGCGTGGGACGCGCACAAGATGATGCTCCTTCCCCTGTCGGCCGGGATGCTCCTCGTGCGCGACGAGCGCGACCTCGACGCCGCGTTCGCGCAGCGCGCACCCTACCTCTTCCACGCGGGCCCCGCGGGGCGCGTGGTGGACCAGGGCGTGCGCAGCTTCCTCTGCTCGCGCCGCGCCGACGTGCTCAAGGTGTGGGTGGCGCTGCAGCGCTACGGTGCCGACGGCATCGGCGCGCTCTACGACTACCTCTGCGGCCTCGCGGCGACGCTGCACGCGCGCCTCGAGGCGCGCGCCGACTTCGAGGCGATCCACGCGCCGGCGTCGAACATCCTCTGCTTCCGCTGGCGGGGGCCGCACGCGCCGGACGATCCGCGGCTCGACGCGCTCAACCTCGCGCTCCGCGAGCGCTACAACCGGAGCGGGGCGGGGTGGATCACCACCACGCTCCTTGGCGGCCGCCGCGTGCTGCGGGTGACGATCATGAACCCGCGCACGACGCCCGCGCATCTCGACCGGCTGCTCGACGGCCTCTCGGCCGAGGGCCGGGCGCTGCTCAGCGAGGGAGGAGGCGTGACGTGACGACCCAGCTGCCCTACCCGATCCCGCCGGCCGCCGCGCCGCGGCCGCGCCCGCTCGCGCTCCCGCCGCTCGATCCGGCCGACCTCGCGGTCGAGCCGCTCGCCCGCGCGGCGACGCTGCCGTCGGCGTGGTACGTGGACCCCGCGTTCCACGCGGTGGACCGCGAGGCCGTCTTCGCGCGGAGCTGGCAGGGCGTGGGCGACGCGAGCCAGGTCGGGCGGCCGGGGCAGTATCTCGTGGCGACCGTGGCGGACGATCCCGTCATCGTCGTGCGCGGGAAGGACGGCGTGCTGCGCGCCTTCTACAACGTCTGCCGCCACCGGGCCGGGCCGCTCGCGCTCGAGGACGGGTGCGCCAACGCGCTCCAGTGCAAGTACCACGGCTGGACCTACCTGCTCGACGGCACCTTGCGCGGGGTGCCGGCGATGGACCGCACCGAGCTCTTCGACCGGAAGGACTTCGGGCTCATTCCCGTGCGGGTGGCGGAGTGGGCGGGGCTCGTCTTCGTCTGCCTCGACGCCGCCGCGCCGCCGCTCGAGACGTTCGTCACGGGGATCGCCGAGCGGATCGCGCCGATCCGGCTCGAGACGCTCCGCTTCGCGCGGCGGGTGGAGTACGAGGTGGCGGCCAACTGGAAGGTGTACGTCGACAACTACCTCGAGGGCTACCACGTCCCCTACGTGCACCCCGAGCTCGCGAAGCTGTACGACTACCAGCGCTACACGACGACCACCTTCCGCTGGTACTCCCTCCAGCACAGCCCGCTCGCGGGCGACAACCTCTACCGCCGGGGCGACGGGGCGGCCGGCGGGGACGAGGCGTTCTACTTCTGGCTCTGGCCCAACTTCATGTTCAACATCCTCCCGGGCCGGCTCCAGACCAACCTCGTCCTGCCCGCGGGGCCCGACCGCTGCCGGGTCGTCTTCCGCTATTTCTACGACGACGTGGAGAGCGAGGCGGCGCGGGCGCGGATCGAGGAGGACGTGCGCTACAGCGACGCGGTGCAGGCGGAGGATGCCGAGATCTGCGCGCGGGTGCAGCAGGGCCTGGCGAGCCGCGCCTACGACCGCGGCCGCTTCTCGGTGAAATACGAGGAAGGGGTGTGGCACTTCCAGAGCCTGGTGCGGGAGGCGTACGCCAGGCTCTGGAGTGCCGAAGCAGGGGGCTAGAGCCCGAGCGGCTCGGGGAGATCGTCCCCCGGGACCGGGCCCGAGGGGCGCGCCGGCCGGCGCGCGGTCCGCGGCCGGCGCTCGCGGCCCTCGCGGCGCTCGGCCCGGGCGTCGGACGCCTCGATCTTCTTGAGCGCGGCGTCGGCCAGCGCGGCGACGGCCAGCCGGCCGCCGGCCTTGAGCGCGGCGCCCGCGGCGGCGCCCACGGCGAGGCCGACGAGCGACTTCTTCTTGCGGTCCTGCTTCGCGAGCTTCTTCGCCATCTTCACCACCTCGCGCGCCGTCGCCTGCGCCTCGCGCTCGGCGCGCCGCGTATCCACCCGGCCCTTCACCTCCTCGACCAGCGCGTCCACCTTCTTCGCCGCGGCCCGCCGCGCGGGCCGGGTGGTGCGCTCGACCGACTTCCCGACCGCCTTGCCGACGCGCGTGGCGCGCCGCTCGACCGCCTCGGCGGTGCGGCTGGCGGTGCGCGTCGCCGCGCGCGTGACCCGCTTGCGGCTGCGCTTGTCGACCAGCTTGGCGCTTTTCGTGGCTGCCTTGGTGAGCGTGCGCGAGACCGTGCGCTTGAGCGACATCGCGTCCTCCGGGAAGGTGGCGACCATGACCGACGAGATGCGTCCACGATGCGCGCGCGCCGCGCCGGGCGCGGTGACCCACCTCTCACTCTCCACCTCCGGGCCCGCGTTATCTTGCGCGGGACCGCAAGGCGAGGCGGGGCGACGAGGACGACCATGACGATGATGCGGCAGCTCACGACGCGACAGGAGATCGACGGGGTGCTCGCCCACGAGGCGCCGGCGGTCATCTACAAGCACAGCACCCGCTGTCCCGTGAGTCTCGACGCCTACAACGAGATGCAGCGCTTCGTCGTCGCCCACCCCGACGTGCCCGTCTACCTGGTGGACGTCGTGCGGGATCGTCCCCTGTCGCAGTACGTCGCCGAGCGCACCCGCACGGTGCACCAGTCCCCCCAGGCCATCGTCCTCCTCGCCGGCGCCCCCGCGTGGTGCGGGTCCCACTACTCCGTCACCAGCCACGAGCTCGCGGCGCAGCTCGCGGCGCTGGAAGGACGGTAGGAGCCCTCCGCCCGTCCTCCCGGCCTACAGCAACGGCGCCGGCGAGATCGTGTACACCGCGAACATCCACGGCGCCTCGCCCTGCGCGGGCTCGGGGTTGGGAACGAGCGCGAGGACGAAGCGGCCGCCACGGGTGGCGGCGAGGAGGACGCCGGGGCCCAGCACGTGGCCGGAGAGGCGGATCCAGCCGTCGCGGCTCTCGAGGTGCGCGCCCTCGATCGAGACGGTACGGCGCGCGGTGTCCACGGCGACCGACACGTCGAGCACGGGCCCTTCGACCCACGGCACGTGCGAGCGGCCCGCCGGCGCGGGCGCCGGCGCGACCTGGCCGCTCGCGAGGTCGAGCCGCTGCCAGCTCGCCGCGGGCGCGTCGTCCCGCGGATGCGCGGGGGCGTCGCCGAGGAGGAGATAGCGGCCGTCGTCGTCGCCCCAGCGCACCCGCCAGCCGCTCGCGACCGGGTAGAGCACGCGCGCGTGCAGCTGGTCGGCGGAGAGGCTGTCGAGCACGGCCACCCCCGCCTGGGCCACGCCCCACGTCGTTGCCATCCCGCTCGCGCGGAAGGCGCTCTTCCGGAGTTGCGCCACGGTGAGGCCGAGCGTGTCGGCGAGCGCGCGCCAGAGCGAGTCGGGCGGCTCGGGCGCGGCGCCGCCGTGCAGCAGGTACGCGCGGCCGAAGCCGACGCGCTGCCAGTCGGGGGCGGGGGCGGCGTCCCAGACGCTGTCCACCTGGAGGCTCCGCATCCCGTCCTCGGCCCCGGAGAAGAAGCCGTTGGGGAGCGGCGCGTTCTCGACCCCGGCCGGGTCCTCGACGGCCAGCAGCGTGCGCCGGTCGGGCGAGAGCGCCCAGCGCGTGCGTACCGCCATCCCGTGGGTGCCGTAGTTGACGCGGCTGAAGCCGACCACGCCCTGGCTCTCGGTCGTCCCCGAGTCGTTCGCGACGTGCGGCCGACGGCCCGCCCCCAGCGCCCCGCGCAGCGCGTACGCCGTCACGGCGGCATAGGCGAGGTTGCGCGTCGGCGCCACCCGCACCGCCCAGCGGCCCGCGGCGGCGGTATCGGCGGAGCGCACGTAGGCCACCCACCCCGCGCGGGCGAGCGAGTCGCGCAGGCGGCCGGCGGCGGCGGAGTCGGGGAACGCCGCGAGCTGGACGGCGACGAACCGCGGCGGCGGCCCGCCGCGCCCCTCCGCCGCGGCCGAATCGGCGGCTCCGCGCCGCCCCGCGCGCTCGCCGCACCCGGCCGAGCCGAGCGCCGCGAGCGTCGCGAGCAGCAGCGGAGCGATGAGGCGCGCCGCCCGGCGCTGGTGATAGACCGCACGGACGGGTCTCCGGAGGCCCGGTATGATGAGTCCACGCGGTGCCACCTGCAGGCGCGTCCCGTTCCCCTGAGGAGTGAGCTCTATGCTCTGGACCATTGCCGTCATTCTCATCGTGCTGTGGCTGCTCGGCTTCGGTGTGTTCCACGTGGCCGGCGGGCTGATCCACCTGCTGCTCGTCATCGCGGCCATCGTGATCGTGTACCGCCTCATCACCGGCAGTCGCCCGGTCGCCTGACCGGCGCGCAGACGCCGTCGTGCCGGGGCGCAGCTCTCTTCGGGGAGCTGCGCCCCGCGCGCGTCGGCCCTCGGCTCCAGGCTTCGCGCGACCGACCCCGCAGGACGGGCAGCCCATGACCGCCTCGACCGCCACGACCGCGACCGCCACGACCGCGACCGGCGCGAGCGCCGCCGCCGCCGCTGCTGCTGCTGCTGCTGCCGACGCTACCGCTGCCGCCGAGGCGACGATCCGCGAGATCGCGCCGTGGATCGAGCGCGCGGCGCGCGGGGGCTACGCCGCGCGCGGTGTCGTCTATCTCACGATCGGCGCCCTCGCCGCCGCCGCGGCACTCGGCCTCGGCGGCGGCACGACCGACATGCACGGCGCGCTCCGCGCGCTCGGCGGCATCGTCGCGGGCACGCTCGGGCGCGTGCTGCTCGCCGCGCTCGCGCTCGGGCTCCTGGGCTACACCGCCTGGCGCCTCGTCCTGGCGCTGACCGACCCGGAGCGCCGGCGCGACGGGTGGCATCGTCCCTTCGTGCGACTCGGCTATCTCGTCTCGGCCGGCATCCACGCGCAGCTCGCCGTCGAAGCGGCGCGGCTCGCGCTGGGCCTCGGCCACGCGCGCGGCCACTTCGCGCGCCGCGCCATCGCCTGGGGGCTCGGGGTGCCGCTCGGGCGCTGGCTCGTCGTCGGCGTCGGCGCGGGCATCGCCGTCTACGGGCTCGCGCAGCTCTGGCGCGCCGCCTTCCGCGACGTCTGCCGCCGCCTGGACTTCGGCGCGCTCGGGCCGCAGGGCTGCCGGACGATCCGCCTGCTCGGGCGCGTCGGCATCGCGAGCCGCGGGCTCGTCTTCCTCGTCCTGGGCTGGCTGCTCGTGCAGGCCGCCCGGCACGTCGACCCGGCGGCGGCCGACAGCATCGCCGACGCGCTCCGCTCGATCGGTCGCTGGCGCCCCGGCGCGCCGCTCGGCGGCGTCTTCGCCCTCGTGGCCCTCGGCCTCGCGGCGTTCGGCGCGTGGGAGCTGCTGCAGGCGCGCTATCGGCGGATCCGGCCGGTGCGGCGGGCGTGAATCCCCGGCGCCCGGCGCCATCTCAGGCGGCGCCCTTGGTCCCGCCCCTGGCCCCGCGCTCCGTCGTGCCGGCGGCACCGCGCTCGAGCAGCCGCACGAGCGCGCGCTCCTCGGCCGTGAGGGCCGGAGTGGCGCCGCCGCCCATGCCGTCGGCGCTCGTGCCGGCCAGCGCCTCCGCGAGCGTGCCCGCCTCGTAGGACTCGAAGATCGCCGGGTGCACGTAGTACTTCCGGCAGACGGCCCGGGTGTTGTTGAGCCGCGCGCTCACCTCGTCCACCGCGTGCGCGAGGTTGGCCTTGAGCGCCTGCTTCGTTGCCGCCGGCCCCATCGCGCGCAGCGCCTCGGCGGCGAGCAGCGTCCCGGCCCAGGTGCGGAAGTCCTTCGCGGTGAACTCCTGGCCCGTCACCTCGCGCAGGTACTCGTTCACGTCGCCCGAGGTGATGTCCACCACGCTGCCGTCCTCGGCGCGGTACTGGAAGAGCTGCTCGCCGGGCAGGTCCTGGCAGCGCTGCACGATGCGCGCGAGCCGGCGGTCGGCGAGCGCGACCTCGTGCGCCTTCCCGTGCTTCCCGGTGAAGCGGAAGCGCACCGTCGAGCCCCGGATCTCGGCGTGCTGGTCCTCGAGCGTGGTGAGCCCGTAGGAGCTGTTGGCACGGCTGTACTCCTCGTTGCCGACCCGGATGCCGGTGCATTCGAGGAGCCGCACCACGGTGGCGAGCACCTTCTCGCGCGGCAGGCCGCTGCGGGCCAGGTCGGCCGCGACGCGTCGGCGGATCGTCGGCAGCGCCGCGCTGAAGGCGAGCATGCGGCCGAACTTGGTCTCGTCCCGCACCGCCCGCCAGTCGGGGTGGTAGCGGTACTGCTTGCGGCGCCGTGCGTCGCGGCCGGTGGCCTGGAGGTGCCCCCGCGGGTCGGGGCAGATCCAGACGTCGGTGTAGGCGGGCGGGATCGCGAGCTTCCGGATCCGCTCCAGGGTGCGCGCGTCGGTGAGGCGCGTGCCGTCGGGCGCGAAGTACTGGAAACTCTTCCCGTGCCGCTTCCGGGTGATCCCCGGCGTCGTGTCGCTCACGTAGCGCAGCCCCGCTGCGGCGGCCGACTCGACCGGATCCGCCGCCGCCGCCGGGGCTGCGGCCGCCGGCGCGCGCTTCGCCCGCGAGGTGGCCTGTGCGGTGGCCTGTGCGGTGGCCTGCGCGGGCGCCCGGCGGGCGCCCGGGGCGCCGTACCGTTTCCGCCGAGTCCCGTGCTGCGTCCGTGCCATCGTCGTCTCACTCTGCTGAAGCGCGCAACTGCCGACCGGATCGGACAATAAGCGGCGCCGCCGCGGGGCAGGGTGAGGCGGGTCACAGGCGGGGCTCCCCTACAGAACTCCCCCCGCGCGCGCTACTTTCGGGAGCGTCCCGCCCGGCAGCCGGGCGGCGAGCTCCCCAACGAGGACATCCGCACATGATGCGTCAGGGCCTGCTCTGGCTCAGCGAGCAACCGAAGGTCTTCAACTTCATCCGCCGCAACGGGCTGGCGCGCCGGTTCGCGAGCCGCTTCGTCGCGGGCGAGACGATCGACGAGGGCGTGGCGGCGGCGGTGGCGCTGAGCCGCAGGGGGATCACCGCCTCGCTCGATCTCCTGGGCGAGAGCGTGCGCCAGGCGGCCGAGGCGCGCGCCGCGGCCGACGAGTACGTGGCGATGCTCGACCGCATGGCGGCGGCCGGCGTCGAGGTCAACGTCTCGGTGAAGCTCACGCAGATGGGCCTCGACATCGACGAGGGCCTCTGCCGCGAGAACATGACCCGTATCCTCGAGAAGGCGAAGGCGCTGAACGGCTTCGTCCGCCTCGACATGGAGAGCTCGGCCTACACGCAGAAGACGCTCGACTTCTTCGTCAAGCAGCTCTTCGTCGCCTACGGCAAGCACTGCGGCGTCGTCATCCAGGCGATGCTGCGCCGCAGCGAGAGCGACATCGACGACCTCATCGCGATGGGCGCGCGGGTGCGACTCTGCAAGGGCGCCTACCTCGAGCCGCCCGCCGTGGCCTTCCCCGACAAGGCCGACGTGGACGCGAACTACGTGCGCTGCATGGAGAAGCTGCTCCTCAAGGGCAACTATCCCGGCCTCGCCACGCACGACGAGCGGATCATCCAGCACGCGCAGCGCTTCGCGAAGATCGAGGACGTCGGGCCCGAGCGCTTCGAGTTCCAGATGCTCTACGGCATCCGGCGCGACCTGCAGGAGCAGCTCCGCCAGGCGGGCTACAACATGCGCGTCTACGTGCCCTTCGGCACCCAGTGGTATCCCTACCTCATGCGCCGCCTGGCCGAGCGGCCGGCGAATCTCACCTTCATCCTGGGCAACGTCGTCCGGGAGAGCACGCCCGGGCGGTGAGCGGGGATGGACGCGCGGTGAGGCGGTGAGGTCGTGAGCGAGCTGACGCTGGGCGGCTACATGGCCAGGCACGAGCGCGCCGCCGCGTTCGGCGGCGCCGACGGCCAGCCCTACTCGGTGGCGATCTACGTGGACGACGCGCCCGACGAGCGCGGACGCTACGCGGCGAGTCTGTTCTTCGTGCGCTGGAGTCCGGCCGGCGACCGCCCGGTGGGCCACGTCGAGACGCCGCCGCTCGCCTGGGGCCGCACGCCGGCGCAGGCGGAGGAGCGGATCAGCGCCCTCTCGCTCTACGACGTGAAGGCCGCGCTCGACGAGGCCATCGCGCGGGCGCCGGGGGAATGGTGAGCGACGCGCCGCTCGCCGGCACGCTGCTCGAGCGCGACGGCGCGGTCTACCGGGTGGCGACGCCGGCGGGCGAGGTGCGCGCGGTGCTCCGCGGCAAGCTCAAGCAGGAGCGGCGCCCCGAGACGAAGCTCATCGTCGGCGATCACGTCCGCCTCGAGCCGGGCGAAGGGGGCGAGCTCCACGGGATCGTCGCCGTCGAGCCCCGCACGACGGTGCTCGAGCGCCGCAACCCCGAGCACCGCGGCGCCCGGCCCGTCGTCGCCAACGTGGACCAGGTGCTCGTCGTCGCGGCCACGCGCGATCCCGACCCCGTCCCCCAGCTCCTGGACCGCCTCCTCGTGCTCGCCGAGGCGAACGATCTGCCCGCCGGCGTCGTCCTCAACAAGATCGATCTCGACGCCGGCGACGGGCTCGCCGAGCGGATGCGGCGCGCGGGCTACGCCGTCTTCCGCACCTGCGCCAAGACCGGCCGCGGCGTGGACGAGCTGCGCGCGGCGCTCGCGGGTCGCACGTCGGTCGTCACCGGGCCGTCGGGGGCGGGGAAGTCGAGCCTGCTGAACGCGATCCAGCCGGGGCTCACGCTCCGCACCGGCGAGATCAGCCGCAAGGTGCGCCGCGGCACGCAGACCACCGTGTCGGCGCGCATGGAGCCGCTCGCAGCGGGCGGCTTCATCGTCGACACGCCGGGCTTCAGCGAGGTGGGACTCTGGGGGATCGATCCCGCCGCGCTCGCGCAGTGCTTCCCCGAGATGCGTCCGCTCCACGGCGAGTGCCGCTACCAGGACTGCCGCCACATGCAGGAGCCCGGCTGCGCCATCCGCGCCGCCGTCGCCGCGGGTGCCATCGCCGAGGACCGGTACCAGAGCTACCGGATGCTGCTCGAGGAGCTGGAGCGCGCGCCGGCGGAGTGGGAATAGGGGCTAGGGGCTAGGGGCTAGGTGCTAGGGGGCGCCGTGCCGATGCCGGCTTCCGTGCTCCAAGCCCCTTCGACCACGCCCTAGCCCCTAGCCCCTAGCCCCTATTCCCTGTCTTTCCGCGTCCACCGGTCCCGATCCCGCCCCTCCACCTTCCGCATCATCCGGTCGAATGCCGCGTCGAGGTCGATCCCTTCGCGGTTGGCCATGCAGATCAGCACGAAGACGATGTCGGCCATCTCCATGGCCAGGTCGCCGTCGGGCTCGTCCGGCTTCTTCGTCTTCTGCCCCCAGCGGTGGTTCACCTCGCGCGCCAGCTCGCCCACCTCCTCGGCGAGGCGGGTGAGATTGGTGAGCGGGTGGAAGTAACCCTCCTCGTACTGGCTGATCCACGCGTCGACGCGCTGCTGGGCTTCGCGGAAGGACATGGGGGCTCGGTGCTAGTCGTTGGGGGCGAGCGCCGCGATCAGCGCCTTCATGAACGCAGGGAGATCCGCCGGGGTGCGCGAGCTGATGAGGTTGCCGTCGACGACGACCGGCGCATCCTCCCAGAGGAGCCCCGCGTTGACGAGGTCGTCCTTGATCGCGCCGACGCTGGTGCCGCGGCGGCCGCGCACGATGCCGGCCGAGATCGGCACCCAGCCCGCGTGGCAGATGAAGGCGACCGGCTTGCCGGCCTCGAAGATCTCGCGCGTGAGCTGGAGCAGCTTCGGCGAGCGGCGCATGATGTCGGGGGCGTAGCCGCCCGGGATGACGAGCCCGTCGAAATCGGCCGCGTCGAGCGCGTCCACGTGCGCGTCCACCGTGACGGGATAGCCGCCCTTCTTGCCGTGGTAGGTGCGCTCGGGCGTGCACCCCGCGACGACGGTGCGCGCGCCCTCCTCCTCGAGGCGGATCTTCGGATACCACAGCTCCAGCTCCTCGTAGAGCGGCGCGGCGAAGAAGAGGACGGTGGTGTCGGGGAGAGGCATGGGAAATCAGGGGCTAGGGACTAGGGGCGAGGGGCTAGGGGCGAGGGCGTGGTCGAAGGCGCGTGGCGCATGAGGGCCGGCATCGGCAGGGGACCCCTAGCCCCTAGCCGCTAGCCCCTAGTCCCTAGCCCCTAGTCCCTAGCCCCTGCTCATGCTAACCTAATCCCTCTATGCGCTCCCGCGAACAGATCCTGGCCAACCTCGAGACCGTCTACCGCGAGTCCTACGATCGCGCGCAGACGGAGGGGGCGGCGCACCGGATGCTCGACCTCGAGTCCGCCTACGTGCGCGACCAGCTCATGCTCGAGATCCTGCTCGACATCCGCGACCTCTTCAGTGTCGCGCCCGCGGCCAAGGTGCCCGGCGCGAGCGCGCTCGACCGGCTCGAAGCCCTGCGCCGGCTGCCGCGGCCGCGCTGACCGTTCGCGGCACCCGCATTCCATCCGATTCCGCCCTTCCGGGAGGCTCCCGCATGTTCCGCACGCCGCTCGTTCGCCGCGCCGCCGGCGCCGCGCTCCTCCTCGCTCCGCTCGCCCTCGCCTGCCGCTCGGCGGGCGGGGCGGCGGCTCCCGATGCGCCGGCCGACCTCGTCGTCTACGGCCGGGTCTGGACCGGCGACAGCACGCGCCCGTGGGCGCAGGCGGTCGCGGTGCGGGGCGAGCGGATCGCCGCGGTGGGCGACAGCGCCGAGGTGGCGCGCCTCGTCGGCCCGGCGACGAAGGTGCTCGCCAACGGCCGCGCGATGGTGGCGCCGGGCTTCAACGACGGCCACACGCACTTCATGGAGAGCGGCCTGCAGCTCACGCGGGTGGACCTGCGCGACGCCGCCACGCCGGCCGAGTTCGTGCGCCGCATCAAGGCCTACGCGGCGACGCTGCAGCCGGGCGAGTGGATCCTGGGCGGCAACTGGGACCACGAGCGCTGGGCCGGCAGCCCGCTGCCGATGCGCCAGTGGATCGACTCGGTGACGCCGGACAATCCCGTCTTCGTGGACCGGCTCGACGGCCACATGGGCGTGGCGAACAGCAAGGCGCTCGCCCTCGCCGGCGTGACGCGCGCGACGAAGGACGTCGCCGGCGGCACCATCGTGCGCGACGCGCGCGGCGAGCCCACGGGCGTCCTCAAGGACAACGCGAAGGACCTCGTCTACCGCGTGGTCCCCGAGCCCTCGTCCTCGCAGGCCGACTCGGGCGTCGCGCGCGCCTCGGCGTACGCGGCGTCGAAGGGGGTGACCGGCGTCTCGGCCGTCTCGATGAGCTGGGCCGAGCTCGCGGCGGTGAAGCGTGCGCGCAAGGACGGCCGTCTCACGATCCGCATGAGCACCTACGTCCCCCTGAGCGAGTGGCGGCAGATGGCCGAGACGCTCAAGGCGAACGGCCCGGGCGACGCGTGGCTCCGCGTCGCCGGGCTCAAGGGCTTCGTGGACGGCTCCCTCGGCTCGCGCACGGCGCTCATGTTCCAGCCCTACGCCGACGACCCCTCGACGCGCGGGCTCCTCGTCACCCCCGAGGATTCGCTGCGCCGCTGGATCGGCGCCGCCGACAGCGCGGGGCTCCAGGTCGCCGTGCACGCCATCGGCGACAGCGCCAACGCGCTGCTCCTCGCCATCTACGACAGCGTGGCGAAGGCGCACGGCCCGCGCGACCGCCGCTTCCGCGACGAGCACAGCCAGCACGTGCGGGCCGAGGACGTGCGGCGCTTCGCCACGACGCCGGTGCTGGCCTCGATGCAGCCGTACCACGCGATCGACGACGGCCGCTGGGCCGTGAAGCGCGTCGGCCCCGAGCGGATCCACGACATGTACCGCTTCCGCAGCATGCTCGACCAGCACGTGCATCTCGCCTTCGGGAGCGACTGGTCGGTGGCGCCGATCGATCCGCTCCTCGGCATCTACGCCGCGGTCACCCGCCGCACGCTCGACGACAAGAACCCCGGCGGCTGGGTGCCGGAGCAGAAGATCTCGCTCGACGACGCGCTCCGGGCCTACACGGCGGGGAACGCCTACGCCGTCTTCGCCGAGCGCGAGCGCGGCGTGCTGCGCCCGGGCATGCTCGCCGATCTGGTGCTGCTCGACCGCGACCTGAGCGCGATCCCGCCCGAGCAGATCCGCGACGCGCAGGTGCGCACGACGATCGCGGGCGGGCGGGTGATCTACCAGGCGGCCGCCGCGACGCCCTGAGCGCCGCGCGATGTCGCGACGGCGCCGTCGCGACATCGCGCGATCACGGCGGGGCTCCGACACCGGTGTCGGAGCCCCGCTGTCGCATCGGGGCCCCCACCCGCGCGCCGCGCGACAGCGAGACGGCGGAGCGGCGCGGGCGGGCCGGCCCCGATTGCTTGACGACCCGCGTTCCCGCCGTGCAAGTTCTCCCGAGCACCCCTTCTGACGTTCCCGACCCAGGCACGACCCCGTTCGATCGCCGCCCCGCTCCGCCGCGCGGGGCCGGCTGCCGCGTGCGCCCGCGTCGCGCCGCGGTGCCGCGCGCGCCCCCCTCGACGTGGAGAACCCAACGGATGCCCCGGTCCGCCGTGTGCCGTGCCGTCGCGGGCAGCGCCCTGCTCGCGCTCGCCACGGGTCTGGCCCCCGCGCCCGCCCGCGCGCAGAGCGCCAAGCTCCTCATCCCGCTGCCGCAGCTCGAGCTGGCGGCCCAGCGCGACTCCACCGACCCGCTCGCGCACTACGACGTCGCCCTCGGCTACTGGATGGCCAAGCGCTGGGACGACGCCGAGCGCGCGCTGCGCCGCGCCGTCGCGATCGAGCCGAAGACGGCGGCCGCCTGGCTCGCTCTCGCCTACCTGCCCTACGCGCGGCGCGAGAAGCTCTGGGAGGAGGAGCGTAAGGGAAAGGTGCCGCCCGAGCTCCAGGCGGCGGTCGCGGAGTCCGACCGGAACTACCGGCGCGCGTTCCTCATCGATCCGCTCGTGGATCTCAAGATCTACGGGCTCATGCTGCCGCCCTGGTACACGGTGGCGAACACCAAGCGCCAGGCCGACGCCTACGCCGAGCTGACGCGCGGGTTCGTGCTCTTCTGGGACGGCCGCTACGACCTCGCCTACGACTGGTTCGACCGGATCGTGCGGCTCACGGGGCGGGAGAAGGTGCTCCGGGACTATCCCGGCTTCATCTGGTATCACGGCATCGCCGCGGCGCACAGCGGCCGCTACGACGCGGCCAGCGCCGACTTCCACGCGCTCGTCGAGAAGTACGCGGCGGCCGAGAAGACCGACTCGATCCAGCACTTCACGCAGCTGCGCGCCAACGAGTACCGCTACATCCTCGCCACCGTGCTGCAGAGCGCCGGCCGGCAGGACAGCGCGATCGCGCTCTACCAGGAGGCGCTCGCGAACGATCTCGGCCTCTACGCCGCGCACACGCAGCTCGCCAACATCCACGAGGAGAACCACGACTGGGATCGCGCGGTCGTCGAGCGCCAGCGCGCGCTCGACACGAATCCCGACGATCCCAGCCTCGCCCTCGACCTGGGCTCGACGCTCGTCTACGCGCGGCGCTACCAGGCGGCGCTCGCCCCGCTCGAGCAGGCGCAGGCGGCCAACCCCTGGAACGCGCGCATCCCCTACATGCTCGGCATGGCCCAGCTCCGCCTGGGCGACGCCGCGGCGGCCAGGCCCACGCTCGCGCGCTTCGTGGCGATCGCGCCGAGCCGCTTCCAGGAGCAGGTCGCCGACGTCCGGCAGCAGCTCGCGCGGCTGCCCTGAGGCGGCCGCGCCGTATCCCCCCGACTCTCCACTCAACCCGGATGCCTTCAATGCGTGCACCCGTGCTCGCGTTCGTCTTCCTCGGCTCGGCGGCCGTCGCGCCCCTCGCCGCCCAGCGGATCAACCTCCCCGTCTCGCGCCAGGAGCTCGAGACGCGGGTGAAGGCCGACAGCAACGATCCGGCCGCCCACTACAACGTCGCGCTCGCCTACTGGAACGAGAAGCGCTGGGACGACGCCGAGCGCGAGCTCCGGAGCGCCGCGGCGCTCGACGGGAAGTTCGCCGAGGCGTTCCTCGCGCTCGCCTATCTGCCCTACGCCCGCCGGCCCAAGCTGTGGGAGGAGGAGCTCGACGACCGGGTGCCGAAGGAGTGGGAGAAGCCGATCGAGGAGTCCGACCGCAACTACCGGCGCGCCTTTCTCGTGAACCCGCTCGTGGACATCCGCATCCAGGCCGCGGTCAAGCCGGGCCGGAGTGCGCTGTGGGACCTCTTCGGCTCCGCCACCTACGACCTCTTCTACCAGGCGTTCGACGACATGGCGATGGGCAAGTACGAGGACGCCCACGGCCGCTTCGTGCGCTACGAGCGCGAGAAGCGGCTCGCCGGCCCGGGCACGGGCAAGATCCCGATGTCGTTCCTGTGGTTCCAGGGTCTCGCCGCCGCCCACACGCAGCGCTGGGACGAGGCGATCCGGAAGTTCGGCGAGGTGATGGACCGCGCGGCCGAGGCCGAGAAGAAGGCGGAGGAGAAGGATCTCATCCGCGTGCCGCTGCGCACGAACGAGTACCGCTACTTCCTCGCCACCTTCCAGCAGGCCGCCGGCAACACCGGCGAGGCGCTGCGGCTCTACCGCGAGGTGCTCGAGAAGGACATCGGCGTCTACATGGCGCACGTGCAGATGGCCAACATCTACGAGGGCCAGCGCGACTACGAGAACGCCGTCGCCGAGCGCCGCCGCGCGGTGGACGCGATGCCCGACGACCCGAGCCTGCTCACCGACCTGGGCCTCACCCTCGGCAAGGCCGGCCAGCTCGCCGAGGCGACGCAGACGCTCCAGCAGGCCATCGACGCCGCCCCGCGCGATGCGCGGCCCGTCTTCTGGCTCGGCCTCGTCCAGGTGCAGGCGGGCCAGAAGGCGGAGGCGAAGGCGACGCTGACGCGCTTCCTCGCCATGGCGCCGGCGCGCTACGACAAGCAGATCGCGCTGGCCAAGCAGCGCCTGGCGGGCCTGTGAGGCGGCGCCTCGTGGCGCTCGCGGCGGGGCTGGCGCTCGCGGCGCTGCCCGCGGGGCCCGGCCGCCTGGCCGCGCAGGCGGGCCCCTCGTCGTACGAGGAGCTCCAGCGCTTCTCCGCGGTGCTCAACCACATCCGCACGAACTACGTCGACTCGGTCACCTACAACGGCCTCGTGCGCGCGGCGATCGACGGCGTGCTGCAGTCGCTCGACCCGCACAGCTGGTTCTCGTCGCGCGAGGACTACGAGCGGCTCAACGCCCTCGAGCGCGGCGAGCTCGCCACCCCGGGCCTCGCGATCGAGATCGTGGACGGCGAGCCCACGGTGCTCACCTTCCGCCGCGGCAGCCCGGCCGACAAGGCCGGGCTCCGGGCGAGCGACCGCATCGTGGCGGTGGACGACTCGGTGGTGGCGGGGCTCACCGCCAAGGCGCTCACGCTCAAGCTCGCCGGCGAGAAGGGGACGAAGGTGCGCGTGCGGATCGCGCGCGGGCCGCGGCTCGAGCCCGACACCTTCACCGTCACCCTCAAGCGCGAGTTCCCGAAGAGCGGCACGTCGGTCGAGGGGGTGCGTCTGCTCGACGCGCAGACCGGCTATCTGCGGCTGCGCGAGTTCTCGCCCCGGGCGGCCGAGGACGTCCAGGACGCCATCCGCCGGCTCCGGGGGATGCGGGCTCGCCAGGTGGTGCTCGACCTGCGCGGCAACCCGGGCGGCATCGTCACCGAGGCGGTGGACCTCGCCGCGCAGTTCCTGCCGGCCAATACCCTGGTCTTCCGCACCGAGGGCCGGAAGAAGGCGGCCAACGAGGAGTACCGCACCAAGGGGGCCGGCGCCTTCGTCGACCTCCCGCTCGTCGTGCTGATCGACGAAGGCAGCGCGAGCGCGGCCGAGGCCTTCGCCGGCTCGATGCAGGATCACGACCGCGCCCTCATCCTGGGCCGCCGCAGCTTCGGCAAGGCGCTGATGCAGACCGCCTTCTTCGTGCCCGACGGCGTCGTGATGCTCACGTTCGGCCACGTGCTCACCCCCAACGGCCGCTTCATCCAGCGCCGCTACAAGGGGCTCGCGACCAAGCAGTACTACGCCTACGCCGGCAAGGGCGGCACGGCGGCAGACACCGCCACGGTGTACCACACCGACCATCGGCGGCCCATGCGGGGCGGCGGGGGCATCACGCCCGACGTCACCCTGCCCGGGGTCGCCGCGGCCCCCACCTGGTGGAGCGTCGCCGAGGACAGCACCCTCATCGAGAGCGTGGCCGACAGCGTCGGCCTGACCCTCGGGACCGATGCCGCGACCCGGACCGCGTGGCTCGCGGACGCCGCGCAGTGGCAGCCGCGGCTCGTGGTGCCCTTCCTCGCCAAGGTGCGCGCGCGCCTCGGCATCGCGGCCCGGACCGACCCGGCGGTCGAGCGCGAGATCGCACGCCGCCTCGCCGCGCGGGCGGCCTTCGTGCGCTGGGACGACTCGAGCGCCACGGAGCTCCTCGCCGCGAGCGATCCCGACATCCAGGCCGCCCTGACCTACTTCCCGCGGCTCTCCGTCCTGCTCTCGGGCTCGACCGCCGGCACCGCTGGCGGGAGATAGCGCCGTGCCGGCGCGCGGACGGGTGGACCGGTGCGGCAGGGGGCTGGCACTCGGGCTCGGGCTCGGCCTCGGGCTCGGCCTCGGGTTCGCGCTCGCCGCGCCGGATGCGCTCGCGGCCCAGTCGGTGAAGGTGTCGGTGCCGCTCGCCGCGCTGGAGGAAGCGGTCCGGCGCGACTCGCTCGATCCGGTCGCGCACTACAACGTGGCGATGGGCTACTGGAGCAAGCGCCGGCTCGACGAGGCGGCGGCGGAGCTGCACCGGGCGCTCGAGCTCGACTCGCAGTTCGCGGCCGCCTATCTGGCGCTCGCGATGGTGCCGTTCGCGCGGCCCGACGACTACTGGCGTCGGCTCGCGAAGCGGCACTCGGCCGTGGACTCGCTCGCGAGCGAGTCGGAGCGTGCCTACCGGCGAGCCTTTCTGATCGATCCCATGGTCGATCTGCGGATGCTCGCGATGACGTCCCGGCCCTACCTGCTGGATCTGGACGACTTCCGCACCTTCGGCCTGCTCTATGCCGACTATCGACGGGCGCGCCTCCAGCTGCACGAAGGCCGCTACGAACAGGCCTTCCAGGCGCTCGACGGCCTGACGCGCAAGTTCAAGGTCGACCGGAGCATCGACTCGGTGCCGGCCGCGCTCGCCTGGAACCACGCGCTCGCGGCGATGCACAGCGGGCGCGACTCGCTCGCGATCCGCGATCTCGAGAGCCTGCTCGGCCGCGAGCAGCGCCGCGCCGCGGGCGATTCGCTCCAGTGGCAGCCGCTCGCCGCCAACGAGTACCGCTACGTCCTCGCCTGCCTGCGGGCGCGCGTCGGCGACGCGGCGGGCGCGGTCGGGCTGCTGCACGCGGTGCTGGGCGAGGACGTCGGCCACTACATGGCCCAGGTGCAGCTGGCGCGCATCTACGAGGCGCGCGGCGCCTGGCCGGAGGCCGTCGCCGCGCGGCGGCGGGCGGTGGAGACGAACCCCGAGGATCCGTCCCTGCGTCTCGAGCTCGGGATCACCCTCGCCGCGTCCGGCGACTTCGCCACGGCCGACAGCCTCCTCGGCGAGCTCGCCGAGACGCACGGGCGCGATTTCCGCGTCTGGTACGCCCTGGGCGAGGTGCGCCTGCGCCGTGGGCGCGCCGCCGAGGGCCGGGCGGCGCTGGAGCGGTTCCTGGCGATGGCCCCGGGCCGGCTCACCGAGCAGATCGCGCTGGTCCGCCGGCAGCTCGGCGGGCCGTAGCGGCGCCCCGCCCCCGCCCGCCCGAAAACCTCCCGTCCACCCGTCTTCCCGTCTATTTTCAAGGCATCTCCCGCCGGCCCCCCGGGGCCGGCGGGCGCGCCATTCCTCTAGCCCGTGAGACCATGGCCACACGCACGTCCAGCCGAGCCAAGACGGCCGCCAGTCAGAAGCTCGACAAGGCCGAGCTGCTCGACCTGTATCGCCTCATGTACCTGTCGCGCCGGATCGACGACAAGGAGATCCAGCTCAAGCGGCAGAACAAGATCTTCTTCCAGATCTCGGGTGCCGGGCACGAGGGCGTGCTGGCCGCCGCCTCCAAGGTGTTCCGCGCGGGGTACGACTGGTTCTACATGTACTACCGCGACCGCGCCCTCTGCCTCGGCCTCGGCATGACGCCGACCGAGCAGCTCCTCAGCGCCGTCGCCGCGGCCGACGACCCCAACTCGGGCGGCCGCCAGATGCCGAGTCACTGGGGCCACAAGGACCTCAACATCGTCAGCACCTCGAGCCCGACGGGGACGCAGTTCCTCCAGGCCGTCGGCGCCGCCGAGGCGGGGCTGCGCTACGAGAAGAACGACGGCATCCCCGCCGGCGAGAAGCCGATCCGGGGCGACGAGGTCGTCTTCTGCTCCACCGGCGACGGCACCACCAGCCAGGGCGAGTGGTGGGAGGCGATCAACACCGCCTGCAACCTCAAGCTCCCCGTCGTCTTCCTCGTCGAGGACAACGGCTACGCCATCTCGGTGCCGGTCGAGGTGAACACCGCCGGCGGCTCGATCTCGAAGCTCTTCGGGGACTTCCCGAACATGTTCTCGATCGAGGTGGACGGCTGCGACCCGCTCGCGAGCTACGACGCGCTCACGAAGGCGGTCGAGTACTGCCGCCAGCGCAAGGGGCCCGCGCTCGTGCACGCGCACGTGATCCGGCCCTACAGCCACTCGCTCTCGGACGACGAGATCAACTACAAGCCGCCCGCCGAGCGCGAGGCCGAAGCGCAGAAGGATCCGCTCGTGCGCTTCCCGAAGTACCTCGTCGAGCACGGCGTCGCCACCGAGCAGGAGCTCGAGGCGATCCGCCAGAAGGCCGACGAGGAGGTGAACGTCGCCGCCGACGTCGCCCTCGCCTCGCCCCAGCCGGCGACCGACACGGTCTATCAGTACGTCTACTCGCCCGACGTCGACCCGACGAGCGAGCGCTTCGACACCGAGGACGACCCGAAGTTCAGCGGCGATCCGACCACGATGGTGGATCTCCTCAACGTCTGCCTCCGCGACGAGATGGCGCGCGACCCGCGCATCGTCGTCTTCGGCGAGGACGTGGCCGACTGCAGCCGCGAGGAGCACCTCGAGCAGGTGAAGGGCAAGGGCGGCGTCTTCAAGGTGACGTGGGGGCTGCAGAAGCAGTTCGGCTCGAACCGCGTCTACAACTCGCCGCTCGCCGAGGCGAACATCGTGGGCCGCGCGATCGGCCTCGCGACGCGCGGGCTCAAGCCGGTGGTCGAGATCCAGTTCTTCGACTACATCTGGACCGCCTACATGCAGCTGCGCGACGAGCTCGCGACGATGCGCTGGCGGTCGAACAACGCCTTCGCGAGCCCCGTCGTCGTGCGCGTCACGTACGGCGGCTATCTCAAGGGCGGGGCGATCTATCACTCGCAGACGGGGGCGGCGATCTTCACCGGCGTGCCCGGGCTCCGGGTCGTCTGCCCCGCGACGGCGCTCGACGCGAACGGGCTCCTGCGCACCGCGATCCGCGGCGACGACCCGGTCATCTTCCTCGAGCACAAGCACCTGTATCGCCAGACCTACAACAAGGCGCCGAACCCCGGCCCCAACTTCATGATCCCGCTCGGCAAGGCGAAGGTCGTGCGGGAGGGGACCGACCTCACCGTCGTCACCTACGGCGCGGTGGTGCAGCGCGCGCTCGTGGCGGCGAAGGAGATGGAGGAGCGCCACGGCGCGAGCGTCGAGGTGATCGACCTCCGCTCGCTCAATCCCGTGGACTGGGAGACGATCTACGCCTCGATCCGGAAGACGAACCGCGCGCTCGTCGCCTACGAGGATTCGCTCTCCTGGGGCTACGGCGCCGAGATCGCCGCGCGGATCGCCGACGAGGCCTTCCCGTGGCTCGACGCCCCCGTCCGGCGCGTCGCCTCCACCGACACCTTCGTCGCCTACGCCCCCGAACTCGAGGACGTGATCCTGCCGCAGGTGGAGTCGCTGCGGGCGGGGATGGAGGAGATCCTCCGCTTCTAGCCGGCGGCGCTCGCCCGCGCGAGCGGCGAGCCGACCCGCGTTCGACGACGACGACGGCCCTCCGGTGCACCCGGCACCGGAGGGCCGTCGTCGTCGTCGCACGCGGGAGGCGACACGGCGCCCTTCGGACCGCGACTGGAACCGGGTCCGGGGAGATCGTACCTTCCGCCCATGCATCCTGCAGCGCAGCCGTCGCCCGATCGCGGGCTCTCGCTCGCCCTCGAGGACACCGTGACCCGGTTCGCCGCCCTGGTGCGGCGCATCGGGCTGCGGCACGGCCTCTCCGAGGGCGACGTGGACGAGGTGATGCAGGAGGTGCGCATCCGGCTCTGGCACGCCCGCGGCACCAGTGAGCAGATCGCGGGCGTCACCTCGTCCTACGTGTATCGGACGGCGTGCAGCGCGGCGCTCGATCTCCTGCGTCGCCGGCGGACCCGGCGCGAGGCGCTCGCCGAGCCGCTGGAGCATGCGCCGGCCGGGCCCCTCGCCGCCGCGGGTGGTCCCGAGCACGACCTGGCGGAGGGCGAGCTCGCGGAGGAAGTCGTCCGCGCGCTCGCGACCCTCGCGCCGTCGCGCCGCCCCGTCGTGCGGATGTACCTCGCCGGCTATCCCCGCGAGGAGATCGCCGCGCTGCTGGGGTGGACGGAAGCGAAGACCCGGAACCTGCTGTACCGCGGTCTGGCCGATCTGCGCGCGCAGCTCCGCGCGCGGGGGGTCGGGGTGGACTTTCCAAGGGAGGCCGCGCCGTGAGCGACGAGCGACCGCGCGACGAGCGACCGCGCGACGAGGGACTGCCTGAGGAGCGACTGCGGGCGCTGTATGCGCGCGGGCCGGCGGCGCGGGCCGACGCGCCGTCGTGCCCGGCGCCCGAGGCACTGTGGGCGCTCGTGCACCGCGAGGGGCCGGAGCCGGCGCGGCTCGCCACCCTCGATCACGTCATGGCGTGCCGGGACTGCCGGGCCGAGTTCGAGCTGCTCCGTGCGATCGAGCGGGCCGGCGCGACCGGCGAGCATCGGGCGGGCGCCGTCCGCTCGGGCCGGCGCTGGTACCTGCCCGCCGCGCTCGCGGCCGCGGTGCTGCTCGCCGTGGCGGTCGGGCGCACGGCGGTCGCGCCGCGCGCCCCCGACGTCCCCCGCGGCGCCCCGAGCGGACTCGCGCTCATCGCGCCGCAGACCACAGCCGTCGTCGGGGAGCCGCTCACCTTCGCCTGGCACCCGGCGGCGGGGGCCACCCGCTATCTGCTCGAAGTGCTCGCCCCCGACGGAACGGTTGCGGTGTCGGCCACGACGACCGACACCGTCGTCACGCCCGGCGCCGCGCGCGCCCTCCCGGCGGCCGAGTACCGCTGGTGGGTCCGCGCCGATCTGCCCGGGGCGACGGCGCTCCGCTCACCGCTCCGCCCCCTCCGCCTGCGCGCCCGCTAGCGGGCCCGCTAGCGCACCCGCCGCCCCCGGGCGGCGGCGCCGCACCCACGCCGCCACGGCGATCATCAGCACGAGCCCGAGCGCCGCGCCGCCCCAGCGGGGCAGCGTGCGCCCGGGCGGGGTGAGCGCCACCCGGGTGAGCGGATCGCCGACCACGTCGAACGCCGCCCATTCGCCCGCCGGCGCGCCGCGCCGCAGCGCCGCCAGCTTCGCCGAGCGCAGTGCGGCGCCGACCGATTGGCCGGCGGCCAGGGCGGCGTAGAAGTCCTGCATCAGCCGCACCGTCGTGCGATCGCCCACCTGCCACCGGGTGGCGACGACCGCGTGGGCGCCGGCGCCGAGGAGCGGCGCGGTCAGCCCCTGGACCCCTTCGCCCTGGACGACCTTGCCGTCGGCGGTCCGGCATGCCGAGAGCACGACGAGCCCGGCGGCGAGCCGCAGATCGGCGAGATCGGCCGGCGTGACGAAGCCGTCTTCGCCGTCGCCCGGCGTGAGGGCGAGCGCCGTCCGGTCGAGGGTGGCGTCGTCCACCAGCGCGTGGGTCGCGAAATGGATCACGCCGAAGCGGCCGAGGTCGGCGCGCTTGAGGAACGCCTCGCTCGCCTCGCCGCGCAGCCGCACGATCGCCGCCGGGGCGAAGCGCGCGACCTCGCGCGCCTCGCGCCCGGAGCCCTCGAGGCGCGGCAGGCCCCCGCGCCGGGCGAAGGCGGTGCGAAACGGCTCCGTCGCGGTGCGCGCGGGATCACCCGACTGCTCGCCGGCGAAGGCGGGATCGCCGAAGGCCAGGAGGGCCGTGGGCTCGGCCGCGGCGGTATCCCGGGCCGCGCGGCGCCAGAGCGCGAGGGTGACCGCGGCCGAGGGCGCCAGACTCACCGCGTAGCGGGTGATCGCGGGGCGTCCGTCGCGGAGCGTCAGCGCCTCGAACGGCAGGCGGTGCAGCGGACCATCGGGCACGACGATGAGCCGGGTGACGCCGGCGGGCAGGGCATCGAGCGCGGGCTCGAGCACCGCCGCGCCGAGACGGCGGGCGAGCGTATCGGGGTCGAGGCCGGCCTCCAGGAGCGCGGCGAACCGGCTGATGTCGCCGGCGAGGGAATCGCCCGGTGACAGGGAGCGGGCGCGTACGCTCCCTCGGGTGAGGACGAACACCGTGCTCGGGGCGCCGTCGGTACCGGCCACGTACTCGAGGAGCGCCGTGCGCTCGTCCGGCAGGGCCGCGACGACCTCCGCCGCGGTCGCCGGGCCGCGCTGGCTGCGCACCCGCGCGCTCAGCCCGCCGGTGTCGGCGCCGCCGCCCGCCCGCAGCGCGTCGGCCTGCGCCATCCGGTCGGCGAGCTCCCGGGCGCGGCGCCGCTCGGCGAGGGCGAAGGCCGCCTCCACGTGCCCGCCGGCGGCCAGTCGCGCGAGCACGCGCGCGGCGCTCGCGTGATCCTCGTAATAGTCCTTCTGCTTCGCCTGGAAGGCGAGCACCCGCAGCTCGTCGTCGGCGAGCGTCGCGCGCCAGCGGTCCAGCAGATCGTCCGCCCGGGCGAGCTCCTGCGCGGCGCGCGCGAGCTCGCCGCGCCGCGCGTGCACCTCGGCGAGGCGCAGCCAGGCCTCGTGGCGGGAGACGTGCGCCGTGGAGTCGAGCCCCCGCAGGTACGCCAGCAGGTGGCGCTCGGCCGCCGGCAGCGCCCCGCGATACAGCGCGAGCCGCCCCTCGTCGAGCTCGAGGGCGGCGCGCCAGTCGTCCAGGGCGTGGGCGGTGGCCAGGCGGCGGGCCGCCGCGAGCGCCGCCGCGGCGCGCGCCCAGTCCCGCGCGCGCATCGCGACCGAGGCGCGCGTGCGCAGCATCTCGAATTCGTTCGAGACCTCGCCGGTGCGGCGGTACCACGCGAGCACCGAGTCGGCCTCGCGGGCGGCACCGGCGAGATCGCCCGCCGCGGCGTAGAGGGTGGGGAGGAACGCGCGCGCGATCATGGCGCCGGACGGATCGCCCTGCTGCTCGAAGAGCCGCACGGCCTGCGGGAGCTGCTCGGCCGCGGTCGCGTAGTCCTGCACCTGCAGCGCGAGGGTGCCGAGGCCGACGTGGGCGGAGGCCACCGCCAGGAGATTGTGGGCCGCGCGCGCCTCGTCGAGGCCCTCGGCGAGGAGCTGCTTCGCCGTGCCGAAGGCGCCCTGGCCGCGCAGGATGTCCACCTCGCGCAGCAGTGTTTCGGCGAGCATGGCGCGGTCGCGGGCGCGGCGGTGCAGCCGCTCGGCCTGGCGGAGGACGACGAGCGAGGAGTCGGCCGCGCCGCGCAGCCGCAGGTCGAGCGCCGCGGCGCGCAGGCAATGGGCCTCGAGCCGCAGGGCGCCGAGTCCGCGCGCGATCCGGGTGCACGCCGCCGCCTCGGCGTCCGCCCCCGGCGCCGACTGGACCGCCAGGAGCACCGCGCGGCGGCGGTGGGCGTCGGCCTGGAGGTCGGGTGCGTCCGGCGGCAGGACGCGGCCCGCGCTGTCGAGATAGGCCATGCCCGCCGCGATCCCCTGCCGCGTCGCCACCTGAAAGGCCAGACCCAGCAGCGCCTCGCTCTCGGCGGCGCGATCCTGCGCCGCGCGGGCACCCGCGAGCGCTCGCCCGAACTCCGCCTCGGCAACCGCCATCAGGCCCTGCGCATCGGCCGCGGCGGCGAGGCCGAGGTGGGCGTAGCGGGCGTAGGCGTCGGCGCCGGTGGCGAGCGCACGATAGCGGCGCTCGGCCTCGGCGTAGTCGTACCGGTGGCGCGCGAGCGTCGCCAGTGCGAATTCCGCGGCGCGATCGGCGGGCGTGCGGCGGAGGCGCGCCTGCCAGCGGGCGGCGACAGTGATCGCGCTGTCGCCCTCCACGGCGGCGAGTGCGGCGCGGGCCAGGACCCGGGGGTGCTCGCCGGAGGGCTCCGGCGTGGCGCCCGCCGCGGCGGCCGCAGCGGCGCTCGAAGCGACGCTCACGAACGCCAGGGTCAGGGGCAAAAGACGGCGGAGCATCGGCGTGGGTGCCCTCGGCGAAGGAAGTGAGAACGGATCGGGGTGGGCCGCGTCTCACGGATGGGCCCGGAGGAGTCGTCCGGGCAATCTGTCGCGACGACCCGCCACATGCCACCACCCGATCTCGTGGAGACACCATGAGCACAGCTCTCGACACCCGCACGAGCACCGGCCTCGCGCCCAACGTGGCCGGCCTGCTCGCCTACCTCCTCGGCCCGATCACCGGCGTGCTGTTCCTCGTGCTGGAGAAGGAGAACCGCTTCGTTCGCTTCCACGCCGCGCAATCGATCGCCGTGAGCGTGGCGCTCATCGTGGTGAACGTCGCCTTCGGTGTGTTCGCGAGCGTGCTCGCGGTCGTGCCCGTGCTCGGCTGGCTGGTCGCGCTGCTCGCCGGCCTCGGCCTCGCGGCGGTCGGCTTCGTCCTCTGGCTTGTTCTCATGGTGCGCGCGCTCGGCGGCCGCGAGTGGGAGGTGCCCGTCGTCGGGGCCTACGCCCGCCGCTACGTGCCCGCGGGCGAGGTCGCTGCGTGAGCCGGCGCGCACCGGGGCGCGCCGCCGAGGTGCTCGCGTCCGTGGCCCTCGTCGCCGTGGCGCTCGCCGCCGCCGGCTGCGGCGGCAGCGACGGCGGCGGGCCGACGGCCCCGGATACGCAGGCGCCGACGGTCGTGCTCGAGGTGCCGGCCGCGGAGACGCTCGGCGGCGTCGTGGTGCTGCGGGCGCAGGCCGACGACGATCGCGGTGTCGCGGGGGTCGCGCTGCGGCTCGACGGCGCGCCGCTCGGCGAGGAAGACACCACGGCGCCCTACGAGTGGAGCTGGAACACCGGCGAGGTCGGCGACGGCCCGCATACGCTCGCGGCCGTCGCGCGGGACGCGGCCGGCAACGTCACCGCGACCACGCCGGTGTCGGTCGTGGTGCGGAACGTCGCGCCGCCGGCGACGGGCGGGATGACGATCACGGTGACGACGACCGGAATGTCGCTCGATCCCGATGGCTACACCGTGGCCGTGGACGGCGGGGCCGCGCAGTCGCTCGCCGTCGCCGGCACCCTGCACCTCGCCGATCTCGCGGCCGGGGATCACCTCGTCGCGCTCGACGGCGTTGCCGCGAACTGTCAGGTGAGCGGCGAGAATCCGCGCACCGTGGCCGTGGCCGCGGGCGCGACGGCCGCGGCCGACTTCGCGCTCACCTGCGCCCCGCTGGGCGGGGGACGCGGCGAGCTCGCGTTCGCGAGCCTCGGCTACAACGGCACGCTGAAGAAGGTCGTCGGCGCGCTCCGGCTCGTCGACGTGGACGGCAATCTCCTGACGAGTCTCACCGACGCCACGGCGTACAACGGATACCCCTCCTGGTCGCCCGATGGCAGCCGGCTCGCGTTCCAGACCGACCGCGACGGCAACTCCGAGATCTACGTCATGAACGCCGACGGGTCGGGGCTGGTGCGGCTCACCGACGACCCGGCGATGGATCAGCATCCGGCCTGGTCGCCCGACGGCTCCCGGATCGCCTTCACGACCGATCGCGACGGGTCCTGGGAGATCTACGTCATGAACGCCGACGGCTCCGGGGTGGTCCGACTGACCCGGAACACGAGCATAGACGCACAACCGGCGTGGTCGCCCGACGGGAGCCGGATCGCGTTTCAGAGCCAGCGGGACGGCAACAGCGAGATCTACGTCATGGACGCCGACGGGGCGAACCCCGTCCGGCTCACGAACGACCCCGCCTACGACCTCGGGCCCGCCTGGTCGCCCGACGGGAGCCGGATCGCCTTTCAGCGCGGCGGCAATCCCTACGTGATGAACGCCGACGGCTCGGGTGCGGCGCAGATCGCCTTCGGTGGTGGCGGGCCCGCCTGGTCGCCGGACGGCTCGCGGCTCGCCGACATGCCCGCCTCACTCCGCCTCATGCAGCCCGACGGCAGCGGCGAGGTGCGGCTCCCGGCCGCCACCAGCGCCTACCAGACTCCGGTCGCCTGGCGTCCGTAGCCCACTCCGGGCCGCCAGCGGCGGCGGTCTGGAGGAGATCCCAACCCGAGCGCGGCCCCGCGGCCGCAGAACAGGAGCCGAATGGTGGACGTTGCACGTGGCGGTCGGTGGAGACGGCGGGCGCTGCTCGTGGGCATGACATGGCTCGCTGCCTGTGGCGGCGACACGTCGTCGACCGGCCCGGGCTACGACGGCGGGGGCGCCCCGAATCCGTTCGTGCAGCCGACCGGCGCCGCGTTCCGGCTGCCCGCCGGCGTCACGGTGCAGGGGCCGATGACCGGCATTCTCGCCTTCGGCAGCGCCCAGGGACCGTGCGGGAGCGCCGAGTCGGTCGGCCACGCGCTCGACCTCGTCCGGGTGTGCGTCACGCTGCACAATGCCACCGCCGCCGACACGGTCGTGGTCTTCCCCGCCGGCCTGATCCTAATGGCCCGGGACACCGCCACGCAGAACGGCACCCAGGTCGTGCCGGTGAGCGTGCGCGTGCCCGCGGGGCGCGACACGAGCTTCGTCTACTCGCTCTTCTGCGTCAACGAGCACCGGAGCGCGAGCAGCGACACGGACACATTCACCTTCGGCCCCGTGTCGGATCACGCCGGCCTGCGCGAGATCATCGCGCTCGTCGCCGGCAAGTCGATCGACGACTCCGAGGCGGCGTACACCATCCAGGACGCCGTCTGGAAGGTGAGCGACTGGGGCGGGCTCACGGACGAATCGCGGGCTGCCCTCCGCGCGCTGCCGTAGGCCGACGGTCTTCGCAAACCAGAAACCCTCCGGGGCTCACGATGAGCCCCGGAGGGTTTCTGGTTTGCGACCGCGCCGCCTCAGAAGTCGGGCGAGGGGACGACCGCCTTCTTCGAGTCGAACTGCCCGCTGATGGTGACCATCTTCGGCGAGTCGCCGTCCTGCGGGAACAGGGGCAGGCAGGCGAGCGTGGCGGTGAACTTCCCCTTCACGCGATCGCTCGAGGAGCTGGTGATCTCCAGCTCGCCGCCGGTGCCGGTGCACCAGTCGTCCTCCGCGTCACCATTGTAGAACTGGGCCATCACCCGGAAGTCTCCCGCCGAGGCTTCCGTCTCGCCGTCGAAGCCGTTGAAGAACGGATACTTGCCGACCGCCGGCTCCCCACCCTGATCGCGCCCGATGCCCACCCAGGCCTTCGGCTTCGGGTCCGTGTCGAGCAGGCCCAGGACGAGGGCGAAGCCGCCCTCGGTCGTGCCGTCGTCGCCGTCGCCGTAGTAGGCGCCGCCCGACAGGCTCATGGTGATGCCGCCGCTGACGGTCGCGCTGAAGCTGGTGCCGCCGGTGTTGCCGCCGTTGCCGTTGTCGCCGCCATCGCCGTTCGGGCCGGTCTTGTCGCCGCCGCAGGCACCGAGGAGGAGGGCCGCGGCGAGGCCGGCGATCAAATGACGTCCGCGCATCGATTGCCTTTCGCGTGAAGAGGTGAAGGAACGCCTCCGCGGTCCGGCGGAAACGCGCCGCAATCGTACCGCGCGCCGGGGCGCAGCGCGTGGGTCAAATGAACCACCGGCACGCAGCGCGATCGCGCGGCGTGCCGGTGGTACTTCCGACCCATTCGCGTCCGCCGGCCGCCGGGTACCCTTCGCGCCACCTCGCGTCCATCCCGGGCGCGACGGGATTCACCCACACCATGCCCGAGGAAAGGAACGCGATGCGCTCAGTGAGGAGAACCGTCGTGTGCGCGGCGACGCTCGGCCTCGCCCCGCTCGCCGGCGGCGCCTGCGGCGACGGGACGACGGGGGCGAGTGACACGACGGCGCCGACCGTGCGGCTCACCGCCCCGGCGGCCGGCGACGTGCGGGGCTCGGTGACCGTCGCGGCCGCGGCCGACGACGACGTCGGGGTGGCCGGCGTGCTGTTCCAGCTCGACGGCCAGCCCCTCGGCGCCGAGGACACGGCGGCGCCGTATGCGACGACCTGGGACGCGGCCGCGGCGGTGCCGGGACCGCATACCCTCACCGCGGTCGCGCGCGACGCGGCGGGGAACCGGACCACGAGCGCCGCCGTCGCCGTGACCGTGGTTCGCGACGCGACGACCGGCACGATCCGCGTCGTGGTGGCGACCACCGGCGGCGTGCCCGATCCCGACGGCTACGCGGTCGCGCTCGACGGCGGGACTCCGCGAGCGGTCGCCGCGAACGGCACGATCGAGTTCGCCTCGGCGGCCGCCGGGGCGCACACGCTCGGGCTCGCTGGGCTCGCGCCCAACTGTCGCGTCGAGGGCGAGCACCCGCGGACGGTGGCGGTGACGGCCGGCGCGGTCGCGGAGGTCGCGGTGACGGTCCGCTGCCCGACCGGCGGCGGGGCCGGGTTGATCGCCTATGCGACGGACAAGGACGGCGACTACGAGATCTACGTGGCCGATGTCGACGGCGGGGAGCCGCGCCGGCTGACGCAGAGCGCCGGCGACGACCTGAATCCCGTCTGGTCCCCGGACGGCACGAAGATCGCCTTCGCGTCGTACCGCGACGGAGCGACGAACGCGGAGATCTACGTCGCCGAGGCCGATGGATCGAACCCACGGCGGCTCACCAACGATTCCGGTCGCGACTGGGAGCCGGCGTGGTCGCCCGACGGAACGAAGATCGCCTTCAGCTCCCAGCGCGACGGCAACTTCGAGCTCTACGTGATGAACGCCGACGGCACCGACCAGGTCCGGCTGACCAACACCTCGGCGCAGGAGGCCACGCCCGTCTGGTCGCCGGACGGCAGCCGCATCGCCTTCGAGTACCTCGGCACCGGCAGCGGCGACATCTACGTCATGGCCGCCGACGGCAGCAACCGCCAGCGGCTCACGACGAGCGGCAGCATGGATGCCCTGCCCGCCTGGTCACCCGACGGCACGCGCCTCGCCTTCGCGAGCGAACGGGACGGTATCGGCAACTTCGAGATCTACGTGATGAACGCCGACGGATCGAGCCAGACGCGGCTCACGAACTCGCCCGCCGAAGACTATGGCGCCGGCTGGTCCCCGGACGGAACGCGGCTGGTGTTCGTCAGCCACCGCGATGGGACCCCGAAACTCTGGATGATGAACGCGGACGGCTCCGCCGCAGTGCTGTGGATGGACGCAGCGGGCGCCGAGGATCCGGCCTGGCACCCCTGATAGCGTGAGCCTCACCGCGCTGCCGGGCGGCGCCGTGAGCGGCACCGTCACGCTGACCGGGCTCGCCGCCACCAGCCGGATCAGGGGGGCGATCTCGTGGCGCTGACGGTGATCGAGGGCTATCTGAAGGCCTCGCTCTACACCGCCGACCTCGACGGCGCCCACCTGACGCGGCTCACCGATCCCGCGCTCGGAGTCTACGGGGCGGTCTGGTCGCCCGACGGCACCCGCCTCGCCTTCGTCGAGGACTACGACGTGGTGATCCTGACGCCGGCCGGCGGCGAGCGGACCGTCATCGACCTCCCGAAGGACGTGACGACGGTGGACTGGCGGAAGTGAAGCAGTGACGGAGAGAGCGGCGGCTCAGGGCAGGCCCTCGAGCCGCCGCCGAACCTCGGGGTCGGCGGTGCGCCACGCGGCGCGCGCGTAGGCGGCGTAGGCCGCCGCGCTGTCGCGCCGGCCGGTTCGCTGGAAGAGCCGCGCCAGGCGCCAGTCGAGCTCGCTGTGGGGGACGTAGCGGCCCATGCCGTCGAGCGAGGCGCCGTACGCGGCGCGCAGCACCCGCTCGGCGTCGGCCCAGCGGCCGAGGTGCTCGTAGGCCGTCGCGAGCTCGAGGTTGGTGCGGGTCCAGCCGTTCGGGCCCCAGAGCGCGGCCTCGAACTCGCGCGCCGCGTCGGCCCAGCGGCCGGCCCGCGCGTGGACGAGGCCGCGCACGTGGCGGTGCGTGCGCCAGTCGCGGGCGTAGTAGCTGAGCCCGCCCACCCGCTCGAGCGAGTCGGCGAGCAGGCGCAGGCGCAGCGTGTCGCCGCTGCCGGCGTAGGCGTCCGCCTCCACGGCGTGGTGCCAGGCGAAGCCGCGGGCGCGGAAGCCCACGCCCTGCAGCGGTGAGGTGCGGGTGCGCACGTCCTCCCAGCCGTGGGCCGGCTGCGCCGCGTAGCGTGTCAGCTCGCTCCAGGCGCCGAGCCGGCCGAGGTGGTCGAAGTTCATCAGCCGGATCCAGACCTGGTCCGGCGCCTCCGCCTCCCAGCGCTCGACCGCACGCCGGGCCGCGCGGAACTGCCCCCGTTCGCGCGCGAGCAGGATCTGGAGGTCCCGGGCATCCGCGCGCCGCTCGGCGTCGGCGCTGCGGCTCAGCGCGGCGATCGCCGTATCGGCCTCGGCGAACCGGCGGGCGGCGAGCAGCAGGCGACCTTCGTCGAGCGTGTGGCGCGCCGTGTCGCCGGCGAGCAGGGCGGCCTGCCGCGCCGCGTCGAGCGCGGCGGCGAAGCGGCCCTGCATGGCCAGCGCGCCCATGAGCTCGCGCCAGCCGGCCTCCGCCTGCGGCTGGAGCGCGATGGCGCGCCGTGCCGCCGCTTCGGCGCCCGCGGCATCGCCGCGCTGGCCGCGCACGCTCGCCAGGGTGCGCCACAGTTGGCAGGCGGTGCAGCCGGTCCGCGCCGCCCCGGCCGCGGTGTCCGTCGCGGCGAGCTGCGCGACGAGCAGCGACTCCGCCGCGCCGAAGCGCCCGTGGAGGACGTAGATGCGCGTGAGGAGGTCGCGGCCGCGGGGATCGCGCGGATAGCGCTCGGCGAGGGTGCGCGCGACGAACTCGCTGCGCGCGTGCTCGCCGGCGTAGAACGCCTCCCAGACCTGCGCCTCGAGCCGGTCGCGCTCGTTCATGCGGTCGCGCACGCGCTCGAGCCGCGGGGCCAGGTGGCGGTCGGCGACCTCGCGCTCGTCGTGCATGACCGCGAGCACGTAGCGCGCGTGCAGCGCGCTCACGAAGTTCGAATCGAGCGCGAGCGCGGCGTCGAGCTCCCGGCGCGTGCTCGCGTCGTCGCCGGCCGCGGCGGCGGCCTGCGCCCGGACGAAGTGCTCGTAGGCCTGGACACTCGCGGTCTCGAGGTCCACGAGCCGGGCGCCGCTGCCGTGGGCGCCCACGACGCTCAGCAGCCCCGCCGCCGCCTGGTCGGCGAGGGCGAGGGGGTTGGCGGCCTCGAGGGTGAGGGTCCGGGCGACCTGGCCGCTCCGGGCATCGAGCACGCTGAGGTCGAGGCGGAGGCCGTCGGCATTCCGGCCGATGAGGCCCGCGGCCACCCACGACGCGCCGGCCCGGCGGCCCAGGAACGCCAGCGCCGGGAGGTCGAAGCTGCCCGCCGCCCCGTGGAGCAGCTGCAGGCGCTCGGGCGGAATGACCTCGACGTCCGGCACCCGGGCCAGTTGATCGCTGATCATCCGCGGCAGCCCCGCGTCGAGCCACTGCGTCGCCGAGTCGGCTCCGGGCGCGGCGATCGCCACGATCGCCACCCCCGGCCGCTCGGCCGCTGCCGCCGCCTCGGCCGGCAGGGCGCCCTCGGAGGGCCGCAGCCACAGCCCGCCCGCCAGCAGCGCGGCCACGATGGCGGCGAGACTCCAGCGGGCCCGCCGCTGCAGCCGCCGCTCGTCGCGCGGCCCGCGCCGGCCGGCCGGCCGCTCGACCACCGGCGGCTCGACCACCGGCGACTCGACCACCGGCGACTCGGCCACCGGCGACTCGGCCACCAGCGGCATCTCGGCGGTCACCCCGTCGATCGGCACCGAGGCGGCGATCGTGCGGGCGAGCGCCTGCACCTCGGTCGGGGGCGGGCGGTCGCACTCGCGCTCGTAGTGCGCGGCCCACTCGTCGTAGGCGGCGAGCGCCCGGCGGCGGGCGCCGGCCGTCTCCGGCCCCGAGAGCGCGCGGAGCAGATGCAGCGCGGCGCGCTCGGAGCAGGGGTCGGCGGCGAGCCAGCGGCGCGCCACCACCTCGTATTCGCCCCACGCCTCCGCTGCGGCGAGCTCCCGGGCGCGCGCCGCACAACTCGTCAGATGGAGCCCCTCGAGCTCCCGGCGCTCGCCGTCCACCCAGCGCTCGAACGAGACCGAGCCCTCGACGTACACCCCTGGCAGAAACGCCCCGCCGTACGCGGCGAGCGCCCGCGCGTGGTCGCCGGCGCGGGCGGCCGCGGCGAAGACCCGCGCGTCCACCACGAGCGGGGCGTCGGGCGCCAGCGCCACCTCCGCCTGCCGCCCGGTGATCGCGTCGCGACCCAGCACCCGGCGCAGGTGCGAGAGGGTGTCGTTGAGCGAGTGCCGAGCCCGTGCTTCGTCGCTGTCGCCCCAGAACATCTCGAGCAGCGCCGCCCGCGACAGCGGGCGGTCGGCCAGGGCGAGCACCGCGAGGACCGCCAGCTTCTTCCGCCGCGAGGCGAGCGAGGGCTCCTCGCGCCCCGCGGCGTCGGCGAGCTGGAGCCGCCCCAGGGTGGTGAGATACAACCTGTTGTCCGACAAGCTGTTGACTTTGTTGGGGCCGGGATGATGCGGGCGCCTACCTTCCGCCCACGCTTCGGATGAAAGTAGCCGGACGCCGGTGGGTCGTGCCACTTCGCGCAGGGGCACGACTCGCCGCCGCCGTCCGGTTCGGACCCCGACCCGAGAACGCCACGTGGCACTGTTCAGCGACCACCCAGCTTCCCGCCG
>DASTSO010000039.1:0-3227 GCA_035760645.1 Gemmatimonadales bacterium
GTCGAACTCCTCCTCCACCACCCGCCGGCCCGCCGCGCCGAACGCCGCGCGGCGGGCCGGATCCCGCAGCAGCGCCACCACGCGATCGGCGAACGCCGGCACGTCGCGCGGGGGCACCAGGTAGCCCGTCTCGCCCTCGCGCACGAGCTCCGGGTTCCCGCCGACCGCCGTCGCCACGACGGCCACGCCGTGCTGCATGCTCTCGAGCAGCGTCATCGAGAGTCCCTCGGAGAGCGAGGTCAGCACGCTCAGGTCCATCATGTCGTAGAAGGAACCGATCTCCTCCTGGAATCCGGCGAAGATCACGTGCGCTTCGACGCCGAGCTCGCGGGCCCGCGCCCGCAGCGCTGCCTCCTCGGGGCCGCGGCCCAGGAGGAGGAAGCGCACCTCCGGCACCGCCTGCGCGATCGCCGGCATCGCGTCGAAGAAGTACCCCACGCCCTTCACCGCGCGATTGAAGTTCGCCACCATCCCGACGACCGGCTGATCGTCGGCGATGTTCCAGGCGCGCCGGAGCTCGGCGTTGCGCACGTCGCGCACGCGCGTGCGGGGCCGCGGGCCCGGCTCGATGCCGTTGTGGATGACGACGACCCGCTCGGGCGGGAGCCCCTCGCGCTCGAGCACGGTGCGGCGCACGGCCTCGGAGACGCAGACGACCAGGTCCGGCTGGCCCGCCGTGCGCCGCAGGAGCGCGTACTCGTGGCGGCCCCAGTTGAAGCCCTGGTCCTCGCGGTTCTCGACGAGCCGCGGCACGAGGCCCAACGCCTTGAGGGCGCGGCCGTACATGATGGACCAGAAGAAGTAGCAGTGGAGCACGTCGGGGCGCAGCTGCCGCACCCGGCGGGCCACCTGCGCGAGGCGGCGGAGCTGGGCCACGGGGTAGAAGCCGAGCGCGCCGAGCGGCGGGAGACACTCCACCGGCACGCCGGGCCGCACCCGCGCGGTGGGCGGCGCCTGCGTCAGGATCCGGGCCGCGCACTGCTCGGGCGCCCAGCGCTTGGAGATGTCGAGCACGATGTTGCCGGTCCCCCCGCCCAGGCTGTCGGCGAGGAGGAGGACGCGCGGCGCGGCGGATCCCGTCGCGTGGGGCGCGGGCGCGCGTGGCGGGGTCAACGTCCCTGGATCCATTCGAGCGTCTCTCGCAGGAAGGGGCGCGGGTCGGTCCAGCGCAGGATCTCGTTGCGGTCGCCGGGGCGCCAGAGGCGCAGGAACTCGACCACGGTGCGCAGGCGGCCGGGACTGCCCGGCGGGAGCGCGAGCTCGCGCTCCGAGCGGCGCAGGCGAGCCAGGAGGTGATCGACGTCGCCCCACCACCAGCGGCTCCGCACCGCGCGCCAGATGCGCACGGGCGCGGGCCGCTCGCCCAGCGCGAGGGCGACGAGCAGCGCCGGGAAGTCGACCCCCGCGTCGACGGCGAGCTGGAGCGAGCCCCAGAAGCGGCCGTTCACCTCCATGAGGTAGGGTCTGCCGGACGCCGCGTCCACCTTGTACTCGACCATCGCGACGCCCTCCCAGTCGAAGCGCTCGAGCAGGGCCTGCGAGCGCGCCAGGAGCTCGGGCGGCGCCGCGATGCTCTCGCGGTAGACGCTGATGCCGCCCGAGGGCGGCTTCTCGCGCAGGCGCCGGTGCGCGAAGGCGGCGACCGTCTCGCCCCGCCAGCGCAGGAGGAAGATCCCGATTCCGGGGCCCACGACGCGCTGCTGCAGGAGCAGCGGGAACGCCGCCGCCGGCAGCTCGCGCGCCACGCGGCGCACCTCGGCGGCGTCGGCCGCATGCCGCACGGCGAGCTTCCGGCGCTCGCCGCCGGCCTCGCCCACCGAGCGCGCCGGTTTGAGCACGAGCGGGTAGCAGAGCGCGTCGAGGTCGAGCTCGGCGAGCGCCGCCGGCGAGGGCACGAGCTGCTGCGCCGGAATCGCGATGCCGACCTCCGGCGCGACGGCGAGCAGGTGGGCCTTGTCGCTGATCGCGCGGAAGCGCTCGAGGTCGGGAAACGGAACGCGGCACCCGGCGAGCCGCTCCCGCGCGCCGAGGACGGCGAGCAGCGCGGGCTCGGCGATCGGCAGCACCACCGCGACGTCCCACCGGCGCGCGAGCGCGGCGAGCGCCTCGACGAACGCCGCCGGCTCGCGGAGCGGGTCCGGCGTGCGGGCCTCGCCCGCCGCGTAGCGCGAGGCACCCGCGAGCGAACGTCCGCGCGTCGAGCAGACGTAGACGCGATGCCCCGCCCGCCCCAGCGAGCGCACCACCGCGAGCGCCGCGCGCTGCTCGCCGTCGGTGACGAGGACGCCGGCCGCGGTCCCGGTCATCTCAGGCGAGCAGCCCGGCGAGCCGCAGCGCGAAGCCCGCGCGCGAGATCCCGGCCGGGACGTTGAAGCGGGGAATCGCAAACGGGTCGTGCGGCGTCGCGGCGGAGAGCCAGCCGCCGCTCACGAGGCAGCCGCCCGCGTAGCCCGCCGCCCGCGCCGCCACGGCGACCGCGGGCGACGTGAGCCCGTAGGGATAGGCGAGCCATGGGATCGCGCGGTCGGTGCGCTCGCGCAGCCACGCGAGGGGCGCCGCGAGCTCGTGCGCGAGTGCGGCACCCTGCAGGCGCGCGAGGTTCGGGTGCGACCAGGTGTGCGCGCCCAGGGCGAGGCCCGGGTGGGCGAGCGCCGCGAGGAGCTCCGCCTCCGTCGCCGTGCGGCGCTCGGGGCCCGGCTCGACGACCGGGCGCCCGGTCTCCCGCGCCCAGCGGCGGGCCGCCGCGTCGTCGCCGGCGAGCGCGTCGAGCACGTGGGCCCGCGCGTCGTCCCCCAACCCCGCCCCGCCGGCATCGGCGAGCGCATCCCACCAGAAGCTCCGCCCGCCCAGCATCCCCGGCGTCACGAAGATCGTGGCCGGCAGCCCGCGCCGCCGCAGCTCCGCGACGCCGAGCGCGGCGGCGCCGTGGTAGGCGTCGTCGAAGGTGATCGCGACGCGGGGCCGGGTTCCATGTCCCGCCGGTGCCTCCCCGAGCAGCGCCGGGAGCGGCACCACCTCGCACTCGCACTCGAGCACATCGAGCTGGGCGACGAACTCGCCGTGGGCGAGGTGCAGCGAGCGGTCCCCGCCCGGCGGGAGCGCGTCGGCCACGATGTTGTGATAGGCGAGCACCAGCCGGCCGCCGCGCACGCGACGGCGACCGAGCGCGGCGGCGCCGCCGTGCAGGAGCACGGCCTCGGCGGTGGACTTCAGGACCGCGCGCATGC
>DASTSO010000040.1:0-57752 GCA_035760645.1 Gemmatimonadales bacterium
CATCGGGTACGGCTTCGTGCGCGGGGAGCCCAGGTCCTCGTCGTCGGGACCCGCGACCCCGATCTCGACCTCCGCTTCGTAGTACCAGGGCTCCAGCGTGTCGTAACCGATCGGCCAGTCCACGCCGACGCCGTAGAGCGACCGGATCCGGAAGTCGTTCGGCATGAAGCGCCACGCCTGGCCAGTCCAGTGCCAGGTGGTGCCGCCGACGGCCCGGATGTACTCGACGGGATACGGGTCGGCGCCCTTCTGCTGGATGTAGTCGTTGGGCGGCGAGCGCATCGGGTGCGGCGCGTGCGCGCTCGGCGGATAGGGCGCCATGTTGTCGTCCTTGAACGGCGAGCCGCGGTAGCGCTCGACGACATCCTGGAGCGCGAGGCGCGGCCCGGCCTCGAGGACGAGCACCGAGGCGCCCGCCCGCGCGAGCCGCTGCGCCATCAGGGCGCCCACGATCCCGGCACCCACGATGACGACGTCGGCCGACGGCTCACCCGGCATCGGTGGTCTCGAGTGCTCGGGCCGTCCAGTAGCCCGGGCGGCCCCGGCAGAACGTCTGCATCACGACCACATCGGCCACGGGCCGGTAGCCGAGGATCGTCTCGTACGCCACGCAGCGGGTCGCGTCGCCCTCGCCGACCAGGCCGAGGTACCAGCCGCGCAGGAGGCGCTGCGCGGCCGCCCGCAGCGGTTGCGGTGCGCGGGCGAGCCCGGGCCCGACCGCCGCGCCGTCCGGGCCGAGCAGCGTCGCCAGCGCGGTGAGCGAGGCGGTCACCGCCGGGTCGGTTCGGGCGAAGGCGGCATAGAGCTGCGCGCCGAAGGCGGGATCGAGATCGCGCTTGCCGGTGAGGCGCCGGGACACGGCCATGAAGGTCGCGAGCTCCGGCGGCCCCGGCGCACCGGACCCGGGGCGGCCGGGGCGGCCGGGGCCGAGACGGTCGAGGCCGAGGGGGCCGAGCCCGCCGGCCCAGACCGCGGCGGCGAGCCGCGCCCCGGTGACGAGGAGTCCCCGGCGGGAGATCGGCATGCGAGGCGACCCCGGGAACGCGGCTCGGCGCCCGGGCTCAGTGCCCGGCCGTCTCGCTCCGCCGGCTCGCCTCGAACAGGAACCAGGTGCGCCGCTCGGTCTCGTCGATCCACGTCTCGAGGAGGCTCGCGCTCGCCACGTCGCGGTGCTCGTCGCAGAGGTCGTGCGCCTCGCGCAGCCGGGCCGCGAGCTGCTGGTTGTCGTCGCGCAGCTCGGCCAGCATGTCGAGCGGCTCGACGAACTCGGCGTCGTTGTCCTCCACCCGCTGCATCCGCGCGATCTCGCCGGTCGAGTGCAGGGTGAGCCCGCCCAGCTTCCGCACCCGCTCGGCGAGCGGATCGGTCATCGCGAAGAGCTGCTCGCCCTGCTCGTCCAGCAGCAGGTGGTAGTCGCGGAAGTGCGGCCCGCTCATGTGCCAGTGGAAGTTCTTCGTCTTGAGATAGAGCGCGAAGGTGTCGGCGAGCAGCGCGTTGAGCGCGCCGCTCACGTCCCGGACGGCGGCGGCCGGCAGGTCGTTCGGCGTCGCGAGCGGCAGGTCGGACCGGGCGATCCGACTGGTCGTGCCCCGGCCGGCGGCGGACCGGGTGCCGGCCGGGGTCCGGGTGGCCGTCTTCGAAGTGGAGATCATGGGGAGCCTCGTGCGGAGGAAGGGGAAGCGGCGCGACCGGTCATTTCGGCGGGGAAGAGCCGGAGGATGACCTGCCGGAAGGGCGCCGGGTCGTCGGGGGTGAAGATCTCGGGGAGCAGCTCGCGCATCTGGGCGATCGCCTCCTCGCGCGCGCGTACGTCGGCCTCGGCGCCCTGCTCATCCAGGAGGTAAATGCTTCCGCGGACGACCACGCTCTGCCAGTCGAAGAGATCGTGCGTCTCGTCGACCTCGAAGGCCACCCACGGATGGTGCGCGAGCGTCGTGAGCTTGGTGCCGGGGGCCGTACGGCAGAGGATGGTGCCGCGGTGAAACACGTAGTGGATCGGCTCCAGGTCCACCCGATCGTGGAACGAGAAGGCGATGCGCCCGACGTGATTGCGCGCGAGGATCGCTTCCATCTCGGCCGACTCGAGGGTACGGAACCGGATCCGGGCACGCTGCGCGCTCATGCTTTCGCCTCCGCCCGTCGGACAGGCGCCACGCACGAGGGCGGACGCTCGGCCGTCGCCGGTGCGTCCGCCCTCGTGTCTGTCTCGCCGCACCGTCGGATGTCCGGCCCTCGCGGGTACGTCGCCGCGGGACCGCGTTTCATAGCTACGCGCCTTCGGGAGCCCGCGCAAGCGCCGCTCGCGACCGCGCCGCCGGTCCGGCTGTCGCGCCCCGCACCCGGGCCGGGCCGGTCGGAGCGTCAGGCGCATGGCGGCACCAGCAGGATCACGAAGCACTGCCCGACGATGGCGAGCGTCGCGATCGCGTCCGCCCCGACCGTCACCGCGACCCGGAAGGGGAGCGCGCCCTCGTGCCGCCTGCGCCGCCGCCGGAGCGCGTGCAGCACGACGACGCAGGCCGCGGCGGCGGTGAGCAGCAGGAGCACGGGGACGAGCCCCGCAGGTCCGTGCGTGTGGGGCCTCGCGACGCCGAACTCGCAGGCGAGCGCCTGCACGATGTAGATCGCGAGCAGGTGCACGGCCCAGACGAGGAACCCGAAGGTCGTGTCGAGGAGGCGTGCGACGGCGCGCTGGTCCCGTGCGCGTGTGGGTGCCGGCCGGGGTGCGACGGCCAGGTCAGGCGGCACGGGGGAACCCCGCCACGATGAGGAGCACGAGGAGGGTCGCCGGCAGGGTGAAGCGCCACCAGAGCAGACAGACGTCCAGCGTCACCCGCCGCCACGAGTCGATCATGCCGAGACCGAGACGCACGAGACACCAGAGCGCCATCGCCGCGCCCAGGGCGACGTGCAGGCCGACGTACCCCACGAGCGTCCAGACGGCGGCGCCGTAGCTGTGCGCCGCCGGGTCGACGCCCATGGCGCCGAGCCAGCGCACCCCGACGACGAGCGCCCCGGCCGCGAGGAGGGTCGAGAGGGCGAGACAGACGCCGGCGGCGCGCCCGCGCTCGCGCCGCACCCGCCGGTCGGCGAGCTCGAAGCCGAGCCACGCGCCGAGGGTGAGCAGCGCCGCGAGCAGCGGTGCGCCGATGCTCGGCAGGGCCGCGGGCTCGGGGGGCCAGAGACCCGGCTGGCCGCTCCAGAGGTAGAAGTAGGCGAAAACGAACGACGCCACCACCGCGGCGTCCGAGACGAGCAGCACCATCAAACCCCAGCGGCCGACGCTCCCCGTGTCGTTCCGGTAGAGCGGGAGCGCGAGCCCCCGGCCGGCGTCCGCCAGCCCCCGCGGCTGGGCCGGGTCCAGCGACCAGAGCCAGCCGCCGTATGCCCCGGCGGCGACGAGCCCCGCGACGATGCCCAGAACACGGAGCCGCAGCGTCATTGCCGCGAAGACCGCGGCGGTCGCCACGGCGGCGACGAACGCGGTCCAGCCGGGGCCCGGCAGCCGGAGGATCTGCTCCGGCTCGCTCGAGAGCGGCCCCGTGAGCAGCGCCTCGCGCTCGCGCGTCGGCGCATCGGGCAGGTAGCCCCGGCCCGCCGTCTCCTCCTCCTCGAGATCGGGCTGCTCCCAGAGCGGATAGCGGGACGTGATGGAGACGAGGCTCCGGAGGCCGTAGTCCGAGAGCCCGCCGAGCCACTCGAGCGACGGCGCGCCCCACGGGTTGCGCTCGGCGATGCGTGGCCGGCGGAGGTGCAGGAGGAAGTCCATGACGACGACCAGCACCCCCGCGGCGAAGACGAAGGAGAAGATCGAGGAGACGAGGTTGAGCGTGCTCCAGCCCAGGCCGCCGTCATAGGTGTAGACGCGCCGCGGCATCCCGCGCAGGCCCGTGAGGTGCATCGGCAGGAACGCCGCGTTGAAGCCGACGAACATGAGCCAGAAGGCCCATCGGCCGGCGCGCTCCGAGAGCAGCCGGTGCGTCACCCAAGGGGTCCAGTAGTAGATCGCGGCGAAGAGTGGGAAGACCATCCCGCCGATCAGCACGTAGTGGAAGTGCGCGACCACGAAGTAGGTGTCGTGCACCTGCCAGTCGTAGGGCACCGCGGCCACCATGACGCCGGTGACGCCGCCCATGGTGAAGATGACCAGGAAGCCCAGCAGGAAGAGGAGCGGTGGCCGCAGCTGCGGCGTCCCCTCCCAGAGCGTCGCCAGCCAGGCGAAGACCTGGATCCCCATCGGGATCGCGATCGCGCTGCTCGCGGCCGAGAAGAAGCCCAGGGACATCAGCGGCAGGCCGGTCGCGAACATGTGGTGCACCCAGAGCCCGAAGCTGAGGAAGCCCACCGCGACCGCCGCCACCACGATCCAGCCGTAGCCCACGAGCCGGACGCGCACGAAGGCCGGCAGGATCATGGAGACCATGCCGGCCGCCGGCAGGAAGATGATGTAGACCTCCGGGTGGCCGAACAGCCAGAAGAGATGCTGCCACAGGAGCGGATCTCCCCCGCGCGTGGCGTCGTAGAACGGCATCCCGGCGGCGCGCTCGAGCTCGAGGAGGGTGTCGGCCGCGATCACCGTGGGCATGCCGATCATGATCATCCCGGCGGTGACCAGCACGTACCAGGCGAACACCGGCATCCGCGCGAGCGTCATCCCCGGCGCGCGGGTCTTGAGGATCCCCACCACGAGCTCCACCGCGGCGGCCACGGCCGAGATCTCCACGAAGCCGAGGCCGAGGATCCAGACGTCGGTGTTGATGCCGGGAGAGTATGGTAGGCTGGTGAGCGGCGGGTACATGAACCAGCCTCCGTCGGGCGCGACCCCGAAGAAGAGGCTGGCGAAGACCATCACGCCGCCGACGGCGTACGACCAGAAGCCCAGCGCCGAGAGCCGGGGATAGGGCATGTCGCGCGTGCCGAGCATGCTGGGCAGCAGGAGGACGGCGATGGCCTCGACGATGGGCACGGCGAAGAGGAACATCATCACCGTGCCGTGCATCGTGAACACCTGGTTGTACTGCTCGGCATCGAGGAAGCCACCGCCCGGCTCGGCGAGCTGGATGCGCATCAGGAGCGCGAGCACGCCGGCGCCGAGGAAGAAGAGGAAGCCGGTGGCGATGTATAGCAACCCGATGTGCGTGTTGTTCACCTCGGTGAAGAAGGCGAATCGCCGCGGCTTCGCCCACGCGATCCGGAGCCGTTCGAGCCCGTCGGGGCCGCACGACTGCGGATGGAGAACCGGCGCCGCCTGCGCGGCGTCGACCGGGGGCGTCGTCACTGGAGCGACTCGAGCCAGGCGGCGAGGGCGCGCAGCTGCGTGCCGGTGAGCTGGTCGTAGGACGGCATCGCGTTGCCCGGCTTCAGGTGCTGTGCGCTCGCGATCCAGCCGGCGATGTTGCCGACGCCGCCATGGAGCGCACCGGCGGCGATCGTTCGCCGCGCGCCCACGAGCGTGAGGTCGGGCCCGAGCGTGCCGCGCGAGACGCCGCGCACCGTGTGGCAGCTGCTGCAGCCGAGGCTGTCGAAGAGCGCGCGGCCCTGGCGCAGCTCGGGCGCGGCGGGTGGAGGCACCGGCCGTGCCAGGTGGGCGAGCCAGAGGTCGAACTCCGCGCGCGGCACGACCACGACGTCGAACGCCATCAGCGCGTGCTGCAGCCCGCAGTATTCGGCGCACTGGCCCCGATAGACGCCGGGCCGGGTCGCCCGGAGTACCAGGCGGTTCACCCGGCCCGGGACGAGATCGGTCTTGCCGGCGAGATTGGGCACCCAGAAGCTATGAATCACGTCGCCCGCGCGGAGCAGGAGCTCGACGCGCTCGCCGGCCGGGAGCCGCAGCTCGTTGGCGGACGCGACGACGGCCGACGCGGGTGCGCGCCGGTACGCCATCGCCCACCAGAACTGGTGGCCGGTGACCTCGACCGAGAGCCGGTCGGTCGGCAGCGGCGCGCGCGACTCGTGGCCGACGCGCATGACGTAGGGCACCAGCGCCGTGAGGGTGAGCAACGGCAGGGCGACGCCCCCGCCCCAGAGGAAGAGCCGGCGATCCACGGCGCGCGCGCGCCGCGCGAAGAGCGGCACGAGCGCAAGCACCAGCACGAGGAGTACGACGAGCGTGGCGCCCGCGTACATCCAGAGTCCGAGACGGTGAATGGCGGCGGCGGAGGGACCGGCGGGATCGAGCGCGGACTGCGGGCCCGCGCACCCCGCCAGCAGCGTGGGAGCGAGACCGACGAGTCTGCCGGGCGCGCGCGTGACCCTCAAGATGTATCCTCCCAAGTGGCGCACCGGCCGCCGGAGCGGCCGGCCGGTGCGCCACCCGCCCACAGTGGGGCGGGCGCGCCCGTGCGTCAATACGCGAACTCGGAGGACGCCCGCTGGCGGACCCGCATGGAGGCCCCCGCATGATCGAGAGACTCGTGCTCTTCGGCGCCACCGGCGACCTCGCCGGCCGCTATCTGCTGCCCGCGCTCGCCGCACTGCAAGCCGCCGGCGAGTTGCCCGCGGACTTCGCAGTCGTCGGCACCGCCCGCCAGAAGCTCGACGACGCGGCGTTCGGGCGCCTGGCCGCCGAGCGACTCGCCGAGCATGCCGCGGATGTACCGGCCCCAGCTCGCGACGCGCTGGTGAGCGCACTGCGCTATCGCCCGGCCGATCTCGCCGACCCGGCGAGCGTCGCACCACTCCTTCGCGACGGCGCGGCACCGTCCGATCCGCTCGCGGCCTATCTCGCGCTGCCGCCCCGCCTCTTTCCGACCACGGTCGATTCGCTCGCTGCCGCCGGGCTCCCCGCGGGCAGCCGCATCGCGGTCGAGAAGCCGTTCGGCGATGATCTCGCGAGCGCCGTCGCGCTCGAGCGGCAGTTGACGCGTGTCGTGGGCGAGACGGACGCCGCGACGGTGTTCCGCGTCGATCACGTGCTCGGCATGGCCACGGTGCAGAACCTGCCGGGCCTGCGCTTCGCCAACCCGCTCCTCGAAGCGGTGTGGAACGGCGCCCACGTCGAGCGGATCGAGATTCTGTGGGAGGAGACGCTGGCCCTCGAGGATCGCGCCGGCTACTACGATGCGGCGGGCGCACTGAAGGACGTGATGCAGAACCACATGCTGCAGGTCCTCGCGCTGCTGGCGATGGAGCCGCCGGCCACCCTCGGCGCCCGGGACCTGCACGAGCGCAAGCTCGCGCTGCTGCGATCGCTGCGCCCGCCACGGCCCGACGAGCTCGCGGCGAAGACCCGGCGGGCCCGCTACACAGCGGGCCCCGGCGTGCCGGCGTACGCCGACGAGCCGGGCGTGGACCCGGCGCGCGGCACCGAGACGTTGGCCGAGGTGACGCTGACGCTCGACGCCCCGCGTTGGGGCGGCACCCCCGTGGTCCTGCGCGCCGGCAAGGCGCTCGCCGAGCGGCGCAAGGAGGCGGTGGTCCGGTTCCGGCCGCCGACGCAGGGGCCGTTCGCGGCGCACCCGGCGATGCGGGGTGCCGAGCTGCGCATCGGCCTCGACGGTCACGAGGACCTCCGCCTGCATCTGACCGGCAGCGCCCTCGCCACCCCACCCCGCCCCGTGCCGCTCACGTTGTGCGGCCCCTCGCCTGCCGCTGCGCTCCCCGCCTACGCGAACGTGCTGCTGGACATCCTGCGCGGCGGCAGCACCCTGTCGGTCGGCGCCGGCGAATCCGAAGCGGCTTGGCGCATCCTGACCCCGGTCCTCGAGGGATGGGCGGAGGGCCGGGTCCCGCTCGAGGAGTACCCGGCCGGGTCGAACGGACCGGGCTGACGCCCGCCTCGCGACGCTCCTAGGGGCGCGCGCTCCTCGCCGCCGCCGGATCGGCCGTCGGACTCGCCATCGAACTCGCCGCCACGTCCGGATCGATCGCCCGGTCGGTCGACGTCTGCCGGCGCCGATGCAGCCGCCACGCGCGCGCGACGAGCGCACCGCCGAACCAGAGGAGCAGCACCGCGAGCGGCCACGCCAGGAGGCGCGGCCACCGGAGCGCGAGGCCCGCAAGGACGAGCAGTGCCGCGCCGCATGCCGCCACCACCCGCGCCTCGGCCGGCTGGAGCACCCGGCGATTCGCCACCGCCGCCGTCGCCGTGTTGCCGAGGCGCACGGCCCCGGCGATCGCCCGGCCGGCACTCCCGGTGCCGCGCACGCGGCGGCCGCCGCGCGGGAGCCGCCGGGGGGCGCGGGGCGCGTGCAGGAGCACCTCGGTGGCGTTCGTGAGGTCCCACTCGTACTGCTGCAGCATGAGCCGCGCGAACGGCGCGTCCTCCATCACGGCGTCGAGCTCGTAGTTGCCGATCCAGCTCGCCACGTTGAGGTTGCTCGAGCCGACCCGGGCCCAGACTCCGTCGGCGACCGCGGTCTTGGCGTGCATCATCGGTCCGTTCCACTCGAAGACGCGCACGCCCGCCTCGAGCAGCGGCCGGTAGCCGGCGCGCGAGAGGGGACGGAGGATCGGGATGTCGGTCCCGCCGGGCACGAGCAGCCGCACGTCGACGCCGTCGCGCGCCGCCGCACTGAGCGCCTGGACGTAGGAGGGGATGCCGGCGAAGTAGGCGTCGGTGAGCCAGAGGGTCTCCCGCGCGGCGGCGGCCACCAGCTCGTCCACCCGCAGCAGCCCCCCGCGCGCGGGCTCGCTCGCGATGATGCGCATCGCGACGTCGCCGGCCGGCGCGGGCGGCGCCGCGGGGTCCGGCAGCTCGGCGCCCGCCAGCGGGGGGCCGATGGCGGCCCAGACCCGCCCGAACGCCCGCGCGATCTCCGCCACGGCCGGCCCCCGCACCTCGATGCCGGTATCGCGCCACGGGGCGATGCCGCGCGCGGGGTCGCCGACCCACGCGTCGCCCACGCAGAGGCCGGTGACGTAGCCGACCACTCCGTCGACCACCAGGCTCTTCCGGTGATCGCGATGGACCCAGCCGAGGGGACTCGCGAGCCGGAACGGGTTGAAGCAGCGCACCTCGACGCCGGCGCCGCGCAGCGTCGCCCAGAAGCGCGCCGGCGTCTTGCGGAAGGCGCCCATCCAGTCGTAGAGGAGGCGCACCGCGACGCCCTCGCGCGCCTTCGCCATCAGCGCCTCGGCGAACGCTCGCCCCGAGACGTCGTCGCGGATGATGTAGCTCTCGAAGTGCACGAACCGCTCGGCCCGCGCGATGGCCTCGAGCCACGCCGGATAGTTCTCCGCCGCGTCCCGCAGCAGGCGCACGCGGTTCCCGCCGAGGCGCGCCGCGCCCGCGGCGCGCGTGAAGCCCTGGTCGAGCAGCGACCGTCCGCGCTCGACCGCGCCCTCGTCCGAGTCCCACGCGATCCCTTCGGTCAAGTGCCGCTGTATACCCGCCACCAGACGCCGGGGCCGCCTCCGCTGCCTAGCGGCATGCGGCGTTCCCCGCACCCCGGACGGTGAGGAAGGTGATACTCGCCGGTGCGAGCGCGACGCGCCCGGGCGGTACCCGCGCCCCCCGCAGCTCCGGCAGTGCGTCGCCCACACCCAGTCGGAGCTCGCGACCGTTGAGCGCCACCCGCGGGCTCTCCGGTGCGGGCGCGCTCAGGGTGTAGCGCTCGGCGGCCTGCGCCACCGTGACCGAGGTCGTATCGGTCCGGCTGTTGTTGATCGCGAGCAGGGTCGCCCCGCCGGGCCGGCCGGGCAGGCAGTGCGCGTAGAGGTGCAGCCCCGGGCGCGGCGTGCCGGCGTCGAGAACGGTCGGGCCCATCAGGCGATGCCACAGCAGCGCCGCCCAGTAGTTCGGGCGCGGCAGGAAGGTGCGCTCGTCGAGCAGCCCGTACTCGCTCGAGGCGAGGGTGTTGTGGAAGACGGCAGCGACCCCGTGCTTGGCGAAGCGGCCGAGCTGGTCGAGGAAGCGGAAGCTGTCGAGGAAGGTCGCCGCCCAGGGATTGCCGCCGCAGGCGGCGTCGGCCGTCTCGGTGATCCAGACCGGCTTGCCCGGCTCGAAGCGGTCGCGCAGCGCGCCGTAGAACGCCCAGCTCGTGTCCGCCCGCGCGAGCCACGCTTCGCTGAGCGCCGAGTCGGCCGTCACCTGCGCGCCGGCGCCCATCGACGCGCAGCGGATCGAGGCCGCGCCGTAGAAGTGGAACGAGAAGACGTCGAACACCGGCCGGGGCGTGGCCGAGAGCATGTCCACGGTCGGCAGCAGGGCGCCGCCCATGGCGGCGTTGCCGCCCATGCGCGGTATCAGCACGCCTTCGCCGACCGATCCGGGCCCGACGAGCCGCATCGTGGGCACCGTCGCGCGGGCCCAGCGGTTGAAGACGGCGAAGTCGCGCGCGTAGGCCCGGGCGTCGTAGCCCGGCGGGGCGCCGCCGTAGCTCGGCATGTCCGGCTCGTTGAACATCTCCGCCGCGGCGAGGGCGCCGCCCACGGCCCTCGTGTAGGCGGCGAGCTTCTGCGCCTGCACCGGCGTCCAGACGCCCGCCGAGTCGCGCACTCCGGGGCTGATGGCGAAGGAGGTGACGAGCTGCGCGTTCACGGCACGGGCGAAGTCGACGACCCCCTTCCATTGCGGTCGGGTGAGGACGCCCCGGAACCCCTCCGGCGCGCTGTCCGGCGGCGGCGTGGCGTCGTCGTGGAAGTAGACCGTGTTGGCCCAGGTGCCGCTGGTGCGCATGTAGGCGGGACCGAGCGCGGCGGCGAGCCTGCGGAGGCGGGCGTTGGTGAGGTCGATCGGCGGCCGCTTCTGGAAGAGCGTCGAATCGATGCCCGCCGGCTGGGGCGTGGCGCCCCCGGTCGGCGGCGGGGCGGCCGGCGCGGGCTTCGGCGCCTTCAGGGCGGCCAGCGTCTGCGCGTCGTACGGCTTCCAGAAGTTGCCGCCGATCACCTCGGCCATCTCGACGTTGTACGACAGAAAGCGCGCGTCCACCGTCGCCACGGGGCGCAGCGTGTCGAGCTCGAGGATCATGGTGGGAGCCGCCTCGCGGTGTCCGCCTGCGGCACCGCTCGAGGCGAGGAGGAGCGTGGCCGCGCCGAGCGCGAGCGGCAGGTGTTGCGATGTCATCGTCCAGCCCTCCCGGGCCGCCGGCCCCGGGTCCTATCGGAGCCTACGCCGGCACCCAGCGCGGCGCGTTGCCGGTCCCGCGCCCGGCCACGTGGCCGAACCAGATGTTGAGCATGCCGAGCGGCTCGAGGTAGCGCGCGTTGGCGAGCGGGCCTGCATCCACCGCCTCGAACGCGGCGCTCTCGATCAGCCGGCGCACGGTGTCCTTCGCCCCGGCGTCGTCGCCGGCGTAGAAGACCTGCACCTTCGGGTGCCCGTTCGCTCCCTCGCCGCCGGATGGGGGTGTGCCGAGGATCTGGGCGAAGACGGTGTTGAACGCCTTCACGACCTTCGCCCCCGGCACGGCCCGCTGGATCTCTTCCGCGGCCGACGTCGTGTGCCCGACGAGGAGGCCCGACATGTCGGGCTTGAGCGGGTTGGTGATGTCGACGACCGCCTTGCCGTCGGTGTGCCGCACCGCCCGGAGCGCGTCGGCCGCCTGCTGGTACGGCACGGCGAGGATGAGCGCGTCGGTGCCCTCGGCCACCTCCGCCTGGGGCACCGCTCGCACCTTCCCGCCGACTTTCGTGGCGACCTCGCGCGCCTCGTCGAGGTCGCGCGCCGTGAGGGCGAGCTCGTGGTCCGCGGCCGCGAGCCGCCGCGCGAAGGCCGAGCCCATGTGCCCGGCGCCGATGATGCCGATCTTCATCGCCCTCACCCCCCGAGCCCGATCTGCTTCATGAACGTCACGAGATCGTAGAACAGATTCTCTTCGACGATCTGACCATTGTCGTCCCAGCGCGCCACCGTGCAGAACTCGACGTCGAACGACTTCCCGGTCGGTGGGATGTCCTTCCCGTCCGGCCCCTGCATCGGGCCCTTCATGGTCCCGGTGAAGTGGGCGATCGAGCAGGTCCAGTCGCCGCTGGCGAAGAACACCCGGTAGGGCCGGTTGCCGAGGCGCTGGTCGGGAAAGGTGCGGAAGAAGTCGCGCGACTCCTGCGTATGCGCCTGCAGGCCGTGGGTCGGCGGCTTGCCGGGCCAGCGTACCACCACGTCGTCCCGGTGCCGCTTGGCGAAGGTCTCCAGGTCCTGCGCATTCCAGGCGTCGTCGAGCGTCTGCATGAGCTCCATGTTCCGTGCTTCTTTCGTCTGCGTTGCCATCGGTCCCTCCGTGCTCCAAGGGCGGCGGCTGGCGTGCCCCTGGCGGGCCGCGGCGCGAGCCGCACTCCCCACCGTTGAACGGTCCGGGCCGCCCGGTGATTCGGCCCCCCGCTTGCCCGCCCGAATTCCGGTGCCATTATTGGGCGACCGCCCCGCCCCGGCACGCACGCATGCGGCCTGCGGTGCACGGTGCGCGGTCTCAGGAAAGGCAGGCGCATCATGGCGACGACCCCCGCGACGCCCACGACCACCCCGACGGACACCATCCTCGGCCCGCTCGGGGCGCTGCTGCCCGATCTCCAGCAGCTCTACACCGACATCCACGCCCACCCCGAGCTCTCGATGCAGGAGACCCGCACGGCGGGGCTCGCCGCCGAGCGGCTGCGGGCGGCGGGCTTCGACGTGACCACCGGCGTCGGCAAGACCGGCGTCGTCGGCCTGCTGCGGCGGGGCAGCGGGCCCACCGTCATGCTGCGCGCCGACATGGACGCGCTCCCGGTGGCGGAGGCGACCGGGCTCCCCTACGCGAGCCACGCGACGGCCACCGACCGCGACGGCAAGACGGTGCCCGTGATGCACGCCTGCGGCCACGACATGCACGTAGCGTGGCTCGCCGGGGCCGCCGCCCTGTTCGCGCAGGCCAAGGACACCTGGCACGGCACGCTCATGGCGGTCTTCCAGCCCGCCGAGGAGACCGGGACGGGCGCCCAGGCGATGGTGGACGACGGGCTCCTCACGCGCTTCCCGAAGCCCGACGTGATCCTGGGCCAGCACGTGATGAAGGGCCCGGCGGGCACCATCGGCACGCGCCCCGGCGTCGTCACCTCGGCCGGCGACAGCTTCGAGGTGCGCCTCTTCGGCCGGGGCGCGCACGGCTCGATGCCGGAGGCCAGCATCGATCCCGTCGTGATGGCGGCCGCCACGGTGATGCGGCTCCAGACGATCGTCTCGCGCGAGGTCGCGGCGACCGACGCCGCCGTGGTCACGATCGGCGCGCTCCAGGCGGGCACGAAGGAGAACGTCATCCCCAACGAGGCGCTGCTCAAGCTCAACGTGCGCACCTTCGACGCGGACGTGCGCAACCGGGTGCTCGCCGCCATGCAGCGGATCATCAAGGCGGAGGCCGAAGCCTCCGGCGCGCCGAGGCCGCCCGAGATCACGCCGCTCGACCACTACGCGCTCGTGACGAACGACCCGGCCGCGACCGCGAAGGTCGTGGACGCCTTCCGCCACCACTTCCCGGCCGACCGGTTGCGGGAGACGAAGCCCGCGCCGGCGAGCGAGGACTTCGGCACCTTCGGCGCCACGTGGCACGCGCCGTCGGTCTTCTGGTTCGTGGGCGGCACCGACCCCGACGAGTACGCGAAGGCCAAGGCGGCGGGCAGGACCGCCGACCTGCCCACCAATCACAGCCCGCACTTCGCCCCGGTCCTGCACCCCACCCTCGAGACCGGGGTGGAGGCGCTGGTGACCGCCGCCGGCGCGTGGCTCACCTGACGGCGGGACGTCGATCGCGATGCCACTCCGCTACGACCCGGCCCTGATCCTCGGCTTCATCGTCGTCCTCGACCTGGCCGGCACGTTCGTCTTCGCGCTGAGCGGCGCGATGACGGGCGTTCGTCACCGGCTCGATCTGTTCGGGGTGCTCGTGCTGTCGTTCGCGGCGGGCAACGCCGGCGGCATCACCCGCGACCTCCTCCTCGGCGCCACGCCGCCGCCGGCGATCGCCGACTGGCGCTACATCGGTGTCTCGCTCGCGGCGGCGCTGGTCACCTTCTACTTCGCGCGGATCATCGACCGGCTGCGGAGCCCCGTGCTCGTGCTCGACGCGGCGGGGCTCGCGCTCTTCGCCGTCTCGGGCACGCTGAAGGCCCTCGCGACCGGGCTCAATCCGCTCGGGGCGATGATGCTCGGCGTCCTGACCGGCGTCGGCGGCGGCATGCTGCGCGACGTGCTCGTCTCGGAGGTGCCGGCGGTGCTGCGGGGCGAGGTCTACGCCTCCGCCGCCCTGGCCGGCGCGGCCGTGGTCGTGGCCGCCCGCCTGCTCCGCCTCCCCACCCCCACGGGGGCCACGGCCGGCGCCGTACTCTGCTTCGCGCTCCGCTACGTGGCGATCCGGCGCGGCTGGCAGCTGCCGGTCGCCGACCGCCCGCGGCGGCGGGCGACCGACCGCCCGCTCGCGCTGCCGAGCGACCGGACGACGGCCCGCGACGCACCCGTCCCCGCGGATCACGCGGGCGACGGGCACACCTCATGATCCGCCTCTAGCGCCTCGCCCCCGCCGTCCGGGCCGTCGAGCCCGCGCGCCGGCCGGTGCTCTTGCCGCCCTCCGGCTCCGGCGCCCCGTCGGCGTGGCCCCGCATCCCGCCGAGCACCTCCTCCGCCGTGGCCCGATGGTTCTTCACCGAGCTCGTCCACGTGCCCCACGCCGCAGGGTCGGTCGTGTCGCCGTTCCGGCCGAGGTTCTGCCGCCGGCGCTGATCCTCGTCGGTGAGCACCTGGCCCGGCAGCGGCTCGAGGTGCCGCACGTCGTCGGCCGTCAGGTCGAGGGCCTGCCCCACGCGCGTGCCGTAGTCGTCGTGAATCAGGAAGAGGTGCCAGAGCATCCGCTCCTGCACGTCGCGCTCGCACCGGCGGAGGTTGTCGCCGATGTTCTTCACCAGGTCGTCGCGCTCCCAGTCCATCATCGTGACGTAGCGGCCGCGGGCCTGCACGTAGTCGTTGCGCCGCTCGAGGACGCTCTGCGTCAGCCGGCCGCGGATCTCCGGCGGGTTGTTCGGCCGGGCCTCGGCCTCGCGCAGGCCGTCGTGGAGCGAGGGCTCGTAGTTGACGTGCGGATTCTGCCCCGGCGCGAGGTCGACGCCGTAGGACATTTCGCCGCCCCGCTGATTGGTGTACACCCGGCCCTCGACGCCCCTGGGCTGGTTCACCGGGAGCTGCAGGTAGTTCGGCCCCACGCGGTAGCGCTGCGTGTCGGAGTACGAGAAGGTGCGCCCCACGAGCATCTTGTCGTCCGAGAAGTCGAGCCCGTCCACCAGCACCCCGGTGCCCATCGCGATCTGCTCGCTCTCGTTGTGGTGGTCCTCGACGTTGCGGTTCAGCGTCATCACGCCGACGTGCCGCAGCGGGAACTGGTGCTCGGGCCAGATCTTGGTGTCGTCGAGCGGGTCCCAGTCGAGCTCCGGGTGCTCGTTGTCCTCCATGAGCTGCACGTAGAGGTCCCACTGCGGATATTCGCCGCGCGCGATCGCCTCGAAGAGATCCTTCGAGGCGGAGCCCAGGTCGTGCGCCTGCACCTTCGCCGCCTCCTCGGCCGTGAGCGACGCGACGCCCTGGCGCGGATGCCAGTGGTACTTCAGCAGCACCGTGTCGCCCGCGGCGTTCACCATCTTGTAGGTGTTGACGCCGAACCCCTCCATGTGCCGGTAGCTCGCCGGGATCCCGCGCGGGCTGAAGAGGTGGGTGAGCATGTGCATCGACTCCGGCGTCTGGCTCATGAAGTCGAAGATCCGGTTCGGCTCCTGGCGGAAGGTGACCGGGTCGGGCTTCAGCGCGTGGATGACGTCGGGGAACTTGATCGCGTCGCGGATGAAGAAGATCGCCAGGTCGTTTCCCACCAGGTCCCAGTTGCCGTCCTCGGTGTAGAACTTCACGGCGAAGCCGCGCGGGTCGCGGGCGACCTCGGAGGAGTCGCGTCCGCCGATCACGGTGGAGAAGCGGATCGCCAGCGGCGTCTTCTTCCCGGCCGTCTGGAAGAGCTTGGCGCGGGTGTACTTCGAGGCCGGCTCGTCACCGATCTTCCCCGTCGCCTCGAACTCGCCGAAGCAGACGAAGCCGCGCGCGTGCACGACCCGCTCGGGGATCCGCTCGCGGTCGAAGTGGCTGATCTTCTCGAGAAAGTGATAATTCTCCAGCGTCGCGGGCCCCCGGCTCCCGACGGTGCGCTGCGACTGGTTGTTGGCGACGGGATGGCCCTGGCGGGTGGTGAGCGTCCGGTCGCCGCCCTCGGCGGCGGCGCGCTCCGGGTGCGATGGCGTGCGGTCCGGCATGGTTCCTCTCTGGCGCGATGGCGCGGAAGGCGTTCGGGCGGGACGTCGAACCGGACAACCTCACGCCACCCGCGCCGGGACGACGTGACGTGGGTCACAGGCGTGCACCCGGCCGCGTCCTCGGTTGCCCGGGTTTCGGGCATGCTGTATCGTGGCGGGGCCGCCGGGGGTGGCGGCCGGAAGGGTTGTTGGACCGATGGCGGAGCCGGAGACAGTCTGGATCCCGGGCGGAACGTTCCTCATGGGCTCGGAGGCGTTCTACCCCGAGGAGCGCCCGGCGCACCGGGTCGCCGTGGACGGCTTCTGGATGGACGCCCACCCGGTCACCGTCGCCGCCTTCCGCCGTTTCGTCGAGGCCACCGGCTACGTGACCGTGGCCGAGCGCCCTCCGGCCCCGGCCGACTACCCCGGTATCGCCCCCGCCCTCCTGGTGCCCGGCTCGCTCGTCTTCCGCCGCCCGCCGCACCGCGTCTCCCTCCATGACGTTCGCCAGTGGTGGAGCTACGTCCCCGGCGCCTGCTGGCATCGGCCCGAGGGGCCGGGCAGCACCGTCACGGGGCGCGAGCGGCACCCGGTCACGCATGTCGCCTTCGAGGACGCCGAGGCGTACGCGCGCTGGGCCGGCAAGGCGCTGCCGACGGAGGCCGAGTGGGAGCGCGGCGCGCGCGGGGGGCTCGAGGGGGCGACGTACGTGTGGGGCGACGAGTTCGCGCCCGGCGGACAGGTGCTCGCCAACACCTGGCAGGGGGAGTTTCCCTGGCAGAACCTCGCCACCGACGGCTACGAGGGCACCTCACCCGTTGGCGCCTTCCCGCCCAACGGCTACGGGCTCTACGACATGGCCGGCAACGTGTGGGAGTGGACCGCCGACCTCTTCGCCCCGCATCACGCCACCGCGCCGTCGCCCTGTTGCGCCGCGAGCCGGGCCGCCGGGGCGGCCATCCCGCGCCGGGTCGTCAAGGGCGGCTCCCATCTCTGCGCCCCCAACTACTGCCTGCGCTACCGGCCCGCCGCCCGCCAGGGCGAGGCGGTGGACTCCTCGGCCTCACACATCGGCTTTCGCTGCATCGTCCGCCCCGCGGCGGCGGCGAAGGAGCACGCATGAGCACCACCCGGCCCAACCTCCTGATCCTCTGCATCGACCAGTGGCAGACCCACATGCGCCTGCCGCCCGAGGTGCGCTTCCCCGCGGTGGAACGGCTCGAGGCGGAGGGCGTCAGTTTCGACCGCCACTACTGCACCGTGCCGATCTGCACGCCGTCGCGTGCGACGATGTGGACCGGGGTGCACGCGAAGGAGACCGGCCTCTGGGACAACACGAACTTCGCCTGGATCGACGAGCTCTCGGGCGACGTACCCACGATCGGGCACCTGCTGCGCGAGCAGGGCTACTACACGGCATTCAAGGGGAAGTGGCACCTGTCGGACGTGCCGCACAGCGAGGACGCGCTCGAGCGCTACGGCTTCGCCGACTACCAGCAGTGGGGCGAGATGTTCGGCGCGCCGCTCCAGGGGGCGCAGCTCGACGGCACCGCGGTCTTCGAGGCGGTGGACTGGCTGGAGCACCGGGCCCCGCGGCTCGACCGGCCGTGGCTCCTCGTCTGCAGCCTGATCAATCCGCACGACATCATGTTCTACCAGTCGGATCCGGTCGAAGCGCCGAACCCCCGGGGCTCGATCGCGGGGCACCAGTCCACCCAGCAGCGGTTGAGCTGGTTCGAGCGCGAGTGGAATCTCTCGCTGCCCGACAACTTCGCCGACGACTATCGTCTCCAGCCGTTCGGGGTGCGGAGCTTCAAGGAGTTCATCGACCTGAACTACGGGCGGGTCCCCGACGAGCGCACCGACCTCTGGCTCCGGCGGCGCAACTACCTCGTCAACTGCATGCGCCTGGTCGACGCCGAGCTCGCGCGCGTGCTCGCGGCCCTCGACCGGCTGGGGCTCTGGGAGGACACCGTCGTGATCTTCACGGCCGACCACGGCGAGATGAACGCCGCGCATCGCCTGACGCAGAAAGGGGCGATCCACTTCGACGAGGCCGCGGTGGTCAACTTCACCGTCTGTGCCCCGGGCGGTCCGCGGGGGGCGCGCACCGCGGCCGTGGGCTCGCACCTCGATCTCGCCCCCACGCTGCTCGCCTTCGCGGGGCTCACCGACGAGGCGATCCACGCGCGCTATCCGCACCTCAGGGGCCGGAGTCTTCGCCCCGTCGTCCTCGAGCCTGCGGGCGACGGGCCTCGCGGCAGCGGGCGCGCCCCGGGCGACGGGGCGCTCTACTGCTGGGACGGGCTCCACGCGCTCGACAACGACTGGGGGATCAGCGGTGCGCTCCAGGCGCTGACCGACCTGAGCGTCGTCGAGCCCGACCCCGGCGTCGACCCGGAGACCGCGCGCCGGGCCCGGCTCAAGGCGGCCGGCAAGCGGTACGGCGCCCCCGACTTCCGGCGGCGCACCTTCTACCGCGCCGTCGTCGACGGGCGCTACAAGCTGGTCCGCTGGTTCAGCCCCGAGGAGTACGGCAACCCGGATACCCTCGAGGCGCTCTACGCGACGGGCGACGTCACGCTGCACGACCTCGCGGCCGATCCGGGGGAGCTGGAGAACCTCGCGCACCCGGACCATCCTCGATACGATCCCGACCTCGTCGCGCGCATGCTCGCCAAGCTGCACACCCTCGTCGCGCACGAGCTCGGCGAGGACCGCGCGCCGTTCGATCTCGACCTCTTCGGCACGCGCGAGGTGAAGCACCGCGGCGCGCCGGCCGACTGAGCGGACGCGCGCGATGGGCTTCGTCCTCAACAGTCTCACCGGCGCATTCACCCTGGCGTTCGTGCTCACCAGCATGTTCGGGCTCGGGCTGGGCCTCACCGTGCGGGAGATCGTCGAGCCGCTGACCGCTCCGGGGCTCACGATCCGCGCGCTGGTCGCCAACTTCGTGATCGTGCCGGCGGTCGCCTGGGGCCTCGCGCGGCTCTTCGCGCTCGATCAGGACCTCGGCACCGGCCTGGTGCTCATGGGGACGGTCGCGGGCGCGCCGCTCGCGCTCAAGGCCACGCAGATCGCCCATGGCGACGTCCGCTTCGCGGTCGGGCTCGTCACGCTGCAGGTCGTGGCGAGCGTGATCTACCTGCCGCTCGTCCTGCCGTGGCTCATCCCCGGGATCGCGGTGGATGCGGTCGCGCTCGCGATCCCGCTGGTGCTGCAGGTCCTCCTCCCCCTCGCCCTCGGGCTCGTCATGCACGTGCGCTACGACGAGGAGGCCGCGATGGCCCGGCCGATCATGAGCGAGATCGCCTCGATCAGTCTCGCCGCGCTGCTGGTGCTGAACCTCGTGAACCTGCGCCAGGTCCTCGCGCTGCTCGGGACCGGGGCGATCGCCGCCGCCACCGGCGTGACCGTGCTCGCGCTGGCCGCGGGCTATCTCCTCGGCGGCCCCGGCCGGGCGAGCCGGCGCGCGCTCGCGCTGGGGACCGGGCAGCGCAACTTCGCCGCGGCCTTCGTGATCGCCGAGGGCAGCTTCGCCGACCGGCCCACCGTGATGCTGATGCTGCTGGCCGCCTCGCTGCTCAGTCTGGCGCTCGTCATGCTGGCCGCCGGCGAGCTCGGCCGGCGGGTGAAGGCCCGCGGCGCCCTGGAGGGCGACGTGAGCGTCGCGGGCGCGAGCCGCGTGAGCGCCGGGCGGGCGGGCGCATGACCGATCGCACGGATCCGGCGGAGCGGGAGCGCGCCGAGCCCGCGGTCGACCAGCCCGGGCTCGGCGAGCTGCGTGAGGCGGTCGCCACCCACCTCCGGCGGCGCTTCGCGGGACCGGCCTCGTGGCGCGACGACGGCATCGCGGGGCTGAGCGTCGGCATCGCCAACGTGCCGGACGGGATGGCCAACGGCCTCCTCGTCGGCGTGAGCCCGATCTACGGGCTGTACGCGGCGATGATCGGGCCGCTCGTCGGCGGCATCGTCTCGAGCACGCAGCTCATGGTGATCACCACGACCGCCGCCGCGTCGCTCACCGCGAGCCAGTCGCTCCGCGGCGTCCCGGCCGACACGCGGGCCGCCGCGCTGTTCGCGCTGGTGGTGCTCGCGGGCGCCTGCCTCGTCGCCGCCGGGCTGCTCGGCCTCGGGCGGATCACGCACTTCGTCTCCTACTCCGTGCTCACCGGCTTTCTCGCCGGCATCTCGATCCTGCTCGTGCTGAGCCAGCTCCCGACCGTCACGGGCTACGCGGCCCAGGGCGGCAACAAGGTCACCCAGACCGCGGACCTCGTGGCGCACGCCGGCGCCATCGATCCCGCCTCCGTGGCCGTCGCGGCCTTCACGCTCGTCCTCGCCGTGCTCCTGCCCCGCACGCGACTCGGGGCGTTCGGCCGACTGATCGCGATCGCCGTGCCCTCGGCGATCGTGGCCCTCGCCGGGCTCGCGAGCGTGCGGGTCGTCAGCGACGTCGGCGCGATCCCGCGGAGCGTCCCGTGGCCCGAGCTGCCGGAGCTCGTCCGGTTCGCGCCGGCGGTGATCACGGGCGCGCTCTCGCTCGCCCTGGTGGTGCTCGTGCAGGGCGTGGGCGTGAGCCAGACCGTCCCCACGCCGGGCGGCGGGCGCACGAGCGTACGGCGCGACCTCGTCGCCCAGGGCGCGGCGAACGTCGTCTCGGGGCTCTTCCATGGCCTGCCGGTCGGCGGCTCGCTCAGCGCGACCGCGCTCGGCGTCATCGCCGGCGCCCGGAGCCGCTGGGCGTCCATCATCGCGGGCCTGGGCATGGCGGGGATCGTCCTCGGCGTCCCCGGGCTGGTCTCGCTCGTGGCGATGCCGTCGCTCGGAGCGCTGCTGATTCTCGCCGGATTCGGCGGCCTCAAGCCGCGCGAGCTCCTGGCGGTGGGGCGCACGGGCTGGCCCTCCCTGCTCGCCGCCACCACCACCTTTCTCGCGACGCTGCTCCTGCCGATCCAGGCCGCCGTCGGGCTCGGCGTGGTGCTCTCCGCGCTGCTCTATGTCGGCACCGCGTCCACCGACGTCTTCGTCGTCGAGCTGCGCGCGCGGCCCGACGGGAAGATCGAGGAGCGGCCCGCGCCGTCGCGGCTGACGTCCGGCGAGACGACGACGCTCGACGTCTACGGCCATCTCTTCTACGCCGGCGCCCGCACCCTCGAGCGCCTGCTGCCCTCGCCGCGCGACGCCCGGCGCCCCGTCGTGATCCTGCGCCTGCGCGGCCGCCACACGCTCGGCGCGACCCTCATCGAGGTGCTCGCCCACTACGCCGACGAGCTCCGGGAGGCCGGCGGCCGGCTCTATCTCACCGGCATCACCAGGCACGCGTACGATCAGATCGTGCGCACCGGCAAGCTCCGCCTCACGGGGCCGGTGCGCGCCTACGAGGCGACCCCCGTGATCGGCGAGTCCACCCGCGAGGCGCGCGCCGACGCCGAGACCTGGCTGGTCGGCTCCGGCGACGACGTGTCCTGATGCCGAGGAGTCCCATGCTGCTGCTTGCGGTCCCCTGGCTGGTGGGCGACGGCGCCCTGCCCGTGGCGCTCCGCACCGTCGCCGTCTACGCCTTCGCGCTCGCCGCGGTGCGCCTCGGCAGCAAGCGCTTCCTGAGCAAGGCGAGCGCCTTCGACGTCGTCGTCGCCATCATGCTCGGCTCCATCCTGAGCCGGGCCATCAGCAGCGCGGAGCAGTTCTGGGCGATGCTGCTGAGCGGCGGCCTGCTGGTCGCCGTGCACGCGCTGCTCGCCGCCCTCGCCTGGCGCTTCGACTGGCTCGGCCCGCTCGTCAAGGGCGAGGCGACCGTGCTGGTGCGCGACGGACAGGTGGATCGGGACGCGCTGCGGCGCACGGGAGTCTCCGAGCACGATCTCGAGCAGGCGATCCGGCTCCAGGCGCGGCGCACCGACGCCTCGCAGATCCGGCGCGCCACCCTCGAGCGCGACGGCTCGATCAGCGTGATCCCGCTCGAGCGGGAGCCCGTAATCCTCGACGTGGCGGTGGCGGACGGTGTGCAGACCGTGCGGGTCAGGGTCGAATGACGCGCAGCCCGGCCGGCCCTCACGGAGCGGCCTCGGCGGGCCCCGCCAGTGCCGCGTACGCGTCCAGCACACGCGTCGAGTACACGAGCGTCGCGCCGGCGTTGACGGCGATCGCGACGCCCAGCGCCTCGGCGATCTCCTCGTGCGTGGCGCCCTGCTTCAGCGCCGCGTCGGTGTGGATCACGATGCACCCGTCGCACTGCCGCGTCACGGCGACCGCGAGCGCGATCAGCTCGCGGGTCTTGGCGCCGAGCAGGTCCTTCGCGGCCCCCGCGCTGCCGAGCTCGCGATAGCCGCGGACGGTGCCGGGGCTGCTCCGCCCGATCTCCGCGACGCGCGCGAGCACCTGCTGCCGGTAGTCGTTCCAATCGAGCATCATCGGACGCCTCCGTGTGTGGGTTGGCCGGCCCCTCGCCGGACTCGGAGTCGGCGGGCGCCCGCTGCATGATGGCAGTGCTGGCGGAAGCACTTCAGTGGGGGATGGTCCTATGAAGGTCGGTATCGTCGGGGCGGGCGCGGTGGGCACGGCATGCATGTTCGCAATGGCGCTCCGGGACTCCGCACGCGAGCTCGTCCTCGTGAATCGCACGCCCGAGCGCGCCCGGGGCGTCGTCACCGACCTGCAATACGGCATGGTCCTCGGCCCGGCCGTCGCGCTCCGCTCGGGGGACTACGCCGATCTCCGCGAGGCCGCGATCGTGATGATCACGGCCGGCGCCAACGAGCGAGCCGGCGGGGCGACCGACCGCGACGATCCCGCGGGGCGGCTGCGGCTCCTGGGCACCAACGCCGACGTCTACCGGGACATCGTCCCCCGGATCGTCGCGGCCGCTCCGGACGCGCTGCTCGTCGTCATCAGCGACCCGCCCGACCCCCTCGCCGACCTCACGCGGCGGCTCGCCGGGCACGACCGCGTGCTGAGCAGCGGCACCCTCCTGGACTCGCTGCGCTTCCGCTTTCACCTGGGCCGGAAGCTCGGCGTCGCGCCGGGGTCGGTCGAGGCGCACGTCGTGGGCGAGCACGGCACCTCGCAGGTGTACCTGTGGTCGACCGCGCGCGTCGCCGGCGCCCCTTTCGCGCAATCCGACGCCCTTCGGCGCCAGGTGGAGGAGGACGTGCGCTACGCGAACATCAGCATCATCGAAGGCACGGGCGCGAGCCGGCTCGGCATGGGGGTCGTGGCGGCGCGGATCGCCGAAATGATCCTCCGCGACGAGCGCGCCGTGGTGCCCATCGGGTCGTACCAGGAGCGGTACGGCGTGACGCTGTCCCTGCCGTCGCTGCTGGGGCGGGACGGCGTCGCCGGCGTCCTCATGCCGCCGCTCACCGCCGACGAGGCACGCGCCCTCGACGCGAGCGCCGCGACGCTGCGCCGCGCGTTGGAGTCCCTCGACGTCCAGTCCGGTTCCCGCTCTGGCGCCGCCGGCGGGACCGTCCCATAGTGAGGGCGTCTCGCACTGCCCGGAGGACCTCCCATGCAGCCCTACGCCGACTTCGACACCCTGCCCCTCGACGGCACCTGGCGCCGGGGCCGCGCCCCGACGCGCAACCAGGACCGCGACCCCTACACCGGGGACGTCCTCGTCGAGATCCCCCAGGCCTCGCGCGACGATCTGGACCTGGCCTACGCCACGGCAGCCCGGGCCCAGCCGGCCTGGGCACGGCAGCTCCCCGCCGAGCGCGCGGCGGTGCTGCGCCGCGCGGCGGAGGTCATGGAGACGCGACACGAGGAGATCGTCGCGTGGCTCATTCGCGAATCCGGCAGCACGCGCCTCAAGGCGGTGCTCGAGTGGGACGCCGTCCACGCCGTGATGCTCGAGGCCGCGGCGCTCGCGCACCTCGCGGAGGGCCGCATCATCCCCGGCGACGTCCCCGGCAAGGAGAGCCGCGTCTACCGCCGCCCGGTCGGCGTGGTCGGCGTCATCAGCCCCTGGAACTGGCCGCTGCAGCTCAGCAACCGCTCGGTCGCGCCGGCGCTCGCCGTGGGCAACGCCGTCGTGCTGAAGCCGGCGAGCGACACGCCGGTCACGGGCGGGCTCCTGCTGGCGAAGCTCTACGAGGAGGCGGGCTTGCCGCCCGGCGTGCTCAGCGTGGTGGTGGGGGCGGGCTCGGAGATCGGCGACGCCTTCGTGACGCATCCGGCGCCACGAGTCATCTCCTTCACCGGCTCGACGCCGGTGGGTCGGGGGATCTACCGCCACGCGTCGGAATCGAAGATTCTCAAGCGCGTGGAGCTCGAGCTCGGCGGGAACAGCCCGTTCGTCGTCCTCGACGACGCCGATCTGGAACAGGTGGTGGAGGCGGCGGTCTTCGGGAAATTCCTCCACCAGGGGCAGATCTGCATGATCACCAACCGTTTCATCGTGGACGACGGGCTCTACGACGACTTCGTCGCGCGCTTCGGCGAGCGGGTCCGCGGCCTCCGGGTCGGCGATCCGAACGCGCCGGACACGATGATCGGGCCGATCATCAACCAGCGGCAGTTCGACGGACTGCAGGAGAAGATCCGCGGGGCGCGCGCCGCCGGCGCCCGCGAGATCGTGGGCGGCGAGGCCGAAGGGCTGGTGCTCCCGCCACACGTCTTCGCCGACGTGACGAACGACATGGAGCTCGCGCGCGACGAGATCTTCGGCCCCCTCGCGCCGGTCATCCGCGCGCGTGGCGAGGGCGAGGCCCTCGCGCTGGCGAACGACACCGAGTACGGACTCTCGAGCTGCGTGTTCACGGGGGACGTCGAACGCGGCGTGCGCTTCGCGCGCCGGGTGGAGGCGGGGATGACCCACGTGAACGACCAGCCGGTGAACGACCTCCCCTTCAGCCCCTTCGGCGGCGAGAAGAACTCGGGCATCGGCCGCTTCAACGGCCGCTGGGGTGTGGAGGCGTTCACGACCGATCACTGGGTGACGCTCCAGCACGCGCCGCGCCCCTACCCGACGAACGCCGCGGCGGTGGGCGGCCCCTGGGGCGGCGGCTGAGCCGCGCGGTGTCGGCCGCCGTCCTAAGGGCCGCATCCACTCGCAGCAGCCTGCGGCCCTAGATCCCGAAGCGCAGGCGCGCGGCGACTCCCTCGGCGGCGCGATCGAGTCGCTCGGCCGCGTCGCCCGAGGGGACCTCTACGTCGGCGCCGGCGCCGAGCGCGGCGCGCACCATGTCCTCCGCCTCCCGCTCCTGCGCCCGGATGAACCCGGGCGAGAGAAGCAGCAGGTCCACCGCGTGCGCGTGGAGCGCGCGCTGGACCGCGGGCACACCGGCCGCGGCCCGTGCGTCCCCGCCCGCGCTCTCGACGAGCTGATCGACGAGCCGGCGTCCCTCCGCCGCGCGCAGCTCCGTCGCCGCACTCCTCGCCGCCTCGACGATCTGGTCCGCGGTGGCGTCGTGGTCCAGCGCCACCGCAGTGAGAGTGCGGCTCGCGAGAGGTCGTGGCAGCGCCTCGCCCGCGAGGCGGGCCCATTCCGAGGTGCCGCCGATGACGACCCAGCCCGTGTCGCCCGCGAGCTGCCCGATGCGCTCGGCGAGCGCGGTGGCCAGGCGCCGGAACGCGGCCTCGCGTTGGCGCTGCGGCGCCTCGGTGTCAACGGCGCCGCGCGCCGCGGGCGTCGACGCCCCGCTTGTCGCGGGACCGGTGATCCGCTCGACACCCGGTATCTGCTCGAGCGGCGCCGAGAGCGCCTCGAGCTCCTCGAGCTTGTCCCGGGCGTAGCGGTAGAGTTGGGCCCCGCTCGATTCCACCAGCGCCACGATGACCGGCCGCTGCTGCTTCAGCGCGCGCAGGTAGGGCGAGATGACCGGTCCGCTGCGCCAGGCGACCAGCGGCGACGGCTCGATCGGCAGGTCGGCGACGTGGCGCGGCCCGTCGGCGGTGACGAAGGCCACCCATCCCGGCGCGCCCCAGACGCCGCCCAGCGACCCGGCGACCTCCTCGAGCCGGGCGGCCGCGCGGTCGAACTCGTCGCGATCCCGGTCGTCCCCGAGGCGTGCACGGGCCTCGCGGACCGCGGTCAGCAGCGTGGGCCGCCACGCGTTCCGCATCGCCGGATCGGTGACCCGGGTGTCGAGATAGACGCTGAGCACCCGCGTGTCGGCGAGCTCCTGGGCGAGTTGGTGGAGTTCGACTGATGTCAGCATGCGGCCCTCCGGATCGACGAAAGCGGTTCGTCCCCCACCCGCAGCAGCACCTTCCCCGTCGTGCGCCGCCCCTCGAGCTCGCGATGCGCGTCGGCCACGTCGGCGAGCGGGAAGACCGCGCCGACGCGCACCCGGAGCCTCCCCTCGCGCATCCACCGGAAGAGGTCGTCGGCGCGCCGGAGAAGCTCCTCGCGCGTCGCCACGTAGTGGCCGAGCGAGGGGCGGGTGAGATAGAGCGACCCCTTCTGGTTGAGGAGCTGCGGGTCGAGCGGTCCCACCGGGCCGCTCGACTGACCGAAGAGCACCATCATGCCCCGCAGCGCGAGCAGGTCGAGTCCCGGCAGGAACGTGGCGCGCCCGACCGAGTCGTAGATCACCTGCAGCCCCTCGCCCCCGGTGAGCCGCCGCGTCGCCTCGACGAAGTCGTCGCGGGTGTAGACGATCACGTGGTCCGCGCCGGCGTCGCGCGCGAGCGCCGCCTTCGCGTCGGAGCCCGCGGTGCCGACGACCCACGCGCCGCGAAGCTTCGCGATCTGCACCAGCAGAAGCCCCACGCCGCCCGCGGCCGCGTGCACCAGACAGCGATCCCCCGCGCGCAGCGGGTAGGTAGAGGTCGCGAGATAGTGCGCCGTCATCCCCTGCAGCATGAGCGCGGCACCCTCCGCGGCGCTCACCCCCTCGGGCAGCGGCACGAGGCGCGTGGCCGGCACCACCGCGTACTCGGCATAGGCGCCCGTCACGCCGGCCCAGGCGACCCGCTCGCCCGGGCGCACCTCCGTGACGCCCTCGCCCACGGCGGCGACCGTGCCCGCACCCTCCTCGCCCGGGGTGGCGGGAAGCGGCCCGCGATAGAGCCCGGTACGCTTGTACACGTCGATGAAGTTCACGCCCGCCGCCTCGAGCCGCACGAGGGCCTCCCCGGGCCCCGGCCGCGGCACGGGGACGGTCTCGAGCCGCAGCACCTCGGGGCCGCCCGTCCCGTGAATGCGGATCGCGCGCATCGTGGCCGGCGGCGTGGCCGGCGGCGTGGCCGGCGGCTTCCTATCGCTCATGGCACCTCCTTCGCTTCGAACGTCCCGGCGCGTCGTTCTTGCGCGTCGTCCTTGCGCGGCCCCCGCGCGCCCGGTACGATCCTCACCTCATGACCAGCCCGCCGCCCGTTCCGCCCTCGCGCCGCGAAGCGCGCGTGCTCGCCGCGCTCGTCGTCGCGGTCACGCTGGCCTTCGCGTGGATCCTGCGGCCCTATTTCGGGGTGATCCTCTGGGGCACCGTCCTCGCGATCGTCTTCGCCCCGCTCGAGCGGCGGCTCCGGCGCGCGATGCCGCGCCGCCCGGCGCTCGCCGCCCTGCTCACGCTGCTGATCATCGTGCTCCTGGTGCTCCTGCCACTCGTGCTCGTCGCGGCGTCGCTGGTGCAGGAGGGGATGGGCCTCTACCAGCGGATCCAGTCGGGCGAGCTCGATCTCGCCCGCTGGCTCCAGGGCGTCTTCGACGCCCTGCCCGGCTGGGCGACCCGGCTGCTCGAGCGCGCGGGCCTCGGCGATCTCGCGGCCGTCCAGGCCCGGCTCTCCGCCCTGCTCAGCCGGAGCGCCCAGTGGCTCGCGACCCAGGCGCTCGGCTTCGGGCAGAACACGCTGAGCTTCGGGGTCAACACGATCATCATGCTGTACCTGCTCTTCTTCCTGCTGCGCGACGGCGACGCCCTCGCCGAGCGTATCCGCGCCGCGGTCCCGCTCACGCCGACGCAGCGGCGCCGGCTGGTCGAAGGGTTCGTCGTCGTCACCCGCGCCACCGTGAAGGGGAGCCTCGTCGTCGCCCTCGTGCAGGGCGCGCTCGGCGGCCTCATGTTCTGGTTCCTCGACATCCACGCTCCGGTGCTCTGGGGCGTGGTGATGGCGCTCATGTCGCTCCTGCCCGCGATCGGCGCGCCGGTCGTCTGGCTCCCCGTCGCCGTCTACCTCTACGCGACCGGCTCGACGTGGCAGGCCGTCCTCCTCGCCGTCTACGGCGCGCTCGTCATCGGCTCGGCCGACAACATCCTGCGCCCCCTCCTCGTCGGGCGCGACACGCGCATCCCCGACTACGTCGTCCTGCTCTCCACCCTGGGCGGCATCGCCGTGCTGGGCCTCAACGGCTTCGTCGTCGGCCCGGTGATCGCGGCGATGTTCATGACCGTCTGGGATCTCTACTCGAGCTCCCGCTCTCCCGCCCTCCCGGCCGACGAGGCCGCCCCGCCGGCCTAGCCGGCATTCTCGAGCATGCTTCCCTGACCGCCGCCGGGCGGGCCCGGCGCGTGGGCGCGGTGTCGTGACGGAGCCGCGGGTTCCATGCGGGCGAGCACGCCGCTACGCTCCAGAGAAGTCGCGCCCCCTGCCGGTGGCCGATGGCCGGTGCCGGCGGGCGCGACGCGCGGGAGTGTGCGATGGAAGAGCGAAGGCGGTCGAAGGTCTCGTTGGCGCCCGGGAGCGACGCCCGCTTCCGGCTGCTGGTCGAGAGCGCGACCGAGTTCGCCATGATCACCACGGACGACGCCGGCACGATCGAGACCTGGAACGCGGGCGCCGAGCAGGTGCTCGGCTGGTCCGCGGCGGAGGCGATCGGCCGGCCGATCACCCTCATCTTCACGGCCGAGGACGTCGCCGCCGGCGTCGTCGAGCGGGAGTGCGAGACCGCGCGGGCGCAGGGCCGCGCGCTCGACGAGCGCTGGCACGTGCGCAAGGACGGCAGCCGCTTCTGGGCCAGCGGCATGATCGTCGCCCTCGTGGACGACGCGGGGCGTCGGCTCGGGCTCGCGAAGATCCTGCGCGACCTCACCGATCGGCGCCTGGGCCAGCAGCTCCAGTCCGCCCAGCGCGCCGTGCTCGAGGAGATCGCGCGCGGCACGCCGCTGCCGGACGTCGTGCGCGCCATCGTCGATCTCCTCGAGTCGCAGATCGCCGGCGCGACGGCGGCCGTGCGACTCGCCGGTCCGGCCGAGGCGCCGGACGCGACGGCTGCGAGCCACGGCGTGACGGCGGGCCCGACCGTGCCCCGGCGGCCCGCGCCTGCGGGCGCCGCCCCGGGGCCCGTGCGCGAGTGGCTCACCCCGCTCGGCGAGGTCGAGGGCCGCCCGCTCGGCGTGGTCGCGGTCACGTTCGAGCGGCCCCGGATCCCGACGGTGCACGAGCAGGGGGCCGTGGACGTCGCCGTCCAGCTCGTCGCCACCGTGCTCGCGCGGCAGCGGCTCGAGACCGCGCTCGCCCTCGAGCGCGCGCGCGAGCACACCGAGCAGCGCCTGCTCGCGGCGGTACTCGAGCAGGCGCCGCTGGGCATCGTGATCGCCGAGGCGCCCTCGGGCCGGCTGTGGTTCACCAACCGGCGGGTGGCCGCGCTGTTCGGGCGCGAACCGCAGGCGACCGCCGCGGACTACGGTGCCGGCGACCGTGCGTTCCACCCCGACGGGCGCCCGATCGAGCCACGCCAGTGGCCGATCCGCCGGGCCCTGACCCGGGGCGAGACCGTGCGCGACCAGCCCATCGAGATCGAGCAGCCCTCGGGGCGCCGCCTCGAGATCAGTGTGGACGCCGCCCCGGTGCGGGACGAACAGGGGCGGATCGTAGCGGCGGTGATGACGCTGTGGGACGTGACGGCCATCCGCCACGCCGAGCGCCAGCTCTACGAGGCGCAGCGCATGCAGGCCGTGGGCACCCTCGCCGGCGGCGTGGCGCACGAGGTGAACAACCAGATGACCGCCGTCCTCGGCTTCGGCGAGCTCGTCCTGCGGGCCCTGGGCGCCCGGCATCCGCAGGCCGACGACCTGCGCGTGATGCTCGAGGCCGCGCAGCGCGCCGCGCGCGTCAGCCAGGAGCTCCTGACGTTCACCAGCCAGCAAGTCATCCAGCCGCGCGCCATCGAGCTGCCCGACCTCGTCTCCCGGCTCGCGCCCGTCCTCCGCCAGCTCCTCGGCGCCGACAAGACGCTCGTGACGTCGGCGGCCGGTGCCATGCCCCCGATCCACGCCGACCCGGGCCAGGTCGAGCAGGTGCTCATCAACCTCGTCGCCAACGCCCGCGACGCCACGACGACGGGCGACCGCGTCACGATCGCGATCTCGGAGGCCGCGCTGTGCGCCGACGATGTGGTGGGCGGGCGACCGGTCGAGGTGCCGGGGACCTACCTGCGGCTCGTCGTGAGCGACACCGGGCACGGCATGGACGCCGCCACCCGCGCGCGCGTCTTCGAGCCGTTCTTCACGACGCGACGGATCGGCCAGGGCACCGGCCTCGGCCTGCCGAGCGTCTATGGGATCGTGATGAAGCACGGCGGGCATCTCGCGGTGGACAGCGAGCCCGGCGCGGGCACGACGGTGACGGTGTACTGGCCCACGACGCCGGGGCCGCTGCAGCGGGCCGCGGCGGGGCCCGCGACGGGGGCCGCGGCCGGAGCGCCCGAGGGACCGCCCGCCGCCGGCGCGGTCGTGGTGGTCGAAGACGAGCCCGTCGTGCGGGAGCTCGTCGTGCGCACGCTCGAGGCCGAGGGCTTCCGGGTCCTCAGCGCGACGGACGGCGAGGCCGCGCGCGCGCTGCTCCACGATCTCGAGGCGCCGCCGGCGCTCGTCGTCACCGACGCCATCATGCCCCGCATGAACGGGCGGCAGCTCGCCGTGGCGGTAGCGGCGGCGCACCCGGGGGTGCCCGTGCTCTACATGTCGGGCTATCCGCGCGAGGACGTGACGCGGCGGGAGCTGGTGCCGGCCGGCGCGCCCTACCTGCAGAAGCCCTTCACGCCCGACGCCCTGGTGCGCGCGGTGGGCGAGCTGTTGCCGGTGACGCGCCGCGAGGGCGCCTGAGGGAACGGGTGCGAAGCGGCGTCGCTTGCACTCCGCTCCCGCCGACCCTACCGTGCGGAGTGCACGCGACGCCCTTCCGCTCCCGTCCCGACTCCAGGAGCCCGCCATGCCCGCCCCCCGCTCGCCACGCCTCGCCCGGCTCGTGCTCGCGCTCACGCTCGCGAGCCTGATCGCCTCCCCGCTCGCCGCGCAGGACACCGCGAAGGCCAAGCCGAAGGCCCCTCCGAAGGCCCCCTCGAACGCCGCGAAGGCCGCATCGACGGCCCTGCCCTACGTGCAGGCCCGCAACGACTCCGTGGCCGGGGCCTATCTCACGCTGGTCGGCGGGTGCAACGATTGCCACACCGAGGGCTGGGACACCTCGAACGGCAAGGTCCCCGACGCCGAGCGGCTCGCGGGCACGCGCGTCGGCTATCGGGGACCGTGGGGCACCACCTATGCGGCGAACCTGCGCCTCATCGCGCAGCGGGCGTCGGAGGAACGCTGGGTGCAGATCCTCACCACCGCCGACAGCGGCCACGGCAAGCCGCCGATGCCGTGGATGAACACCGCGCAGATGAACCCGCGCGACCTCCGCGCGATCTACCGCTACATCCGCAGCCTCGGCGCCCGCGGCGAGCGCACGCCGCGCTTCGCGCCGCCCGACTCCACGCCGCGCACGCCCTACATCAACTTCGTGCCCGTGAACCCCGACAGCGGACGGTAGCACGCCCCGGGGCCCCGCTCAGGACCCGCCGTCGAGCGCCGCGCGCACCTCGCGCAGCAGCACCTCGGGCTGCACCGGCTTCGCCACGAAGCGGCTGCGGCCCGCGGCGCCGCGCAGCGTGTGCACCTCGTCGGGCACTCCCGAGACGAGCAGCACCGGCAGCGCCGGATCCCGCGCGGCGATCGCGTCGGCGAGCATCGCGCCGTCCATCACCGGCATCACGAGGTCGGTGACGACGACCCGCACCGGCGCGGGCGGCTGCGCGGCGGTGCTCGTCTCCAGTACCTGGAGCGCCGCGGCCCCGTGCTCGGCCGTGAGCACCCGGTAGCCGGCCTCGCGCAGGATCCGCCCGCCCAGGTCGCGCAGCATCGCCTCGTCCTCCACCAGCAGAATCGTCTCGCCCGCGCCGCGCGGGCCCGCGATCGGCGGCGCCGGCGGCTCGGGTGCGGCGGCCGGCGCGACCGCCGGCAGGTGGATGGTGATCGTGGTGCCCGCGCCCGCCGCGCTGGCGAGCGCGATGCGGCCGCCGCTCTGGCGCACGATCCCGTGGACCACGGCGAGGCCGAGTCCGGTGCCCTGCCCCGTCGGCTTCGTCGTGTAGAAGGGCTCGAAGGCGCGCTCGACGGCCTCGGGCGCCATCCCGTCCCCCGTGTCCCGCACCCGGAGCCGCACCTCGTCCGCCCCGTCGCGGTCCACCGCCACCGTGAGCTGTCCGCCCGGGCCCATCGCGTCGCGCGCATTGAGGGCGAGATTGACGAGCACCTGCTCGAGCTGGCCGCGGTCGGCCGACACCGTGCAGGCCCCGGGGGCGAGGTCGAGCACCAGGTGGCGGTCGGGCCCGAGCGCCTGGCGCAGCATCGGGGCGAAGGCGCGCACCAGCTCGGCGAGGTCGAGCGTCGTCGGCTGCAGCATCTGGCGGCGGCTGAAGGCGAGGAGCTGCTGCGCCACCTGCGCCGCGCGCTCGCCGGCGCGGCGGATCTGCTCGATGTCGCGCGCCCGCGGCTCCGCGGGGTCCAGCCCCCGCGCCGCGAAGCTCGCGAAGCCCAGCACGCCCTGGAGGGCGTTGCGGATCTCGTGCGCCACGCCGCCGGCGAGGCGGCCCACCGCCTCCATGCGCTGCGCCTCCTCGAGCTGCGCCTGCGCGCGCCGCCGCTCGGTGAGGTCGAGCACGTAGAAGACCACGGTCCCGTCCGCATCGCCGAGCGCGGCGCCGCCGACGAGCGCGGGGAGGCGGGTGCCGTCCTTGCGCAGGAAATCCTTCTCGTAGGGCGCGCCCACCCCGGTGCGCAGCCCCGCGGCGCGGGCGGCGCGGTCGCGCGCGCGCATGTCCTCGGGGGTGATCCGCTCGGTCGTGAGCAGCCCCGCCTCGAGCTCCGCGCGCGTCCAGCCCAGCATGGCCAGCAGCGCGGCGTTGGCCTCCGTCACCACCCCGTCGCGCCAGAAGCCGATGCCGATCATCGGCGACTCGATCACCCGCCGCAGCCGCGCCTCGCTCGCCTCCGCCGCGGCGCGGGCGCGGTGCAGCGCCGTCACGTCGCGCGCGATGAGCAGGACGTGCTCCACCGTGCGGCCGTCGGCGGCGAATTCCGGCACGGCGAGCACGTCCACGTGCCCCGGCGCCCAGAGCGCCACCGACTCGAAGGTGTAGCGCACGGGCTCCCCGGTGGCGAAGACGCGCGCCAGCACCTCGCGCGTGAGCCGCTCGGTGTCCTCCGGCACGCCCAGCTCCGCCTGCGTCCGGCCCAGGAGCAGCTCGGGCGTCATCCGGCCGCCGCTCGCCTCGATCATGGCGCGGTTCACGTAGACGTGCCGCCCCGCGCGGTCGAACCGCGCGATGACGTCGGGCGAGTGCTCGACGAGCGACTCGTACTCGTTCTTGCGCCGGCGCAGCTCCTCGTGCGCCTGCGAGCGGTCGATCGCCACCGCAATGCGGGCGGCGGCCTGCTCGAGCAGCTCGAGCTCCGCCCCGGCGAGCGTGCGCCGCGCCCGCCAGCCCAGGGTGACGGTGCCCAGGACCCGCTCCCCGATGCGCAGCGGCACGCCCGCGAGCGACGCGATCCCGTGCGCCGCCGTCACCCCGCCGACCACCTCGATCTCGCGGATGTCGGCGACCACCCACGGCCGCCCCCTCTCGGCGACGACGCCGGCGAAGCCGCGGCCCAGCGGCACCCGCACCGGCGCGAACTCCGCCGGAGTGACCCCGACCGAGGCGTGCACCCGCAGGTGCGTGCCGTCGGGCTCGAGCAGCGTGATCGCCGCCAGGTCGGCCTCGAGCGCCGCGCGCACCCGCTCGAGCGCCTCGGGCAGCAGCGCGTCGAGCGAGAGGTGGGCGGCGAGCGCGTCGCTCACCGCCTGCAGGCGCCGGACCTGGTCCGCGGCGGCGTCGGCCCGCGCCCGCTCGGCCTCGGCGGCCGCGAGCAGCCGCACCCGCTCGAGCGCCTGCGCGGCGAGCCCCGCGAGCGCGAGCAGGAGGGCGCGCCGCTCGGTGTCGAACGCGACCGGCGCGGCGTAGCGCAGCGAGAGCGCCCCGAAAGCGCCGGCGCGCCCGAGCAGCGGCAGCGCCGCGACGGCGCCGTCGTGGGCCCGGCCGGCCGCATAGAGCGGCGCGGCGTCCGGGTGCGCGGCGAGCATCCGCGTCTGGCTCTCGAGGAAGAGCGGCTCTCCGTGGCGCGCCGCGACGCAGACGGGCAGGTCGAGATCGAGCGCGAGCGCGCGCGCCTGCGCGACCCGAGCCTCGGGGAAACCGACCTGATCCAGCAGCTCGAGCCGCTGCCCGTCGGCGCTCGTGAGCCCGAGATATGCGGCGCTCGCCCCTGCCGCAGCCAGGCCGGCGTCCAGCACGGCGTGCGCCACCGCCGCCGGCGTGGTCGCGGCGTTCAGCTCGGCGATGAGGGCGAGGAGGCGCTCGACCCGGGCCTGATACGAGGCCGCGGCGGTGCCGGGACGGGAGTCGTGCGTCATGGGTGGAGGTAAGGTATCCCGAGCCGCCGGAAAGGCGTAGCACCGCGGATCGCCCCGCGGGGACGCTTCGTGGCTACGGTCTTCCGGCCTCCGCCACCACTCGCATCCCGCGCTCGAGCGTCTGCTTGACGGGACACCGGTCGGCGATCTGCAGCAGACGCGCGCGCTGCTCGTCGGTGAGGGGGCCGGTGAGCACCACCCGTCGCGCGATGTGCGCGAGGCCTACCGGCTCGGTCTCGCACCGCTCGCAGTCCAGCTCGTGCGAGCGGGCGGTGCGGAGCCGCACCTCCGCCCCCTCGAGCGGCCAGCCCTTGCGGTCGGCGTACATGCGGAGCGTGATCACGGTGCAGCCACCCAGCGCGGCGAGCAGGAGCTCGTAGGGCGTGGGCCCCGCGTCGGTGCCGCCCACCCGCGCCGGCTCGTCGGCCACGAGGGCGTGGCCGCGGGCGGCCAGCTCCGTCCGGAAGCCGCGCGGGCCGATGCTGGCGACGACCCATTCGCCGGCCTCGTCGTCGGGCTCGCCCATCGAGGGCGACATGTTCTGCGGGCTCGTCATGCACGCCTCCTCAGGGCCACGCCGTCCGCGGCCGGTCGAGCCGCGCGCGGTCCCAGCCGGCGAGTTCGGCCGCGGCATCGTAGGTGGACTGGGCGAACTCGAGCAGCGCCGCCTCGGGCTCGTGCGCGCGGCGCACCGCCTCGTAGGGAAGGACGAACTCGCGCAGCGTCGCATCGTACGCCGCGTCGCCCGGGCGCAGCGGGTGCGCCGCGTAGCCGGCCGGCTCGGGATAGGCGTAGGCGTAGAACGCCGGCTCCGCCACCGCGCCGCCGCCCGGCCAGAAGCCGCAGCTGCTGCACTCGCAGGAATAGGCCTCGACCATCACGTAGTCCGGGCAGTTCGGCGCGCCGCCCGGATGCTCCGGCGCCGGCCGGCCCGAGAACCGGGTCGTGGCGAGATCGAAGCTCCCCCAGAAGAAGTGGACCGGGCTCTGCTTCCCCTGGAACCGGCCGCGGAAGCGCTCCAGCACGCGCGTCGTCGCGAGGAGAATCCGCCAGCAGCGCTGCGCGGCGTCCGCGTCGTAGGCCGCGTGCGTCCGGTCCTCGGCGAACGGGATGGCGGTCTCGACCTCGACGGGCACGGGGTGGAGGCGCGCCTCGATGCCGAGGTCGCGCAGCGTCGCGCGCCAGGCGGCGTAGAACTCCGCGACCGGCTGCGGCGCGAGCGGGATCGCCCGCGTCGCGCCGTCGCTCGTGCGCACGTGGAGCCGGTGGTCGAGGAAGTCGAACTCGGCGGCGAACGTCCGCGCGCCGCACGGCACCGCCGAGGTGGTGAGGCCGCGGGGCGACAGGTAGAGCGGCACTTGCCACCAGTGGTTCTGCATCGGCGCGAGGGCGAGCCGGGTCTTCCCCACGATCTGCGTCCACATATGGAGCGTGTCGTAGGTGTCCTGCCACGCCGCGAGCGGGAGCGGCGGCCAGACCTCGGCGGCCATCAGTGCAGCGGCGCGGGGGCCGGCTCGAACATCACCTCGTCCACGTAGCACCAGCCCCAGTCCTCGCCGGGCTGGAAGCTGCGGATGATCGGGTGCCGGGTCTGGTGGAAGTGCGCCGTCGCGTGCTTCCCCTGCGACTGGTCGCAGCAGCCGACGTGGCCGCACTCCAGGCAGAGCCGGAGGTGCACCCAGCGCATCCCCAGCTTGAGGCACTCCTCGCAGCCGTTCGGCGTGCGGGGGGTGACGTCCCGCACTTCGTCGAGGTGGGTGCAGCGTGCGGCCATGGGTCCCTCCCTGCGGGTGATGGTTCCCACGGTGGGACGGAACCGCCGGCGCGTCAAGCAGGCGAGCGCGCGAGCCGGCCCCGGCGCGGCCGGCGCCTGCGCACGAGTCGGCCCCTGAAGGGGCCACTCGGCCTGCGAGCCCTGAAGGGCTCTCCGAGGCAGCGGCGCGCCGTGCGCTCACCGGCGCCCGAGTTCTCGCAGCGGAGCCCTGCGCCCGCACAGGGCCCTTCAGGGGCCTCCGGCCGAGCGGCGGCTTCAGCCGCCGACTCGCAGCCGCCGCCTCGCAGCCGCCGCCTCGCAGCCGCCGACGCGCAGCCGCCGACTACCCGTCGCGCGCCGCATCGCCGCCGCGCCCGCCCTCAGCCCCCCACCGCCCGCCGCACCGCCGGCGCCACCACCGTCCCCAGCAGCTCGATCGAGCGCAGCACCTCCGCGTGCGGCATCGAGCCGACGGTCATCTGCATCAGGAAGCGCTGGTGCCGGAAGAGCTCGTGCTCGAAGAGGATCTTGTCGATCACCTCCTGCGGGTCGCCGACGAGGAGCGCGCCGCGCGGCGCGCGCTCGGCGTCGAAGCGGGCCCGCGTCGGCGGCGGCCAGCCGCGCTCGCGCCCGATCCGGCCCATCATGTCGAGATAGGGCGGCCAGGCCGCCTCGGCCGCGGCCTGCGCGGTGTCGGCCACGAAGCCGTGCGAGTTGATGCTCACCGGGAGCGTCGCCGGGTCGTGCCCCGCCTCGCGCGCGCTCGCGCGGTAGAGCTCCACGAGCGGCGCGAAGCGCTCGGGCATCCCGCCGATGATGGCGAGCGCCATCGGGAGCCCCAGCCGGCCGGCCCGTACGACCGACTGCGGCGTGCCGCCCACGGCGATCCACACCGGCAGCGGCTCCTGCACCGGCCGCGGATGCACCGCGAGCCCGCGGAGCGCCGGCCGGTGTCGCCCGCTCCAGGTGATGCGCTCCTGCTCGCGCAGCGCGAGCAGCAGATCGAGCTTCTCCTCGAAGAGCGCGTCGTAGTCCTCGAGGTCGTAGCCGAAGAGCGGAAACGACTCGATGAACGAGCCCCGCCCCGCCATGATCTCCGCCCGGCCGCCCGAGAGGAGGTCGAGGGTGGCGAAGTCCTGGAAGACGCGCACCGGGTCGTCCGAGCTGAGCACGGTGACGGCGCTCGTGAGACGGATGCGCGTCGTGCGCGCCGCCGCGGCCGCGAGCACCACGGCGGGAGCCGAGACGACGTAGTCGGGCCGGTGATGCTCGCCCACGCCGAAGACGTCGAGCCCCACCTGCTCGGCGAGCTCGATCTCCTCGAGCAGGTTTCGCAGCCGCTCCGCCGCGCTCACGCGCGCCCCGGTGCGCGGATCCGGGGTGCGCTCGGCGAAGGTGTAGATGCCGATCTCCATGCGGGGTCCTTTCAGCGACCGGGAAGCAGGCGGACGAGGACGCGGCCGAGCTCGCGGAGCCAGAGCACCGTGCTCGCCACCGCCGTGCAGCGCCACCAGTCGCCCGCCGTGAGCGGGACGGTGCCGAACGCCCGCTGCAGCCCCGGAAGGTAGACGACGAGGAGCTGCAGCAGTACGGAGAGGCCGATCGCCGCCCAGAGCCAGCGGTTGGCGAACAGCCCGACGAAGGCGCTCCGCGCCCCGGCCCGGGCGACGAGGACGTTGAAGAGCTGGAAGAGCATGAGCGTCGTGAACGCCATCGTCTGGCCATAGGCGAGGGTGCCCGCGCCCGGGACGAAGCCGCCCGGCAGCGCGGCGTCGAGCACCCAGAGCGTGCCGATGGCCATCACCAGGCCGATGAGGACGATGTCGCGCCACATCCCGCCCGTGATCACCCGTTCGCCCGCCGGCCGCGGGGGGCGGCCCATCAGCCCCGGCTCGGCGGGCTCGACCCCCAGGGCGAGCGCGGGCGCGCCGTCGGTGACGAGGTTGATCCACAGGATCTGGGTGGCCAGGAGCGGCAGCACCACGCCGTGCTCCCCGGCGCGCAGCCCGAGCCGCGAGGCGAGGAGCACGCCGAAGAACATCGTCAGGACCTCGCCGATGTTGGACGACAGCAGGTAGCGCAGGAACTTCCGGATGTTGGCGAAGATCGCCCGCCCCTCCTCGACGGCGGCGACGATCGTGGCGAAGTCGTCGTCGGCGAGGACGAGGTCGGCCGCCTGCTTCGCGACGTCGGTGCCGGTGATGCCCATCGCCACGCCGATGTCGGCGCTGCGGAGCGCGGGGGCGTCGTTCACCCCGTCGCCCGTCATCGCGACCACGGCGCCGTCGTGGCGCAGCGCGCGCACGATGCGCAGTTTGTGCTCGGGATCGACGCGAGCGTAGACCGACACCTCCGCCGCGGCCCGGACGAGCGCCGCGTCGTCCAGCGCCGCCAGCTCCGCGCCGGTGAGCGTGCGGCCGTCCGCGCTGATCCCGAGCTCCCGCGCGATCACGGCCGCCGTGCGCGGATGGTCGCCCGTGATCATGAGCGGGCGGATCCCCGCGCCGCGGGCCCGGGCCACCGCCGCCTTCGCCTCGGGGCGCGGCGGGTCGAGCATCCCGATCAGCCCGGCGAAGACCAGGTCCTGCTCGATCCCCGCCGCCTCACCGGCCGCAGCATCGGCCGCGGGCTCTGCGCCTGCGCCGAACGCCACGCCGAGCGTGCGGAGCGCCTCGCCCGCCAGGGCCTCGTTGCAGGCGCGGATCGCGTCGCGCCGCTCGGGCGTCAGCGGCCGGGGCGTGTCGCCCACCAGCTCCTGCGTACAGCGCGCGAGCAGCACGTCCGGCGCCCCCTTCGTGAAGACGACGAGCCGGTCGGCGCGCGCGGTGTCCCGGTGCACCGTGCTCATCAGCTTGCGCTCGGCCGAGAACGGTACCTCGCCGACCCGCGGGAGCCGGGCGGCGAGCCCGGCGCGCTCGAGGCCCGCCTTTCGCGCGGCGACGAGGAGGGCGCCCTCGGTCGGATCACCCTGCACCGTCCAGCGGCCGTCCTGCTCCTGCACGGCGGCGTTGTTGGCGCGGTCGGCCACGGCGAGCGCGCGCTCGAGCTCGGTGCGCAGCGGCCCCTCGATGGCGCCACCGCCCTCCCGCTCGACCGCGCCGGCCGGCACGTAGCCCGAGCCGCCGAACGTCACCCGCCCGCTCGCGGTGACCACGACGCGCACGGTCATCTCGTTCTTCGTGAGCGTGCCGGTCTTGTCGGAGGCGATGACGCTCGCCGAGCCCAGCGTCTCGACCGCCGCGAGCCGCCGCACGATGGCGCGGCGCCGCGCCATGCGCTGCACGCCGAGGGCGAGGACCGCCGTCACCACCGCCGGAAGCCCCTCGGGCACTGCCGCCACCGCGAGCGCCACGCCGAGGATGAGCACGTCCACCAGCGCCGCCAGCCCGCGCACGTGCTCGACCAGGATGATGGTCGCGATCATCACGACCGCGATGGCGATCACGATCGCGCCGAGGAGCCGGCCCGTGCGGTCCAGCTCCCGTTGCAGCGGCGTCGCCTCCTCGGGCGTCGCGTGCAGGAGGCCGGCGATGCGCCCCATCTCGGTGCGCCCGCCGGTGGCGGTCACGAGCGCCCGCCCGTGACCGTAGGTCGCGGCGGTGCCGCTGTACACCATGTCGCGACGGTCGCCGAGGGCGGCGGCCCCGGCGACCGCGGCCGTGCCCTTCGTCACCGGAAGGCTCTCGCCCGTGAGCGCCGCCTCGGCGGTCTGCAGCGCCGCGACCTCGACCAGGCGCGCGTCGGCCGGGATCGTGTCGCCTTCCTCGATCTGGACGAGATCGCCCACGACCAGCTCGGCGGCGGGCACGCGCCGGCGGGTGCCGGCCCGGATCACCGTCGCCTCCGTCGCGGCCATTGCGCGCAGTGCCGCGACCGCCGCCTCGGCGCGCTGCTCCTGGATGAAGCCCAGGGCCGCGTTGAGCAGCACGACGGCGAGGATCGCGAGCGCCTCGTAGGGGACCGCCGTCTCGCGCTCCCAGGCCCAGATGCCGACCGAGACCGCCGCGGCGACGAGCAGGAGAAGGACGAGCACGTCCTGGAACTGGGCGAGGAAGCGTCGCCAGGCGGGCGTGGGCGGCTGGGCCGGGAGCTCGTTGCGCCCGTCGCGCGCGAGCCGGTCCCGCGCTTCGGCGTCGCTCAGGCCCTGCCGCGCGTCGGTCGCGAGCGCGGCCGCGACCTCCGCGACGCTCAGGCAGTGCGGCCGCGGCTCGTCGGCGGTGGCGCTCACTCCATCACCACCCCTTCGCCACCCGCGTGCGCCTCGCGCGGCAGCACCAGCACCAGCGGCCCCACCACGACGAACATCGCGGCCACCAGGAGGAAGATGTGGTTGTAGGCGAGCACCGTCGCCTGCGCCTCGACGCGGCGGTCGAGGATGGCGAGCGCCTCCTCGCGGGCGCGCGCCGCGTCGGCCCCGGCCGCGCGGGCCCGCCCGGTGAGGGCCTCGAGCTGCTGCTGCGCGATCCGCGGGCGCATGTCCTCGACCAGCACCGCATGGTAGGTCGCCTGGGTGTGCGTGAGCAGCGTGGCCGCCAGCGCGATGCCGATGCTCCCCATCACCTGCCGCACCACGTTGTAGAGCCCGGTCGCGGCCGTCATCCGCTCCTTCGGGATGGTGGCGAGTGCGGCCGTGCTGAGGGCGGCGAAGAGGAGGCTGAAGCCCACGCCCTGCCAGACCTGCGGCCACACGAGGTCCCAGAAGCCGATGTCGGTCGTGAGGCGGGCGAGGTCCCAGTAGCCGAACGCGGTGACGAGGAGGCCGGCCCCGACCATGAGCCGCGGGCCCGTCCAGTTGTAGAGCCGCCCGGCGATCGGCATCGCGACGAGCATCGCCACGCTCCGGGGCATGAGCGCGAGCCCCGAATCCATGGCGGTGTAGCCCAGGAGGTTCTGCAGGAAGAGCGGCAGGATGAAGAGGACCCCGCTCAGCCCCGCCCCCATCACGCCGCCCAGCAGGGTGGCGGCGCTGAAGCGCACGTTGCCCAGGATCGAGAGGTCCACCGCCGGCCGCCGGGTCGTGAGCTCGCGCCAGACGAAGAGGACGAGCCCCACGGCGGCGAGTACGGCGAGGCGGGTGATGAAGCGCGACTGGAACCAGTCCTCCCGCTCGCCCTCCTCGAGCATGAGCTGCAGGGCGCCGAGCCCCACGATCATGTAGCCGAGCCCGGCGAAGTCGATCGGCGCCTTCGAGCGCTCGAGGTAGGGCGGGTCCTCGAGGACGCGCTGGACCATGACGAGGTTGATCGCGCCGATCGGGACGTTGATGAAGAAGACCCAGGGCCAGGAGTACTGGTCGGTGAGCCAGCCGCCCAGCGTCGGGCCGATCGCCGGAGCGAGGACGACGCCCATCCCGTAGACGCCCATCGCGAGCCCCTGCTCCTCGACCGGGAAGCTCTCGCGCAGCACCGCCTGGGGCACGGTGATCAGCACGCCCCCGGCGAGGCCCTGCAGCATGCGGAAGGCGACCATCGTGTGGAGGCTGCCCGCGATCCCGCAGAGCATCGAGGCCGCGGTGAAGACGGCGATGGCGAGCATGTAGAGCCGCTTCCGCCCCACCCGCGCGCTCAGCATCCCGACGATCGGCATGACGAGCACGTTGGCGAGGATGTAGCCCGTCACCACCCAGGTGATCTCCTCGATCGTCGCCCCGAGGTTGCCCGCCATGTCGGGCAGGGCCACGTTCACGATGCTCGAGTCGAGGACCGCCATGATGTTGCCGATCATGACGGTGCCCGCGATCACCCACTTGTAGGCGCCGTGCTCGCTCATCCGCCGCCCGGCGCGTCCGCGGCCGCGCTCACCGCAGCGTCACGCTGTCGCGAGCGAGCACCGTGGCGCTCGCCCCGGCCATCGCCTCGTACCAGGCGACGAACCGGTCGGTCTCCGGCGCGGGCCGGAGCCGCAGGTTCTCGGCCCAGCGGAAGCCGATCGGCTGGTACCACAGCTCCGCCGTCACGCGGAGCGGCCCGCGACCGCGGCCGGGGTCGATGCGATACCGCACGCGGTGCCCGCCGCCGGTGAACGCCGGATCGGCGAGCGCGTCGCCGACGACGGCGAAGTCGGCGTCCGCGGTCGCCTTGTCGAAGCCGCGCGGCAGGAGCCGGTTGTCCTTGAGATACCCCACGCTCGAGAGGAGCCCCGTCGTCACCCCGCCGTGCTCGTCGCGGAGGATCGGCTCGTAGATCTCCACCTGGTCGGGCCGGCTGATCTCGCGGTAATGCGGCTCGAAGCGCGTGCGGTCGTCGTCGTTGTCGTTGCCCACGATCCGGCCCGTCGGCAGCAGCGCCCCCGAGTCGAAGATCGTGGCGCCCGCCGTGTCGCGCACCGTGAGGTGGAGCCAGGCCCGGCGCGAGGGATACGCCGTGGGCAGCTTGTGGCCCGTCAGGTTGGTGACGACGACGTCCACCACGACATCCCTCCCCGCGGACCGGCTCGGCTCGAGGCGCACCGTGGCCGCCTCGGCGAGCATCGCGTGGGTCGCGGCCACGGCGGCGTCGAGCTCCTGCGGGAGCGCCTCCACGGCGAGCTCCGCGCGGTAGCGGTTGAGCATGCCGAGGATGAAGAAGTTGCCGCCCGCGAACGTGTGCTGCCGGACGCCGCCCCGGGGATGCCCCAGCACCGCCGTGATCGGCAGGCTGTCGCCGGCCGCCGCAGCGGGCGGCATGTGGCAGTCCTGGCAGCTCCGCTCGCGGGCGAAGGCGCTGTGGCGCCACTCGAGGTAGGGCACCTGCTCCGGGAGGGTGCCGACCGTGTCGCCGCGCGGTCCCAGAGTGGTGGTGTAGAGGGTGTGGCAGGTCGCGCAGTGCTCGGAGGCACGGATATGCTGCCCCTCGACGGGCACGAAGCCGGTGGAGGAGTGCATGATGGTCGTGTGGCCCCGGTCCACCGCATACGGCCCGAAGATCGGCGGCCGGCCGCCGGCCCCGACGGTGTCGATCGCGAAGCCGCCGGTGAAGCTCGCCCGCGTGCCGAAGCCGCGCGCCTGGATCTGGTGGCAGAGGGTGCAGGAGACGCCGTCGGCGGCGAGGCTGTCGAGCGGGGCGTCGCCGCGCCGCTCGGGGAGATGCGCGAAGACCGCGCCCCGCCCGCCCGCCGCGCGCGCCGCGTACCGCTGCATCGGCATGTGGCAGATCGAGCACTCGTCCTCGATCGCCGCCTGGGCCGTGGGGTGGTCGAGCACCTCGCGCCGCACCGAGGCCTGCCAGTAGGGGTCGCGCGAGGAGTTGGCCATGATCGTCGGCCGCCAGGCCAGTCCGATCGAGGCGTCGCGCCCCGCGCGCGTGGTGAGGCCGTTGTGGCAGGGCATGCAGCGGTCGGCGGTGAGGAAGTGCACCGGGCCCACCGGGACGTCGCCCGCGGGCGCGGTGGCGTAGCCCACGACGCCGACCACGGCGAACGGCGCGAGGAGCGCGAGGGGCGCGAGCCGGCCTCGCCCGCTCAGTGCGCGCATCCCGGACACCACCCTTTCCAGCCCTCGAGGAGCGCGCCGTCGAACCAGTCCCAGAGGAGATAGGCCACGAGCGCCGGATGCCGCTCGTCGGTGCCGGTGAGCGGCACGTCCACGCCGAGATTGAGTCGTACGTGCTGCCGTGCGCTCAGGGTGAGCTGGAATTGGGGCACCAGGTTCCAATCGGTCGATCCGCTCGCGCCGCCGTTCCCGAACTCGTGGGTGCCGAGCACCTCGACGATCGGCGCGAAGAGCCGGGAGATCGCCCCGAACGACAGGTCCTTGCCGAGGGCGCCGCGCCAGAACAGCTCGCGCGGCGCGCGCGCGCGGTCGGCGGGCAGCCCCACGCCGCCCTGGAACTGGAACCAGCTCCCCGCCGGCAGCAGCTGGCCCAGCAGGAGATAGCCCTCGAACACCGTGGTGCCGGTGCCGAGCCCCTTGGTCGTGTCGCCGGTGGGCAGCGCGACCTCGCCGCCCAGGCTCACGATGGTGCCGGCGGCGAGGCTGTGCAGCAGGGCGTACTTGGGCCCCAGGGCGAGGTCGCCGATGCCGGCGGTCCAGGCGCCGCCGGGCCCGCGCTGGAGCACGGAGAACGGCAGCGCCACCTCGAGCTGCGCCCGCGCGCCGAAGCGCTTCTCGTAGATCAGCGTGTTGTCCACCGTGCCCGGGCCCTGCGTGGCGACGCGGCTCGTCAGGATCGTCTCGTCCTCGGGGAAGGCCTTCTCGGTGAACTGGGTGCGCGGCAGGTTGAACTCGCCGCGGGGCCAGCTCCCGCTGCCGCAGAAGGTGCGCAGGTAGGCGAGGACGCGCCGGATCTCCTCGGGGGAGAGCGCGTCGCGGAAGGCCGGCATGATGCGGCTGAAGCCGCGCACCGGGCCGCCGTCGCGCACGATCGCCGCCCAGTCGGCGGTCTGCTCGCGGGTGGCGAAGTTGCAGTCGGTGAAGTCGGGCAGCGGGACGGCGAACCCCACCTGCTCGGCCGGCGCACCGCTGCCGGCGGCGCCATGGCAGGCGGCGCAGGCCGCGCGATAGATCCCCTCGCCGCTCTGGTCCGGGCCCCGGGCCGGGTGCTGGGCCCCGAGCGGCCCGGCGGGTACGAGCAGGGTGAGTGCCGCCGCGGCGAGCCGCAGCCGGCCCGGCCCCGCGCGCAGCCCCGCCCGCCCGGGCGGGGCGCCCGGCGTGGCGGGTGAGGAGCGGTGCGGCATCGGAGCCTCCCGGGGTGGAGGTGCTTTGGCTAGTGTAGGCCGCCCGGGAATCGCGGGCAAGCATTCGCCGGTACGGGCGAGTAGCTTTTGGCCCATGAGCACACCGACACCACCGTCCCCCGCCGCTCCCACCCCGCTCGAGGAGTCCCGCCGCCGGATCCGCGAGGCGCTGCTCGCGGCCACCCGTGTCGCCGTCGGCACCCACGCCGGCGAGGAGGTGCGGGTGCGCATGATGCACCCCGGCGCCTGGCTCCCCGAGGACCCGACGGCGCGGCCGATCGTCTATCTCGCCTCGATGAAGTCGGACCCCAAGGTGCGCGAGGTGAGCGCCCGCCCCGAGATCGCGCTCCTGTTGCACGAGTCGCCCACGGGGGAGGAGCACACGAGCTGGGAGATGGAGATCACCGGCCGCGCCGAGGTGGTGCGCGACCCCGCCGAGCGCGAGCGCGCGAAGCAGGCGACGATGCGCACCAGCTCCATCGTGCGCTACCTCGACTCGGTGGGGCAGACCGATCTCCTCGCCTTCATCCGCGTCACCCCGCGCTTCATGAAGCACCGCGTCTTCGGCGAGATCGTCGCGGGGCGGCCGCCCTCGATCCTCGAGTTCGCCGACGCCAATGCCGACCGCCCCGGCGACCTCGAGCTGCTGCGCCGGCGTCTGGGCGTCTGGAAGGAGACGGTGCGCTGGGCCTCGCTCACGGCGAGCATGGCGTCGGTCGCGGTGGGCGTCGCGGCCGCCTTCCTCGCCACCGGCGCGGTGCGCTGGGGCTGGGCGGTGCTCACGCTCGTGGCCGCCGTGGCGCTGCAAGCCTGCACCAACATCAAGAACGACCTCGACGACCAGCTCTCGGGCGCCGACGACCTCAACCGCACCCCGATCCTGGGCCTCACCGGCGGTTCCCGCGTGCTGCAGCGCGGCCTCGCCACCCGCGCCGACCTCCTCGGCGCGATGCTCGCCTTCGGGCTCCTGAGCGCGGCGATCGGCCTCTACTTCGCGCTCGCGGGGCGGCCGGGCGTCGTCCTCTTCGGCCTCGCGGGGCTGGCGATCGGCTTCGTCTACACCGGGCCGCCGCTCCGCCTCGCCAACCGCGGCCTCGGCGAGCTCGCCGTGGCGCTCGCCTTCGGCGTGGGGATCGTCTGCGGCACGGCCTACGTGCAGACGGGCGCCGTGCCGCTCGTGGCGCTCGCGGCCTCGGTGCCCGTCTCGGTGCTCGTCGCGCTGATCCTCTTCATCAACGGCTTCCAGGACGCCGCGAGCGACGAACAGGTCACCAAGCGCACCGCGGTCGTACGCCTCGGCCTCGCGCGCGCGAGCCGGGCCTATCCGTTCCTCGCGGGTCTCGCGGCGCTCGCGCTCGTGGCGTTCGTCGCGGCGGGCGTGCTCCCCGCGTACGCGCTTCTCTTCCTCGTCGGCTTCCCGCTCTTCGCCCGCGCGACCGCCGTGGTGCGGCGTAACTTCGACCGCCCGATGGAGCTCGTGCCCGCCAACGCGTACACCGTGGTCGGCCACCTCGCCAGCTCGCTCGCGCTCGCCATCGGCCTCGTCTGGGCCGGCCTCGGCGGCGGCCTGCATGCCGGCCTCCTCCTGGTCGCCGCCGCGGGCCTCGCGCTGCTGCTCTACTACAACCGCTCCATCGGCCGCCTCGCGCGGGCGTTCTACGGCGTGCGCGACGCCGTGGCGCGGGGCTGACTCCCCCGTCGTCGGAGCGGGCCCGCACCGCGGGCCACGGTCATTGCGAGCCACGGTCATTGCGAGCCCGCGCAGCGGGCGTGGCAATCCCCCCCGTAGACACACCGGAGTCCAGATGCGTCCCAGTCAGATGACGCGTCGTGGACTCCGTTCGCATGCGAGGAGATTGCTTCGGGGGCTTGCACCCCTCGCAATAACTACCGGGGGGCGACCCTCCCGTCCTCCCGCCCTCCCGTCCTCCCGGCGTACAGATCTTCCCGCGTGAGCGGCAGCCCCACCCGCCCGTCCGCCTCCGGCTTTGCGAGCAGCGCCTGCGCCAGCCCCATCGCCCCGCGCGCGAAGCCGTAGGCGGAGCCCGCCATGTAGAGCCGCCACACGCGATAGGTGGGCTCGCCCACCTCGGCCACCGCCTGCTCGCGTGCGGCCTCGAGCCGCCGGACCCAGCGGCGCAGCGTGAGCGCGTAGTGCTCCCGCAGCGACTCCACGTCGCACGTCTCGAAGCCCGCCCGTCCCGCTTCGCGCAGCATCGGCCCCAGCCGCGGCAGCTCCCCGTCCGGAAAGACGTAGCGGTCGATGAAGGTCCCCTCGTGCCAGAGGCGGTCGCGCCACGTCGCGCGGGCGCGCTCGCGCTGGTCCACGATGCACGTGTTCAGGAAGAGCCCGCCGGGTCGCAGCAGGCGATGGGCGTGCGCGAAGTAGGTGCCGAGCTCGCGGTGGCCGACGTGCTCGCACATCCCGATGCTCGCCAGCTTGTCGAAAACGCCGTCGCCCTCGAGCGCGCGATAGTCGCGCACCTCGATCCGGACGCGCTCGGCGAGCCCCTGCTCGGCCGCGCGTGCCCGAGCCCACTCGGCCTGGGAGGGGCTCAGCGTGACGCCGGTCGCCGTGACCCCGTAGCGCTCGGCGGCGTACAGGACGAGCCCGCCCCAGCCGCAGCCGATGTCGAGGAGCCGGTCGCCCGGCCGGAGGCGGAGCTTGCGGCAGATGAGCTCGAGCTTCGCCTCCTGCGCCGCGTCGATGTCCTCCGCGCCGGTGGGGAAGTAGGCGCAGGAGTACACCATGCGGCGGTCGAGCCAGAGGGCGTAGAACGCGTTGCCGACGTCGTAGTGCGCGCGGATCGCGGCGGCGTCGCGCCGCGGCGAGTGGAGGCGTCCGTCGCGGCCCCGGCGCGCGGGCGCGAGCCGCGGGGCGTGCGGGCCCGCGGGAGTCGCGGGGCTCGCGATCAGGAGCGGCAGCAGGTGGCGCAGCACCCCGGGCGTGGCGAGCCGCGCGCGCACCCGGTCGGCGAGGCCGGCCGCGGCCTCGAGATCGCCCTCGACGTCGACGTCGCCGCGCACGAAGGCCTCGGTGAGCGCGAGCTGCGAGGGCGGCAGGAGCATGCGGCGGAAGGCGGCCGGGTGCCGGAGGACGAGCGTGACGGCCGGCGCGGCCGCCACCAGTGCGTCGGCCGCGCCCGAGTCCCAGTACCGGATCGCGAAGTCGCGCGCCTCGGCCGGGCCGAAGAGCTGTTCGGCAATGCGGCGGGCGAGCGAAACGGCGCGCGCCTCGCGGGTCCCCGACCCGGTGGCGCGCGCCTCGGTGACAGCGGCGGAAATCGACATGTGGCCTCCCCCACGGGGCCGGCATCTCGCGGCCACCCCGGCCGCGCCGCGGTCCCATCCGTCCCCACCCGTCCATACTAGGGCCCGTCCCGGGCGACGCAAGGCGATTTCCTCTCCCGTTCAGGCTCCCTTCATGCCGCGGCGGCTAACCTCCGGTCGAGAGCCGCGAGCCGGCCCGCTCCGCGACGGCACGTTCATCGAGGATTCATCCCCGCGCGCTAGCTTGGCGGCAACTCACTGCCCCGGAGGGCACCATGAATGCCGCGCATCTGCACCTGCTGCTCAACCACGCCCCCGTCTTCGGCGTCTTCTTCGCGCTCGTGCTGCTGGGCCTCGCCCGGCTGCGCCGGAGCGACGACCTCGCCCGCGTGGGGCTCCTGGCGCTCGTCGCTTCGGCCCTGGCCGCGCTCGCCGCGATGCTCACCGGGGATCCGGCCGAGCACGCGGTGGAGCACCTCGCCGGCGTCTCCGAGCACGCCATCCACGCGCACGAGGAGGCGGCCGAGCTCGCCGCGGTCGTCACCTACGTCGGCGGCGGCGCCGCGCTCGCGGCGCTCGCGTTCTTCCGCCGTCCCGCGCTGCGGCGCCCGCTGAGCGGGCTCGCGCTCCTGATCGCGCTCGCCGCGTTCGGGCTCATGGCCCGCACGGCGAACCTCGGCGGCCAGATCCGCCACCCCGAGATCGCCGGCCCGGCGCCCGCCGCGGCGGCCACCGCCGCCGCGGACGCCGGCCGCGGCGAGGCCGGGGACCGGGACTGACGCGATGCGCGTGCTGCTGGTCGAGGACGATCCCGTGCTCGCCGCGAGCGTCGCCGCGTTCCTGCGCGGCGAGGGGTTCGCGGTGGACGTGCAGGGCACCGGCGCGGGCGCGCTGGTCGAGGCCGCGGTGAACGCCTACGACGCGATCGTCCTCGATCTCCAGCTACCCGACCTCGACGGCGTCGAGGTCTGCCGCCGCCTGCGCGCGCGCGGCACCGGCGCGCGCATCCTCATGGCCACGGCGCGCGACGCCGTGGCCGACCGGATCGGCGGACTCGAGACCGGCGCCGACGACTACCTCGTCAAGCCCTACGCCCTCGGCGAGCTCGCCGCGCGGCTGCGCGCCCTGTTGCGCCGCCCCGCCGAGACGCTGCCGGTGACGCTGCGCGTCGCCGACCTCACGCTCGACACCGGCACCCGCCAGGCCCGCCGCGGCGCGCGCGCGGTCGGGCTCACGACCAAGGAGTTCGCCGTGCTCGAGTACCTGATGCGCCACCCCGGCCGGGTGCTCACGCGCGAGAGCATCAGCGAGCACGCCTGGGACGAGAACTACGACCCGCTCAGCAACGTGATCGACGTCTACATCGCGCGGCTCCGGCGGAAGATCGACCCGCCCGGCAGCCATCCGCTGCTCGAGACCGTGCGCGGCGCGGGCTACCGGCTCGGCGCCCCCGCCGCATGAGACGTCACCCGATCCGCCGCCGGCTCACGGGCTGGTACGCGGGGACACTGCTCGCGATCCTCCTCGCGGGCGGGCTCGTGATCGAGCGATTGGTGCACGCGACGCTCGAGCGGGACGTGGAGCGCTCGCTGGCGAGCTCGGCCCACTTCGTGGACGAACTCTTCCGCTGGGAGCGGCGGGAGTATCCGTCCACCGAGGTGACGATCGCGCATATCGCCGACGAGATCGTCTTCCCCGACCGCGTGGTCGAGTTCATCCGACCCGACGGCACCCTGCTCCGGGGCGCCGCCCGGCCGGCCTTCGAGGGCCCGGCGCGACTCGCCCCGCCGGTGCGTATCCTCGAGCGGCCGTTCGCCACGGGGCTCGCGCCCGGGTGGCGGATGCGCATCCACTTGAGCGCCGCCGGCACCGCGCGCGCGCTCGCCCGGCTCGATCTCTGGTTCGCCGTGGCGATTCCCGCCGCGGTGCTCGTCGCCGGGCTCGGCGGCTGGTGGCTCACCGGCCGCACGCTCCGGCCCGTGGGCCTCATGGCCGCGGCGGCGGAGCGGATCGACGCCGCCGACCCCGCGCAGCGCCTCCCGGTGGTGGATCCGAAGGACGAGCTGGGCCGTCTCGGCGCGCGCTTCAACGCGCTGCTCGATCGGCTCGCCGGTGCGCTGGTCCAGCAGCGCCGCTTCCTCGCCGACGCGGCCCACGAGCTGCGCACCCCGCTCGCCCGGTTGCGCAGCCACCTCGAGCTCGCCCTCCACACGCCGGCCGACGCGCCGGGCCACGGCGAGGCGCTCGCCCTCGCGCAGGCCGACCTGGGACACACCACCGCCGTACTCGACGAGCTCCTGCAGCTCGCGCGCGCCGACGCCGGCGAGCGCCCGCACGCGCTCGCGCCCGGCTGGCTCGACGACGTCGTCGCGGCGAGCGCCGGCGCCTGGCGCGGCGCGGCGGCGCAGGGCGGCGTCGCGCTCGAGCTCGAGCGGCTGGAGGAGGCGCCGGCGCGGTTCGAGCCCGAGCTCGTGCGCCGGCTCCTCGACGTGCTGGTGGAGAACGCCATCCGCTACACCCCGGCCGGCGGCCGCGTGGCGGTGCGCGTCTTTCCCGACGACGAGCGCCGCGCCGTGCTCGAGGTGGAGGATACCGGGATCGGCATTCCCGCCGCCGAGCGGCCGCACCTCTTCGAGCGCTTCCACCGCGGCCGCGCGGCGCGCGCACTCGTGCCCGAGGGCAGCGGCCTCGGACTCGCCATCGCCGAGTGGATCGTGCGCGAGCACGGCGGTGCACTCGCGCTCCTGCCGGGCACGCGTCCCGGCCCGATGCCCGGCACGCTCGCGCGCGTCGTCCTGCCCGCCCTTCCCGCCACGGCCGCCACGGCCGCCGCCGACGTTCATCGCCAGTTCATCGAGGCGGGCTAGCTTCGGCCTCGACACTACTCCCGGAAGGTTTCGCATGCTGCCCGCGCTGGTCCTGCTGCTCCAACTCCCCACCGACACGCTCCGCCTGAGCGCCGCCGAGGCGCTCGCCCGCGCCGCGGCCCGCGCGCCGGCCGCCGTCGCCGCCACGGCGCGCGTTGGCGCGGCCGAGGCCCGCGTGAGCGCGGCCCGGGCCTGGACCGATCCCACGCTCAGCGCCGCGGCCGAAAACGTCGGCGCCGCCCGCGCCGTCACCGGCGAGAGCGGCGTCGCGGGGCTCGAGGGCCAGGTGGTCCTCGGCGTGCCCATCGCCGTGGGCGGCGACCGGGGCGCCGCGGTGGCGGGAGCCCGCGCCGAGACGCGCGCCGCGGCCGCCACGCGGCGCCTCGCCGACGACGAGGCGCGCGAGGCGCTCGTCGTCGGCGCCGCCGCAGCCGAGCGTGACGCGACCCTCGCGCGGAGCGCGACGGCGGAGGCGGCGGCGCTCCGCCGCTTCGCCGGCGCGCTGGAGCGGCGCGCGGCGGAGGGCCGGAGCGCCGGCGGCGAGGCGGCGCGCGCCGCGCTCGAGGCGTCGCTCGCCGCGACGGCCGCGGCGCGCCGGGACGCCGCGCTCGCCGGCAGCACGGCGCGGCTCGCGCACCTGCTCGGGCTCGACGCGGGCATGCCGGTCGTGATCGAGGCACCGCGGTGCACCGAGCCCGGCGGTGCCGGCGCCGCCGGCGCACCCGCAGCCGACGAGGCGAGCCCGCCCGCCGCGCTCGAGCTCGCCGCCGCGCGGGCCGACGCGGCGCGGGCCGCGGCCCGGCTCGCCGCGGCGCGCGCGGTGCCCGACCTCGTCCCGCAGATCGGCGTGCGGCGCACGGCGGCGGTCACCGGGCTCTTCGTCGGCGTCGGCACCGAGCTCCCCGTGTTCGGCGGGACGCGCGCGGCGAGCGAGGCGAGCCGCCTCGAGGCCGAGGCGGCCGAGGCCGAGCGCGCGGGCGCCGCGGCCCGGCTCGCCGCCGAGCGCCACGCCGCCGAGCGCACGCTCGCACTTCTCGAGGCCGCCGGGCAGCGCTTCGACGCCGCCTGGCGCGCGGCACTCGCGCGCACGGTGGGCGCCGCCGAGGCCCGCTACGACGCGGGCGAGGGCACGCTCGCCGAGCTGCTCGACGCCCGCCGCGCGCGGCTCGCCGCGCTCGACGACTTCGCCACCTGGCGCGCCGAGCGGCGCGCGGCCCGGGCGCATCTCGCGCGCCTCGCGGGCCGGCCGCTCGATGCCGCGCTCCTCTGCGACGACCTCCCGCCGGTGGAGTGACCGATGCCGATTCGTAAAGCCGTTGCCCTCGCGCTCCTCGCCGCCGCGCCGCTCGCCGTCGCGGCATGTGGCGGCGCCCCCGCGCCCGAGGCGGCCGCGACGCCGCCGGCGGGCACCGTTGAGCTCACCCCGGCCCAGGTGAGGGCCGCCGGGATCCGGAGCGACACCGCGCGCCTCGTCGAGGTGTCGCTCCCGGTGAGCGTGCCTGCGACGCTCGGCCCGCCCGACTCGCTCGCGGTGCGCGCCGGTGCGATCGTCGAGGGCCGCGTCGAGCGCGTCCTCGTCCTGCCCGGCGACCGCGTGCGGGCGGGCGATCCGCTGGTGCACATCCACTCGCACGAGCTGGCCGACGCGCAGCGCGACCTCGCCGCGGCCGCCTCGCAGCGCGCCTTCGCCGAGACGGCGCTCCGGCGCGCCGAGCGGCTCTTCGCGGCCGAGGCGGTGGCGCGCGAGGAGGTCGAGCGGCGCCGGGTCGCGCTCGACCAGGCGGAGGCGGACTACCGCCGCAGCCGCGAGATCGTCGATCACCTGCACCCCTCACCCGAGGGCGACGTCGTCGTCCGCGCGCCGCGCGCGGGCACCGTCTTCGCCGTGCACGTGCAGGCGGGCGAGGCGGTGCTCGTGGGCGCCCCACTCGTGGACCTTGGCGACGCGTCGCGGCTCTGGGCGACGGGCTGGGTGCCCGAGCGCGCCTCGCTCCCGCTGGCCCCGGGCGACTCGCTCGCCGTGACGCTCGAGGCGCTCCCCGGCGTGCGGCTCCCGGCGCGCGTGGTGCGCCTCGGCGGCGCGGTGGATTCGCTGCGCCGCGCCGTCGAGGTGCGCGCCGCGCTCGTGCGGGCCCCGGCCGGCGTGCGGCCCGGGATGTTCGCCACGCTGGAGCTGCCGGCCGGTGCGCCGGCGCGGCGCACGGTGCTCCCCGCCGACGCGGTGCAGCGCACGAGCGACGGCGAGGTGGTCTTCGTCGGTGAGGCGCCGGGCGTCTACCGCGCCCGCGCCGTGAAGACGACGCCGCTCGCCGACGGGCGCCTCGCCGTGGAAGGGCTCGCCGAAGGGGTGCCGGTCGTCGTCGCGGGTGCCTACGCCCTCAAGGCCGAGCTCGAGCGCGGCCAGCTCGCGGGAGAGTGACGCCATGATGAATCGGCTGATCGGCTTCGCACTCCGCCAGCGGCTCTTCGTCGCGGGCGGCGCGGCCACCCTGCTCGGCCTCGGCCTCTGGGCGCTCGCCACGATTCCCTTCGAGGCCTTCCCCGACCTCACCGCCAACAGCGTGAGCGTCATCGCCGAGGCGCCCGGGCTCGCGCCGGCGGAGGCGGAGCAGCTCGTCACCTTCCCCGTCGAGCGCGCCCTCATGGGGCTGCCGGATGCCGAGGCGGTGCGCTCGACGACGAAGTTCGGGCTGACGCTCACGCAGGTCGTCTTCGCCGACGGCGTGGACGGCTACTTCGCGCGCCAGCTCGTCGCGCAGCGGCTGGGCGACGTCACCGGCCAGCTCCCGCCGGGCGTGACGCCCGTGCTGGGCCCCGTCTCCACCGCGATGGGCGAGGTCTATCAGTACGTCCTCACCTCGACGAGCCCCGAGTGGGACCTCGCCGCGCTCAAGACGCTGCAGGACTACACCCTTGCCCCCCAGCTCCGCACCGTCGAGGGGGTGGCGGAGGTGAACGCCTGGGGCGGCGAGACCGAGCAGTTCCAGGTCGCCGTCGAGCCGCGCCGGCTCGCCGCCGCCGGCCTCACCCTGGGCGACGTCGAAGCCGCGCTCGCCGCCAACAACGCCGCGTTCGGCGGCGCCTACACCGAGAGCCGGGGCGAGCGCTTCATCCTGCACGGCCAGGGGCGGCTCACCGACGCCGCCTCGATCGCGCGGGTGCCGGTGGCGGTGCGCGGCGGCGTGCCCCTGCTCCTCGGCGATCTCGCGACGGTGGAGCGCGGCGCGCTGCCGCGCCAGGGCGCCGTGACGCACGACGGCGAGGGCGAGGTGGTCGGCGGCATGGTCATCATGCGCAAGGGGGAGAACGCCCGGCGGGTGATCGCGCGCATCAAGGCGCGCGTGGCGGAGCTCGAGCGGACGCTGCCGAGCGGCGTGCGGCTGGTGCCCTTCTACGACCAGACGGAGCTCGTGAACCGCACCACGCACACGATCCAGAAGAACCTGCTCCTGGGCGGCGCACTCGTCGTCGTGCTGCTCTGGCTCTTCCTGCGCAACGTGGCGGCGAGCCTCCTCGTCGCGGCGGTGATCCCGCTCTCGATGCTCTGGGCCTTCGTCGCGATGCGCTGGTTCGGCTACTCGGCCAACCTCATGAGCCTCGGCGCGCTCGACTTCGGCCTGCTGGTGGACGGCTCGGTCGTCATGGTGGAGAACATCCTCCGCCGCTCGGCGGGCCCGACGGACACCGACCCCGAGCGGCGCCTCGAGCGGCTCCGCCGCTCGGCGGTCGAGGTGGGGCGGCCGATCGTCTTCGGCATCGCGATCATCGTCGCCGTGTATCTCCCGCTCTTCGCGCTCCAGGGCGTGGAGCGGAAGATGTTCGTGCCGATGGCCTTCACCGTCGTCGCGGCGCTGCTGGGCTCGCTCCTCATCGCCCTCACGGTGGTGCCGGCGGCGGCGCGCACCTTCCTCGCCGGCGCGCACGAGCCGCACTCCGAGCGCTTCGAGCGCCTCAAGACGGCCTACGCCCGCCTCCTCGTCGGCACCTTCCGCCGCCGCGCGCTGGTGCTGGGCGGCGCCCTCGTCGTGATCGCCGCCGCGCTCGTCGGCGGCGCGCGGCTCGGCGTCGAGTTCATGCCGCGTCTCGACGAGGGCAGTGTGCTGGTGCAGACCCGCCGGCTCCCCTCCACCGCCCTGGGCGAGGGGACGCGCGCCTCGCTCGCCGTGGAGCGCGCGCTCCGCGGGCTGCCCGAGGTGCGCACCATCGTCAGCAAGCTGGGCCGCCCCGACCTCGCCACCGAGGCGATGGGAACCTACGAGTCCGACACCTACGTGATCCTCGAGGACAAGAGCCGCTGGCGGCCGGGCGGCAAGGCGGCGCTCCTCGCCGCGATGGACAGCGCGCTCGCCCAGGTGCCGGGGATCTCCTACGCCTTCACCCAGCCGATCCAGATGCGGCTCGACGAGGCCGAGAGCGGAATCACCACCGACGTGGGCGTGAAGATGCTCGGTCCCGACGTCGCGCGCCTCGCCACGCTCGCCGCGCGGGTCGAGCGCGAGCTCCGGCAGGTCCCCGGCGCCGCCGAGGTCAAGGCGACCGCCGCCGCGCGCGTGCGGCAGGTGGAGATCACCCCCGATCGCGCGGCACTCGCCCGCCTGGGACTCGGCACCGAGGCGCTGGGCCGGGAGGTGGAGCGCGCCTTCGGCGCCTCGATCGCCACGACCGTCATCGACGGCCCGCGCCGCATCGGCGTCGCCGTGCGCGTCCCCGGCGCCCAGGCGGCGGACCCCGCGACCCTCGGCGCGCTCCCGATCGCCACCCCCGCGGGCGTCACCGTGCCGCTCGCGAGCCTCGCGCGGGTGGACGTCGTCGAGACCCCCGAGGCGTTCGCGCACGAGGGCGCGCAGCGCATGGTCGTCGTCGGCGCCAACGTGCGCGGGCGCGACATGGGTGGTTTCGTCCAGGAGGCGAGCGCCCGGCTCGCCGCGCGCGTCCCGCTGCCCGAGGGGTACCGCTACGAGTGGGGCGGCCAGTACACCCACCAGCAGACCGCGACGCAGCGGCTGCTGATCCTGGGCCCGCTCGCCATGCTCGCGATCTTCCTCCTCCTGTTCTTCGCCTTCGGCAGCGTGCGCCACGCGGTGCTCGTCATGAGCAACGTGCCGTTCGCGCTGGTGGGCGGGATCGCGGCGCTCGCGCTCGCGGGGCTCAACCTGAGCCTCTCGGCCATGGTCGGCTTCATCGCGCTCTTCGGCATCGCGGTCCTGAACGGCGTGGTGATGGTGAGCTACGTGAACGAGCTGCGCGCGCGCGGCTACGAGCTCGAGCGCGCGGTGGTCGAGGGCGCGGCCACCCGGCTCCGGCCGGTCCTCATGACCGCGCTCGTCGCGGGGTTCGGCTTCGTGCCGATGGCGCTCTCGACCTCCGCGGGCGCCGAGCTGCAGCGGCCGCTCGCCACGGTGGTGATCGGCGGGCTCGTCACGAGCACCGTGCTCACGCTGCTCGTGCTGCCGACGCTGTATCAGACGGTGGAGCGGTGGGTCACGCGGCATCCGCGCGTGGCGGCGAGCGAGGAGGGGTGGGAGGCCGAGCGCGAGGCGGATCCGCCCGCCCGCCGGATGGCCCGCGCGGTGAGCGGCGAGTGAGCGGCGAGTGAGCGCCCGCGGGTGAGCGCCGGCCGGTGGCCGCGCCGCGCCTCAGCGCGATGCGACGTCCATCACCCAGACGTCGCTCTGCCGGTCCTCGATGGTGAAGTAGAAGCGGTCGCGGCCCAGCGCCCACGCGGCGCGGTAGGAGGGCCGGGCCGGGTCGTCGAAGCGCACGAGCAGCCGCGGCGCGCCGCCCCCCGCGGGCTCGGCCCAGAGCGAGGCGTTGCCGCGCGCGTCGTGGCTCTTGAAGTAGATCCACCGCCCGTCCGCGCTCCAGAGCGGCTGCTCGACCGTCGGGGCAGCGGCCTGCGTGGTATCGATGAGAATGCGCGGCGCCCCCGAGTCCGCGGGCACGACGCCGAGGCCGCTCCGCAGCATCTCCGGATCGGTGGCGTAGGCGAGCACGCGGCCGTCGGGCGACCACGCGGGCCACTGCGCCCCGGCGGCGAGCCGGGCCACCGGCGCGCCCCACGTGCCGTCCGCGTGTCGGCGGACGATCATGAGCGGCCCCGGCGAGTTCGCGACCCCGAAGGCGAGGGCCGAGTCGTCGGGGGCCCAGGCCGGGAGCCATTCCTGCGCGGGCGAGGAGGTCACCCGCTGCGTGGGGCCGCCGTCGAGGGGCATCACGTAGATGTCGCGCGAACCGGCGCGCCACGAGTGGAACGCGATCGCTCGGCCGTCGGCCGACAGGTCGGGGGCGAAGTCGTCGGCCGGGTCCGTCGTGAGCCGCTCGGGCTCCCCACCGGCGAGCGACACCCGGTAGATGTCGGCGTTGCCGCCCAGGTT
>DASTSO010000041.1:0-10034 GCA_035760645.1 Gemmatimonadales bacterium
CCCGCCTCTCCCGCCGTCCCGCCCTGTCTCTCCCGCCCCTACGCCTCCTCCGGCCGCCCCGCCCGCCGCAGCAGCGGAATCAGCGCGAACGCCGGCAGCCCCAGGACGAAGGTGAGCAGGAAGTACTCCCGGTAGCCCAGCGCCTGCGCGAGCGCGCCGGAGACGGTGCCGACGGCGAGGCGGCTCAGCGCCATGAGCGCGGAGAGGAAGGCGAACTGGAACGCCGCGTAGCGCCGTTCGCAGACCGACATGAGGTAGGCGACGAACGCCGACGTCCCCATCCCCGCGGTGAAGCTCTCGAAGAGCGCGGCGCCGATGATGAGCCCCTTGTCGGGCGCGCCGTGCGCGGCCCAGGTGTAGCCCAGCGCCGAGAGCGCCTGCACGGCGCCCAGCGTCCAGAGCGCGCGCAGGATCCCCCAGCGCGTCGTCACGAGGCCGCCGATGATGGTGCCCACCACGGTGGCGACGAGCCGGCCCGTCGTCACGTAGATGCCGATCTCGTCGAGCGAGAGCTGCCGGTCCACCCAGAACGGCTGCGCCATCGGCTCGAGCGCGGCGACGTCGAGCTTGAAGAGGAGCGCGAAGGCGATCACCGCCCAGATCCCCGGCCGCGCGAAGAGCGCGCGCACCGGCTCGCCGAGCGGCGCGGCGCGGTCGTGCTCCGCGCGCCGCACCGGCGGGAGGCCCAGCATGAGGAGCGCGAGCACGCCGCAGATCGCCGCGGCGGCGCCGAAGGCGGTGCTCCACCCCCGGTGTCCCGCGAGCGCGATCAGCACGCCGCTCACCAGGAACATCGCGCCGCGGTAGAAGGTGAGCCGCACCGAGTTGGCGACGCCCAGCTCCGCGCTCGTCGTGCTCTCGATGGTGTAGGCGTCGATCGCCACGTCCTGCGTCGCCGAGAGGGTGACGACGGCGACGAGGAGCGCGACGAGCACCGGGAGGCCGCCCGCGCCCAACTGGCCGGCGAAGTGCACCAGCGCGAGCATGAGGAGCGTGAGCAGCGTGAGGCTGCCCAGCATCCACGCGCGCCGGGTGCCGTAGCGGTCCACCAGCGGGGCCCAGAGGAACTTGAGGATCCACGGCAGCGTCACCGCCTTCATCAGGCCGATGGCGACGAGATCCACGCCCTGCGTACGCAGGTAGACGGGAATCGCCTCGTTGACGAGGCCGTAGGGGAAGCCGGAGGCGAAGGCGATCGCCGCGATCCAGCCGAGCCGCGGGGGGAGCGGGCCGAGCGCCGTGGCGGGGTCGGCCCCGCCGGGCGGCGCGGCCCGTGGGGAGGTGGTGACGGTCATCGAGCGGGGGACGGGGGAAGGGGAGCGCGGAGCCAGCGCGGAGCCGGCGGGCTCAGCGCAGCACGAGATAGAGCGTGAGCAGGCCCAGCAGCGCGAGCAGCCCGATGGCGACGGCGGCCGGCCGCGGCCCCGTCCGCTCGGGCGAGGTCACGGCCGATGCCTCCGCGGCGGCGCCGGCCGGCGCCCCGGTGGGCGCCCCGGTGGGCGCCCCGGTCGGATCCACGGTCGGATCCACGGCGTGCTCCATGGTGATCGGCTCGCCGTCGGGGAGCGCGAAGCGCTGGTAGCCGACGCCGTCGCCGTGCCCGGCGACGCCGAGGCCGTCGCCGTCGAAGCGCGCGGCGACGACGGTGACGTTGTCGGGGCCGCCGCGCTCGTTGGCGAGGTCGATCAGCGCGCCGCAGAACGCGGGGAGGTCGTCGCCGTGGCGCGTGGCGAAGGCCGCGATCTCGTCCTTGCGCACCACGCCCGAGAGCCCGTCGGAGCAGAGCACGAGGAGGTCGTCGCGCCGGAGCGCCTGGCGCGTGAGGTCCACCTTGACGCGCGGGTCGGGCCCCAGCGCCTGGAGGATGATGTTGCGCCGCTCGCTCCGCTCGGCCTCCTCCTCGGTGAGCTCGCCCGCGTCCACCAGGCGCTGCATGAGCGACTGGTCCTTCGTGAGCTGGATCGCCTCGCCGCCGCGCACGAGATAGCCGCGGCTGTCGCCGACCTGCGTGAGGTAGAGCTCGCCGCCCCACACCCCCGCCGCCGTCACCGTGGTGCCCATCCCGCGCACCTCGGGGTGCGCCGCGGCGTACTCGTAGAGCCGCGCGTTGGCGTGCTCGACCGCCTCCTTGAGGCGGCCGGCGAACCGCTCCGCCGTCCGCTCGCCGTCGCCGGTCCAGACGCGCATGAGATACTCGTAGATCTCCTGCGCCGCCATCGCGCTCGCCAGCTCGCCCGCGGCGGCGCCGCCCATCCCGTCGGCCACCATGAGGAGCGAGCCGCGCTCGCCCACCTCGTGCTCGCGCACCTCGGGCTGGAGGCTGGCGCGCTGGCGCGTCAGGTCCGCCACGAGGAAGGTGTCCTCGTTGTGGTCGCGCGTGCGCCCGAGATCGGTCTTGCCGAAGATGGAGATCCGCACCGGCATCGGCGTCACGGGCGCGACTGCCGGGGGATCGTCACCGGCGGCCGCGGATAGCGGCCCGGATCCACGTTCGGCTTGTGCGGGGCGGGCCGGACGGTGTCGGGCGGCGTCGTGTCGCGCCGGGTGGTGTCGCGCCGGGTCGCGGGCGCCGGCGTCGAGTCGCGGCGGCCCGGCGGCGTGTCGGCGGTCGCGGGGGCGGGAGGGGTCATCGTGTCTGCCGGGAGAGAAGCGGACGAGTCGCCGGCGCCGGCGGGGGCGCCGGCGGCGCTGCCGGAGACGGGCCGGGCGTCGCGCCGGCAGCCCGCCAGCCCCGCCGGGGCGAGGGTCGCCAGGGCGAGGAGCGCGAGCGCCCAGCCGGCGCCCGGGGTCGAGCGCGCCGGCGGGCGCGTCACCGCGATACCTGAGGCCCGCGAGGGGCCGCGATCGTCACGCGACAGGGTTCCTTCTCGAGCCGGAGGCAGAGGGTTCGGACAATCTAGGTCCCGGGGCGGAGAGCGTCAACGTGGTCATCTGCCGTAAGTCACGATCCGCGTGTACCTTGCAGCCATGCCCACTCGTCAGATGCGGCGCGCCGCGCCGCTCCTCGCCGCGCTCGCCACGGGCGCGCTCGCCTGCGCGCGCGCCGGCGCCCCCGCGACCGCCGTCGGCCCCGTCACCCGCGCCGACAGCGCCGCGGTGGCCGCCGGCACCGGCCATCTCCCCGCGGTGCCCGAGGTGCGCGGCCCGCTCGCGCTCCGCGTGGTCTATCCCGGCCCGGCCGACGTGGTCGAGGCGCGCGACTCGAACTTCATCTTCGGCTCCGCCGGCGCCGGCGACGCCGCGGTCACCATCAACGGCCAGCCCGCGCAGGTGGCGCCGAACGGCGCCTGGCTCGGCTGGATCGCGCTGCCGCCGGGGGCGCCGGGCGACAGTATGATGCGGCTCGAGGTGGTGGCCCGCACCCCGCGCGACTCGGCGCGCACCGTGCTCACCGTGCGCCGCGCCCCGCGCTTCGCGCCGCCCGCGGGGGCGCGCGTCTGGATCGATCCCGGCTCGCTCCAGCCGCAGGGCCGGCTCTGGATGCCCGCGGGCGAGTACGTCCCGCTCCGGGTGCGCGCCACTCCGGGCGCCAGCGTGCGGCTGCGGCTCGCCGACGGCACCCTCGTGCCGCTCGCGCCCGACGCCGCGCTCGACGACGTGCCGTGGGGGATCCGCGCCTTCGACCGCGACACCGGCAACCTCCGCCGCGCGGTGCGCGCCGACCGCTACGCCGGCGTGCTGCGCGCCCGGCCCGTGGGGATCGATCCCGGCCCCGTCCTCCCGGGGCTCGCGCCCTTCCCGCCGGCCGTGACGCTGCCGCCCACCGTCGCCGACACCGCGGGCCCCGTGGTCGAGGCGATCGTCGGCGCCGACACGGCGCGCGTGCGCTGGCCGCTCCAGCTCGCCGTGCTCGACACGCTGCCCCTCGGCGTCGAGTTCGACGACGACACCCTGGGCCGCGGCACCACCGACAGCATCACGATCGGCCGTACCTTCCCCGGCGGCACCTACACCTGGTTCTTCCCGACGGGCACCCGCGCCGCCGTGACGGGCCGGATGAACGGCGATCTGCGCGTGCGCCTCGCCGCCGGCGCGCAGGCCTGGGTGCCCGCGGGCGACGCGCGCCCGCTCCCGCCGGGCCGGCCCGCGCCCCGCGCCACCGTGGGCTCGGTGACGCTGAGCCCCCGCGCCGACCGGCTGCTGCTGCGCGTGCCGCTCAGCGAGCGGATCCCCCACGAGGTGCGGGAGACGCCGCAGGGCCTCGAGCTCCGGCTCTACGGCGCGGTGAGCGACGTGAACTGGATCCGCTACGGCCCCACCGACACGCTCGTGCGCGGCGTCGCGTGGACCCAGCCCGCGGGCGACGAGGTCGCGATCCGGGTGGATCTCACGCGCCCCGTCTGGGGCTGGCGCACCCGCTGGGATCGCGGCGACCTCCTCCTCGAGCTCCGCCGCCCGCCCGCGGTGGACGCGCACCATCCGCTGAAGGGCCGCTTCATCGTGGTGGATCCCGGCCATCCGCCCGCCGGCGCCACCGGCCCCACCGGCCTGCGCGAGCCGGAGGCGAACCTCGCCGTGGCACTCCGCCTCCGCGACCTCCTCGCCGAGGCCGGCGCGCGCGTCGTGATGACCCGCGAGCGCGACACGGCGATCGACCTCCTCCCGCGCACCCAGATGGCCGAGCGCCTCGACGCCGAGCTGCTGGTGTCGATCCACAACAACGCGCTGCCCGACGGGGTGAATCCGTTCACGAACAACGGCACCAGCGTCTTCTACAACCACCTCGCGAGTCTCCCGCTCGCGCGCGCGGTCGAGGGGGCGCTCGTCCGCCGGCTCGGCATCCGCGATCTCGGCGTCGGCCGCGGCGACCTCGCGCTGGTGCGCCCGACCTGGATGCCGGCGATCCTCACTGAGGGTTTGTTCATGATGGTGCCGGCCCAGGAGGCCGCGCTCCGCTCGCCCGAGGGCCAGGAGCTCTACGCCCGGGGGGTCTTCGAGGGGATCCGCGCCTACCTCGCCGGTGTTGCACGGGAGCGCTGAGGCGTCTCCTCCCTGGGTCGCATCGTCCGCCTGGCTCCGAAGGATCCCGCTCATGTCCGCTCGCGCCACTCTCCTCGCGCTCGCCGCGGCCGCGCTCGCGCTTCTCGCGCCGGGCGCGCGGCCGGCGGCGGCCCAGTCCGTCCCCGACCGCGCCGCGCTCGACCGCTGGCGCGACTCGCTCGCGACGGCGAGCGACTCGACGGCGCTGCTGGCCCTCGAGCGGCGGATGATCGCCGCCGCCAAGGCCGATCGCGACAACCCGGTGCGGCACCTGCGGCTCGGCTTCCTCGCGCTGCGGCTCGGCGACCTCGGCGGCAAGCGCCACTACGACGATGCCGCCTCCGAGTTCCAGTGGGCGATCGACCTCCGGCCCCAGTGGCCCTACGCCTGGCTCGGCATGGGCCTCGCCGAGCTCGGCGTCGGCGACTCGCAGGTCTCGGTCGTCGCCGGGCTGCAGACGATGTTCGGCAAGGACGCCCTCGCGCGCTCGGCGGCGGCGTTCGCCAAGTCGGCCGAGGTGGATCCGGCCTTCGTGCAGGGCCTCTCCGAGCTCGCCACCACGGCGCTCCGGCAGCGGGTGAACATCCGCCTCAACGTCGCGCTCGACGCGCTGCGGCGGGCGGCGCACACCGCGGCGGGGACCAACCCCGAGGTGCTCCTCGCGCGCGGCCGGGTCGAGCGCATGGCGGGCGACATCGACTCGGCGCTCGTCGCCTTCCAGGGCTATCTCCAGCGCGCGCCGGAGGCGAAGAAGGGGATCGCGAGCCTCGAGCTCGCGCGGACCTACTTCGTCGCCGGCTCGCTCGACGGGGTGCCGCTCTACTACGCCGGCGCCGCGGCCGACGACTCCGCGACCGTGGCCGGCTACCGCGACGACCTCGCCCTCATCGCCGCCGACAGCGACCTCGCCGCCTTCGACCGCGCGCGCGGCGCCGAGCGGGTGGCGTTCCTGCGCCGCTTCTGGGGCGGCCGCGACGCGGTGAGCCTGCACGACCCCGGCGCGCGGCTCCGCGAGCACTACCGGCGGCTCTTCTACGCCCGGCGCAACTTCGCCCTCGTCAGCACGCACCGGCACTACGACATCACCGAGCGCTACCGCTCGGGCAGCCCGGATTTCGACGACCGCGGCATCATCTACATCCGCCACGGCGAGCCGACGCTGCGCGCCACCTCGCCCGCGGTGAACGGGCTCGAGCCGAACGAGTCGTGGCGCTACGAGCGGCCCGACGGCGATCTCCTCTTCCACTTCGTCGCGCGCGAGGACGTGCAGGACTTCAAGCTCGTCGAGAGCCTCTTCGACGTCCTGAGCTTCAGCAACGCCGTCTACCTCCGGCAGCAGGGCGGGCTCGACCGCAGCCCCGGCGCGCTCACGCTGCTGCAGTCGCGCGACGGCCTCTCGCCGATCTACGGCCGCATCCAGGGCGCCGGCAGCGTCGGCACCGGCCAGATGCTCGACCAGGAGCGCCGCCAGGGCCAGCGCAGCATCGAGCAGGGCACGCGGAGCGACAGCTACGAGCTGCACTTCCCGCAGCCGCTCCGCGCGCAGACCAACGTGCTCGCCGTCGGCGCGGAGAACGGGCAGCCGCTGCTCCAGCTCACCTACGCCATCCCCGGCCAGGATCTCCGGCCCGAGACGATGACCGACCGCGGCCCGGTCTACGCGGTGCGGGTGCGCTTCGTGGCGCTCGACCCGCGCGGCAACGTCGTCGCGACGCTCGACACGACGCGCCGCGTGCTCGCCCCGCAGCCGGTGCCGCCCACCGAGCACCTCGTCGGCCGCATCGCGCTGCCCGTGAGCGCCACCGGCACGCTGGGCTATCGCCTCGCGGTGCAGCAGGGCGAGTCCACCGGCGTCGTCCTCCCGCGCGACAGCGTGCGCGTCGAGGGCGCGGCGCCCACCGCGGCGGACGCCCCCGCGCTCGGCCTCAGCGACCTCGTCCTCGGCTCGCTCCGGGTGCCGGTGATCTGGCACCGCGACGCCGCCGACACCGTCTGGTTCAACCCGCTGCGCACCTTCCGCCGCGACGACCACATGCGCCTCTACTACGAGGTGCACGGCCTGACGCCGGGCCAGCCCTACACGACCCAGCTCGTCGTGAAGAAGGGCAACAACGCCGAGGCCTTCCGCAAGCTGTTCGGCGGCTCGGCCGTGATCAGCCTCAAGTTCGCCGACCAGGCGCAGCGCCCCGAGACGCCGGTCGAGCGCGAGATCAGCCTCGACCGCCTCAAGCCCGGCCTCTACGTCCTCGGCATCGCCATCACCGACGCCCAGGGCCGCACCGACTGGCGGCAGCAGGCGTTTCAGGTGGTGGAGGAGAAGAAATAGGGGCTAGGGACTAGGGGTTAGGGACTAGGGGGCTCGAATAATTGCGGCCCTCCGATCGCCTGGATCGGAGGGCCGCTTCACATCGGGGCACCCTAGTCCCTAACCCCTAGTCCCTAGCCCCTACGCCGGCCAGCTCGCCGGCCGCTCGTTCGTCAGGATCACCAGCGGCTGCACCAGCGTCTCGGCCTTCACGACGGCCTCGACCTGCACCAGGTGCTTCGAGACGCCGGTGTTGGCGTCGAAGGTGGCGATGTGCATCTGGAGCGTGGAGAGCGGCACCTCGACCGGCTCGCCGCGGCGCGCGCGCGGGCGGAGCCGCTCCACGCCCGGGATCGGATCGCCCGAGGCCAGCGTGATGCGGGCGTGCCCGAAGAGCCACATCGGGACGTCGTCGAGGTCGGCGACGAGTCGGTCGGTCAGCGGCATGCTCTCGCCCTGGAGGGTGATCAGCCCCAGCGTGGGGTGATCGCCCTGGCGGCGGGTGTGCACGACGAAGCCGTAGGCGAACTCGGGATCCAGCCCCGCCGAGCGGCGGAGGGCGGCCCGGAGCTTCTGCTGGCTGAAGGCGATGGTGTGATAGGGAACCACGGAGACTCCACGACGTTGGGGAAGGACGCCTGAGGCGACCGAAACTGCCGTAGAGGGTTAGCATTAGCCGTGCCAACCGCCGGACGCCTCCGGGGTGGGCGGGGTCAGTGGGCTAGGGGGTTGTCGCACGGGGACTTAGCCGGCCCGCCCGGGGCGGGGCGAGGGGCCGCCGGGAGACGGCGCGGGCCGCGGCGGGTTTGATTCCTGCCGCCTCGCGGCGCAGAGTACGGCACCCCTCCGGCGCGGCGGAAACGCGCTTGACTCCCCCCGGCCGGCGAGTAGCTTGGGCGCATGTTCTGCTCCCGCTGTGGCAGCGAAGTTTCCGGGAAAAGTCGCTTCTGTCCTTCCTGCGGTCTCGACCTGCTGGCGACCACGCCGGTGCAGGCCATCGCCAGCGGGCAGGTCGCCGACTTCGACCTGGTCAAGGAGGCGCTGAGCGCGGAGTACGAGCTCCTCGAGGAGCTGGGCCGCGGCGGGATGGCGCTGGTCTACCGCGCGCGGGACCGCGAGCTCGAGCGCGAGGTGGCGATCAAGGTCCTGCCGTTCTCGCTCGCCTTCGACGCCGAGTTCGTGGAGCGCTTCCAGCGCGAGGCGCGCACCGCCGGCGGGCTCGAGCACCCCAACATCATCCCGATCTACCGCGTCGGCCGCTCGGGGCGGGTCATCTACTTCGTCATGAAGTACCTGCGCGGCGGCTCGCTCTCGACCGCGCTGGCCGAGCGGGGCCGGCTCACCCCGCCCGAGATCCGGCGCATCCTCGTCGAGGCCGGCAGCGCGCTGGGCTACGCCGCGCAACGCGGCGTGGTGCACCGCGACATCAAGCCCGACAACATCATGTTCGACGAGTTCGGGCACACGGTGCTGACCGACTTCGGCATCGCCAAGGCGGCGAGCGGCCAGAAGCTCACCGGCACCGGCATGAGCATCGGCACGCCGCACTACATGAGCCCCGAGCAGGCGCGCGCGCAGCCGATCGACGGGCGCAGCGACATCTACTCCCTCGGCGTCGTCGCCTACCAGGCGCTCGCCGGGAACGTGCCGTACGACGGCGAGGACAGCTTCTCGATCGGCTACAAGCACATCACCGAGCCGGTCCCCGTGCCGGCGCTCGCCAGCGCCGACGAGCGGCGGCTCTACGAGGTGATCCGCCGGATGCTGATGAAGGATCCGGCCGACCGCTTCCAGTCGTGCGAGGAGCTGGTCGCGGCGCTGCAGGGACAGCCGGTCGCCGCGCCCGCCCCGGCCATCCGGCCCACGGCCCGCACCGCGGCCGCCTCGCTCGCCGTGCCGGGGGCGGCGCCCGCGCCGGCCGCCGTGCTCTCGCCGCTGCCCAACGGGGCCGGCGCCGAGAATGGAGTCGCCGCGGCGGCGGGTGGCCGCACGATGCCGGTGGATCCGCTCGCCGGCGCGCTCCCGCCGCTCGCGTCGCAGCCGACGACGCCGATCACCTCGCCCATCGTGGACCGCCGCGCCCGCCCCGCCGAGCGGCGCGCGCGCAACCGCCGCGTCGCCGACCGCAACCCGGCGCTCCGCGGCGGCCGGCACGGCGTGCCCGCCTGGCTCTGGCTCCTGCTCGCCGTCGGCGGCGGCGGGGCGGGGATGGTCTACTACTACCACGTGCGCGGCTTCGCGCCCGGCCGCGCCGCGCAGCAGGCCGAGGCGGCCCAGGGCGTCGCCAACCGCACCACGAGCACCGCCGGACAGGTGCAGCTTCCGCCCGACTCCGCCGCGCCGGGGTCGGTCGCGGCCGCGCCCGCGGCGCCGGATTCCGCCGTGCTGGGCGCCGTGCCGGCCGCCGCGCCCGCCGCGCCCGCCGACGGCGCCGCGGCGCCCTGCGAGCCCGGCCCGGCCTACAACGCCTTCGCCTGCGTGGACGCGCTGCCGCGGCCGCTCGTCGCCCCGCTCGTCCCGGTCCCCGCGGACGCGGCGACGCGCCAGCCCGCCCCGTCGGTCCTCTGGGTCCGGGTCTCCGCCGACGGCCGCACGCTCGAGCTGCGCCCCAAGGAGCCCTCGGCCGACGCCGCCTTCGAGCGCGAGGTCGAGCGCTTCGCCCGCACCCTGCGCTGGGCCCCCGCCCGCAAGGACTCCACGGCGGTGACGGCCTGGGTGCAGGCGCTCTTCCGCCCGGCGAGCTGAGCCG
>DASTSO010000042.1:0-14181 GCA_035760645.1 Gemmatimonadales bacterium
GATCTGCACCGCCTGCACGAAGCCGTTCCGGATGAACCACTCGAAGTCGGTGCGGGCGCGCGAGTGCACCAGCGCGGGGCCCGCGACCCAGAGGAGATAGCCGCCGTTCCGCTTCTCCTCGAGGAGGCGCGCGGCGAGCTCTTCGTAGTTCACCGGGCGCTCGCGGCTCACCTCGGTGCTCATGAAGCGGAACTCCTCGTTCCCACTGTGCCCGCCGCCGCCCAGGAACCCCGCGGCGTGGACCACGATCCCCTCGCTCCCGTCCTCCGCCTCGCCCATGGCGACCAGGTCGCCCCGGCGGAGGCGCCGCGGCTCGATCGTCTCCACCAGGTCGTCGCTGCGCTTCACGATCACGCAGTCCATGCGGGGCCGGATGGGCGCGAGCCAGCGGCCGCCGACGTGCACGTAGGTCGGCAGGTTGGACGTGGAGAAGAAGCCCTCGGGGAGGACGCCGTCGGCCGGCAGCGGCGCGAAGCGCGCCTCGGGCCGCCCGGCGAAGGGGGGCTGGGAGAAGTCGGGCATGGTGCCGGGAGTGGGTGCCATAGAGCGAGGAAGGTAGGCGGGCCGGAGGGGGGATTCAAGCGTGACGCGGCCCCCGGCGGACCCGCCCGGGCGGGGGTAAGTTGCTGCCATGTCACGCCTCCTCGTCCTCGTCGGCGGGCTGCTCGCCGGCCTCCCGGCCGGACTCCTCGCCCAGGTCCCCGGCACGGCCCGCGCCGACTCGGCGCAGCGGCTGCCGGAGGTGACGGTCTCGGTCGCCCGCCGGCCCGACACCCTCGCGCGGCTCCCGCTCGCCACCGCCGTCGTCGCCGGCGCGGAGCTCCACCGCGCCCGGCCGACCTTCGCCCTCGCCGACGCGCTCGCCTTCGTGCCCGGCGTGCAGGCGGCGAACCGCTACAACTGGTCGCTCGACCAGCGGCTCGCGATCCGCGGCTTCGGCGCCCGCGCCAACTTCGGGGTGCGCGGCCTCGTCGTCCTCCTCGACGGCGTCCCCCAGACCCTGCCCGACGGGCAGAGCCAGCTCACCAACGTGGACCTCGCGCTGGTGGACCGGATCGAGGTGCTGCGCGGTGCGTCGTCCGCGCTCTACGGCAACGCCGCGGGCGGCGTCCTCGCGCTGACCACCGCGCCGCCGGGCGACGCTCCGCTCGCGCAGACGGTGCGCGTCGAGGGCGGCGCGGGCGGGACGTCGAAGTGGACGGCGCGCACGACCGGGCGCACGGGGGCGCTCGCGGGCGCGCTCGCCCTCTCGCGCTTCACGACCGACGGCTTCCGCCAGCACAGCGCGGCCGACCTCCGCCAGCTCGCCGCCTCCGCCGACTGGACGCTCTCGGGCACGACCTCGCTCGCGCTCCGCTTCGGCGCGGCCGACGACCCGCGCGCCGACAACCCCGGCGCGCTCACCCCGGCGGAGTACGCCGCGAACCCCGACTCCGCCGCGCCGCTCAACATCCTGCGCGGCGCGGGCAAGGCGGTGAGCCAGCAGCAGCTCGCCGTCACGCTCCGGCACGCCGACGCGGCGGACGGGAACGGTGCGCGCTGGGCGATCACCACGTGGGGCCTGCACCGCGATCTCGACAACCCGCTCGCCACGAACACCTGGGTCGCGATCGGCCGGCACGCGGGCGGCGTGCGCGTCGACGCGAGCCGCGCGCTGGGCGCGGGCGCGCTCGCCCCGCTGGTGTCCCTCGCCTTCGACGCCCAGGTGATGCGTGACCATCGCACCAACTGGCTCGCCGCCGCCGGCGCGCGCACCGACGACCTGCAGCTCGACCAGCTCGAGACGGTGAGCGCCCTCGGCCCGTCGCTCCAGCTCCGCTGGGAGCCGCTGCCCGCGCTCACGCTCCAGGCGGGCACCCGCTGGGACCGTCTCCTCTTCCGCGCCGACGACCGCTTCCTCGCCGACGGCGACGCCAGCGGCCGCCGGGTGCTCTCGGCCTGGAGCGGGCTCCTGGGCGCGAGCTGGCGCGCGAGCGCCGCCGCCTCGCCCTACGCCAACGTGAGCACCGCCTTCGAGTCGCCGACCACCACGGAGCTCGCGAACCGGCCCGACGGCCTCGGCGGCTTCAACGACGCCCTCGGCCCCCAGCGCGCGACGGGGATGGAGCTCGGGGTGCGCGGCGCGGCCGGGCCGCTCGCCTACACGGGGAGCGCGTTCCGCACGCGGGTGCGCGACGCGATCGTGCAGTTCCAGGAGGTGGGCGGCCGCGCGTTCTTCCGGAACGCCGGCCGCACGAAGAGCGACGGAGTGGAGGTGGGGCTCACGCTGCGCGCCGCGCGCACGCTCGCGCTGGTCGGCTCGTACACGTACACCGATGCACGCTTCCTCGAGTACCGGCCGCAGAGCGGTGCCGCGGTGGACACCCTGGACGGTCGGCGCCTGCCCGGCATCCCGCGCCACGTCGCGCGGCTCGGGCTGCGGGCGGGGCCGGTGCGCGGCTTCACCCTCGATGCCGACCAGGCGCTCACGAGCGCCATGTGGGCGGACGACGACAACGCGATCGCCGTCCCCGGCTGGGGCGCCGGGGTGACCAACCTGCGCGCGGGCTGGGAGGGCGCGGTGGGCCGCCTGCGATTCGCGCCCTTCGCGGCGGTCGAGAACCTCACCGCCCGCCGCTACGTCGCCTCGGTGACGGTGAACGGCTTCAACGGCCGCGTCCTCGAGCCCGCGCCGGGACGCGTGGTGTACGTGGGGGCGGAGGTGGGGTTAGGGACCAGGGACTAGGGACTAGGGCGTGGTCAAACGGCCCTGGTGCGCGGGGCCCGATTTCCCCGGGAGCCCCTAGTCCCTAGTCCCTGGTCGCTAGTCCCTAGGCAAACTGCGCGAACGTCACCACGTTGCCGCCCGGCTCGGTGAGCACGATCTCGGTGGCGCCGTAGAACGTCGTGCGGCGCGGCACCAGCAGCTCGACGCCCGCGAGCGCGCGCTCGACGGCGGCGAGGTCCTCCACCTCGATGAAGAGCCCCGTGGCCCAGTCCTGCCGGAGCGCGGCGACGGCGGGGACGTCGTCCCGCACGCTCGCCTTGGTCTGGTACATCAGCTCGACGTTGCCCTGCTGCAGGATGACGAAGCCGAGCCGGTCGCCGTGGGGCACTTCGGCCGTCTTGGTGAATCCGAGACGGTCGACCCAGAACGCGAGACACGGCTCGATGGCGTCGACGACGAGGACGGGGGTGAGCTTCTTCATGGAGCGCCTCCTGTGTGGCAGGGCAATGGGAGTGAACGGCTCAGAGCATCGAGACCGGATCGCGGTCGATGACCACGCGGGTGCCGGGGCGCTGCGGGAGCCGCCGCGCCGCGTAGCGCACCAGGCGGCCGATGTCGGCCGGCGGCCCCTTGAGGAGGACGTGCCAGCGCCAGCGCGCCTTGATCCGCGCGAGCGGACAGGGGGCGGGGCCCAGGACGAGGAGCGGGAGCCGGTGCTTCGCCACGAGCGCGTGGCACCAGTCGGCGAGCTGCGCGGTGGCGCGGCCCACCCGCTGCTCGTCGGCGCCGGAGACGACGAAGTTGACGAGCGCGTTCGTGGGCGGATAGGGCGGCGCCTGCCGCAGCTCGAGCTCCTCGTCGAGGAAGCGCTCGGTGTCGTGCCCCGCCGCGCGCACGAGCGCGTGGTGCTCGGGGTTGCGCGTCTGCACGAGGACGCGCCCGCCCTTCGGTCCCCGCCCCGCCCGCCCGGCCACCTGCGCCAGGAGCTGGAAGGTGCGCTCGGCCGAGCGGAAGTCGGGGAGATGGAGCCCGGTGTCGGCGTCCACCACGCCGACCAGCGTCACGTTGGGGAAGTCGAGCCCCTTGGCGATCATCTGCGTGCCGATGAGGAGATCGACCTCGCCCCGCTCGACGGCGCCGAGGATGCGCTGGTGGGACCACTTGGTGCTCGTCGTGTCGAGGTCCATCCGCGCGATGCGGGCCTCGGGATAGCGCTGGGCGAGCACCTGCTCGAGCTGCTGCGTGCCGACGCCGCGCATCTCCTGCACGGGGTTCGCGCACTTGCGGCAGGTGTAGGGGAGCGGCTCCTGGTGGTCGCAGTAGTGGCACCGCAGCCCCGGCGGCGCCTGGTGCACCGTGAGCGAGATCGAGCACTGCGGGCACTCCCACACCTCGCCGCAGTCGGGGCACTGGAGATAGGAGGCGTAGCCGCGGCGGTTGAGGAGGAGGAGCGCCTGCTCGCCGCGCGCGAGCGTCTGCACGATGGCGCGGTCGAGCGCCTCGGACCAGGCGAGCGGGCCCACCTCCCGTACCCGCGGCTCGTGCCGCAGGTCCACGAGCTCCACCGGCGGCATCGGGCGCGCGCCGACCCGCTCCGGCAGCCGGATCAGCCGGAGCTTCCCCCTCCCCTCCCCCACGCGCACCAGGCTCTCGAGCGCGGGCGTGGCGCTTCCGAGGATGAGCCGCGCCCCCTCGAGCTGCGCGCGCACCCCCGCCACCTCGCGCGTGTGGTAGCGCGGCGTCTCGCCGTTCTTGTAGCTCGCCTCGTGCTCCTCGTCCACCACGATCACGCCGACGTTGGTGAGCGGCGCGAAGATGGCCGAGCGGGCGCCGACCGCGACCCGCCGCTCGCCGCGGCGGAGCGTGCGCCAGGCGTCGGCGCGCTCGCCGTCGGAGAGGCCGCTGTGGAGCACCGCGACCTCGTCGCCGAACATCCCGCGCAGCCGGCTCACCGTCTGCGGCGTGAGCCCGATCTCGGGGACGAGCACGATGGCGCTCTGCCCCTCCTCGAGCGCGCGCCGCACCGCCTCGAGGTAGACGAGCGTCTTGCCGCTCCCGGTGACGCCGAAGAGGAGCGCGCCCTCGCCCGGGCCGAGCGCGTCGATCCCGGCGAGGGCGGCGCGCTGCGCCGCGGTGAGCTCCGCGGGCGGCGGGCTCGCCGGCGTCCCGGCGAACGGGTCGCGGAGCCGCTCCGCCTGCTCGGCGCGCGCGAGCCCCTGCCCGACGAGGGCCCGGATCACGGCGTCGCTGAACTTGAGCTGCTCCTTCAGGTGCTTCGCCGAGGCGCTTCCGCCGAGGCTCTCGAGCGTCTCGTAGAGCTCGCGCTGCTTCGGCCGCCGCCGGAAGAGCTCGTCCCGCTGCGTGAGCGTGAGCGGGTCGCCCTCGAGCACGACGACGCGCTCGGTGGCGACGGCGGCCTCGACGTCGGGCGCCTCGACCCGGAGCGCGACGGCCCCGGCGCGCAGCAGCCGGTCGACGACGTCCCAGAGCGGGCGCTTGAGCGCGCGTTGCGCCGTGGTGACGGCGCCCTCGCCGCCCCGCGCCGCGAGCCAGGCGCAGACCTCCGCGGCGAGTCCCGCGGGCGCGCACGCCGGGTCCTGGAGCGTCATGACGACCTGCGAGCTCCCCCACATCCCGGCGGGGAGCACGCACTTGAGCGTGAGGCCCAGCGGCGCGCCGTAGTACTCGGCGATCCAGCGGGCGGTCTGCAGGAGGGCGGGCGGGAGGGCGGGCTCGAGGTCGGGCGCGCCGAGGAGAGAGCGCGCCTCGACGGGGGGCGGCGTGGTGCCGGTGGCGACGACGATGCCGATCAGCTCGCGCCGGCGCACCGGCACGACGACGCGCGCGCCGGGCACGACGCGGCCCACCAGCTCGTCGGGGATGCGATAGGTGTACGCATCCGCGAGCGGCAGCGGCAGCGCCACTTCCGCGTAGCGGGGCACGGGCGACGGATCCGCGGGCGAGACCGGCGCGCTCAGCGCCGGGTGACGCCGAGTCCGGGGCCGGTCGGCAGCCGCACCTGGCCGCCGTCGATCGTGGCACCGGCCATCGGATCGTTCGCGAGGAGTGCCGCGCCGTCGAGGTCCACGATGTCCACGAGCGGCGTGAAGTGCGCCGCCGCCGTGATGGCGAGGGAGCTCTCGATCATGCAGCCCACCATGACCATGAGCCCGTGCGCCCGCGCGATGGCGATCATGCGGAGCGCTTCGCGCAGCGAGCCGCACTTGGCGAGCTTGATGTTGATCCCGTCCACCTTGCCGACCAGCGGCGGGATGTCGGCCGCGGTGCGACAGCTCTCGTCGGCGATGACGGGGATGTCCGCGCGCCGGCGGATCTCGGCGAGGCCGTCGAGCTGGTCGGGCGGCAGCGGCTGCTCGAGCACGGTGACGCCGTACTCGCGGAGCACGGGGAGCATGCGGATCGCCTGCTTCACGGTCCAGCCGGCGTTCGCGTCCACCCGGATCTCGCGATCGGTCGCGTCGCGGATGGTGCGCAGGATCTCCTCGTCGCGGTCGGTGCCGAGCTTGATCTTGAGGATCGGATACTGCGCCGCCTCCTGCACCTTGGCGCGCGTCTTCTCGGGCGTGTCGATGCCGATCGTGAAGGTGGACTGCGGCGCCTTCGCGGGATCGAGGCCCCAGAGCTTGTAGACCGGGACGCCGAGCCGCTTGCCGACGAGGTCGTGCAGCGCGGCCGAGAGCGCGACGCGTGCCGCCGGGTTCTCGCGCATCATCGTCACCCAGCGCCGCTCGGCGCCCTCGAGGTCGAACGGGTCCTCGGGGAGCGCGGTGCCGTACCACTGGAGGGCGGCGAGCACCGTCTCGGTCGTCTCCCCGTAGAACTTCGTCGGCGCGGCCTCGCCCCACCCCTCGACGCCGTCACCGTCGCGCAGCCGCACCATCACGGTGCGGTACTCGCTCTGGCCTCCGCGCGCGATGATGAACGGGTGCCGGGTGCGGAGCGTGAGGACTTCGGTCTCGAGAGTGAGCATGAGGGCAGGTGCTAGGGGCTAGGGACTAGGGACTAGGGCGTAGTCGAGGGGCTCGGCGCGAGGGCGTCCAGCGCCTGGACGACTGCGGCGACGCCTTCGGCGAGCCGGGCGGGCGCGTAGCCGCCCTCCATCACGCCGACGATCGGGGCGTCGGGGACGCGTGCGTGCAGGCGGCGCGCGAGCTCGGCGTAGTGCTCGGGCTCGAGCGTGAAGCCGCCGAGCGGATCGCCGGCCATGGCGTCGAAGCCGGCGGACAGGAGGATCAGCTCGGGGCGCCAGCCGGTGGTCGCCGCGTCGACCGCGGCCCAGAGATCGGCGACGTAAGTCTCGGGCGGCAGCCCCGGCGGGCGCGGGACGTTGAAGACGTTGCCGACGCCGCGCTCGTCGGCGGCACCGGTGCCCGGGTACCAGGGCCACTGGTGCAGCGACACGAAGCGCACCGAGGCGTCGTGCTCGACGAGCGCCTGGGTGCCGTTGCCGTGGTGCACGTCCCAGTCCACGATCAGCACCCGGCCGCGCCCCAGCGCCTGCGCGTGTCGCGCGGCGACGACGACGTTGTTGAGGAGACAGAAGCCCATCGCGGTCTCGGCGAGGGCGTGATGGCCCGGCGGACGCACCGCGGCGAAGGCGTGCGCGGTGGCATGCGCGTGCTCGACGGCGGCGAGCGTGGCGCCGAGGCCGCCGAGCGCGGCGCGCCAGCTCGCCGCGTTCATCCCCGTGTCCTCGTCGAGCCGGCCGCCGCCCCGGGCCGCGAGCGCCGCGAGGCGCGCGAGATACGCCTCGGGGTGCACGGCGAGGAGCGCCGGCGCGTCGGGCTCGGCCGCCGCGACCTCGGCGAGCCGTGCGGCGGGGGCGCGCTCGAGCCGGTCGAGCACGGCCCGCAGCCGCGCCGGCGACTCGGGGTGGCCGGCGCCCGCGTCGTGACGCAGGCAATCGGGATGGGTGAAGACCGGAACGGGCACGGAATCGGGGTGAGGAGGTGACGCCGCCGGGGCGCCGCTCAGGCGCCGTTCAGCAGCTCACGCAGCGCCTCGGCCTCCTCGCGGAGGGCGCGGCGCGCCGCGGCGATCTCCTCGAGCTGCCGCCGGTGCCAGCGCCAGAAGACGACGACCAGCGCCGCCGCCACGACCAGCAGCGCTCCGACCACGCCGAGCATGAGCTCGTGCTGCCACGTCGCCGCGAACACGAGCGCCGCGCCGTCCAAGGCGAGGAAGGCGGCGGCGGCGATCGTCAGGTTGCGGTTGGCGGCGGCGGAGCTGCCGGTGCGGGCGCCCGCGGGTCGGAGCATGTCGCCGGGCGTCGGCTTAGCGGACGGGGATGCGCCGGCGGCGCACCAGGATGAGCGGCGCGCCCGGCAGGACGCCGACCGCCTCGAGCGAGCGCTGCTCGTCGAAGAGCTCGGCCCCGCGGTACTTCACGCAGTAGTCCTCCGGATCGTGCATCACGCGCGCGTCGGCCAGCGCCCGGCGCTTGAGCTCGGCCACGGTCGTCGCGGGCGGCACCGTGAAGGGCAGCTCGTCCCAGACGTCGGGTACCATCACGCGGACGGGCAGGAGCCCGGTCGCCGCGGCGGCCGGGGTGTCGGCCGCCATCGTTCCCCACGTCATACGGGCGCTCCGGCGGGCGCGGCCGGCGCGGCCGGCGCGGCCGGCGGCAGGATGGAGAGGAACCGGTCCACGACCTGGTCGAAGAGCAGCGTCGAGGCGCGCACCCGCGTGCCGTCGGCCGTCTCGGTGACGGCGATCGCGATCTCCTCGGTCCCCTGGCCGCGCAGCACCAGGTAGCCGGGGCCCTCCTTCTCCGGGAAAGCCGCGTAGCGCGGGTTGCGCTCGGCGAAGAACCGCTTCGCGCGGCTCAGCACCTCGGCCCCGGTCGCGCTCGTGAGCGTCTCGTAGGTCATAGGCTCGCTGCTGAAGGTTCGCTCTCCGGGTGCGTCATCGGCGGCGCGCCCGGATCTCGGATCGGTCGGAATATACGCAGGTCGCGGCGCGGCGTGAGGGCGGGCCCTGCCCTCACCCGCCCGCGCGTCCGCCGCCGGCCACGGCGCCTTCCTCCCCCGGCGTCCGATCGGCGACCTCGTAGCCCTGCGGGCGCACCCAGAGGTCCATCGCCAGGAAGAGGGTCTTCGAGAACGGATAGAAGAAGAACGGCGCCACGATCATCAACGCCCCGCCGCCGTACTGCAGGAGTGTCCAGGGCGGCGAGGGCCACATCGCGACGAGGACGGCGAGGAAGATCGCCGCGAAGAGGAGCTCCGAGGCGATGATGTTGAACATGTACGCCCCGACGATGTAGCCCTGCTCGCCGCGCTCGAGATGGAGGCCGCAGGTCGGGCAGACCGGCCGCATCCGCAGCCAGCTCCGCCAGATCCCGCCGCCGCCGCAGTTGGGACAGCGGAGCCGCACGGCGCGCCAGACGAACCGCAGCGCCCGCCGGAGATTCATGTGCGCGAGATCGATAGCCATCACCTGCTCCACCTGCATCCGGTCCGCCGGACCGTTCGACACGCACTCAGTAGGGGACCGAAATCTAATCGGGTCCGGGGACTTTCACCGCCCGAACGGCCGCCTGGAACGGAGGGGCCGGCGGCCCGCGGCGGAGCAGATCGCGGAGCCCCGGGCGGCGGCGCAGGACGAGCACGAGCTCGCCGGGCGGCGGGTCGGCGACGTCCTCCACCGTGAGAAAGGCGGGCAGCGTCGCCTCCGGGGGCACCGGGACCCGGTAGCGGCGGCCGTGCCAGCCGAGCTCGATCTCCGGCGGCACCGCGCGCACCGGCCGGTCCAGGAAGTAGTCGAGCTCGATCCGGTACACGTCCCCGGCCACGCGCTCGCCGTCGAGATGGAAGTCGGACGGGAACGGCTCGCCGTCGTGGCGGGCGTAGTTGGCCTCGGCCGCGTCGTCGAGCCGCTCGAGCTCGGGGGCGCGGGCCCGCCACTCGAGGTGGTGGCGCAGCTCGTGGGTGAGCGTCTCCCACGCCTCCTCGCGCCAGTCGAAGTCGGGGTCGTCCGCGGCGAGCGCGCGGAACGAGCCGTGATAGAGCACCACCCGGCTCACGATCCCGCCCTCGCCCTCGGTGTCGTGGAGGGGGATGCACTCGCCGAGCGTCCAGATGTCGCCGCGGACGGGATGCGGCACCACGCGCGGCGAGACGGCGATCTCGACCACGCCGTCGAGGAAGTCCGGCGGCACCTGGTCGGTGAGCCGCCGGACCAGCCGCTCGAAGTCAGCGAGCCGCATCGAGGGCCTGCGCGACGTCCGCGATCAGGTCCTCGAAGTGCTCGATCCCGACCGAGAGCCGGATCATCCCCGGCGTGATCCCCATGCGCGCCTTTTCGGCGGCGGGCACGTCGGCGTGGGTCATCGTCGCCGGGTGCTCCGCGAGCGACTCGGTGCCGCCGAGGCTCACGGCGAGCTTCACGAGCTGGAAGGCGTCGAGGACGCGGAACGCCTCCGCCTCGCCGCCGTCCACCTCGAAGGCGATCACCGACCCCGGCGCCGTGCACTGCGCGCGATAGGCGGGGTACATCGGATCGCTCTCGGGGAGGAAGCCGAGATAGTGGACCCGGCGCACGCGAGGATGGTCCTGCAGGAATTCGGCGACGTAGCGCGCGTTCTTCATCTGCGCGGTCATCCGCATCTTGAGCGTCTCGAGACTGCGCAGCAGGAGCCAGCCGGTCCACGGGTTGGCCATCGTGCCCATGAAGGTGCGCAGCGCGCGCACCGGCGCCAGCACCTCGCGCCGGCCCACCGCCGCGCCGGCGATGAGGTCGCTGTGGCCGCCCAGGAACTTGGTGGCCGAGTAGAGGACGAGGTCGGCCCCGTGGCGCAGCGGCCGCTGCCAGAGCGGGCCGAGGAAGGTGTTGTCCACCATCACGACGGGGGCCGTGCCGTCGGCGTTGAGCGTCTTCGCGAGCGCGGCCGTGCCGGCGATGTCCACGAGCGCGTTGGTCGGGTTCGCCGGCGTCTCGACGAGGACGGCGCTCACCCGGCGCCCCGCGATGCGCGCGCGGAGCGCCGCCTCGAGACTCGCGACGGGCACGCCCGCCGGGAAGCCCACCGCCTCGATGCCGAACTGCGGCAGCACGTGATGGATGAAGTGATCGGTCCCGCCGTAGAGCGGCTCGCTGTGCACCAGCACGTCGCCGGGACGGAGGAACGTGAGCAGGCTCGTCGTGATCGCCGCCATCCCGCTCTCGAACACCGCGCTCGCGTCGCCGCCGTCCCAGAGCGTGAGGCGGTCCTCGAGGATCTCGAGATTCGGGTTGTTGAGCCGGCTGTAGATGAGCCCGAGCCGCTCGTCGGGCCCCTGCTCGCGGAGCCCGTAGGCGACCTCGAAGAAGGCCTTCCCCGCCTCGGCCGACTCGAAGACGAAGGTCGACGTGTGGAAGATCGGACACTTGATCGCCCCCTCGGAGAGCCGCGGGTCGTACCCGTAGCTCATCATGAGGCTCTCGGGGGCGAGCTGGTGGTCGCCGATGCGCGTCGTGCGGGGATCGCTCGTCACGGGCACCTCCTGGGTGAAGCCGTCAGCCGGGCCGGCGCTAGCCGAGCACGCGCTCGGCGAGCCGCACGACCGCCGCGGCGTCCGCGGGCGCGCCGTCCGCCCACGCGGCGGCGAGCGCCTCGGGCGCGGTGGCCCGGTCGGCCGCGAGCAGCGCCCCGAGCGGCCCGCCGGCGGCCGGATTCCGGAACCAGTCCACATCGTAGCGCTCGACGAACGCCGCGTCGAGCGCGGCGGCAAGCATCGCGCCGCGCACGTAGGCGGCGGCCGCGAGGCCCGGGTCGAGGTCGAGCAGCGCCTCCTCGGGCCGGTAGCGGACGAGCGTCGCCTCGGTGAGGCGCTCGGCGTAGCGCCCGGGCAGGTCGGCGACGCTCGCCGCGGCGTAGGCGTCGAGCTCGACGAGCAGCTTGGCGGCGTAGCGCCGCAGGAGGAAGAGCTCGAACACCGCACGCTCGCGGCCCAGCGCCTCCGCGTCGGCGCGCGAGGCGCCGAGGAAGCGGCGAATCCACACCTGCTCGCCCGGGATGCGGCCGAAGAGGATCGCGATCCCCTCGGCGGTCGCGCGGTCCACCAGGCGCCGCTGGTCGAACGGCAGCTCGGGCGCCACGGCCGTGAGGTGCAGCGCGTGCCCCAGCTCGTGCCAGCAGCTCTGGAGGTCGGTGACGGTGCCCTCGGAGCGCAGCACGACCCAGACCTCGTCGGGCACGCGCACCGGGGCGCAGAAGGCGCGCATCCGCTTCCCCGCCCGCGCCTCGGCGTCGAAGTGCACCCGCCCGCTCGCGGCGACGTCGAGCCCGAGCGCGGCGAACTGGTCGCGCGCCAGCGTGACGAGCCGGTCGCCGTCGGTCGGGACCGGCGCGTCGAAGGTCTCGAACAGTACGGAGAGATCGGCGCGCGCGAGCTCGTCGGGCCGCGCGCGGAGCCGCCGCGCGGCGAGCCACGCGAGCGACTCGGCGTAGAGCACGGCCGTGTCGCGCAGCAGCCGCTCGGCCTCCTGGGCGAGCGCGGCGCTGTCGAAGCCCGCGAGCCGGGCGCGTGCGTCGGCGGGGTCGCCGAGCCTCAGGGGCTCGAGGATCGCCCACTCCCGCTCGAGCCGGCCGGTGCGGAGCGGGGCGAGCGCTGCCGACGCGCGCCGGAAGACGACGTCGGCGAGCGCGCGCCGCACGTCGCGATCACGCGAGCGGGCGAGCTCGTGGAGCGCGCGGCCCAGCGGGATCTCGGTCCCGTCGGCGAGCGGGATCGTGGCCGCCCGCTCCCAGGCGCGCTGCTCCGCCTCGAGCGGCGCGCCGGCATGGCGCCCGGCGAGATCCACGATCCACTCGAGCCAGAGCCGGGCGCGCGCCGCGGCGTGCGGGTCGCCCGTGGCCGCCTCGCCCGCGCCGCCGCGCGCCGGGTGCTCGGCGAGCCGGCGCCACGCGTCGAGGGCGGCGGCGCGGGCGGAGGCGTCGAAGACGTGGGTGTAGTCGGCGAGGACCGCCGGCGTCTCGTCCACCTCGACGAGGCCGGCGCCGGCGCGGTAGGCCGCCCGGGCCAGCGATTCGGCCAGGCCCTCCGCGAGGGCCTGGCCGAGAGCCGGGGCGTCGGCGCCGTCGGGCACGGGGCGCGGGGCGCGGTCGGTGGCGCCGCTAGGCGCCGATCCGCTCGCGGAGGAAGGGCAGGAGCTGGTCGATGCCGACGCGGTCCTGCTGCATGCTGTCGCGGTGCCGGACCGTGACGGTGCGGGCGGTGAGCGTCTCGCCGTCGATCGTCACGCAGAAGGGCGTGCCCGCCTCGTCCATGCGGCGGTAGCGGCGGCCGATCGCGCCGCTGTCGTCGTAGAAGACCGGGAAGTGGCGCTTGAGCTCGTGATAGACCTCGTCGGCGAGCTCGGGCATGCCGTCCTTCTTCACGAGCGGGAGCACGGCGGCCTTGATCGGCGCGATCGCCGGATGGAAGCCCAGCACCACGCGCGTCTCGCCCTCGACCTCCTCCTCGCGGTAGGCGTCCACCAGCGTCGTCAGGGTCACGCGGTCGGCGCCGGCGCTCGTCTCGACGATGTAGGGCAGATAGCGCTCGTTCGCGGCCTGGTCGAAGTACTCGAGCTTCTTCCCCGAGGACTCCTGGTGGCGCGAGAGGTCGAAGTCGGTCCGGTTGTGGATTCCCTCGATCTCGTTCCAGCCGAAGGGGAACTCGTACTCGATGTCGTACGCCGCCTTGGCGTAGTGCGCGAGCTCGCCGTGGCCGTGCTCGTGCCAGCGCAGCTTCTTCGGGTTGAGGCCGAGGTCGATGTGCCACTGCATCCGGTCCGCGCGCCACTGCTCGAACCACTCGACGTCGCTGCCGGGCTTCACGAAGAACTGCATCTCCATCTGCTCGAACTCGCGCGTGCGGAAGATGAAGTTGCCCGGGGTGATCTCGTTGCGGAACGCCTTGCCGATCTGCGCGATGCCGAACGGCACCTTCTGGCGCGAGGACTGGAGGACGTTGAGATAGTTGACGTAGATCCCCTGCGCCGTCTCGGGGCGCAGGTAGATCACCGCCGCCTGCTCCTCGACCGGCCCCATGAACGTCTTGAACATGAGGTTGAAGAGGCGCGGCTCGGTGAGGTCGCACTCGGGGCCCTCGCCCGGCCGCCTGCTCGGCTTCCGGGGGCACTGGGCGTCCTCGAGCTTGTCGGCGCGGAAGCGCGCCTTGCAGGTGCGGCAGTCGACCAGCGGGTCGGTGAACCCCGCGACGTGGCCCGACGCCTCCCACACCTTCGGGTGCATGAGGATCGCGGCGTCGATGCCCTCGATGTCGTCGCGGGCGTGGACCATGGCGTTCCACCAGCGGTTCTTCACGTTCCGCTTGAGCTCGACGCCCAACGGGCCGTAGTCCCAGACCGAGCCGAGGCCGCCGTAGATCTCGGACGACTGGAAGACGAACCCGCGCCGCTTGGCGAGGGAGACGAGCTTGTCCATCAGGGTGGTGTCGGCCATGGAGCGCTAACCGGTGCTGGTGGGG
>DASTSO010000043.1:0-11079 GCA_035760645.1 Gemmatimonadales bacterium
GAGCTCGCCGCGCGCCTCCTCGAGGAGAAGCGGAACGGCGGCTATCTCCTCTGGGTCGCGGGCCCCGCGCTGGTGCACTCGCGCGCCCGCACCGACTTCGAGTGGTTCATCCGGAACGGCTTCGTGCAGGCGGTGCAGATCGGCAACGCCGTCGCGGTGCACGACATGGAGGCCGCGATCTTCGGCACCACGCTCGGCATGACGAACACGGGGCAGCCGACCGAGGGCGGCCACGGGCTCCACATGCGCGCGATCAACCGCGTGCGCGCCGCCGGCTCCATCGCCAACGCCGTGCGCCAGGGCATCGTCAAGAGCGGCATCATGCACGCGCTGGTCGAGACCGGCGTCCCGTTCGTCATCTCCGGCTCGATCCGCGACGACGGTCCGCTCCCCGACGTCCTCACCGACACCCTCGCCGCGCAGGACGCGATCCGCGAGCACACGGTGAAGGCCACCGGGGCGATCTTCATCGCCACCGCGCTGCACGCGATCGCGGTCGGGAACATGCTGCCCGCCTTCCACACCCGGCGCGGCCATCCCGAGCCGCTCATGACGATCTGCGTGGACCAGACGGAGTTCGTCGTCAACAAGCTCAAGGACCGCGGCACCCACCAGGCCTACGGCGTGGTGACCAACGCGCAGGACTTCATGCACGTGCTGCGCTTCTACGTCGAGCGCCTCGCGGGGCAGGGCGCGGCGGCGCCGGCGGCGCCAGCGGCGCCGAAGGCGGCCGTCTGAGCGAGCCCGGCGTGGGCCCCGGCTGGGAGCGGCTGGCGGGCGTCGTGGCGGCGCAGCTCCCGGTGGTCGAGATCGACGGCGTCTGGGCCTTCCAGCCGATCCGCCAGGGACCGCGCGAGTGGGGCACCGCCATCATCGCGCGCGTCGACGGCGACCGCCGCCGCATCTACACCGCGCGCTTCGTGCTGCAGATCAAGGGCAAGGAGCGGGGCCGCTTCGAGGCCACGGTCGAGGAGGTCGGCAGCGGCCCGGTCGAGGCGCTGAGCGAGCTGCTGCAGGACGTGCGCAAGCGGCTCGAGGACGAGGAGCCGCCCGTGGCGGTCGAGCTCGAGCACTGGTTCCCGGGGCACGCGGCGCTCGTCGAGGCGCGCAAGGCGGAGGCGGCCGAGGCGGCGCTCGAGGCCGCGGCGCAGGCCGCTGAGGCCGGTGGGGTCACGAGCGACCAGTCCGAGGGCGCCGCCCACGTGCCGACCGCCGGCGAGCCCGACGAGCATGGCCCAGCTGACGAAGGCTGAGGGCGCGGCCCTCCTCGAGCACTTCCGCCGGTATCTGCGCGACCACCGGCTCCCCGTCACCCGGCCCCGCGAGCAGGTGGCCGAGATCGTCTTCACCTCCGAGGACCACCTCTCGGTCGAGGGGATCGAGCGGAAGCTGAAGGAGCGCGGCGCCGCCGTGGGCACCGCCACCGTCTACCGCACGCTCGACGTCCTGGTGCGCAGCGGCCTGGTGCGCGCGCACGACTTCGGCGAGGGCTTCAAGCGCTACGAGCCGATGCCGGCGCAGGCGCACCACGAGCACCTCATCTGCCTGCGCTGCGGCAAGGTGGTCGAGTTCGCCAACGAGCGCCTCGAGCGCATGCTCCCGATGCTCGCCGACGAGGTCGGCTTCCAGCACGCCCGGCACCGGGTCGAGATCTACGGGCTCTGCCGCGACTGCCGCCAGCGCGACCTCGACGCGCTGCAATCCGCCACCCGCTGACCCGATTCTCCCACCCGGCTCCCGATGACCGAACCCGCCCAGCTCGGCCTCGCCGTCGCCTTCGTGGCGGGGCTCCTCAGCTTCCTCTCGCCCTGCGTCCTGCCGCTGGTGCCGAGCTATCTGGGCTTCGTCACCGGGATGTCGCTCCCCGAGCTCGCGGAGGCGAAGGGCCGCCGGCTGGCCCTCGCGCACGCGCTCTGTTTCGTCGTCGGCTTCTCGCTCGTCTTCGTGCTGCTGGGGCTGAGCGCCACGGCGCTGGGCCGCGTGCTCAACGTCTACCAGGTCTGGCTCCAGCGCATCGGCGGCGCGATCGTCGTCGTCTTCGGGCTCTGGTGCCTCAACCTCGTGCGGCTCCCGTTCCTCGATCGCGAGCAGCGGATGCACCTGGAGACGAAGCCCGTGGGCTTCCTGGGCTCGGCCTTCGTCGGGATGGCGTTCGGTGCCGGGTGGACGCCGTGTATCGGCCCCATCCTCGGCGCCATCCTGGGCCTCGCCGCCACGCAGGACGACCTCACCCGCGGCGCCCTCCTCCTCGGCGCCTACTCGCTGGGGCTCGCGGTGCCGTTCCTCGTCGCCGCCTTCGCCGTCGAGCGATTCCTCGACTGGTTCACCCGCTTCCGCCGCCACCTCCCGCTGGTGCGCGCCGCCAGCGGCGTCCTCCTCGTCGCCGTCGGCCTCCTCATGCTCACCGGCCACTTCACCCGCCTCGCCGGGTGGCTGCAGACGTTCACGCCGGGGTTCTTGAAGAATCAGTTGTAGGCGGGATCACACCCCCTCCAGCTCCTCCTCCAGCCGCTGCCGCCGGAGCAGCTCCCAGTAGCGGCCGCCGCGGTCGAGGAGCTCCGTGTGGCGGCCGCGCTCGACGATGCGGCCCTGGTCGAGGACGAGGATCTCGTCGGCGTCGCGCACCGCGGCCATGCGGTGGGAGACGATCACGCTCGTGCGTCCCGCGAGCGCGTCGCGCAGGCGCGGGAGGATGCGCGCCTCGGTCTGCGCGTCCACCGCGCTCAGCGCGTCGTCGAGCAGGAAGAGGCCCGGCTCCTGCGCGAGCGCGCGCGCGATCGCGGCGCGCTGCTTCTGCCCGCCCGAGAGGTTGATGCCGCGCTCGCCGAGCAGGGTGTCCCAGCCGGCGGGGAGGGCAGGGAGCGCCTCGGTGAGCTGCGCGACGTCGGCCGCCTGCTGGAGCCGGCCGTCGTCGGGGGCGCCGAGGAGGACGTTGTCGCGCAGCGTTTCGCCGAAGAGGAAGGTCTCCTGCGGCACCAGCGCCACCGCGCGCCGCAGCTCGGCGAGGTCGAGGTCGCGCAGGTCCACGCCGTCCAGGAGGACGCGGCCGCGGTCGGGGTCGTAGGCGCGCACGACGAGATCCACCAGCGTGGACTTCCCCGACCCGGTCGCGCCCACGACGGCGAGCGAGCGGCCGGCGGGCAGATCGAACGAGACGTCTTCGAGCACCCAGCCGCGCTCGCGCGCGTTGGGGTAGCGGAACCAGACGCCCTCGAAGGTGAGCCGCCGCGCGCCGTGCGCCGCCGGGAGCGGCACCGGCCGCGCCGGGCTGTGGATCGCCGGACGCTCGGCGAAGAGCTGGTTGATGCGGCCCATCGAGGCGGCGCCGCGCTGGATCAGGTTGATCGCCCAGCCGATCGCGATCATCGGCCAGATGAGCATGGCGAGGTAGACGCCGAAGGCGACGAACGCGCCGACGCTCACCGTGCCCGCCACGACGAGCCGCCCGCCGAGGTAGAGCACCGCCACGAGCCCCAGGCCGCCCAGCAGCGAGAGCAGCGGGTTGAAGAGTCCCTGGGCGCGGGCCAGTGCGAGGTTGCGCCGCACGTACTCCTCGCCGTGCGCGCGGAACTCGGCGAGCTCCGCCGCCTCCTGCCGGTAGGCCCGCACGATCCGCACGCCGGCGAGGTTCTCGCGCACGTGCTCCGTGAGGTCGCTGAAGCCGGCCTGGATCGCCTCGCTGCGGCGGTGGATGAGGCGGCCCAGGACGAACATCGCCACCGGCAGCCCGGCGAGCGGCAGCAGCGCGACGAGCGAGAGCAGGCCGCTGATGGCGAGCATCTGCGGCAGCACGAACGCGGTGCGGATGACCGTGTCCACCAGGTACATCACCGCCGGCCCCGCCACCATGCGCACGGCGAGCAGGTCGTTGGTTGTGCGGGCCATCACATCGCCCGTCGGGTACCGGTCGTAGAATTCCGGCGACATCGTCTGGAGGTGCCCGAAGAGGGCGTTCCGGACGTCGTACTCCACCCGCCGACTCGCACTGTTGAGCAGCTCGCGCATCCCATATCGAGCGACGCCGCCCAGCAGGGCGACGCCGACGAGCCAGAACGCCTGGGACCGGACCCGCGCGAGCGGGGCGCCGGCCGCCAGCGCGTCGATGCCATGCTGGAGGAAGCGGGGGCCGAGGGTGTTGAAGAAGTTCGAGACCGCGACTAACGTCAGGCCGATGATCAGCGTCCCCCGGTGGGGGCGCAGGTAGGGCAGCAGGGTCCGGAGCTCGCGCATGGCCGGTGCAATGTCACCGGGAGGGGGAAGGGGAGCAAGTCACCAGCCAAGGAGGAGTCAGATGTCGAGAACGATGCTCGCAGTGTCCCTGATGCTCGCCGCCGCGGCGTGCGGCCGGGGGGAGCGCCAGGACACCGGCGCCGCCGACAGTCTCAGCCGGGACCTGCGCCTCGCGCCGGCGGACACCACGAACGCGCTGAACGACCGCCCCGGCGCGGCCGACACCGCGGTCGCCACCACGCCGCCGCCCGCCGCCGCCCCGGCGACGCCGTCGCGCACCAACACCGCCACGCGCACGCCCGCGCGCACCACGCCGCGCACGCCGGCGCGGACCTCGACGACCCCGAGCACCAGCTCGTCGGGCGGCGCCGCGACGGCCACCGGCGCCAGCCTCGCCGCCGGCACCCAGTTCACCGCGACGACCGACGCCGAGATCCGCTCGAACAAGAACAAGGTCGGCGACGTCATCACGGCGACCGTGGCCAACGACGTCAAGGACCGGAACGGCCGCACCGTGATCCCCGCCGGCTCGAAGGTGAACCTCAAGGTCACCGCGATCCACGAGTCGGAGAACAAGAGCGACACCACCGGCACGCTGACCATCGACGTCGCGAGCATCTCGCTGAACGGCCGCGACGTCCCGGTCGCCGCGCACCCGAGCGTGAAGTCCGCGCTCGCCGGCCGCAGCACCGGCGTGGGTGACGTCGCCAAGGTCGGCGCCGGCGCCGGCGTCGGCGCGGTCGTGGGCCGCGTCCTCGGCGGCAGCACCAAGGGCGCCGTGATCGGCGGCATCATCGGCGGCGCCGTCGGCGCCCAGCGCGCCGTCGAGACCAAGGACCGCGACGTCGTCGTCCCCGCCGGCTCGAGCGTCACGATCGTCCTGGACGAGACCTTCCGGCCGACGACCTGACGGTCGGCGGGATGGCGGGAGCCTCCGTGCCGCGATGAGCGCCGATGGCGCACGGGCGGGACGGCGGGACACTCAGCAAACGAACGAGCCTCCGGTGAAGTCACCGGAGGCTCGTCGTTCATCGGGACCTCCCGCCGTCCCGCCTGTCCCGCCGTCCCGCTCAGTATCCCGCCCCGCCCCCGCCGTACCGCGGATCGCTCACGCCCTCCCAGCCCCGGGGCGTGCGGATGATCGCCTCGACGTCGCCGCTGTAGCCGCCCTGGATGACGCCGTGGCCCATGGCGCGGAGCGAGTCCAGGGTGGCGGGGAGGAAGCCGTTGCGCTCGACGCGCAGCGTGTCGGGGAGCGCCTGGTGGTGCGTGCGCGGCGCGCTCACGGCCTCGGCGAGCGACATCTTGTGGTCGATCACGTTCGAGATCACGTGGTAGACCATGGTGATGATCCGCGGCCCGCCCGGCGTGCCCACGACCATGAACAGCTGCCCATCGGGCCCCAGCACCACGCTCGGCGTCATCGCCGAGAGCATGCGCTTGCCCGGCTGCACCGCGTTCGCCTCGCCCTGCACGAGGCCGAACATGTTGGGCTTGCCCGGCGCGGTGGCGAAGTCGTCCATCTCGTCGTTGAGCAGGAACCCGGCGCCCGTGACGGTGATGGCCGCGCCGTAGCTGTTGTTGAGCGTCGTCGTCGTGCTCACCGCGTTCCCCTCGGCGTCCACCACCGAGTAGTGGGTCGTCGAGGCGCCCCGCGGGAGCGAGGCGTCGAACTTCGGCGTCGGCGTCGCGCGGGCCGGGTCGATCTGCGCGCGCAGGCTGTCGGCGTGCGCCTTGGAGACGAGCTGCGCGATCGGCATGTCGACGAACGCCGGGTCGCCCAGGTAGACGTTGCGGTCCATGAAGGCGCGCCGCATCGCCTCGGTCTCCTGGTGCATCAGCTGCGTCGAGCCGAACGGCGGCAGCGGGCCGAAGCCCTCCATGATGTTCAGGATCTCCGCCAGCGTGGTGCCGCCCGAGCTCGCCGGCGGCATCGAGTAGATCGTGTGGCCGCGGTAGCTGATCTTGATCGGCTCGCGCCAGATCGCCTTGTAGTCGGCGAGATCCTTGTGGCTGATGATGCCGCCGCTGCGCTTCATCTCCGCCACGATGAGGTCGGCGACGCGGCCGCGGTAGAAGCCGGCGGCGCCGCTGTCACGGATCGCGGCGAGCGTGCGCGCGAGGTCGGGCTGCTTGAGCGTGGTGCCCGGCGCCGGCGCCTGGCCGCCCGGGAGGAACTGCGCGCGCGAGGCCGGGAACAGGTAGAGCCGCTCGCGGTCGCTGTCGATCGAGCGGCTCCGCATCGAGTCCACCAGGAAGCCGTCGCGCGCGAGCCGCACCGCCGGCTCGACCACGGCGCGCAGCGGGAGCTTCCCGAGGCGCCGGTGCGCCTCGACCATCCCCGCCACCGAGCCCGGCACGCCGGCGGCGAGCGCGCCGGTGATGCTGAGCTGCGTCGGGTTGCCGCGCTGGTCCACGAACATGTCGCGCGTGGCCGCGCCCGGGGCGGTCTCGCGGTAGTCGATCGCCCGGACCTGGCCGTCCTTCGTGCGGATCACCATGAACCCGCCGCCGCCGATGTTGCCGGCCTCGGGATGCACGACGGCGAGCGCGAAGCCCACCGCCACCGCCGCGTCCACCGCGTTGCCGCCCTGCCGCAGGATGTCGCGGCCCACGGCGCTCGCGATCGGGCTTCCGGAGACGACCATCGCGTGCGCCCCCTCCGCCACGCGCGCCCGGTCGGCCATCGGCCAGGCGGGGTTGATGCCCGGACCCGCCGGGCCCGCGACGGCCGGGGCCGGGGCGGCGGCCGTCGCCGGGGTAGCCGGGGAGGCCGGCGCCGGGACGGCCGCGGTCGCCGCGGGCGCGGCGTTCGCGCCGCCGGCCGGAGCGACGGCGGGGGACCCCGCGGGACGGCCACAGGCCGCCAGAGCCGCGAGGAGTAGAGTGTACGAGCCGAAACGGGTACGACGCACGCAGGACCTCCGGGCGCGAAAGCGGGGAGTCAGAGGGGGCGGGAGGTTGCCCCTGGCATGGGACGGTCCGTAATTTAGCGCTCCACCCCGCCCGCGCTCCATCCCGCTCCGGTGCCTTCATGACCCAGGACTTCCTCGACGTGCGACTGACCGAGCGCCGCAACCCGCGGACGCGCGACATCGACACGGCGACCCCCCTCGAGATCGTCGACCTGATCAACGCCGAGGACCGGCAGGTGCCGCTCGCCGTCGCCGAGGCGCGCGGGGAGATCGCGCGCGTTGTGGAGCTCGTGGAGACGGCCTTCCGGGCCGGCGGCCGCCTCTTCTACGTCGGCGCGGGCACGAGCGGCCGGCTCGGCGTGCTCGACGCCTCGGAGTGCCCGCCCACCTTCGGCTCCGCCCCGGAGATGGTGCAGGGGATCATCGCCGGCGGCTTCGACGCCCTCGTGCGCTCGGTCGAGGGCGCCGAGGACAGCCTCGCCGCCGGCGCCGCCACGATGGACGAGCACGCCGTGGGCGAGCGGGACGTGGTCGTCGGGATCGCGGCGAGCGGCACGACGCCCTTCGTGCGCGCCGCGCTCGAGCGCGCCCGCGCGCGCGGCGCGCGCACGGTGCTCGTCACCTGCGCCGAGCCGCCGGCGGCGCTCCGCGCGACGTGCGACGTCTGCGTCGCCGTCCTCGTCGGGCCCGAGGTCGTCACCGGCTCGACCCGCATGAAGGCGGGCACCGCGACGAAGCTCGTGCTCAACACGATCACCACCGGCGCGATGATCCGCCTGGGGAAGACCTACGGCAACCTGATGGTGGACCTGCGGGTCTGGAACGAGAAGCTGGTGGACCGCAGCCAGCGCATCGTGATGGAGGTCGCGGGCGTGGACCGCGCCACCGCGCAGCGGCACATCGAGGCCGCCGACGGCCGCGTGAAGACGGCCATCGTCATGGCGCGCCTCGGCGTGGACCGCACCGAGGCGGAGCGGCGCATCGCGGCGCACGCGGGCCGGCTGCGGCCGCTCCTCGGCGACCCGCCGCCGGTGAGGACCGCGTGACGAAGAGGACCGCATGACCGAGACGCCCTCGCTCCTCGTGGGGCTCATGTCGGGCACGTCGCTCGACGGGATGGACGCCGCGCTGGTCCGCTTCCGCGACCCCACGCACGCCGAGCTGGTCGCGTTCCACACGCGGCCCTACGCCGCCGACGAGCGCGACACGATTCGCGACGCGCTCCAGGGCGCCTCCGCCCCCGTGCTCGCGCGCCTGCACGTGCGGCTGGGCGAGTGGGCCTGCGAGGCGGTGGAGCAGCTGCTGGCCCAGGCGCACGTCCCCGCGACCGCGCTCGCCGGCATCGCCTTCCACGGCCAGACGATCTGGCACGAGCCGCCGACGGTGAGCTGGCAGCTCGGCGAGGCGGCGGTGCTCGCCGAGCGCTTCGGGGTGCGCGTCGTGAGCAACTTCCGCGCGCGCGACGTCGCCGCGGGCGGGCAGGGGGCGCCGCTGGTGCCGGCCGCCGACGTCCTCCTCTTCGGCGCCGCGGAGCATCCGCGCGTGCTGCTCAACCTGGGCGGGATGGCGAACCTCACCTACGTGCCGCACGCCGCGGACGAGACGGGCGCCTTCGCCTTCGACACGGGGCCGGGGGTCGCCATCCTCGACGCCGTCGCGCGGCTCGTGGATCCCGCGCTGCCCTACGACGTGGACGGCCGCCTCGCCGCCGAGGGGACGCCGAACGAGGCGGTGCTCCTCGAGCTCCTCGCCGATCCGTTCTTCCAGGCGCCGCCGCCCAAGAGCACCGGCCGCGAGCTCTTCGGCGACGCGTACGCGCGCGTCCTGCACGAGCTCGTCCCCGGCGTGGACGGCGTCGCCACCGCGGTCGAGCTCACGGCGCGCTCGGTGGCCGAGGCGGTGAGCCGCTGGGTGCCGGGCGCGCCCGAGGTCGTCGTCTCGGGCGGCGGCGCGCATCATCCGGGGCTCATGGACGCGCTCGCGCGCCGGCTCGACGCCGCGTGCGGCGGCCGCGACGGCGGCGGGGTGGTGCTGCGCCGCTTCGACGAGCTCTTCTTCCCCGGCGACGCGAAGGAGGCGGTCGCCTTCGCGCTCCTCGGCTATCTCACCCTGCACGGCCAGCCCGGCAACGTCCCCGCCGCCACCGGCGCCGCGGGCCCGCGCGTGCTCGGCCAGATCACCCCCGCGTGACGACGCACCGCCGATGACGACGACGGACTCCGCGGCCGACCGGCTCGGCCGCCTCATCCTGCCCGCGCTCCGCTGGAGCGACGCGACCGGCTTCGACCACGAGGCCCCGGCGATCGCGCGCGCCCTGGAGCTCGGCGTGGGCGGCTTCATCCTCTTCGGCGGCCCGGCCGACGCGGTGCGCACCCTCACCGCCGACCTCGTGCGCCGCGCGGGGCGCCCGCTCCTGATCGGCGCCGACCTCGAGCGCGGGGCGGGGCAGCAATTCGCCGGGCTCACGGAGCTCCCGCCGCCGCGCGCCCTCGCCGCGCTCGTCGCGGACGGCGGGACGCGCGCGCTCGACGCGATCCGCTGGGCCGGCGCCGTCACCGCGCACGAGGCGCGCGGCGTCGGCGTCAACTGGGTCTTCGCGCCGGTCGCCGATCTCGACGCGCTCGCCGACAACCCGATCGTGCAGACGCGCGCCTTCGGCGAGGATCCCGCGCGCGTCGCGGCCTGCGTCGCCGCGTGGGTCGAAGGCTGCCAGGCGGCGGACGCGCTCGCCTGCGCGAAGCACTACCCGGGACACGGCCGCACGGCGACCGACTCGCACGCGGGAGTCCCCGTCGTCGCCGCCGACGCCGCGACGCTCCGCGCCGCGGACGGCGCCCCGTTCGACGCGGCGATCGCCGCCGGGGTCGCCTCGCTCATGACGGCGCACGTCGCCTATCCCGCGCTCGACCCGACGGGGCGCCCGGCGACGTTCTCCGCGCCCATTCTCGGCCACCTGCGGGCGGCGCAGCGCTTCGCCGGGCTCGTCGTCACCGACGCGCTCATCATGGAAGGCGCGCTCGCGGGGCAGGGCGAGGCACAGGCCGGCGTCGAGGCGCTCCGCGCCGGCGCCGACATCCTCCTCTACCCGAACGACGTCGCGGCCGTGCGCGACGCGCTCGCGCGCGCCCTCGCGACGGGCGAGCTCGCCGCGGCGCGCGTCGGCGAGGCGCTCGAGCGCTACGAGCGCGCGCTCGCGCGCGCCACCGCGCCGGCCGCGCCCGACGCGCCGCGCGGCCCCTTCGCCTCCGCCGCCGCGCTCGCCGACGCGATCCTCGCCGGCGGCCTCCGCCGCGGCGACGCGCGAGACGCCGTGCCCGCGCTGCGCGCCCCGCTCGAGCTCGCGATCGTGGACGACGACGTCGGCGGCCCCTATCCCGCGAGCCCGAGCGACCACGTCGCGCGCGCGCTCGCGGCCGCGGGCCTCACCCTCGGCGAGGGCGGCAGCCGCATCGTCCTCGCCTTCGCCGAGCCGCGCGCCTGGAAGGGCCGCGCCGGCTTCGGCGAACCGTCGCGCCAGGCGCTCGCGGCCCTCGCTCCCGATGCGACCCTCGTCGTCCTCTTCGGCCACCCGCGCCTCGTCGCGGAGATCCCCGGGCAGGCCCCGGTCCTCGTCGCGTGGCATCGCCAGCGGCTGATGCAGGAGGCGGTGGCGAGATGGATCGGCGGGACGGCGGGAGGCTCCGTGCCGCGGGGAGCGCCGGTGTAAGCGGGCGGGACGGCGGGACACTCATCAAACGCGCGAGCCTCCGGTGTCTTCACCGGAGGCTCGTTCGTCAGCGGGACCTCCCGCCGACCCGCCTCTCCCGCCGTCCCGCCCTGTCTCTCCCGCCCCTACGCCTCCTCCGGCCGCCCCGCCCGCCGCAGCAGCGGAATCAGCGCGAACGCCGGCAGCCCCAGGACGAAGGTGAGCAGGAAGTACTCCCGGTAGCCCAGC
>DASTSO010000044.1:0-27672 GCA_035760645.1 Gemmatimonadales bacterium
CTCGAGCAGGCCCAGCAGGGCATCCTCGTCTTCAAGCTCGTCATGGGCGCCTTCGCCGCCATCGCGCTCCTGGTCGGCGGGATCGGCATCATGAACGTCCTCGTCGCCTCGGTCATCGAGCGCACCCGCGAGATCGGCATCCGCAAGGCCACGGGCGCGCGCCACCGCGACATCCTCGTGCAGTTCCTGAGCGAGGCCGTCGCCATCTCCGGCGTCGGCGCCGTGCTCGGCGCCGCGGCGGGCCTCGCCGGTGCGTTCACCGCCGCGGCGGTCATCCGCCACGTGAGCCAGGCGAGGCTCTACGCCGCCTTCACCTGGGGCACGCTGCTCGTCGCCGCCACCGCCTCCGTGCTCGTCGGCCTCGGCGCCGGCATGTACCCCGCGCTGCGGGCCGCGCGGCTTTCCCCGATCGACGCGATCCGGCACGAGTGAGGTGCCGGTCCGCGCGGCGACCTCTCAAGGCCGCCGCGCCCGCCCACCCCCACACGCCCGCAACACCGCCCGCGGTGCCGGATTGTTCGGAAACAGGTCCCGCGCCGCCACGGCGTGCGGCCGCGCCTGCGCGCAGCGGCCGCGATTCCGGTAGGTCGTGGCGAGGAGGATGTGGATGCGGTAGCTCCCGGGATCCACACGCGCGGCGCGCTCGAGCGTCGCGGCGCGCCGGCCGTGCGTGTAGAGCGTCATCGCCGCGAACTGGCTCGCGTTGCGGACGGCGAAGGCGAGGCCCGCCGCCGCGGTGAGCGCGACGAGCGCGCGGCGGGAGCCGCCGCCGAGCCCGAACGAGACGACCGGCCGCCCGGCGGGGGCGAGCGCGCCGACGATGCCCCAGACGAAGAAGGTGGGCAGCGGGAGCAGCAGCACCGCGTCGAACGCGCCGACGACGACCGTCGCGACGACGGTCGCGATCACGACGAGCCCGTCGAGTCCCGCGTCGTCGAGCGGCGGCGCGCCGTCGCCGCGGCGGTTGGCGCCGCCGCGCTGGCCCACGCGCTGCATCGCGCGCCAGCCGCGCAGCACGAGCACACCGCCCGCGAGCAGGAGCGCCACGAAGGCCGGCGCGCCCCGCTCGGCGAGATACGCGACCCAGTCGCTGCTGGGCCACGGGTTCGTGGGCATGAGCGAGCCGGTGTCCCAGGCCGGATCGCGCGGCGTGGTGTAGCGGCCGTAGGCCACCGGCCAGTTGCCGGCGCCGACGCCGAGGAGCGGGTGATCCTCGACCATCCCCATCGTGTTGCGCCACTGGATGAGCCGGCCGCGGCCGCTGCCCTCGCGGAAGTTGGCGACCCCGGTGAGCGACTCGACGTACGGGTTGTCGCTGCGCCAGTCGAGGGTGTTGGGGAGCGCGAGCGCCGCCGCCGCCCCTGCGGCGAGCGCGAGGGCGACGGCCTGCGCGCGGCGGCGCCACGTGGCCGAGCTGCGGAGCCGCCCGCGCAGCAGGAGCTCGACGGCCAGGAGCGTCCCCGTCGCGCCGAAGCCGAGCCACGCGGCGCGCGAGCGGGTGAGGACGAGCGCGCACGCGACGAGCGCCGCGCCCGCGACGCCGAGCAGCGCACCCCAGCCGCGCCGCGCGCGCAGCGTGGCCCAGAGGACCGCCGGAAAGGCGATCGCCATCAGGTGCGCGAGGAAATTGCGGTTGCCGAAGGTGCCGCCCGGCGCGCGGCTCTGGCTGATGAGGTCGTCGAGCCCCGGCACGTGGAGCCCGTAGGCCTGGACCAGCCCCGTGGCGGCGCCGAGGACCGCGGCCGCGGCGAGCCCCGCGAGGAGCGGGCGCGCGAGCCCCGCGCCGCGCACCGCGCGCGCCGTCCAGAAGACGAGCGCCCCGGCGAGCGAGACGCCCACCGCGCGGAAGGCGAGCCAGGGATTCGTGGCCCCGACGGCGCCGACGACGGAAAGCGCGAGGAAGGCGACGAGCAGCAGGTCGAGCAGCGTGAGGGCGAGCCGCTTCGCCATCGCCGCCGACGCGAGACAGACGAGCGCCGCGGCGAACGCCGCCAGGTGGAGCGCGAGCTCCTTCGGCACCGAGTGGCGGTCGAGATCGAAATAGGGAAACGGCGCCCCCGCCAGCACGACGAGGACGGCGCCGAGCTGCAGGAGGCGGAGCGCCGCGCGCGCCGAGGGCGGCGCCGCGCGGGAGGCGATGTCTGCGGGACGGGTGGCCGGCATGCGGGGGAGGAATCTACTATTCGGGTCATGCTCCCGCCCCTGGTCTCCACCGCCTGGCTCGCCGAGCGCCTCGGCGCGCCCGACCTGCGCGTCCTCGACGCCTCGTGGTATCTCCCGGCGATGGGCCGCACCGCGCGCGAGGAGTTCCTCGAGGCGCACGTCCCCGGCGCCGTCTTCTTCGACCTCGACGCCGCGAGCGACCGGACGAGCCCGCTGCCGCACATGCTCCCCCCGGCGGAGGTCTTCGCCGGCCACATGCAGGAGCTCGGGATCGGCGACGGCGACACGGTCGTCGTCTACGACGGCTCCGGCGTCAACCTGAGCGCGCCGCGCGTCTGGTGGACGCTGCGCGCCTTCGGCCACGCGCGCGTCGCCGTGCTCGACGGCGGCTTCGGCAAGTGGCGCCGCGAGCATCGCCCGCTCGAGCACGGCGCGCCGGCGCCGCGGCGCGGGACGGGACCCTTCACCGCCCGGCTCGACCCCGCGCGCGTGCGCGACCTCGAGGCGATGCGCGCCAACCTCGCGCACCGTGGGGAGCAGGTCGTGGACGCACGTCCCGCCGAGCGCTTCAGCGGCCGCTTTCCCGAGCCGCGCCCCGGGGTGCGCGGCGGCCACATCCCGGGCAGCACGAACGTCCCCTTCACCACCCTCGTCGCCCCCGACGGCACCGTGCTCCCCGAGGCCGAGCTGCGCGCCCGTTTCGCCGCGGCCGGCGTGGACCTCGCGCGCCCCGTCGTCGCGAGCTGCGGCTCCGGCGTCACCGCCTGCTGCGTCGTCCTGGGCCTCGCCCTGCTGGGCCACCAGGACACGGCGGTCTACGACGGCTCGTGGACCGAGTGGGGCGGGCGGGAGGACGTGCCGGTGGAGGCGTAGGCGGGACGGCGGGAGGCTCCGTGGCCCGGGGAACTCCGATGGCCCACGGGCGGGACGGCGGGAAACTCATCAATGCAACGAGCCTCCGGTGTCATCACCGGAGGCTCGTTCTGCATCGGGACCTCCAGCCGTCCCGTCTCTCCCGCCGTTCCACCTACGCCGCCGGCAGCTCCCGCCACGCCGCCAGCGTGTCCCGCACCGCGCGGACGAGGTCGCGCGGGGGGAAGGGCCGGCGCAGGAAGGCGGCGCGCGGGTCGAGGAGCCCCTCGCGGATGTTCCACTCGCGCGGGGCGCGCGAGGTGAAGAGGACCGGGGTCGTCGCCCGGCGCCAGCCGTAGGGGATGCCGAGATGGAAGCCGTCGGGCGCCGGCGGGAGCAGCTCGGTGACGATCAGGTCCACCCGCGTGCTCGCGTCCTCGAGGCACCGGTGCGCCAGCATTCCCTGGCCGGCCGGGATCACCCGGTAGCCGGCCGTGCGGAGAATGCGGCACATCGCGCCGCGCACCCCCTCGTCGTTGTCGACGACGAGGATCGTACGGACCGGCGACGGGCGGACCTGGACGCGCGACGACGTCGCGGGCGCGTGCTCGTGCATTGACGGAGTCCTGGAACGGGATGATGAATGGGGACCTCCGGAAAATGAGCAATCCCTATGCCATTCCTGCACATCGCCCCGGACTGCCGCGCGACCCGGACCGGCGATCGGGGGCGGCGGGATGTCCGCTGGTGATATGGCTCACGGGATCGGAGGAATGGCCGCCCTATGGTGAGCGGGCAAACGCGGAAGCGGGTACGGCAGTGACTCGGTCGGACGGTGTCCCCACCAGCGCAGGCGCTCCCCGACAACAGGATCGACCCCGGACCCGGGCTCGGCACGGGTCGTTCCCGACTCGCATTCTGCAGCGCGACGAGGACTTCGCGGGGCCGGCCGCCGAGGCCGGCCCGACGCTCGAGCATCGGAGGAGGTAGCGGGAATGGCGTACGACGATCGCACCTACACGGGGCAGCAGTGGAACCAGGGCCGCGAGCGGGGCTCCGGCGGCCAGCGGTACGGCGGCCAGGGCTACGGCGGCCAGGGCTACGGCGGCCAGGGCTACGGTGGTGGCTACGCGAACGAGGGGTTCGGCAACCAGCCCTACGGCAACGCGAGCTTCGGCGGGAACTACGCGAGCAGCGCCGAGGGCGGTGCGGGGTGGGGTCCCGGCGGTTTCACGGGGCAGCAGGGCTACCAGGGGCAGTACGGCTACGGCGGCGCGGGCGGCGGCATGGGTGGTCAGGGCTACACGCCGAGCTACGAGCAGCAGGACTACGGCCGGCAGGGCTACGGCGATCGCGAAGGCTACGGCAATCGCGAGAGCTACGGCGAGCGCGGCTTCGGCGATCGGACCTACGGGGGCCGGAGCTACGGCGATCGCGGACCGGGGGCCGAGAGCTACGCCGGGCAGGGCTACGGCGGGCAGGGCTGGAGCGGCCAGAACTGGAGCCCGGGGCAGGGCGGCTTCCGCGGCGGCGGCGAGTGGGGGCCACCGGGCGCCAGCGCCCGGCCCTCGGGCTATGCCGGAGCCTTCGAGCACCAGGGATGGCAGAACGAGCCGAGCCGCGAGTTCGGGCGTGACTTCGATCGCGACCGCTACGGCATGCGCGGCGAGAGCCGCTGGTCCGGTCCGGCCTCGGAGCGCGGCTACGAGCGCGCCTACGGCCGGGAGCAGGGCAGCCGCGGGGGCTTCGGCGGCCGGTCCTACGGCGCGGGCCGGCAGTTCGGCCAGAGCGAGGGCGGCTACGACCGCGAGTTCGATCGCGACTTCGACCGGGAGCGCGGCGGCTACTTCAGCGATCGCGGCGGCGACCGCGGCTGGCGCGACCGGAGCTACGGCGGCCAGAGTTACGGCGGCCGGGACTTCGACCGCGAGAGCTACGGCGGGCGGGGCTGGAGCGGCCGGGGCCGCGGCCCGGAGAGCGTCGGCAACTACGGCGCCGGGGCCGCCTTCGGCGGCGAGCGCATGGGCGAGCGCGGCGGCGCGGGGATGCAGACGGCGCAGCGACCGCAGGCGCCGGAGCGCGGCCGGCACACCGGGCGCGGGCCGAAGAACTACCGCCGCTCCGACCAGCGGATCGAGGAGGACGTCAACGAGGCGCTGACCCGCCACCCCGAGATCGACGCGAGCGACGTCGAGGTGAAGGTGCAGAACGGCGAGGTCACCCTCACCGGCCACGTCGACAGCCGCGAGGCCAAGCGGCGCATCGAGGACGTCACCGGCGACGTGTCGGGCGTGGACCAGGTCCACAACCAGCTCCGCGTCCAGCAGCAGCAGCAGGAGCAGAATCGGCAGAGCCCGCAGAGCCGGCAGCAGGGCTCCCTCGCCTCCGGCGCCGAGTCGCGCGCGGGCACGCGCCAGGGCACGCAGGGCGCCGCGAGCGGCTCGGCAGGTGCCTCCGGCACGTCAGGCGGCACGTCCGGCGGCTCCTCGTCCGGCGCCGGCTCACGCGGCCGCTCCACCGGCACGAGCGGCGGCAACCAGGCCTCGAGTCAGACGAGCCAGCAGTCGAACCGCACCTGAGTCCCTCGAGACCTTTCGACCGCAGCGCCCCGGTGGACTCCACCGGGGCGCTCTCGCATCACGTCCGACCGCTCGCGACCGCCGGTCCGTCCGGTCCGTCCGGTCCGCTCGTCCGCCCCGGGAAGCCCGCCTCCGCCCGCACCCGCTCCGCCTGCCACAGGTGCCGTCGCTCGTGCGCGGTGAGCACGGCGAAGGCCTGGCCGAGCGAGAGGGTGACGTACCGCGAGAGCGGCGAGCGCAGCCGCGCGCGGCCGAGGTCCAGGCCGTCGGCCGCGGCGAGCCGCTGGCGCAGCTCGTCGTGCGTCGCCTCGTAGATCGCGCGCGCCTCGTCGAGCGGCGCCTCCGAGGCCGGCGCGATCGCGGGCAGCGGCACGCGCAGGCGGACGCGCACCGGCGGCTCGAGTGCGCGCACGAGCAGCGTGCCGACGAGGCCGTGCCGGTACGGCCCGGGCGCGACGAGCCCGCCCGCCCGCGCCACCGCGATCGCGTCGTCGATCGCCGGCAGGTAGACGCGCGCCGTGAGACTGAGGTGCGTGAGGCACTGCGCGATCGACCAGCGCGACGGCCGCGAGCGCCAGTTGAACGCCGCGTCGTCGAGCCCGGCGACGAGCCGCTCCACGACGCGCTCCGCCGCATACAGCTCGTCCGCCCGCTGCCGCAACTCTCCCGTGAGGACCCGTTTCGTCATCGCTCTCCCCCTCCGCCGTCCCGCCGTCCCGTCGTTCCGCCCGCCTGCCGGACCGCCCGCATGAACCCCACCAGCTCCACGCTCCGCTCGAAGACCCGCACGTCCGGCTGCAGGAGCGCCTGCCGCCGCGGCTCGCCCCGCAGGTCGAGGTGCGGCCAGCGCGGGTTGCCGAGCTGGAGCGCCGCCGGCGGCGCGCCGACGCGCCGGCGGAACGCCTCGAGCTCCGCCGGATCGTCCGCCGTCGAGCAGACGTGCGACCAGCCGGGCGCGAAGAGGTTCTCGCGATCCATGACGATCATGCGGACATGATCAGCGGATCGCGCTCACGCGGCGAGGAACGCGGTGACGCGCCGCGCCACCGCGGCGTCGCGCAGGATGGCCCGGTGGCCCAGCCCCTCGGTCGTCACCAGCTCGGCCCCGGGCCACGCCTCGGCGATCGCCGCGCCGTCGTGCCAGGGGACGTCGGGGTCGCCGCGGTCGTGCACCACGAGCGCCGGCACCGCGAGCCCGCGCGCCACCGTGGGCACGTGCAGATCGGCCCACGGGATGGCGTAGCGGCGCTCGATGCGCGTCTGCAGCCGCCGGCGCGTGGCGTGCGGGATGGCGAGCAGGTCCACGAAGTGGTTCACGTACGTGACCGGCGACGCCGGCGGGGCGACGAGCACCGCCCGCTCCGCGCGGAGCCCGAGCCGCAGGGCGAGCGCGATCGCCGCGCCGCCCAGCGAGTGGCCGACGACCCCGGCGAGCGGCCCGAGCTCGCGCCCCACCGCCTCGAGCGCCCGCGCGAACGCCGGCAGCGAGGCGAGCCGCCCGCTCGAGCGGCCGTGCGCCGGCCCGTCGTAGGCCACGACGCGGTGGCCCGCCGCCACGAGCGCCGGGGCCAGGACGTGAAAGCGCGCGGCGACGCTGCCCCAGCCGTGCACCGCGAGCACCGTCGGGCCCGCGCCCCACTCCCAGGCGGCGAAGCGGTGCCCCGCCGCGGCGATCGTGAAGCGGCGCCCCGCGGCGAGGAACGCCTCCTCGTGGGGCCGCACGCTCGACGCCGGCGGATTGCAGAAGATCCGCTCCGCCACCCGCGCCGCCGCCGCCGGGGCGACCGTGCCCACGGTCCGGAAGGCGAGCCGCAGCGCGCGCACGCGCGGGTCCGAGGGGGAAGGGGAGAGAGCCATGCCCGCGCAAGATAATCGCGCTTGACATTCCGAGCGGCCGACTCGTAATTCGCACTGGAATCCGTTCGATCCCGCAGCCGAGGAGTACGCGCGATGACCCTGGCCTCCACCTCCGCCGCCACGCCCATCGAGGAGCGCGGCTATGCCCACCCCGAGGTGCTCGTGAGCACCGAGTGGGTCGCGCGGCATCTCGGCGATCCCGCCATCCGCCTCGTCGAGTGCGACGAGGATCTCCTGCTCTACGACACGGGCCACATTCCCGGCGCCGTGAAGATCGACTGGGTCGAGGACCTGAACGATCCGCTCACCCGCGACTACGTGGACCGCGAGCGCTTCCAGCGGCTGCTGCGCGCCAAGGGGATCAATGCCGACACGACCCTCGTCTTCTACGGCGACAAGAACAACTGGTGGGCGACCTACGCCTTCTGGGTCTTCCGCCTCTTCGGCCTCGAGCGGCTCAAGCTGATGGACGGCGGCCGCCAGCGCTGGGTCGAGGAGGGCCGGCCGATGGAGCTGGAGACGCCGAGCTATCCCGAGGGCAACATCACCGTCGCCGAGCGCGACGACGCGCGCCTCCGCGCCTTCCGTGACGAGGTGCTCGAGCACCTGCGCGCCGGGCGGCCGCTCGTCGACGTGCGCAGTCCCGAGGAGTACCGCGGCGAGCGGCTCCACATGCCCGACTACCCGAACGAGGGCGCGCTGCGGGGCGGGCACATCCCCGGCGCGCGCAACATCCCCTGGGCGAAGGCGGTGGATCCGGCGACGCACACCTTCCGTCCCGCCGACGAGCTGCGCGCGCTCTACGAGCGGGAGCAGGGGCTCGGCCCCGCGGACGACGTCGTCGTCTACTGCCGCATCGGCGAGCGCTCGAGTCACACCTGGTTCGCGCTGACCTACCTCCTGGGCTACGGGCGCGTGCGCAACTACGACGGCTCGTGGACCGAGTGGGGCAACGCCGTGCGTCTGCCGATCGAACGGTGACCGACGCGGCGCCGGCACTCGAGGCCGGCGGGGCGGTCCCCGCCGGCGGGCCGGGACTGGTGCGCCGCTGGGCGCAGCTCCTCGTGGCGTTCGCCGCCTACGGGCTCGCCATCTCGCTCATGCTGCGGAGCGGGCTGGGCCTCGGGCCGTGGGACGCGTTCCACCAGGGGCTGCACGTGCAGACCGGCATCACCGTCGGCGTGGCGAGCATCGTCGTGGGACTCGTCATCGTGCTGGGCTCGCTCGCCATCGGGGTGCGACCGGGGCCGGGCACGGTGGCGAACATGATCCTGATCGGCGTCTTCACCGACCTCCTCCTCGCGCACACGCCGCCGGCGCGCTCGCTCCTCGCCGCGCTCGCGTACTACGCCGTGGCGCTCGTCATCTCGGGGCCCGCGACGGGGATGTACATCGCCGCCGGCCTCGGCAGCGGCCCGCGCGACGGCCTCATGCTCGCGCTGAGCGAGCGCTCGGGGTGGCCGGTGCGCCGCGTGCGCTTCGCGCTCGAGCTCCTCGTGCTCGGCGCCGGCTGGGCGCTGGGCGGCACGATCGGCCTGGGCACGATCCTCTTCGCCGTCGCGGTCGGGCCCATCGTGCAGTGGGGGCTCCGGCTCTACGGCGTGCTCCCCGCGCGCCGGCCCGATCTCGCCGCCGCGGCGGAGGCCGCGGCGGAGCTGGTGTGAGCGAGGCGTGAGCCGGCCGTGACCGACGCGCTGCGGGATCTCTTCTTCGGCGGCGGCCAGCGCCGCGAGCTCGTCGAGGGCGTGGTGCCGCGCCGCACCTTCGACGACGTGGTGCTCCCGGCCGGCACCCGCCGCCAGCTCGCCTACGCGCTCTCCCTCATCCAGCACTACGACCTCATCTACGAGCGCTGGGGCCTCGCCGAGCGGCACCGGGGCGGCCGCGGGCTCGCCTTCCACTTCGCGGGCCCGCCCGGCACGGGGAAGACCATCTGCGCCGAGGCGATCGCGCACGCGCTCGACCGCCGGCTCCTCGTCGTGCGCTACAGCGAGATGGAGTCGATGTGGGCGGGGCAGACGGCGAAGCACATCGTGGACGTCTTCCGCGCCGCCGAGCGCGAGGGGGCGGTGCTCTTCTTCGACGAGGCCGACGCGATCGCGGGCCGCCGCTTCGCCTCCGTCGAGCGCGGCTACGAGCGCGAGGCGAACGCCGTCGTCAACGTGCTGCTGCACGAGCTCGAGGACTTCGCGGGGGTGGCGATCTTCGCCACCAACCTCGCCGCGAACATCGACCCCGCCTTCGAGCGCCGCATCCTCACGCACATCCTCTTCGAGATGCCCGACGCGCCCGAGCGCGAGCGCATCTGGCGCGCGCAGCTGCATCCGACGAAGACGCCGCTCGCCGACGACGTGGACTTCGCCGTGCTCGCCGAGCGCTACCCGGCGAGCGGCGGCGACATCCGCAACGCCGTGCTCAAGGCCGCCCAGATCGCCGCCGCGCAGCCGGGGCCCGACGACCGCAAGCGGATCCACCAGGAGCACTTCGTGCAGGGTATCGAGGAGGTGCTGCGCGCGGGCGACGTGATGGAGCAGTCGCTCTACGCCCCGCGCGACGGCGGCCGCGACGACGGCCGCGACGAGCTCGATCCGCGCGCCGCCGCCGCCCAGCTCCAGGCCCACCTCCTGGGCGAGCAGGAGACGACGCGCGGCGAGCTCGCGCGGCTTGGGACGCGCCTCGACGGGATGGACCGCCTCCTCGACCAGCTCATCCGCCAGGCCGACGCGGCGCAGGCCGCGACGGCGGCGCGCGGCCCCGAGCTCGTGCGGCTCGCCGAGGCCGCGGCGCGCGACCGGCGCCTCCTGCTGACGGGCGCGGCCCTCGCGCTCGTCCTCGCGGTGGCGGCGCTGGTGCTCGCGCTCACGCGCTGAGCGCGGGCGTCCATCGGACGGTGGCCGCGCGGGTGACTCGCGTCACGCGCTCCCGGCCCGACGCGCCTTAGGTTGGCCGGAGTGATCGTGCTGGAGTGAGCACGACCCACCCGGCCACCGCGCACGCGAGGAGCAGGACATGAAGGGCCAGCGAGACAGCATGGAACGCCCGTCCATGGACATGGACGCGTCGGATACGGGACTGCCGTCCCCCTCGGGCAACGTCTCCGACCTGTGGGACGTCGAGGACAAGTGGTGGGCCGACAACTTCGCCACCCGTCCCTACAACGTCGACCGCACCGAGCGCTACGAGCGCCTGCGCCCCGCCTACCGCTACGGCTTCGAGTCGGCGAAGCACCACCTGGGCCGCCGCTTCGACGAGGCCGAGGCCGACCTGCGCGCCGGCTGGGACCGCTACGAGCACCGCGGCGAGGCGAAGGACTCGGCTTGGGACGACGTCAAGTACGCCGTGCGCGACGCGTGGGATCGCGTACGGGGCCGCGACTCCGACGAGCCCCCCGCCGAGCAGATCGGCGAGGCCTTCGAGCGCGCGCGGGAGCGCCACGAGTAGCGCCTGCAACAATCCCACCCTCCTCTGCGTATCTTCCGGGAACCGTTCCCATCCCCCGAACCATCCCGGAGACTTCGTGATGCCCGTGCGTTTCGTCCCCGCCGCGCTGCTGGCGCCCGTGCTCGCGCCGGTGCTCGCGCTCGCGGCCGCCGCCGCCCCGCTCGCCGCCCAGGGCAGCCCGGCGACCTCGACCACCTCGGCGGGTGCTACCACCGCGGCGCCGGTCACCGGCGTGCGGACCTTCGCGATCGACCGCGCCCACTCCGAGATCACCTTCCGCATCCGCCACATGATGAGCCGGGTGAGCGGGACCTTCGGCGAGTGGACCGGCACGATCACCGCCGACCCGGCCCAGCTCGCGGCCGGCGCCGTGAACGTGGACATCAAGACGGCGAGCATCGACACCCGCCAGCCGCGGCGCGACACGCACCTGCGCTCCGCCGACTTCTTCGCCGCCGACAGCTTCCCGGCGATCACCTTCCGGAGCCGCCAGGTGCGGGTCCAGGGCGACTCGCTGCACATCCTGGGCGATCTCACGATCCGCGGCATCACGAAGCCCGTCACCCTCGACGGCGAGTTCCTCGGCGCCGACGGCCAGCCGGGGAAGCGCCGGATCGGCTTCGCCGCACGCACCCGCATCAACCGGCTCGACTACGGCGTGAAGTGGAACCGCGGCCTCGAAGCCGGCGGCGTCGTCCTCGGCGACGACGTGGACATCGAGGTGAACGTGGAGGCGGTGGAGCAGTAGGCGGGACCGGCGGGACGGCGGGTGGTCCCGATGCAGAACGAGCCTCCGGTGATGACACCGGAGGCTCGTTGGCATGATGGGTGTTCCCGCCGTTCCGCCTACTTCCCCGAGTCCCCCCGCTCCCGCCACTGGCCGCGCCGCTGCTGCATCTCCTGCTTCAGCGTCTGCTGCTGGGCGGGGGTGAGCACGGCGAAGGCCTCCTTGCGCATCGCCTGGCGGTCGTCGCGCAGCTGCTGCATCGCCTTCTTCAGCTCGGGGTGCTGCTCCAGGTAGGCGCGGCGCTGCTCGCGCATCTGGCGCATCTGCTCGCGGTCGGGGCGCGCGGTGCTGTCGCGCAGCGTGCTGTCGCGCCTCGCGCCCGGGCCCATGGCACCGGCGGGGTGGTTCCGGCTCCACGCCTGACGGAGCTGGTCCATCAGCGGCCGGTCCTTCGCGTCGTACTTGGCGTGGATCGCCTCGAGGCGCTTCACCTGGCCGGCGTCGAGCTTGAGCGCGTCGCGCCGGGCGAGGAGCATCGTCGCCGGGTCCATGCGCATCCCCATCGGACCACCGGGACCACCGCGCATGCCCCGCATGCCCCGCATGCCGCGCATGCCACCCATGCCGGCCCCGTAGGCGCCGCGCTGCGGCGCGGCGGTGGTGTCGCGCCCTTGGGCCGCGGCCGTGCCGGGGAGCGTCGCGAGGGCGGTGAGCGCGCTCGCCGCGGCGAGCGCCAGGATCTGTCGCTTCATGAGCTGCCTCCATCGATTGACTGCCGGTGACTGCCGACTGCGCGGCCCGTCGTGGCCGTCGCTGCTTCTGTTACACCGCGGGACGCGCGAGTGTTGAAACGGCGGCTCAGGGTGCGGGCGGTGGTGGCCGCCTGGCTTCCGAGTCGGCCTCGCCGCGCCGCCGGGGCTCCCGCCCCTCGGGGCCGCCGCGCCGGTAGCGCATGACGCGGGCGGTCAGCTGCTCGAAGCGCGTGCGCTGCCCGGGGGTGAGCTGGGTCTCGATCTCCCCGTGGATCTGCTGCTGCAGTCCCCGGAAGCGCGGGCTGAACTCCCGCCAGAGCGAGTCCACCGCGGTGCGGTGCCGCTCGAGGATCGCGCGGATGCTGTCCTGCTGTGCCGGCGTGAGATCGAGCTCGCGGCTCAGGCGGCGGACCATCATCGCGCTCGGCGGCATCCCGCCGGGTCGGCCGTCGCGGCCCCGCGCGGGGCCGGCCTCGAGGCCCGCGCGCCCGCCGAAGTCGCGGTGCCGCGGCGCGGCCCAGGCCCAGTGGCCGAGCGCCAGCCCCAGCGCGGTCCCCGCGGCGAAGAGCGCGACGACGAGCGAGAGCGCGCGCCAGCTCATGCGGGTCATGGCGTCTCCAGGAGCGAAGCGAGCAGGACGCCGGGCTCCGGCGCCACCGGTGAGCGGAGCACCTCGCTGCCCTGCGCGTCGAGGAGGACGAGCCCGCCGTTCGCCGCCTCCGGCACGGCCGCGACGTCGCCGCCCGCCGGGGCGAGCCCGCCCGTCGCGGCAGCCTGCCAGCCGAGATAGCCGCCCGCGGCGAGCAGGGCGACCGCGGCGGCCGCGAGCCCCGGGCGCGCCCACGCGCCGAGCTGGTCCCAGAGCGAGCGCGGCGCCGCGGTCGCCGCGGCGAAGGCCGCCTCCAGCCGCGCGACGAACGCCGCGTCGTCGCGCCCCGCGTACGTCTCGCGCAGCAGCGCGCCGAGCCCGCGGTCGGGCGCGGGGGTGATGTCGGTCGGATCGGTCATGATGCGTCCTCGAGATGCGGAGCGAGTCGCGCGCGCAGCACGCGGCGCGCATGAAAGACGTCGGAGCGGATCGTCCCCTCGGGCCGGCCGAGCATCTCGGCGATCTCGCCCGACGTGTAGCCCTCGGCGTCGAAGAGCATGAGGGCGAGCCGCGCGCGCTCGGGCAGCAGGGCCATCGCGGCGGCGAGCCGCTCGCGCAGCAGGGCCCGGGCCGTCTCCTGCTCGGGGCTCGCCGCCGGCGAGGGCTGCGCCTCGGCGATCGGCTCCGCGCGGCGTACCCGCTCGCGGCGGCGCACGTTCCTGGCGGCGTTCAGCACGATGCGCATGAGCCACGGCCGGAACGGCCGCGCCGGGTCGTAGCGCGCGATGTTGCGCCACGCCGAGAGGAAGGCGTCCTGCACGGCATCGTCGGCGTCGGCGTCGTCGTGCAGCACCACGCGCGCGACGCGCCGCGCCTCCGCCGCGTAGCGTCGGGCCATGGTCGAGAACGCCTCGTCGTCGCCTCGGGCCAGGCGGGCGGCCAGTTCGGGATCATCCACGCCCACTCATATGCGCGGGGTCCCCGATTCGTTGGCCGGCTCGTCCCAGCGCCCCTCGTCGCGCCCGGCGCCGGGCGCGGCACCGCGCTCGCCCGCGTGCTCGCGCCGGAACTCGGCGCGCTCCGCGTCGGCGGCCTGCTTCTGCCGATCGCGCCACTCGGCGAACAGCTTGCGCCGCCGCGGCGGCGAGGAGGAGCGCCGCGCCGAGGAGGCCCGGAACGACGCCCGGGAGCCGTCGCGTCTGTCGCGTCTGTCGCGTCTGTCGCGTCTGGTGCAGTTGCCGCATCTGTCGAACCCTCGCGGAACCGGAGGAGCCCGCCGGCGGGATGCGGGCGCGGGCGCGGGCGTATGCGCGCGTCACGCCTTCGATGCGAGGTACACGGCGGGAGGGAGCGGCGTTGACGGCGCCCCGCTACTGCCTCGCCATCTCCACGTCGTTCACTCCCGCCGGGCCGAGGGAGAGGACGAGGTTCTGGGCGCGGAAGCCGGGGGCGGTGACGCGCACGACCTGGCTGCGGCAGTCGTCGACGAGGTGCCGGTCGAAGGTGAGCGAGTAGGCGCCCGTCTCGTCGGCGAAGGTGACGTATGGGGTGCCGAGGATCTGGAGGTGCGCGCCCGGGAGGGGGACGCCGCTGGTCGAGTAGACGCGGCCGTGCACCGTGCCGAGCTCGACCGGGGCGTCGGGCTCGCGCGGGCGCGGGGTGCAGCGGTTGCCCTCGTCGGGGATGTAGACCGGCAGCCCGGCGATCGCCACCGGGCCCGGCTGGTTCGGGTTCGCGCGGCGGCCGCCGAAGAGCCGCTTCGCCTCCGATTCGAGCGTCCCCTGGGGACCGGTCGTCGCGGCCGGGGCCGGGGTGGTCGGCGCGGGCTGCGGCGTGACGGGTGTCGGTGCCGCAGGGGGCGCCGGGCTCGCCGGCGCGGGCGGCGCCGGCCGCGCGGCGGGGGACATCGGCGCGGGCTCGTCGTGCGGCGGCGCGGGCGGTGTCCGGGGCGTCTCGGGCGGCGGGGGCGCCGGGGGCTGCGGCGCCGGCATCCGCTCGGGCGGCGGCGGCGGGACGTAGACCATCTGCACCTGCGGCTGCGTGGCGCGCGCCGGGACCGGCTCGCCGGGCACGTCGCGGCCGTCCGGCTGCCGTCGCAGGAGCAGGACGAGCAGGATGATCCCCAGGTGGAGGGCCAGACTGCCGAGCCACGCGCTCCAGGAGCGCCGGGGTGGCGGGAGCGGGGCGATCGGGTCGATCGGATCGGGGGGACGGGCCGCGGACATCGGGGTGAAACCTAATCCCCGGCCCCGGCGTTCCCCAGCGCTCCGACGGTGCGACGGTGATGCAGATCACACACGGGCGGCGCCGCAGAGCGCAACTTGAAGCTTGGCGGGCCGATCCGCCGCCATATCCGCAGACACGTCCGCCGGTTCGTCCGCAGGTACGTCCGCTCCACAGGTGTACGCATGTCCCTTACCGCTCCTGCCGTCGCCATCTCCGGCGGCACCGGCCGCCTCCGCCGTCGCCTCGCCGATCTGCTCCGGGAGGCGCGCGAGCGCACGCTGCTGCTCATCGCCCCGCTCGAGGAGGCGGACCTCGCCCGCCAGCACGACCCGCTGATGGGGCCGATCCTCTGGGACCTGGGGCACATCGCGCGCTTCGAGGAGCTGTGGCTCACGCGCAACCTCGACGGCCCCGTGGAGTTCGGCGAGATGCCGGGCCTCTTCAACCCGTTCGAGCACCCGCGGCGCACGCGCGGCGCGCTCGCGCTCCCCTCGCTCGCCGAGACGCTGCGCACGATGGCCGAGATCCGCGAGCGGGTGCTCGAGCGGCTGGAGACGGCGGACCTGGGCGGCGACGCGCCGCTCCTGCGCGACGGCTACGTCTATCGCATGGTCCTGCAGCACGAGTACCAGCACGACGAGACCATTCTCCAGACGCTTCGGCTCAAGCAGGGTGCACCGTATCGCGCGCCGCGCGCGCTCACCCCGCCGGCGGGCCGGCGACTCGCCGATCCGGGGACGATGGTGCGCTTCCCCGGCGGCGCGGTGGAGCTCGGCACCGACGACCGCACGGTGGCCTACGACAACGAGCGGCCGCGCCACGTGGTCGAGCTGGCGCCGTTCTGGATCGACGCCGCGCCGGTGACGAACGCCGATTTCGTCACCTTCATGGGCGACGGCGGCTACGACCGGCGCGAGCTCTGGTCCGAGGCGGGCTGGGCGTGGCGCACCGAGTCGGGCGAGCGCGCGCCGAAGTACTGGGAGTGGGCCGACGGCGAGTGGCTGGTGCACTGGTACGATCGCACCGAGCCGCTCGCGCTCACGCATCCCGTCTGCCACGTCTGTTACTACGAGGCGGAGGCCTACGCGCGGTGGGCGGGGAAGCGGCTCCCGACCGAGGCCGAGTGGGAGGCGGCGGCGACGTGGGATCCGGCGGCGGGGCGGAAGCGCACCTATCCCTGGGGCGAGGTGCCGCCGACCCGCTTCGTGGCGAACCTCGACCAGCTCGCCTTCGAGACGGCGGCGGTGGGCGCCTACGAGTCGAACCGCTCGCCGATCGGCGCCTACGGCATGATCGGCGACGTCTGGGAGTGGACGGCGAGCGACTTCGGGCCGTATCCCGGCTACGAGAGCTTCCCTTATCGCGAGTACTCGGAGGTGTTCTTCGGCCCCGAGTACAAGGTGCTGCGCGGCGGCTCCTGGGCCACGCGCCCGGGGGCGATCCGCGGCACCTTCCGCAACTGGGACTATCCCGTCCGCCGCCAGATCTTCAGCGGCTTCCGCTGCGCCCGCGACGCGTGAAGGCGCACCTGCCCGCGGCCGGCACGCCCGAGCGCACCGAGGTGAGCATTCTCGCCGAGGTGCGCGCGGGCCTCTCGGCGCGCCACAAGCGGCTGCCGTCGAAGTACTTCTACGACCAGCGCGGCTCCGAGCTCTTCGAGGCGATCACGCGCCTGCCCGAGTACTATCTCACGCGCGCCGAGCGGGAGATCCTCGCGGGGTGGATGCCCGAGCTGATGCCGGCGCTGCGGCCGCGCGGGCTCGTCGAGCTCGGCGCCGGGAGCGGGGCCAAGACGCGCGTGCTGCTCGACGCGATGCGCGCCACCGGCGCGCTCGAGGCCTACCTGCCGATCGACGTGAGCGGGACGTTCCTGCAGGAGACGGCCGAGCGGCTGCGGGCGGAGTATCCGGGCCTCGTGGTGCGGCCGGTCGTGGCGGACATCGAGGTCGAGCTCGAGCTGCCGCGCGCGCTGCCCGCGCCCGCGCTCTTCGCCCTCCTCGGCAGCACGATCGGCAACTTCACCACGCCGCAGGCCGTGAAGCTCCTCCGCCGCGTGCACGCCGCCATGCGCCCGGGCGACTGGTTCCTCCTCGGCGCCGACCTGCGGAAGGATCCCGCCGTGCTGCGCGCGGCGTACAACGACGCGGCGGGGCTCACGGCCGAGTTCAACCGCAACATCCTCCACGTCCTCAACGCCCAGCTCGGCGCCGACTTCGCCCCCGCGCGCTTCCGGCACCGCGCCTTCTACAACCGCACCGCGCACCGCATCGAGATGCACCTCGTCGCCGAGGGCGCACAGACGGTGACGATTCCCGGGATGGGCCTCGTGCACTTCGCCGACGGCGAGACGATCCGCACCGAGATCAGCTGCAAGTACGACCGCGCGGCGATCGAGGACCTCTTCTACGACGCGGGGCTGAAGCTCGAGGCGTGGCGCACCGACGCCGAGGGGCGCTTCGCCGTCGCGCTGGCCTCGCGGCTCTGAGGCGCGGCACGCCGATGCGCGGGAGTACGCCGATTCGCGATCTCGCCTCGCTGGCCGAGCACCTGAAGGGCTACGCCTTCGGGCTCGACCCCGCCGGCGCGGCGGGCGCCGACCGCCGCCGGATCGGCGCGGAGGCCGAGCTGCTCGTGTGGGAGCTGGACAGCGGTGCCGTCGCCTCGGTCGAGCGGACGACCACCGTCCTGCGCGCTCACGGCGCGCCGCTCGGCTGGGTCGAGGGCCGGACGCGGAAGGGACACGTGTCGTTCGCGCTGCCCGCGGGCGGTGCCGTCACCTTCGAGCCGGGCGGGCAGCTCGAGTACGCCTCGCCGCCGCTGCCGACCGCGTCGGCGCTGCTGGATCACCTCGCCGCGGTGCTCGAGCCGCTGCGGCTCGGGGCCGAGGAGGCGGGGCTCGAGCTCCTCGCGCTCGGGCTCGACCCGCTGCATCCGCCCGAGGCGGCGCCGCTCCAGCTCGGGGGCCCGCGCTACGGCGCGATGGCCGAGTATTTCGCGGCGCTGGGGCCGGCGGGGGCGCGCATGATGCGGCAGACGGCGGCCTTCCAGGTGAGTCTCGACGGCGGGGCGGCGCCCTTCCTGCGCTGGACGCTGCTCAACCGGCTCGCCCCGGTGCTCGTGGCGATGTTCGCCAACTCGCCGCTCTACGCCGGCCGCCCCACGGGCGACGCGAGCCATCGCGCCGCCACCTGGCGCGCGCTCGACTCGAGCCGCACCGGGATCTTCGTGGATCCGGCCGCGCCGGTCGCCAGCTATCTCGAGTTCGCGCTCTGCGCGCCGTGGATGCTGCGCCGCACCGAGATCGATGCGCGGGGGCGCTGGCTCCCCTTCTGCGGCTGGCTCGCGCGCGGCGAGGGGACGCTCGAGGAGTGGGAGGAGCATCTCTCCACGCTCTTCCCCGAGGTGCGCCCGCACGGCCGGCTCGAGGTGCGCTCGATGGACGCGATCGACCCGGAGTGGTACGCCGCGCCGGTCGCCCTGCTCGTCGGCCTCGCCTACGACCGCGCCACGCTCGCGCAGGCGACCGAACTCCTCTGGGCGGTGGACCCCGAGTTGCTGCAGCGCGCCGGTGCCCGCGGTCTCGCCGACCCCACCCTCGCCCGCCTCGCCACCGATCTCTGCGATCTCGCCCTCGCCGGCTGCGCACGGCTCGGCCCGGCCTACATCGCCCCGCACCACCTCGCCGTCGCCGGCGAGTTCTTCGACCGGTACACGCGGCGGGGAAGGGCGCCGGGGGACGATACGGGCGGCCAGGGGCGGGCGATGGCGGTCGAGGGCGGGTACGGGGGGCCGTGAAACGCGAAACCCTCCGGTGCTCATCCCGAGCACCGGAGGGTTCGTTTCGTTCTCGAGCGGCGTTCCGTGCCCGCCCCGCCCGCCCTGGACCGCCCTCGAGCACTCGATCACCCCAGCCGGAATCCCCCGACCGCCCCCGTCAGCTTCTCCGCCGCGTCCGCCAGGTGGCCGGCCGAGCTCGAGATCTCGGCGGTCGAGGCGTTGAGCTCCTCGGCGGCGGCGGCGATCTGCTGGGCGGCGGCGGCGTAGTCCTCGGTGCCGGCGCTGACCTCCTTCATCCGGCCGGCGATCCCCTCGATCAGCTCGCGCACCGCGTCGGCGCTCGTCGAGATGCGGCGGGTCCACGCGTCGTTCGCCTCGGCGTCGGCGGCCACCGTCTTCAGTCCCTCGGCCGCGGCGTGCGCCGCGTCGCGCGCGGCCATCCCGCCCTGGCCCAGGCGCAGCAGGCGCTCGCGCGCGGTGCCGACGCGGGCGAGCACCTCCTGCACCGTGTCGCTCGTCGAGGTGGCGGCCTGCGCGGCCTGGCTCGCGAGCTTGCGGACCTCCTCGGCCACGACGCTGAAGCCCTTGCCCTCCTCGCCGGCGCGCGCCGCCTCGATCGAGGCGTTGAGGGCGAGCATGTGCGTGCGCTTGGCGATCGCCTTCGTCTGGGTGACGAACTTCTCGATCTCGCCCGAGCTCTGGGCCAGCGCGTCGGCCTCGGCCGCGCCGCGCTCGACCTCTTCGGCGAGCTTGAGGAGCTCGGCCGTGCTCGCGTCGAGGTGGGCGCGGTGGGCGCGCGCGGTGCGCGCGAGGGCGGCGTTGCGCTCGGCCGCCTGCACGGCGCCGGTGGCGAGCTCCTGCGCGATGGCGAGGATGCGGCCCGCGTCGTCGGCCACCATGCGCACGGTTACGGCCTGCTGGGTGGCGCGCTCGGTGAGGTCGCTCGTCGTGCTCGCCACCTCCTCGGTCGAGGCGCTCATCTCCTGGGTCGAGGCGGCGATCTCCTCCGCCATCGCCGCGGCGTCGCTGGCGGCACCCTGGATCGCGCCGGTGAGGTTCCTGAGCGCCTCCACCATCGCCGTGATCGAGAGGACGAGCTGGCCCCCCGAGGTGCGGGCGAGCGCGGCCGGCACCTCGGGAATCGCGAGGTTGCCGTTGGTGACGGCCGCCGCCACCGACTCGGCCGTCGTGAGCGGCCGGACGACCTGGGCGTTGAGCCACCACACGATGAGCCCGGCGACGAGCGTCGTGAGCAGGGCGAAGCCGACCGTGGCGGCCGTGGCGACGCCGGGGCCCGGGGCGGCGAGCGCCCGGCCCAGGAGGGCGGCGAACCCGGCCGTGAGCGCCGCAACGGCGAGCACCGCGACGCGGACGAGCGACCAGACGATGTGCCTGCGCTTGGCGGACATGCGGTTCCAGCGTATGGAGAGGAAGGCGAGGACCGGCGCCGGAAGACCGGCGCGCCGGCCGAACCGGGGCGCTCGCGTGCAAGGACCACGCCGCCGGGTCGGCGGGCCCGGGGGCCGGGGTATCGGCTTGGGAGGGCGGGACCTGGCCGCCCCCGCTTCCCGGGGCGGACGGCGGCGGGCCTCGCGTTCCGCAAGAGCGCGCCCGGGTCCCGCCCGATCCCGTCCGCCCCGCGATTTCGCTAGATTTCCGGGCTATGACCGACCAGATCACCGATCAGACGACGGCCGACCGGACCTACCAGCCCGAGGCGGTCGAGGCCAAGTGGCAGCGGCGCTGGGCGGAGCGGGGGACGAACCAGCCGGACCTCGACCGCGCCGAGCGGCCGTTCTACAACCTCATGATGTTCCCCTATCCCTCGGCCGAGGGGCTGCACGTGGGGAACATGTTCGCCTTCACCGGCAGCGACGTCTACGGCCGCTTCAAGCGGCTGCAGGGCTTCGACGTCTTCGAGCCGATCGGCTTCGACGCCTTCGGCATCCACTCGGAGAACTTCGCGCTCAAGGTCGGGGTGCATCCGGCCGAGCTCATTCCGCGCAACATCGCGAACTTCCGCCGCCAGCTCACCCGCATCGGCGCGATGTTCGACTGGCGGCACGAGCTCTCGACCACCGACCCGACGTACTACAAGTGGACCCAGTGGCTCTTCCTCCAGCTCTTCAAGGCGGGGAAGGCCTACAAGAAGGCCGCCGCGGTCAACTGGTGCCCCACCTGCAAGACGGTGCTCGCCAACGAGCAGGTCGTCGGCGGGCTCTGCGAGCGCTGCGACACGCCCGTCGAGCAGCGCACGCTCGAGCAGTGGTTCTTCCGCATCACCGAGTACGCCGACCGGCTCCTCGCCGACCTCGACGACAAGTCGAAGATGGACTGGTCGGAGACGACCACGACGGCGCAGCGCAACTGGCTCGGCCGCAGCGAGGGGGCGCGCATCCGCTTCGCGCTCGACCAGGCGAGCGCGGGCCACGTCGTGGGCGGCCCGGACGTGCGGATCGAGGTCTTCACGACCCGGCCCGACACGCTCTTCGGCGCCACCTACCTCGTGCTCGCCCCCGAGCACCCGCTCGTGGACGCGCTCGCGCCGGCCGAGGCGCAGCAGCGCATCGCGGCGTACCGCGACCAGGTCGCGCGCCACGACCTCGTGAGCCGGAAGACGAACCGGGAGAAGACCGGAGTGTTCACCGGCGCCTACGCCGTGAACCCCGCGACGAAGCGGCCGATCCCGATCTGGATCGCCGACTACGTGCTCATGGAGTACGGCACCGGCGCCATCATGGCGGTGCCGGGTCACGACGAGCGCGACTTCGAGTTCGCCGAGAAGTTCGGGCTCGACATCGTGCGGGTCGTCGCCGCGGAGGGCGAGGCGGCCGACGCGCCGCTCGAGCAGGCGTTCACCGACGACGAGGCCGGCCGGCTGGTTCACTCGGGCTTCCTCGACGGCATGAGCGTGCCCGAGGCGAAGCGCGCCATCGTCGCGTGGCTCGAGCGGGAGGGCGTGGGCGAGGGCGTCGTCAACTACCGGCTCCACGACTGGTGCATCTCGCGCCAGCGCTACTGGGGCCCGCCGATCCCGGTCGTCTACTGCGACGAGCACGGCGCGGTGCCGGTGCCCGAGGACCAGCTCCCGGTGCTGCTGCCCGAGATCGAGGACTTCCGGCCCGACGACACCGGCGTGAGCCCGCTCGCGCGGCACGAGGAGTGGTACTTCACGCCCTGCCCGGTGTGCGGCAAGCGCGCGCGCCGCGAGACCGACGTCAGCGACACCTTCCTCGATTCGGCGTGGTACTATCTCCGCTACCCGAGCACCGAGTTCGACGACCGGCCGTTCGACGCCGCGCGGACGCGGAAGTGGTGCCCGGTGGCGACCTACATCGGCGGCAACGAGCACGCCGTGCTGCACCTCCTCTACTCGCGCTACATCGCGATGGTGCTGCACGACCTGGGCTACGTGGACTTCGACGAGCCGTTCCGGCGCTTCCGGGCCCACGGGCTCATCATCAAGGAAGGCGCCAAGATGTCGAAGTCGCGCGGCAACGTCGTCGTGCCCGACGAGTACATCGCGCGCTGGGGCGCGGACACGTTCCGCATGTATCTCATGTTCCTCGGCCCCTTCCAGGAGGGCGGCGACTTCCGCGACGAGGGGATCAGCGGCCCGCGTCGCTTCCTCGACAAGGTCTGGCAGCTCGTCGGCGACACGGTGCGCGAGGACGCCTGTGACGAGATGCGCCACGACGTGCTCGTGAAGTGGCACCAGACGAAGAAGCGGGTGACCGAGGGCCTCGAGGAGCTCCGCTACAACACGGCGATCGCCGCCATGATGGAGCTCGTCAACACCCTGCGCGAGGCGAACTGCTGCGCGCGGCCGGTGGTGGAGTCGCTCGTCGTCATGCTGGCGCCGCTCGCGCCGCACTTCGCCGAGGAGTGCTGGGAGCGGCTGGGCCACGCGACGTCGGTCTTCGAGGCGCGCTGGCCGACGTTCGACCCGGCGCTCACCGTCGAGCAGGCGGTCGAGGTCGTCGTGCAGGTCAACGGCAAGACCCGCGCGAAGGTCACCGTTCCCCGCGACGCGGACCAGGCGGCGGTCGTCGCCGCCGCGCTGGCCGACGAGGCCACCCGCCGCTTCGTCGGCGAGGGCGAGGTGCGGAAGGTGGTCCACGTGCCGAACCGGCTCCTCAACCTCGTCGTGGGCTGACGCCGGCGCCGGCACCGACGGCAGGGTGACGGGGCGCACCGTAGGGTGCGCCCCGTCGCCGTTTCTTGCAGGGATGGTCCTCTCGCTCGCCGACTACATCGGGGCGCACGCCTTCGCGCTGCTCGCGGTCCTGGCCGGCGTCCTCGTCGTCGCCCTCCTCGTGCTCGTGCTGGTGGGCGGCTGGGTGGTGGCGCACCGCGCCGCGCTCTGGCAGCAGCTGAGCCGCGCCTGGGGGCGCCTCGCGCGCCGGCCGGTGCCCTTCGCCGCGCACCTCGCCCGCCTTACCCCGCGCAAGTACCTCGCCCTCCACCTGCTGCTGGGCTTCGTCCTCGCCGCCGGGCTCCTCGCCTTCTTCGGGCTCGCCGACGAGATGCAGGAGCGCGCCGGGCTCGTCCAGTTCGACCTGGCCCTCGCCGAGTCGCTGCACCGCCACGCCACGCCGCGCGCGGTGTGGTGGATGGAGCAGCTCACCGCGTTCGGCTCGGGGCCCCGGATGACGCTGCTCGCGCTCCTCTGCTTCGTCCTCCTCTATCGGTACCGGCAGCACCTGCTCGCCTTCGGCTGGGCGGTCGCCGTCGCGGGGGGCGGCGCCCTCAACTCGGCGCTCAAGGCGTTCTACCGCCGGCCCCGGCCGGTGCTCGAGGACCCGTTCGTGCACGCGCGCTTCTGGAGCTTCCCGAGCGGCCACAGCATGGGGACCTTCGTCTTCACGGGGATGCTGGTCTACTTCGTGGTGCTCTTCGTGCGGCGCCCCGGGGTGCGGATCCTCGCTGCGGCGGTGGGGCTCGTCTGGACGCTCCTGATCGGCTTCAGCCGCATCTACCTCGGCGCCCACTACTTCAGCGACGTCGTCGCGGGCTACGCCGCCGGCACCGTCTGGCTCGCCGCCTGCATCTCGGGGCTCGAGCTCATCCGCCGCCGCGCGCGCCTCGACGAGTCCGCGCGCGCGGTCCCGCCGCCTCCGCCGCAGCTGGTCCCGCGTGCGCCGCTGCCGGCCTCGCCGCACCGGCCGCCGCCCGGCCCGAGACCGCGCGCCTGAGCGCGAGGACCGCGCGCTCCTTGGCCTTCGCCTCCACGTCCACCGTGAGCCGCCGGCCGAGCCAGTCGGCGGGGAAGTCGGCCGGATCGACGAAGTCGGCGTGCGGGCGCGGATTGCGTGCGCCCCACCCGTCGCGCGGGCTCGAGACGTGCACCCACGGCTCGGCCCCGCCGCCCGCGCGTCCCTGCCAGGTCGCCACCGCGGCCTCGGTCGCCTCGGCCACGGAGCGCGCATCGGGATGGCAGCGGTGATGGTGGACGTCGTAGACGAGCGGGACGTCGAGTGCCCGGCAGAGCGGCAGCAGGTCGCTCGGCGTGAACTGCCGGTCGTCGTTCTCGAGCGCGAGACGCGTGCGGGCCGCCGGCCCGAGTCGCGCGATGCCGCGCTCGAGCCGCGCGAGCGCGGCGGGGACGCCGCCGGCCGCGCTCCCCGCGTGCACGACGAGCGTGTCGGCGCCGAGCCGCTCGGCGAGGGCGGCCTGGAAATCGAGCTCGCGCACCGCCGCGGCCACGACCGGCTCGCGCTCGGAGTTCAGCACGACGAACTGGTCGGGGTGAAAGCTCAGCCGCACGTCGAGCGCGCGGGCGAGCGCGCCGGCCGCGTCGAAGAGCGCCCGTGCGTCGCCCGCGGGATCGAGCGTCTCGAGGGTGTAGCCGCTCTCGGGGTGGGTGCCGAGGGGCAGGATCTGGCTCGTGATGCGGAAGGCGCCGATGCCGAGCGCGTGGCAGTGGCGCACGGCGGCGGCGAGGGCGCGGGCGTTGTCGCAGGCGATGGCGTGGAGGTGCGCGGCGCGCGCGGCGGGCGCGAGCGGGCCCAGGTGCCGGTGCGTCGCGGTGCGGAAGCGGATCGGCGCGTCGAGGAACTGGCAGCAGAGGCCCCAGCGGAGCCCTGCAGCCGGCCCGTCCGCGGTCACAACATCCCGACGATCCAGTCGCCCACCACGTAGCCCACCACCGCCACCCCGAGGCCGACGACGAGCATGTCGAGGCCGCTGCGGAAGATGCCGCGGCCGGTGAAGAAGCTGCGCGCCGCCCCCACGGCGAAGTGCGACAGCATGGCGAGCGCGAAGCTCGTCCACACCGCCCACGGCCCGCTGGTGACGAGGAACGGCGCGACCGGAATGAACGCGCCGATCGCGGTGGCGACGCCCGTCAGCCAGGCCTCGCGCATCGGCGTCGACGTCGCCTCGCCGATCTTGAGCTCCTCGCGCACCTTCTCCTCGAGCGCGCGCTCGGGGTCGGCCATCACCTGCGTCGCGAGCGCCTCGGCCTGCTCCGCCGGGATCCCCTTCGCCTCGTAGAGCAGCTTCAGCTCCTCGCGCTCGAGGTCGGGCATGAGGCGGATCTCCTCGCGCTCCATCGCGATCTCGTGCTCGAACACCTCGCGCTCGCTCTTGGCGGCGAGGTAGCCCGAGCTGCCCATCGAGAGCGCGTCGGCCACCATGCCCGCCACGCCGGCGACGAGCACCGCGTGGCTCGCCGTGCCGAAGCTCGCCTGCGCGCCGATCATGCCGGCGACGAGGCCGAAGTTGGCGGTGAGGCCGTCGTTGAAGCCATAGACGATGTTGCGCAGGATGCCGCCCGCGCTCGTCTTGTGCCACGGCTCGCCCGCGGTCCCCGAGATCGAGGAGAGCGTGTCGGCGTGCTCCTTCGACTCCTTGGCCAGGGTGAGCGCGGTGGGCGCCGCCGCCCCCTGCGGCGCCGCCCGGTAGAGCTGGAGATAGCCCTTCACCTCGCGCCCCTCCTCCTCGAGGAGCATCGGCAGGAGCACGCCGGGACCGATCCGCCGCGCCACCCAGGCCCGGAGCTTCGCCCCCGCGCTCGGCTCGGGCACGCCGGGATCGCGCCCGTGCTGGGCCAGCAGCTGCCGCCACATGGCGACGTGCCGGTCCTCCACGTCCGCCAGCTTGCGGTAGATCTCCGCCCGCTTCGGGTCGCGCTCCGCCCCCGCCAGCTCGCGGTAGAGGAAGGCGGCATCCGCCTCGTCGCCGAGGTGATGGAGCCAGTCGTGCAGCGCGGCGGCGTCGGGGACCGGGAGGGTGGGGGTCTGGGTCATGGAGAGAATAAAGCAGGGGCTAGGGACTAGGGGCTAGGGACTAGGGGGCTCCCGGCCGATGCCGACCTCCCCGCGCCAAGCCCGATTGACCACGCCCTAGCCCCTAGCCCCTAGTCCCTAGCCCCTGCCCCGTGCGACCCTCCGCCCCGCGTGCGCATCTTACAGACACCATGACCACCCGGACCCTCTCCATGGACACCTACCTGGCGGCCGACGCGGAGGTCCTGGCCCGTGCGCGGGCCGGGGATCCGGCCGCGCTCGAGGCGCTCTACCGCGCCTTCGAGGTGCCCGCCTACTCGCTCGCGCGACGGATCTGCCGCACGGCGGAGGACGCGGAGGACGTGCTGCAGGAGACCTTCTTCGAGGTCTGCCGCAGCATCGGGCAGTACCGCGGGGAGGGGAGCCTCTGGGGCTGGGTCCGGACGATCACGGCGAGCAAGGCGCTCATGCGCCTGCGCCGCAACAAGTACCGCGACACCGACGAGCTCGTCGACGACGTCGCCCCGGCGCGCCGGGAGGACACCCACCTGCGCATGGACCTCGAGGCCGCCCTCGAGCGGCTGGGCGAGACGGCGCGCGCGGTGGTCTGGCTCCACGACGTCGAGGGGTACACGCACGACGAGATCGCGCAGATGATGGGCAAGACCGTGAGCTTCTCGAAGTCGCAGCTCGCCCGCGCGCACGCCCGGCTCCGCCGGTGGCTCGGCGAGGAGGGGGGGAGCGCATGACCGACCATCTCGGCGACCGCATCGACCCGATCGACGAGCACCCGGATCTCGAACGGCTGCTCGCGCTCCGGGAGCCCGGCGCGGAGCCGGGCGACGGCGCCGCCCGCGCGCACCTCGCGCGCTGCGCGGCGTGCCGCGAGGAATACGAGCGGCTCCACCAGCGGGTCGCCCGCCTGCGCGCGCTGCCGCCGCTCCGCCCGGCGCGCAGCCAGTGGCCGGCGATCCAGGCACGGCTCGCCGCCGAGCGGCGGCGCGAGCGCCGGCGGCGGTGGCGATGGACCGGGGTCGCCGGGCTCGCCGCGGCCGCCTCGATCGCGCTCGGCGTCGCCGTGGGCGATCTCGCCCGGCCCGCCTCCGCCGCGGCCGCCGTGGCCGACTCGATCCGGGTCGCGCAGGCGCGCTCGCAGGCGCTCGAGCAGACGCTCGACCGCTACGACCCCGAGGCCCGCGTGGTGGACGGCCGCACCGCCGCGGTGGCGCAGGAGCTGGAGGACCGGATCGCCGAGCTCGACCGGCGGCTCGAGATGGCGGAGCTGGAGCGGGCACAGGCGGCCGCGGCGCGCGCCGCCGCCGCCGCGACGATGGCGCAGGAGGAACAGGTGCTGCGCCTCTGGCGGGAACGGGTGGGGCTGCTGGACGCGCTCGTGGACGTCCACCTCACCCGCGCCAGCAACGTGGGGCTGTGAGCCCCGGGAGCACGACGTGAAGACCGAGCATCGGTGGTACGAGCG
>DASTSO010000045.1:0-1143 GCA_035760645.1 Gemmatimonadales bacterium
GTCGGCGGGCGCGCTGCTCGACGCCATCGACGAAGCGACCGAGGGCCGGTCCGCGCGCCGGCGGCGCGCGCGCGGCCTCGCCGCGACCATCGCCGTCGGCCTGTTCGCCGCGGCGCTCCTCGCCGTGCACGCGTGGAGCGCCCGTCCTCCCGCGCGCGCCGAGCTCGTGGTGAGGCCGAGGCAGCCGTTCCCGGGCGTTTCGGTCGCGCCGGTGGCGCCCGAGTCGCCGCTGCGGGCTCTCGCCGGCGACTCGAAGACGCCCGCGCCGCCCGTAAAGCCGGAGGGACCGCCGGCCGTCGGTGCCGTGCCTGCCCCCGCCGTTCCCCCCGCCGCGCCACGGAGCACGAGCCCCAAGGCAGCGTCATCCCCGGGAACGTCGCCCGGCGCCGTGGTCATCACGCGCGAAGGCGCGGCGCCGTCGTCGAGCGCCGCCGAGCCCGCCGCCACGCAAGGAGTCACGGCGCTCGCGCCGCCCGCGTCCGTGCTGCCGCCGAAAAAAGCGCCCGACTGGGAGAATCCTTTTGGGGCGCCGGCCGAGGTCGCGGCCGGCGCCAAGCCGCAGCCCTGAGTGAAGCTCCGCTTCAGGCCCGCGCTTCGCCGGCGGAAGCGCCGAGGGTGCGCGTCATCAGTCGATCGAGCGTCTGGCCGTGGCCCGACACGCCGAGCTTGCGGAAGGCGGTGCCGACCTGGTTCGCGACGGTGCGCGTGGAGGTGCGGCGCGCGCCGGCGATCTCCACGTAGCTCTTACCGTCGAGCAGCTGGAGCAGGACGCTGCGTTCGGCGGCGGAGAGCCCGTCGAGCAGGCTCAGGTCGGGGCAGATCACGCTCACTACCCACGCGATCCGCTCCAGGTCGGGCACGAGCGCGATGCGCGCGTGCAAGCGCCGGCTCTGCGGCAGGCGCGCGGCTCGGGCCGCCATCACGATGATGTGCGGCACCCCGCGCACCCGGCAGCGAAGCCCCATCATCCCGAGGTGCAGCTTGATGGCGAGCGCGACCGCAGAATCGGAGACCTGGCGTTCGATCGCGACCGCCTTGGCGCTCTGGCCGAGCAGCACCTGTTCGGTCATGGCCGCCCCGCGCGTCCCGCGCCGGCGGGGAGCGCGCTCGCTCTGCTCCACCACGGCGAACAGGCGAGCACCG
>DASTSO010000046.1:0-1004 GCA_035760645.1 Gemmatimonadales bacterium
CACGCTCGGCGTGTACGCCGAGATCGGGATGGTCTCGTCCAAGAACGCTTCGAGCTCGGCGGCGCCGTCCGGACTGACGAGGTTCACGACGCCGTGCCGCTCGCGACTCCCTTCGGGCAGCGGCAAAAGCTCCGCGCCCGATCCCGCGCTGCCCGCCATGGCGCCCGCTGCACCAGCGGCCCCTGCTGCCGCTCCCGCCATACCGCCGCCACCAGCCAGTGTCCCCGCACCGCCCGCATGCAACCCCGCGCCGCCCGGAGCACCACCGCCCCCGGCGACCCCGCTGCCGACACCACCGTTACCGCCGCGCGCCGCTGCGCCCGCGCCGGCGCCGGCGCCCGCGGTCGCGCTCGCCCCAGCCGACCCACCGCTCTCGTTCCCTGCAGGCTCGCCTCCGCCCGACTTCGACCCCGAGCACCCGAGCGCCACGCCCAGCACCAACGCCACCACGAATATTCTCATCGGAGACCCACCGGAGCTCGACAGAGTAAGCGGAGCGGCGGGCGAGCGGCAAGTGCCGCTCGGTAAGACCGAGCCCGCGAGGTCATCGGAGAGCCACCGTGCGCTCGGCCAGCGTGGCGTGTACGCTTTGCGGCGATGTGGTCGTTCCTCGAGGAGCCATGGCAATACCGGGTGCTCGACCTCCTGCCGCCGGGCATCGACCGCGCGCAGCTTGCGGCTGCCGAGCGGCTGACTCCGACCGAAAGGCTCGAATCGGTCGTAGCGCTCGTCGAGCTCGGAAATGAGCTGCGGAGCGCGCTCCTCGCGAAGGAGCCGAGGCGGTGACGCGCTTTCGAGAGCTCTTGGCGCGATTGACCCATGCGCGCGTGGAGTTCGTCGTCATCGGTGGGGTTGCGGTGATTGTCCACGGCCACGCACGCGCAACCGTGGATCTCGACATCTGCTATGCGCGGAGCCCGGAAAATATCGAGCGCCTGGCAGCGGCACTCGCGCCGATTCATCCACGCCTGCGCGGCGCGCCGCCCGAGCTGCCGTTCATCTGG
>DASTSO010000047.1:0-19023 GCA_035760645.1 Gemmatimonadales bacterium
CGTGCCCTGCGCCGAGCGGCTGGCGGGGCTGATGCCCGGGGCCGGCCACATGGTGCACATGCCGGCGCACATCTACATCCGCGTCGGCCGCTACGGCGACGCGATCGCGAGCAACGAGCACGCGGTGCACACCGACGAGACCTTCATCCAGGACCAGCGGCCCGACGGCCTCTATCCGGCCTCCTACTATCCGCACAACCTCCACTTCCTCGCCTTCGCGGCGACGATGGCGGGGCGGAGCGGCGAGGCGATCGAGGCGGCGCGGACGCTCGGCACCCGGGTGGACTCGGCGCTGGCCGGGGAGGTGATGGAGCAGCAGACGTTCCAGTCGTACCTCCCGCTCACGCTGACCACGTTCGGGGCGTGGGACGCGGTGCTCGCGGTCCCGCTGCCGCCGGCGGAGTTGCGCCTCGCGACGGGGCTGACGCGCTACGCGCGCGGGGTGGCGCTCGCCGCGCTGGGCCGGGGCGGGGAGGCCGCGGTCGAGCTCGACTCCGTGCGGGCGGCGGCCGCCGCAGCCACGAGCGATCCCGCCAACCCGTACAACGAGGCGCGCGCCCCGCTGGCCATCGCGGTCCACGCGCTGCAGGGGGAGATCGCCTACCGGGGCGGCCGGCCGGTCGAGGCCATCGCGCACTACGAGGCGGCGCTGGCGATCGAGGACACGCTGCGCTACACCGAGCCGCCGACCTGGCACCATCCGATCCACCACGCGCTCGGCGCCGCCTATCTCGCCGGCGGACGGGCGGCCGACGCCGAGCGCACCTATCGCGAGGCCCTCGCGCGCTTCCCGGAGAACGGCTGGGCGCTCTACGGCCTGGCGGCGAGCCTGCGGGCGCAGGGCAGGCCGGCGGAGGCGGACGCCGTCGCGGCGCGCTTCGAGCGGGCCTGGACCGGCGCCGACGTGCAGCTCGCGGCCTCCCGGTTCTGAGCCGCGCGGGCGGCGCGAGGTTGACGCGGCTCCCGCGCGCCCGCAAGCTTCGGGCGAGCCCGAACCCCCATCCACTCGAGTCGACGGAGAGAGTCAGATGTCCGAGCCGCAGGGAGGTCAACTCAAGCCGGTGAGTCCCGCGCGCGTCGCCCAGGAGCTGCAGCGCCTGAGCGCGCAGCGCACCAGCGGCGAGCTGGACAAGGACGCCTACGAGCACCGCTTCTCGCGCATGGTCAGCGAGCTGCGCGACCGGCGCATCGACGGCAGCCGCGCCGAGATTCTGGCGGCGCTCACGCCGCTCCGGGACGACGGCACCATCACCACGCCGGACTGGGACCGCCTCATCCGGCAGCTCGGCCTGGTCTGAGAGCGAGGCCGCCATGCCGCTCCTCCCCTCGCTCGGCCCGCTCGAGATGACCGTCGTGGCGGGCGACGGTCTGGTGCTGAAGGGCGTGCTCGAGTATCCCGACAGCCCCGCGGGCGAGCGCTACCCGCTCGCGGTGCTCGCGCACCAGTACCCGTCCACCGCCGACAGCTACGCGCCGCTCATCCAGGATCTGCTGGACCTGGGCGTGGCGACGCTCGCCTTCGACGAGCGGGGGCACGGCTCCTCGGTCCAGGCGCCCGGGGGGACGCTGGTCATCGACACCCCGGTGGGCTTCGGCATGGAGGCGTTCGGGCCGGCGTTCATGAGCAGCGCGAAGAAGGTCGGCTTCGAGCGCATCGCGGACGACATTCTCCGGGTGGCGTCGTGGGGCGCGGTGCAGAACTTCGTGGACGCGAGCCGGCTGCTCCTGGTCGGCGCGAGCGTCGGCGGCACCGGCGTGCTGCTCGCCGCGCCGACGATCCGGGGCCTCCGGGGCGTGGTCACCTTCGGCGCCGCCGGCGCCCCGGTGCACGGGGCGGACGCGGCCGAGCGCATCGGCGCCAACGTCCGCGCGATCGGCGTCCCCGTCCTCCTCACCAGCTCGGAGGACGACCCGTTCGAGAGCGGGAAGAACGCCCGCGCGTGGGCCGAGGGCGCCCCCGAGGCCGCCGCCAAAGTGGTCCCGGGCGCCGAGCACGCGATGGCGATCTACTACGACGTGCGGGACGAGGTGCGGGGGTTCGTGCGGCGGGCGTTGGGGGTGGAATAGCGCGATCGATGGCGGTCGAGAGCGGTCGGCCGCCTCCCTTCCATCCCCCCGTCCCCCCGCCCAGATTCCCTCCATGGCCATCATCACTCGTCGTCGGACCGTGACCACCTGGGTGGGCGGGGTGCCCGTGGGCTCCGCGCACCCGGTCGTGGTGCAGTCGATGACCAACACCGACACCGCCGACGTCCCGGCGACGATCCACCAGGTCGCCGCGCTGGCGCGGGCGGGCAGCGAGATCGTGCGCGTCACGGTCAACAACGAGGCGGCGGCGCAGGCCGTGCCGGCGATCGTCGAGGGGCTCGCGCGGGTCGGCGTCACGGTGCCGATCGTCGGGGACTTCCACTACAACGGGCACATCCTGCTGCGGAAGTATCCCGAGTGCGCCCGGGCGCTGGCGAAGTACCGGATCAACCCGGGGAACGTGGGCGGCAAGCACGCCGACACGAACTTCCGCGCGATCATCGAGGTCGCCCTCGAGAACGACAAGCCGGTGCGGATCGGGGTCAACTGGGGCTCGCTCGACCAGATCCTGCTCACCGAGCTGATGGACGCCAACGCCCGCGCCGCCGAGCCGCGCGAGGCGCGCGCGGTGATGCTCGAGGCGATGTGCGAGAGCGCGCTCCGCTCGGCGGCGCTCGCCGAGTCGATCGGGATGGGGCACGACCGGATCATCCTGAGCGCCAAGGTCTCCGCCGTGCAGGACCTGGTGGACGTCTACCGGCTCCTCGCCGCGCGCTGCGACTACCCGCTCCACCTCGGGCTGACCGAGGCGGGGCTGGGGATGAAGGGGATCGTGGCGAGCACGGCCGGGCTCTCGATCCTCCTCCAGGAGGGGATCGGCGACACGATCCGCGTCTCGCTCACCCCCGCGCCCGGCGGCGACCGCACCGAGGAGGTGCAGGTCGCCCAGCAGATCCTGCAGTCGCTCGACATCCGCAGCTTCACCCCGCAGGTGACGAGCTGCCCCGGCTGCGGCCGGACCACGAGCACCTTCTTCCAGACGATGGCCCAGGACATCCAGGCCCATCTGCGGGCGCAGATGCCGGTGTGGCGGGCCGAGTATCCGGGGGTGGAGGAGCTGAAGGTGGCGGTGATGGGCTGCGTCGTGAACGGGCCCGGCGAGTCGAAGCACGCCAACATCGGCATCTCGCTCCCCGGGACGTTCGAGGAGCCGAAGGCGCCGGTGTACGTGGACGGGCGGCTGCACGTCACGCTCAAGGGGGAGCGCATCGTCCCCGAATTCCTCGAGATCCTCGAGCACTACGTGGCCTCGCGCTACGGCGCCGGCCGGGCCGCCTCCCCCGAGGCGGTCCCGGCCGGCGCCGGGCCGGCGGGGCGCTGAGGGAGAGCGAAACCACCATGCGTCCTGTCCGTCCCGTCCTCCGGCCGATCGTGCCGGCGATTCTCCTGGCCGCCCTCGCGCTGGGCGCCCCGCGCGCCCTGTTCGCCCAGGGCGGCCGCCCCGACCGGTCCCCCAGCCTGGGCGCCTCGGTCATCGGCGGCCCCGACGTGGGGCAGCGGGCGCCCGACTTCACCCTGCCGTGGGGCAACAAGGACACCACCAGCGCGGGGGGCGAGCCGTTCACCCTCAAGCGCGACCTGGGCAAGGTCGTGGTCCTCGTCTTCTACCCCCGCGACTTCACGGCGAGCTCGACCAAGCTGGTCCGGACGCTCACCGAGCGCTACGACGAGCTCTTCGGGCCGCTCTCGGCGGTGACGGTCGTGGGGGTCAGCCAGGACCCGCCGGCGATGCACCACTCGTTCGCCGCCCACAACGACGTCGGCTTCCGGCTGCTGAGCGACGAGGGGCAGCGGGTGGCCCGGAAGTTCGGGACGGGCGGGGAGTGGCGGGCGGTCTACGTGATCGGCCCCGACGGCCGGGTGCGCTGGCGCGACCTGGAGTTCGATCCCAACTCGGCCCGGAGCTACGACGAGATCAAACGGGCGGTGCAGGAGGCCCGGCGGCAGGTTCCCGGCAACGAATGATGGATCCCGGAGGCGGGCCGACGTGCGAACGTCGCGCCCGCCTTCGTCCTTTCAGAAGTCCAGACGGTCCCGACGTTCCCGATCCTTCCGGAGGTGGGTTATCCGCTCGCTCCGCCCTCTGGCGGTGGCGGCCTGCGCCGCCCTCGCCGGCGTTCCCGGCGCGCTGCACGCGCAGGCCGCGGCCCCCGGCCAGTCCCCCGATCCCGCCGCCGGGCCGACGGCCAGGCAGGTCTGGCAGCTGAACGACCTGCGGGCAGCCTACTGCGTGGATTTCCTCGTCCCGCCGAGGCTGGCCGACAAGGCGCTCCCCAGGGGCCTCGTCCCGCTCCGGGCCGACCGGGTGCCTGCGCTCAACCCGGTCCTCAAGGACGTGATCGCCCAGACCGACAGCTTCGCCGCCTGGAGCCCGAGCGAGGTCTGCGCCTACTTCTCCGGGGCGACCACGATCGGCACCCGCCGCGTGGCGGACCGGAACCGGCCCCAGGTGTTCGCGGTCTGGAGCATCTGGGCCGCCCCGGCCGAGGAGGGGAAGGGGGCACCGGTCCGGGCCGCCGTCACCCTCCGCGCGGCGGACTGGCACGCCACCGAGCTCGCCAAGCAGGTCTTCCTCGACTTCGACGGCGTGGACGCCTCGGTCGGCAAGGTTCCCGAGAGCACCCTCGACGACCGCTACACCCTGGCGTTCGGAAAGACCACGGTGACCTGGGACGGCCACCTGACCGGCGACACGCTCCAGGCGGGGCAGGGGCTCGACCGGGCCTGGTGGACCGAAGGCAACCGGAACACGACCTGGACGGTCCGCGCCTCCTTCCAGCCGACCGGCGCCCGGCTCATGGTCGGCTCGCTCCGGGTGAGCGGGAAGGACAACCTGGCCAAGGCGCTCAAGGCCTCCCCGGTCCGCTGGGTCGGCCCGATGTACTGGGGTGGAGACGGCCGGATCGACTTCCTGCGCTGAGCCCACCCACCGCCGGCCGGACGACGCGCCGGAGTCCCAGACGGGACTCCGGCGCGTTTCGCATCCGGCCAATTCGGCACGCGGACCGGGTCTGCCTCCCCGGCAGGCGCTGACCTTGGCCTCCCTTTTGAGCCACCGGCGGCTCCCCGCCGGTTCCCCGCCGGACAGGGACGTGCCGCGCCCGGCATTCACCCCGCGACCGCTCCGACCCCAGAGTCGATGAGAATGTGGACAATTCGCCGCCCGACGGGGGCACCCTGGGTCGGCGGTCGAATGCACCCACTCGATCGGAATATGCGGGGTGTGAATTCTGTGGATATTCAGTGAACCTGAATATCCAGTGGTGGCGAGACACACTGTCGGGCGCGCGGCGATGTGATGAGTCGTATGGGCGCAATTGTGTGGAAAATATGTGCTTGTGGATTTCTCGTGAAGTGACTTCTGAGGTCTGAGCGCGAGAATGGATTGCATGGAGCCCAGCGACATCAGCGGCCGTGCGACTTATCCACGCGGGGTGGATGCATACGACCTCCGCAGCCGGTCGGGGCCGCGGCCCGGCGCTCCGAGGGGCCGGTTCTCAGGCAGAGGGTTTCCACATTGCATGGGAACCGGGCGCGAACCGGCCTGCGGGACGAGCGGCGGCGTGCCCTCCGGGTCGCTGACGGTCAGCGGCCGGTCTGGTGGGGCCGCGTCAGAATGGCGGGGTGGGTGGGCGGAGCGGTGCCCGGATGGTTTTCCACATGACCGGCGATCGGGCGCAGGTCGGGCACCATTTCGGGCCCGGTTCCCGGCCCCGTTCCGAGCACCGATTCAGCGTACCAGCTCGTAGAGCCGGACCCCGGAGCGCGGGTCGCTCATGACGAGCCGGAGCCCGCGGGGCGCCGGCCCGGGATCGGCGAGCGTCCGGAGCGCGGGCCAGAGCCGGGCCGTCCGTGGCGAGTAGAGGAGCCAGCGCGCGCCGTGGGCGCGGGCGTCGCGGAGGAGGGTCGGCAGGTCCCGGGGGTCGACGGCGACGTCGTAGCGGAGCCCGGCGAGGTAGGCGAGCTGGGGTTTGCGCGAGACGATGATGTCGCCCGGGGCGGCGATCCGCCGGAGCTCGGCGGCGAACGACAGGAGCTCGCGCGGGTCGTCGGCGAGGGAGCGGGCGACCTCGCGTCCCCGGCCGAGGAGGCCGACCAGCACGATCGCCGCGACGATCCCGGCACCCGGGCGGCGGCCGACCAGGGGCCGGCCATCCCGACCAGCGGCGCCATCGAGCAAGGCTCCGATCGCGACCGCCAGGCAGAGGAAGGGGAGCAGGAAGAGATAGTACCGGATCAGGGGGTCGAGCAGCCCGAGGGCCAGGTAGCCGGCCAGGCAGAACCCCGCCCACACGGCGAGGCGCCGGGCCGCGGGCGAGCGCCGCCGGGCGAGGAGCAGTACCAGGCCGGGCCCCACGAAGAGGTAGGCCGGGAAGCCGAGCCCCTGGCGGGCGAGGAGCGGCGCGGCGAGGGAGATCTGTCGGCCGGCGTAGTGGGCGAGGAATCCCACCGGGTGGCTCGCGAAGACCCGGAGCACCGAGGGGAGGCCGGTGACCGCGCTCTCCGTGGCGCTGACCCCGGAGTCGGCCGGGGTCTGGTAGCTCACGCCGACCTGGACGAGTTCGGTGGGTCCGGCGAGCCGGCCGGCCGTGGCGAGGTTGTAGAGACCGGCGGGGGCGAGGCCGGCGAGCACGCCCGCGAGGAGCGCGGCGAGCAGCTGCCCACGGCGCCGGGTCCGCTCCGCGGGGGCGAGGACGAGGACGGCCGCCGCCGCCGCCGCGATCGCGAGGGCGCCGCTGGAGCGGACCAGGAAGGCGGCGGCGGCGGCCACCCCGGCGGCGAAGGCGCGGGCGGGGCCGAGCCGGCGCGCGCCGAGCCCGAGCCAGAGGGCGAGCTGCACGAGCGCCGCCCCCGGCAGGTCGGAGGCCGCGGTCGCCACGTACGGCAGGATGGCGACGGCGAGGACCGCCGTGCCGGCGAGCGCCGTCCGGCGGTCCACCAGGGCGCGCGCCAGGAGATGGGTCGTGGCGACCAGTGTGACCGCGGCGAGGGTGGCGAGGAGCTTCCCGGCGGCGAACAGGTCCCCGCCGGTGAGCGGCGAGAGGACGGCGAGGAGGGCCGGGTAGCCGAAGGGGTGATAGCTATAAGTGTAGGGCAGGCCCCGGAGGAGGTTCGCCGCCTGGAAGGAGTAGACGGCGGCGAAGTCGGTCTCGACCCCGTAGCCCGGCACCGTGTGGGCCCGGCCGATAAGGAGCCCGGCGACGAGGAGCCCGAGGCAGAGCGCCCCGGCGGCGAGGTCCGCGCGGCTGGCCCGCCGCCGCCACCGTGGGTCGGGCGATGTCGCGGCGGGGGTCGCCGGAGTAGATTCAGCACCGCTGGTCAGCATCGCTCGTCCCCGTCGGCGCCGGTCCGCGCCGACGTCCGATCCCGTCGTCATCCGTTCGGGTCGCTCCGCGACCGCCGAGCCCGAGGAGGCGCGCCTGCCCGCACCGACCCTCCCGCCCGCCAGCCAGCTCACGCTCGAGGTCTCCGAGTCCGTGCTTCGGCCGGGCGACCTGCTGCCCCCGGACCACGGTCGCGACCTGCGCGGGGACCGGCGGGTGGTGCGATTTCTGATCCTCGCCCATCTCGCGGTGACGGTCCCCCTCGCCCTCCTGCTCAACATCTGGAAGGACGAGGCGTTCTCGCTCTTCACGACCTCGGGCACGCTGGCCGAGACGCTCGAGCGCTCGATCCGGCTCGAGTTGCAGCCGCCGGTCTACTTCGGGCTTCTCTGGGCGTGGCGGCAGCTCGACGCGGCACCGCTGTTCGCCCGGTTCTTCTCGGTGGCCTGCGTCGCGGCTGCGCTCGTCGTGGTGGCGGCGCTGTCGCGCCGGTTCCTCCCCGCGCGCTCGCCGGCGTGGCTCGTCGGCCTCGTGGCCTTCAATCCGTTCACGCTGTTCGCGGCGCTCGAGATCCGCATCTACGCGCTCGCGCTCCTGCTCACGGCCGTGCTGCTGCTGTGCATCCACGACGCCTTCGTCGCCGAGCGGCCGAGCCGCTACGCGTTGCTGGGCGTCGTGGCGAGCGCGGTCGCGCTCGTGCTCACGCAGTACTACGCCGGCTTCCTCCTCCCGGCCGCGGCCGTCGGACTCGTCCTGACCGGCCGGTGGGAGCGGGTGCGCACCTACGTGCTCTCGATGGTCGCGGTGGCGCTGTTCCTGATCCCGGTGGGCTTCTGGCTGCCCGAGCAGTTCGACGCCCACATCGGGAGCGTCACCGAGCGCCTGTCGGTACTCGCGGCGGCCCGTGACGCGGCGGTCCGGGTCGAGGAGTACGTGCTCCCGATCATGCGCTTCCAGTACGAGCTGGACGTGGCCGACACCGCGGCCGGGCGGGCGCTGCACTGGCTGGTGCGGCTCGTGCTGGCGGGGCTGCTCGTGGCCGGGGTGCGCACGGGCGGCGGGCTGCGCCGGCTCGTCGCGGCGCCCGAGGTCCGCTGGCTCGGGGGCACCACGGCCACGGTCGGCGCGGTGTTCGTCGTCCTCTTCATGCTCATGGGGCCCGACCTCACCCAGCCCCGCCACACCGTCGCCCTCTTCCTTCCGGTGCTGCTCCTCCCGCTGCTGCCGCTCGGGCGGAGCGCGCGGCCGGGGCTTCTCGCCGGCTGGGTCGCGATCGTGACGGTCTGCAGCGTCGGCGCGGCCGCTTTCATTTACCGGCCGCTCGCCAAGAGCGACGACAGCGCCCGGGTGGCGAGCTATCTGCGGGCCCACGCGGCACCGGGGGAGCCGGTGCTCCTCTTCCCGAACGACCTGATCGTGCCGCTCGAGCTGTACGACCACGGGCCGGCGCCGCTCGCGCCCCTCAACGAGCCGCCGCGGCTCGATCGCTACGAGCCCTGGCGCATGGCGGTGGGCGACACGGTGGCGGGGGCGGCGGCGATCGCGGCGGCGGTGGCGGCCGCCGATTCGGCCGAGCGCCGGGCGGGCCGGCCGACGGGCGGGGGCGCGGTGTGGCTCTTCGCGAAGCCGCAGGACCGCTATCTCGGAATCGACCTCGGCTGGGAGCGACTGGAAGCCTACCTGGCGGGCCACTATCGCACGACCGAGGAGGCTCGCTTCCACGGCGGTGTGATCGTCCGCCGGCTCGTGCCGCGCTGAGCCGGCGCGGCACCCGCGCAGCCGGTCAGGTGCCGAGGGCGAGGCCGCCGAGCCCGCCGACGGGCGAGGCGCCGGCGACGCGACGCCTCGCCGGCGTCTCCAGCACCACCACCTCGTAGGGCGCGAGCGCGGGCGGCAGCCAGGCCGGCCGCGCGAGGCGCCGCTGCGGCGCGCGCACCCGCGCGAGGGCGGCCTGCACCCGCTGGCGGCCGCCCTGGAACTCCGCCTCCGGATCGAATCCCACCAACTGACCATAGATGGCGTCGGCCCACGGCAGCACCCGGGGCCGGATGCACACCACCCGGCCGCCCGGCGCGAGGACGCGCACCGCTTCGTCCAGACAGGCCGCGGGGTCGGGGACGAACTCGAGCGCGCTCAGGATGACCACCACGTCGAAGCTGCCGCCGGCGAAGGGGAGGACGCAGCCGTCGCCCTGGAGCAGCGTCGCGGCGATGCCGTCCTCGGCGAGGCGGCGGCGCACCTTGGCGCCGAACGGGTGGATGTCGAGGCCGACCGAGAGCCGGGCGCGGGGGGCGAGCGTGTACTGGAAGACGCCGCTGCCGTAGCCGATCTCGAGCACGCGGCCGAGGGGACCCGGCGGCAGTGCCGCGTCGACCCAGGCGAGCCGGCGGCGGAAGAAGGCGCCGAGGACGGGGGTGTAGTACTGGTCGATCGCGTCGACCGGCCCCGTCCTCGGCAGGTGGCCGCGCCGCGGCAGCTGGATGCTCATGGGCGTGCGGGGGTCGCGGCCGTCAGGGGACGCCGCTCGCGGGTGCCGTAGGCGGGCACGCCCGGCGCGAGCGAGCGGCGGCTCGGCCGGTCGGTGCGCCGCCGCAGGGTGAGCAGCACGAGATCGCCCAGCGAGTACGGCAGCTCGAGGGCGCCGAGCGGGCTGTGGCCGACCGCGCCGACGAGGCGCCGCAGGGGTGCGGTCGGCACGTCGTGCGCCACCACGGCGCAGGCCCGCTGGACCGAGATCCACTTGGTCCACGGCCCGTACTCCACCGTGTGCCAGAGCCCCGGGCGGAAGAGCCGCGCGAGGGAGGCGCGCGTGTAATAGTAGGGCACGTAGTGCGGCGAGTACTGGTGCCAGCGCCGGCCGCAGAGCCGCGCGAAGACGGAGTCCGCGTCCCAGGTCTCGATGAGGAGATGCCCGCCGGGCCGCACCAGCCGCGCGAGCCGGTCGGCGGCGGCGTGGGGCGTGGGCAGGTGCTCGAAGACGTTGAAGACGGTGACGACGTCGAAGGGGGCGGCGGGACTCGCAGCGAGCAGGCTCTCGCAGCGCACGTCCAGTCCGAAGTGCTCGCGGGCGTGCGCGGCGGCCCAGGGGCTCACGTCGATGCCGTGCGCGTCCCAGCCGGCGCGCCGGGCCTCGTCGAGGAAGAAGCCGGCGGCGCAGCCCACGTCGAGGAGCCGGCCCGGTCGGAGGCCGAGGTGCTCGAGCCGATGCAGGTAGCGCCGGGCCTGCCGGCGATGGGTGCGCTCGTCGGCGAGGTAGTGGTCGTAGCCGGCGCCACCGGCGCCGCCGCCGGTGAAGTAGGTCTCGTCGTAGAGCGCCTCGAGCGGGGCGGCCTCGGGCTCCTCGGCGCAGAAGCGCAGGTGACAGTCGGCGCAGCGGAGGAGCAGGACGCCGTCCTTGCGAAGGGCGGGCGCGGTGGAGGTGGAGAGGCACACGGGACACCGCGAGCCGGCCAGCTGCTGGTGCTGCATATGCGTCCTCGGGACCGGGCGGTCCCGCGTGCGGCGAGTGGAGCGTGGAGACGTGCGCTGCGAGTTCATCATGCGACGGCGGCGGCCGTGCGGCTGTGAGGGTGGTCACCGGTGCCGCCGGTGCCGCCGGTGCGACATGCACGAAGGGCGGCGGTCGCATGCGACCGCCGCCCTTCGATTGCCGTGCCGGCGCCGGATTCGTGGCGGCGCTCAGCCCGCCGCGGCCGCCTCCGCCTCGGCGAGCTCGGCGGCCACCGCCGGCACCGCGCCGGCCGGCATCTCCCCCCGCGCCACGCGCACGAGCCGGGGCTCGAAGCCCGCGCCGAGCGGCGTCGCACCGACGGGGCCGGGCGCCGCGATGTCGCAGCCCGTCACGCAGGTGCCGGCGAGCCGGCGGACCTCGTCGAGCGAGACGCGGTTGAAGCCGTCGTCGGCGTAGCGCGCGTTGAGGAAGTCGATCACGCCGGCGAGCTCGTTGGCGAGCCCGCGCTCGACGCGGCGGAAGCCCTCCTCGACGGCGTCGAGCAGCGCGGGCGCGGGGGCGGCCGTGCCGCGGCCGATCCCCGTGTAGGCGAGCGCGGCCGGCACGTCGGCGCGCGCGAAGAGGTTGCAGGCGTCCACCACGGCGCGCGCCGCCGGGGCCGCGGCGAAGAGCGCCGCGCGGCCCTCGGCGTAGTCGCGGTGGGCGGTACAGAAGATCAGCACCTCCGCGTCGCCGACCGCCGCGGCCACGTCCTGCGTGAAGTCGCCGGCGAGGCCGAAGCGCGCGAGGTTCTGGTCGCGCGGGGGGACGTAGGGGTCGTGGAGGCGCACGGTGCAGCCGCGCGCCTTGAGGAGCCGCGCCAGCGCGAGCGTCGGCGAGTTGCGCGTGTCCTCGGAGTTGAAGCGGTAGGCCGTACCCAGCAGCGCCACGGTCTTGCCGTCGAGGGGGCCGTCGACCCGCTCGGCGAGCGCGATCGTCTCGGCGGGCGACTCGTCGTTGATGCGGCGCGCCTCGAGGATGAGACTGCGGCTCGTATCGGCGCCCGCCTCGAGCCCGCGCCACCAGAGGAGGATGCCGTCCTTGGGCAGGCAGTGGCCGCCGACGCCCACGGTGGGCACGAGGAGGCCGCCCGAGGGGACGGCGTTCGGGTCGTGCGAGGCGGCGTCGCGCTGGGCGAGGCGGTCGTTGACCGCGTCGCGCACGGCGTAGAAGTCCACGTCCCGCGCGTCGCAGAAGCGCGCCACCTCGGCCGAGTAGGCGATGCGCACGTCGCGGTAGGCGTTCTCGAGCGTCTTCACCACCTCGGCGGTGAGACTGTTGGTCGGGTGCAGCGTGCCGCGGGTGACGATGCGGCCGTAGAGCCGGCGGATGAGCTCGGGCGTCGCGGGGTGGAGCCCGCCGACGATCTTGTCGGCGCTCGCCACGCGCTCGACGAGGCGGCCCGGCATCACGCGGTTCGGGCTGTTGCCGAGGAGGACGTCACGGCCCTCGACGAGCCCGTGCCGCGCGAAGAAGTCGCGCACCACCGTGGCCATCGAGGAGGGGGCGAGGGTGGACTCGAAGACGACGAGCGGGACGTTGCCCGGGGGGCGCTGCCGGAGCGCGCGCGTCACGCCCTCGAGCGCCTCGAAGAGCGGGCCGTAGTCGGGCTCGATGCCGCGCTTGTCGGTCTGGGTGCAGACGAGAATCACGTCGGCGTCGGCGAGGTCCGCCGGGTCGTGGCTCGCCGAGAGCAGGCCCGCCGCCACCGACTCGGCCACGATGCGGTCGAGGTCGGGCTCCACCCCGCCGATGGGCGAGCGGCCGGCGTTGATCGCGGCCACCTTCCACCCCGACGTCGCGGAGTTCCGCTGGACGACGAGCACGCGTGGCGGGTGCGGCTCGTCGAGGCGGAGCCCCGCGTGGGCGAGGAGGGCGGCCATCGGCATGCCGACGATGCCGGGGCCGATGACGGCGATCTTGCGCACGTCCCATGAGGAGACCGTGCCGTCCTGCGCGAACGTCAGAGGCATGAAGGGGAACTCCGTCAGCGGTCGGGGTCAGGCGTCGATGAACTCGCGGTGCCAGAGCTCGAGGTTGAGCAGGCCCCAGAGGCGGCGGCCGAAGGCGCTCTCGTATTCCATGAGCTTGGCGACCTCGTCCGGGTCGTAGAGCCCGCGCTCGCGGCAGGCGCGCGAGAGCAGGATGTCGTGGAAGAACTCGCGCGCGCGGCCCCGGGCCCAGAGGTGCAGGGGGACGGGGAAGCCCATCTTGTCCTTGCGCTCGAGGATCGGCGCGGGCAGCAGCGGCTGCACGGCGCGCTTCAGGATGTACTTCATCTCGCCGCCGGCGAACTTCATGCGCGGCGGCATGCTGGTGACGAGGTCCACGATGCGATGGTCGAGCAGCGGCACGCGCGACTCGAGCGAGCAGGCCATGCTCACCCGGTCCTCGACCTGGAGGAGCGCCGGCAGGCCGGTCACCAGGTCGAAGTGGGTCATCTTGTTGTAGTAGCTCTTCGTGTCCGGATGGTTGAAGATCCGCTGGAAGCGGTGGAAGAGCGACTCGGCGTCGTAGGCGTGGCGGAAGTCGGCGCTGAACAGGCTGATGGAGCCGAGCATGCGGTCGACGAGCCGGTAGTAGCGCCGGTCCATCGGCTCGAAGACCTCCGCGCGCCAGAACTGCCGGATCATCGGCCCGTAGCCCTGCAGCACCGAGAGATTCGGGATGATCGAGGCGAGCGAGACGATGTGCTCCTGCTCCTCGTTCGACTCGAAGATCGCGCCCTTGAGCGCCTGCTCCAGATAGGCGACGAGGTAGCGCGCGTAGCCGCCGAAGACCTCGTCGCCGCCCTGGCCGCCGAGGACGACCTTGACCTGGCTCGCGGCGAGGCGGCTCACCATGTACTGGGGAAAGAGGCCGGGGCCCGCGACCGGCTCGTCCATGTGCCAGACGAGCCGCGGCATGAGGTCCACGAACTCGTCCTCCGTCGGGTAGACGACGCACGGCGTCGTCCCCACCTGCTCGGCCACGAGGCGCGCGTAGCGCGTCTCGTCGAACTCGGGGCCCTCGCGGAACGCGCCGGTGAAGGTCCGCAGCCGGCCCGAGGCCCGCGGCGCGGCGAGCAGCGTGACGATGCTCGAGTCCATGCCGCCCGAGAGATAGGTGCCGACCGGGACGTCGCTGCGCAGCTGGAGCCGGACCGTGTCGTCGAGGAGGTCGCGCAGGCGCTCGACGAAGTAGGCCTCGGTGTGGTGGGTGTCGATCGCGAACGTCGGCTCCCAGTAGCGCGTCGTGCGCACCGCGCCGCTGGCGAGGTCGATCACCTGCAGGTGCCCGGGCTCCAGCTTCCGCACGTTGCGGAAGAGCGTGCGCTCGCCCAGCACGAACTGGAAGGTGAGGTACTCGCGGATGCCGTCCGGGTCGGCCTCGGCCGCGACGGCGGGGTGGGCGAGGAGCGCCTTGATCTCGGAGGCCACGAGCCAGTGGCGCGCGTCCTCGTAGACGTAGAGCGGCTTGATGCCGAAGCGGTCGCGCGCGACGACGACCTGGCGGCGGGCCGCGTCGTAGAGCACGAAGGCGAACATCCCGTTGAGCCGCTCGACGAACGCCGGCCCGTGCTCCAGGTAGAGCCGCAGCAGCACCTCGGTGTCCGAGGCGGTCCGGAACGCGTGCCCCGCGCGGCGCAGCTCCTCGCGCAGCTCGACGTAGTTGTAGATCTCGCCGTTGAAGACGATCGTCGCCGGCCCGCTCGTCATCGGCTGGTGGCCGCCCTCGGGGTCGATGATCGAGAGGCGCAGGTGGTGCAGCCCGAGCGTGCCGTCCACGAACTGCCCCTCGTCGTCGGGGCCGCGGTGGCGGATGCGCGCGGCCATGCCGGCGAGCTCGGCCGGGACGACGGGCCGGCCGTCGCGATGGAGGATGCCGACGAAGCCGCACATCGGGCCGGGCTCCTCAGGCCTCGGAGGCGGCCGGGACGGGCCGGCGCGCCTCGAGCGGCCGGCGCTCGAGCAGGGCGCGCGCGTGCACGCCCATCGGCACCAGCCGGTAGTGGCGGCCCAGCTCGCCGAGGACGGCGCGGAAGAGCCGCCGCTTCCGCTCGGTCGGCAGGTCCATGCCGGGGAAGAACGCCAAGTCGGGGGCGACGTCGCCGCCCAGCAGGTCGAGCGGGTGGAGGAGGAAGCTGGGCTCGGTGCCGGTGAGCCGGCACGCCGCGAGGGCGGTGCGGAAGTAGGCCCACATGAGCGGCTCCGAGACCCGCGCGAGATAGAGCAGGTAGCTCAGGTGGAACGGCACCTTCGCCACCGGCATCGTCGTCACCGGGATCTCGAGCAGCGCGCGCCCGCCCGGGAGCGTCCAGGCGTAGGGCCGCACCGGCCGCAGCCCGTCGCGGAGCGTGCCGAAGAGCGCGCGGCGCGTCTCGCGCTCCTCGCGCGAGAGCTTCGCGGTCCAGAAGTAGTAGGTGCGCGCGAGCGGCCCGAGATAGGTCGGCAGCGTCGAGGCGTCGAAGAGATACCCGCGCTCGGCGAGCACCTCGAGCAGGTCGGGGCTCCAGCTGTAGCCGGGGCCGCGGAACCCGACGGGTCGCTGGCCCGTGGCCGCCTCGATCGCCTGCTCGGCGCGGGCGATCTCGTCCACGATCCGCTCGCGCGGGTAGAGGTGCAGCCAGGGCTCGTGCTCGTAGGAGTGGTTGCCCACCTCGTGGCCGCGCGCCGTCACCTCGCGCAGCACGCCGGCGTTGGCCGGCGCCGCGGCGTCGAGCCCCACGATGAAGAACGTGATCGCGATCCCGAGCTCGTCGAGCGCGTCGAGCGCGAGGGGGAAGAACGTCGGCAGGTAGGACGGGCGGCGCTCCCATGCCGGATCGCCGTGCGTCTTGAGGTACGACCAGAGGTCGTCCACGTCGAGCGAGACGCTCGCGAGCGGCCGGTGGTCGGTCGGCGTCGGGCGGCCCACGCTCACGCCTCCACCAGCGGCGCCGGCGGCGCCGGCGCCGCCGGCCGGGGCGTGTCGGGGTGCGCGCGCAGGCGCGGCGCGAGCTCGCGCGCCTTCGCGTCCGCGAGCGCGACGGTCTCGTTCACGTTGAGCGTGCCGTTGACGATCTGGGCGGAGTTCACGAGGTGGATGCTCTCCAGCGAGGTCGCGGTGGGCGGCAGCGCGTCGCGCGAGTAGTGGAGCGTCGGCACCGCGAGCACCTCGCGCACGCGCGCCACGCGGAAGGCGCGGATGTCGGCGCGGGTGAGGTGCGGGTACATGCGCAGCAGGGCCGCGGTGAACTCCGCCTCCACCGCCGCGTCGTCCTGCCGCCAGAAGGCGTCGTCCTGCGTGAGGTAGCGCGGCAGGTAGACGAGCGTGTGCCCGCCGAAGCGGGCGCGGTCCACCAGCGCGGTCATCTCGATCACGCCGGTGAAGGGCACCCACGCATCGGTGATGTTCGTGACGTAGTAGCCGCCGAGGGGCCGGGCGAGGAGCGCGGAGGCGCAGACGATCCCCTGGTAGGTGACGCCCTCGAGCCGCCGCCGCTCGGCCGCGGTGAGCCCCGGGAGGAGCGTGGCCGCGCGGCCGGCGGGCACGGTGAGCACCGCCTGGTCGACGGCGAGCCGCTCGCCGTCCCGGAGCACCACCTCGGCGCCGCCGCCGGCGCGCGGCCGCACCTCGGCCACGGGGCAGCCGCAGCGCAGCGCGACGCCGCGCGCGCGCAGCGCCGCCTCGAGCCGCTCGAGCACGAGCGCGTAGCCGCCGTCGACGTAGCCCATCATCTCGCGCTTGAGCCCCGAGCGGCGCGCCGCGTACATGCGGGCGATGATCGCCCAGATGAACGCCGCGCTCGCGTGCCGCCAGTTCTCGCCCAGCTTGGCGCGCAGGAGCGGCAGCCAGAGCCGCTCGACCACGCGCCGGCCCGACCAGCGCGTCAGCCACTCGACGACCGGGATCGCCTCCAGCGGCTCGGGACGCGTGACGCGCGCGGCGTGCAGGATCGTGGCCGCGAGGCGCGCCTTGTCGAGCGGATTGAGGAGCGGGAACGTCAGGTACTCGAGGCTGCTCGAGAGCGAGTGGAGGCGGCCGTCGCTGTAGAAGCCGGTGCGCGTCTGGCCCCAGCGCAGCCGGTCCTCGAGCCCGAGCTCCCCGAGCAGGCCGCGGGTGTGGAGGTCGGAGAGGAGGATGACGTGGTAGAAGCGGTCCCAGGTGTAGCCGCCGATCTCGGCCGCGCTCGCGAGCCCGCCCGGCGCCGGCGCCGCCTCGACCAGCGTGACGCGGTGCCCCTGCGCGCGCAGCCGCAGGGCGAGCGTCATGCCGAGGAGCCCGCCGCCGACGATGCCGACGTGGCAGGGGCCGGCCGCGGGCGCCGGAGCGTCAGACGCCGGCGTGGACATCGTTCGGCTGCGGGGCGGGGGAGGGCGGGATCGGGGGCACGCCGCCGGTGAGCCGCAGGCGCGCGAGCTCGGCGACGAGACCGAGGTGTCCGACGATCGTCCGCAGGATCTTCATCTTCGACCGGCCGAGCATGCGGACCTCGAGCGTGGCCGGGTGCTCCACGATCCGGGCGCCCGCGAGGTCGAGCCGGCCGAGCGTCTCGGCGACGCCGAGGAAGCCGGACCGCTCGACGCGCAGCCCGAGCAGCGCGCTGCGGCGGTAGACGCGGAAGCAGCTCGTGTAGGTGTAGAGCTTGTGGTGCAGCAGGTGCCGGTAGATCGCCGACAGGCCGCGCGAGAGGAAGAGCCGCCACTCGGGGACGTTGCGCACGTGGCCCTGCGGGTGGTAGGGCGAGGCCGTCACCATCGCGACGCCGGGGGCGAGGCGCGGGATCATGCGCTCGAGCTCGTGCGGATCGTAGGTGCAGTCGCAGTCGATCGAGCAGACGACCTCGGTGTGCGCCGCGCGGATCCCGGTGAGGATCGCGGCCGCCACGCCGCGGTTGCGCTCGTGGCGCACGAGGGTGCAGTCGGGCCGGTCGCCGAAGGTGCGCTGGAGCGCGGGCCAGGTGCCGTCGGTGCTGCGGTCGTCCACGAAGAGGAACTGCAGCGCGTAGCGCCGGCCCAGCCGCGCGCGCACGCTTTCGAGCGTGTTGGCCAGGTAGGGGAGGATCAGCTCCTCGTTGTAGCAGGGGACGACGATCGTCACCCCCTCGCGCGCGTCGTCGTCGTCGGCGCGCGGTGCCGGCTCGTCCGCCTCCGGCGTCCAGGACGGGCGCGCACGTCCCGGGGACGGCGTGGGCCGCGGCGCGCGGCGGCCGTTCGACGCGGTGCCGTTCGACGCGGTGCCGTGCGCCCGGGCGTCGTGCGTCCGGGCGTCTGGCGCCCGGGCGCCGAGCGCCGCCGCCCCGAGCGCCGCCGACGCCGCGTCCTCGGGGGGAGCGGCCGGATCGAGTCCCAGGTGCGCGGCGATGCTCGTGAAGGGGTAGCGCTCGAAGTAGCCGCGCAGGATCGCGGGCATGCGCTCGAGGTTCCGGTACTGGCGGATGCGCTGCAGCAGGGGCGCGGCGGCGATCTTCGGCTGGTCGGGATCGAGCTCCCAGGTATGGAAGTAGAGGACGAAGGGCGCCGGCACCCGCGCGTCCCAGCGCGCCACCTCGTTCCACACCGCCCGGCGCGGGAGCTGGCGGAACCAGTTGCCGCCGCCGATCGGGACGTCGAAGCCGAAGAACTCGGCCGTGGGGATCGGGAACTCCCAGATGGCGCGGTCGGCGTGGGCGTGCGTGTGCGCGAAGCGGCGCCAGGGTTCCGCCGCGTAGGCGCGGCCGATCGGGGCGATGCTCGAGTCGTAGGCGTAGCCCTCTGCGGCCAGCAGGTCGAGGGCCCAGAGGTCGCAGGGCCGGAACCACTGGTCGGCCACCCGGTGGCCGCGCACCCGCCGGCCGCTGGCGTGCTCGATCACCTCCCGGGCGCGGGCGAGGTCGTCGCGGAACTCCTCGGGCGTCATGCCCCAGATGCTGCGGTGGTAGTAGCCCCGGCTGGCGATCTCGTGCCCGCGCTCGGCCACGCCGCGCACGACCTCGGGCGCGTGCTCGGCCACCCAGCCCAGCACGAAGAAGGTCGCCTTGAGCCCGAACTCGTCCAGCAGGTCCAGCGTGGCCGCGGTGTTCCGGTCGAGCCGGCGCTCGAAGCGGTACCACTGGCCGCGCTGAATCAGTTGGTTGAAGGCGCCGACGTGGTAGTAATCCTCGAGGGCGACAGTCAGTAG
>DASTSO010000048.1:0-2080 GCA_035760645.1 Gemmatimonadales bacterium
GCTCTTCGCCGCGCGCGGCGAGACGGCGCTCGCCTGTGCCGCCACGCCCGACTGGACGGCGCGGAGTTGCGGCTACGTCGGCGTCTCCGACGGGTGGCAGCAGGTGCGCGCCGACGGGCGGCTCGCGCGGCAGTGGTCGGAGGCGCGCGGCGGCAACGTCGCGCTCACCGGCGAGATCGATCTTCAGGCGGCGCGCGCGGGCGAGGGGGCGGAGTTCGTCGTGGCGCTCGCCTTCGGGCGCACCGACGCCGAGGCGGGGCAGACGGCGCGGCTCGCGCTCGCCTCGCCGGTGGCGCGGCTGATCGCGGCCTACGTCGAGGGCTGGCAGCACTTCCACACCCTGACCGCCCACGTGGGACGCGCGGCCGAGGCGGGCGCGCAGCACCTGCCGGCCACGGCGCACGCGCTCTACCACCTGAGCACCGCGATCGTCGCGCTCCACGAGGACAAGCGCGCGCAGGGCGGGCTCATCGCGAGCCTCTCGATTCCCTGGGGCCAGGCGCGCGGCGACCACGACATGGGGGGCTATCACCTCGTCTGGCCGCGCGACCTCGTCGAGAGCGCGGGCGCGATGATGGCCGCGGGCCAGCTCCCGCGCGCGCGCCGCACGCTGCGCTACCTGATGGCGACGCAGGAGGCCGACGGCCACTGGCCGCAGAACATGTGGCTCGACGGCTCGGCCTACTGGCACGGGATCCAGATGGACGAGACGGCCTTCCCCGTGCTCCTCGCCGACGCCCTCGCGCGCGCCGACGCGCTGGGCGGGCTCGATCCGTGGCCCGCGGTGCGGCGCGCGGCGGGCTATCTCGTGCGCCACGGCCCCGTGACGCTGCAGGACCGCTGGGAGGAGGACGGCGGCTACTCGCCCTTCACGCTCGCCGTGGAGGTCGCGGCCCTCCTCGCCGCGGCGAGCTTCGCCGACGCGCGCGGCGACCCCGCGGCGGCCGCCTGTCTGCGCGACACCGCCGACGCCTGGAACGACGACATCGAGCGCTGGACCTACGTCACCGGCACCGCGCTCGCCGAGCGGCTCGACGTGGCGGGCTACTACGCGCGCATCGCGCCGCCCGACGTCGGGAGCGTCGGGAGCGACGGCCGCGTCCCCCTGCGCAATCGCCCGCCCGACCGGAGCTGGGTGCGTTACGCCGACCTCGTGAGCACCGACGCCCTCGCGCTCGTGCGCTTCGGCCTCCGCGCGGCGGACGACCCGCGCATCGTGGACACGGTGAAGGTGATCGACTCGCTGCTGCGCACCGAGACGCGTACCGGGCCCGTCTGGCACCGCTACAACGGCGACGGCTACGGCGAGCCGGAGGACGGCGCGCCGTTCGAGGGGGTGGGGATCGGGCGCGGCTGGCCGCTCCTCGCGGGCGAGCGGGCGCACTACGAGCTCGCCGCCGGGCGGCGCGACGCCGCGCGCGCGTTGCTCGAGGTGATGTGCCGCCAGGCGAGCGACGGCGGGATGCTCCCCGAGCAGGTCTGGGACGCGGCCGACGTGCCCCAGCGCGGGCTCTACAACGGCCGTCCCTCGGGCTCGGCGATGCCGCTCGTCTGGGCGCACGCCGAGTACGTGAAGCTGGTGCGCTCGCTCGCCGACGGCCGGGTCTTCGACTGCCCGCCCCACCCGGTGCGCCGCTATCTGGTCGAGCGGCGCACGGCGTGCTGCGCGGTGTGGTCGCCCGCCAACCGCATCCGCGCGATGGCTCCGGCGCGCGTGCTCCGCCTCCATGTGCCCCAACCCTGCCGGGTGCACTGGAGCGCAGACGGCTGGCGCACCACGCACGACACCGACGCCGCCGACACCACGCTCGGCGTGTGGGCCGCCGAGCTCCCGACCACGGCGCTCGCGGCGGGGAGCGCGGTGGTCTTCACCCTCTTCTGGCCGCGGGAGAACCGGTGGCAGGGGGAGAACTACACGGTGCGAGTCGAGCCGTGATCAGTCCCGGTGTCCGTGCACCAGCTCGTCGACGCAGGTGAGGAAGTCGGGAACGGCGAAGGGCTTCTCGAGAAAGGGAACGTCGGGGAAGGCCGCGGTGGACTCGGGCGTGCGCGGCGCGCCGGAGATCTGCAGCACCGGCTG
>DASTSO010000049.1:0-3154 GCA_035760645.1 Gemmatimonadales bacterium
GCTCGTCTGGATCGTGTTGATCGTGGCGGTGCCGATCCTCATCGCCCTCGTGCTCGCGCCGATCATCCGGCCGCGCCTCACGCGCGCGGTGCGCGACGAGTGCCGCCAGCAGTACGCCCAGGCGCGCACCGCCGCCGACTCTGCCGCGGCCGACGCCTTCCAGCCGATCCGCACGCGCTCGAGCACCGAGCACCCGTACACCTGCGGCGAGCTGCGGCGCCGCGGCGCCCTGGACTGAGCGGATGGCGATGCGCTTCCCTCGCTCCCTCGCCCTCGCCGCCGCCCTCGCCGGCACCCTCGCGAGCGGACTCGCGACGGGCGCCTGCGCGCCGCGCGCCACGATCGACTGGCGCGACGTCTCCTACGCCGGCGCCACGGCGCCGGCGCCGGCCCGGATCATCACCTTCGAGCAGCTCAAGCGGAGCCTCGCGACGCCCCCGCCGAGCACCGTCGTCTTCGACATCGACGACACGGCGCTCCGCTCCTCGCCCGCCTTCCTCTTCGGCGAGGGGTGGTTCGAGGGCCGCGGCGTCGCGCGGCCGCACGACGACCCGGCGTTCTGGACCTTCGTGAACGACAGCCTCGACGCGCGGTTCAGCCGGCCGAAGCTGATCGCCCTCGCGCTCGTCGCCATGCACCAGGCGCGCGGCGACACGATCGTCTTCCTGACCGGCCGCTCGGCGAGCACGCCCCCCAGCGACCGCACCAGCCTCTTGCTGCAGCGCCTCTTCGCGCTGCCGGCGCCGCCGCGCGTCGTCTTCACCCAGCAGGGCCCCAAGGTCGAGGCGATCCGCGCGCTGCACCCCGCCATCGCCTACGGCGACGCCGACGGCGACATCCGCGACACCCGCGCCGCCGACCCCCGCATCCGCCCGATCCGGCTCCTGCGCAGCGTCTACTCGAGCAACGCCAGCCGGCCGACGCCGGGGCGGTTCGGGGAAGAGGTGCTGGCGGGGTCGGCGGACTGACAGGCGGTCGGGCGGTCAGGCGGTCGAGGGCGGTCAGGTCGCCCCCCCGGCAGTCATTGCGAGCCCGCGCAGCGGGCGTGGCAATCCCCCCGCGAACACACGGAGTCCACGGAGCGTCGAGGTCAGACGAGGCTTCGTGGGCTCCGTTCGCGTGCGGGGGGATTGCTTCGGGGGCTCGCGCCCCCTCGCAATGACTGTAGGGGGCGGCGCCTCGCGGTCGTCCCCGAGCGTCCTCGAGTGAGGACACCTCCTGTCCCGACAGGACACTCGCGGGCCCGAGCGGGGGCTCCGGCGTCCGCATTCGGTGCTTCTCCACGGTCCTTCGGTGCGCCGCCGGCGCACGCGGAGCATCAACGGCCATACATGGCGCATCAACGCCCATGCACGCCGGATCAACGGCCGAGCCCGGAGCTTCAACGGGCGAACGGGGAGCATCAATAGCCGGGCGAGGAGCATCAACGGCCGCACGCAGAGCTCCAACGTCGGCACGCGGAGCGCAAACGCTCGTTCGCGGTGCTCCGTGGCCGTGACGGGGATGATGGTCGAACATCGTCGGAGCTCCAACGCGCGAACCAGAGGGATCAACGCGCATCGCGGGTGCATCCACGCCGAATCTCGGTGCATCCACGCCGAACCGCGGAGCTTCGACGCCGAGGCGCGGAGCTTCGACGCCGAATCGCAGTGGCCGATGGCCGTGACACCCCACGCTCTCGCGCGCATTCCGCGCGCGCCTGGCACGCCCGATGCGATGGACGTCGGCCGTCCGGCCACCGGTCGGGATCGGGGCCGGACAGGGAGTCCATTCGCGCGGGGCACCGGCGGCACCCGACCACCGTCCGGGTGATGGGTCGTGGATGAAGGGAGCGTCACATGGACCGGATCGTACGCAGGAGAATGGAGATGGCCGTGCACGTGCGCGACTTCTGCCGCGCGCATCTCCTCGCCGCCGCGGGCTTCATGGCGGTGCTCGGCCGACTGGAGGCGTTGATCGAGCGCGTGGTGGCGCTGTCCATCGAGCAGCAGGACGGGCACCTCGTCGAGCACGCGGCCGCGGTGCACCGCCGCGCGCTCCGGCGCCGGCTGCGCGACGAGCTGCTGCGGCACCTGGTGACCGTGGCCGCGCTGGCCGCGAAGGAGCGGCCGACGCTGGGCGAGCGGCTGCGGCTGCCGGGGGCGAACGCGACGTACGAGGCGCTGCTGTCGCGCGCGCGGCAGCTGCTCGAGCAGGGGCGGGCGGAGCGGGAGCTGCTGGTGCGCTACGGCCTGGCCGAGACGCTGCTGGACGAGCTCGCGGCCACCGTGGACGAGCTGGAGGCGTCGCTCACGGCCTCGAGCGAGGCGCGCCAGGGGCACGTGGGCGCGCGGGCCGAGCTCCGGGCGGCGAGCGACGAGGTGCTGCAGATCGTCGCGACGCTGGACGGGCTCAACCGCTACCGCTTCCGCGAGCAGCCGAGCCTGCTGGCGGCGTGGGCGAGCGCGCGGAAGATGGTGGCGGGGCGGCGGCCGGCGGCGGCGGTGGCGGAGCCGGCGGCCTCGGATGGGAAGGAGGTCAAACCCGCGGCGTAGGGTAGCGAAGTGTGCAGGGGACGACCGAGGGCCGGCAGCGGAGGATCGCTGCCGGCCCTCGGTCGTTCGTGGCGTCACCTGCGGTCGCAGGCCGGCTCGCTACTCTAGCGCTATCGTAGCGCTACCCGGCCGCCGTCCGCCGCGTGCGGCCCAGGCCCAAGTCGTTGCCATCACGGCAGGTAGTTGCAGCGGCGGTACGGGCCCGCGGTTTGCCGTTTCAGCGCGCAGTTCCTCTTCCCACAGCTCATCTCCAATCTCGTCTCGGGAGCCTGCGCATGGCGCTGGGTCGTCGGTGGTGGCGCATGCACGCCCCGTGCATCATGATCGCGGTGCTGGGAACCTGCCTCGTGCCGTCGCGCCTGACGGCGCAGGGGAAATCCGGGAAGCAAGCCGGGGGCGCTCCCGGCACCGTGACCCCGGATTGCGTCGAGGGATGCTGGGAGCCCACGTACTTCGTGGAGATCTCCCCCATCGGACATACGGGGACGGTGCCGAGCGGCGCCAGCGGGCTCACGGCGACGTTCACGGTGACCAACACCGGGACCGTCGACGACGAGTACGACCTCACCTGTCCGATCAGCGGCGCCGTGACGAGCTGTACGCTCAGCCGCACCGGGCTG
>DASTSO010000050.1:0-8194 GCA_035760645.1 Gemmatimonadales bacterium
GAGCGCGCCCGCGTCGCCTTCCTCGCCGGCGACGTCGCGACGCTCGACGCGATGTGGGACGACCGCTTCCTGGTGAACTCGCCGCTCGAGGTGGTGAACGACAAGCGGAAGGTGCTCGGGCTGCTCGCCGCCGGCGTCATCCGGCATACGACGGACGAGGTCACGATCGAGCAGGTCGCGCGCTACGGCGACGTGGTGGTGGTGATGGGCCGCGACACGGTGGACGGCCCGCCGAGCCACGCGCTGACGCACCGGCGGTTCACGAACGTGTGGCAGCTCCAGGACGGGGCGTGGAAGATGATCGCGCGGCACGCGCAGGCGACGTCGGTCGGCGGCTGAGGGCGGCGCTCGCTCGAGCCGGCCCCTGAAGGGGCCACTCGGCCGGAGGCCCCTAAAGGGCCCTCGGCGGGCGCACCGCTCCGCCGCCGGGGTACGGCGCTCGGGGTGGGCACGGCGCGCCGCTGCCTCGGAGAGCCCTTCAGGGCTCGCAGGCCGAGTGGCCCCTTCAGGGGCCGGCCGCGCAGGGGCCGCCTCGCGCAGGGGCCGCCTCGCGATCGCCTCCCCCGCCCGACAGTGATCCGCGCCACTGTTACCGGCCCCCCGCCGCCGGTACCCCGCCCCGCCCCGCCCGCGCTACCTTTTCCTCATGACATCCAAGACGCGCAAGCTCCTCGCCGCCGCCGGCGGCCTGGTCGTGCTCCTGCTGCTGCTCCTCGCGCTCGTCCCCGCGCTCTTCGGCGGCCGCATCGCCGAGCGGGTGAAGGCGCAGGTGAACCGCACCCTCCTCGCCCGGGTGGACTGGCGCGACGCCCACCTCGGCGTCTTCCACGACTTCCCCAACGTCACCCTCGGCCTCGACGGCCTCACCGTGGCCGGCGTCGGCCGGTTCGAGCACGACACGCTCGCCGTGGTCAACCAGCTCCGCGTGGTGCTCGACCTCGGCAGCGTGGTGCGGAGCGCGCTGGGCGGCTCGGGGCCGATGGTCGTGCGCGCCGTCGAGCTCGACCACCCCGTGGCCCGCCTCATCGAGCTCGAGGACGGCACGGCCAACTGGCAGATCACCAGGCCCTCGGCCGACACCACCGGCGGGCGGGCGGTGCGCGTCAGCCTCAAGCGCTTCACGATCGACCGCGGGGCGATCCTCTTCGACAACCGCGCGGCGAAGGTGCAGGCGCTCCTCAAGGGGATCGACCAGACGCTGAGCGGCGACTTCAGCAAGGACCTGGTGGATCTGGAGACCCGCCTCCATGCCGACAGCGCGACGGTGCGCTTCGCGAACCTCACCTATCTCAACGGGGTGCGCGCCGACCTCACCGCCAACGTGCGCGCCGACATGGTGAAGAAGCTCTACACCCTGCGCGAGGGCACGGGGCTCCGCCTCAACGAGCTCGCGCTCGCCGCGCAGGGCAGCGTCGCGCAGCAGGGCCCCAAGGGCGAGCGGCTCGCGCTCGATCTCGCCTTCGGCGCGCCGAAGACCGACTTCAAGGGCATCCTCTCGCTCGTCCCGGCGGTCTACGCGAAGGACTTCAAGTCGGTGCGCACCTCGGGCGCGCTCGCCGTCTCGGGCCGCGTGCGGGGCGAGTACGGCAAGGACGCCTTCCCCGCGTTCGCCGTGAGCGCCAAGGTGACGGACGGCACCTTCCGCTACCCCGACCTCCCGCTCCCCGCGCGCGACGTCGCGCTCGATCTCGCGCTCACCAACCCCGGCGGCTCGCCCGACAGCACGGTGGTGGACCTGAGCCGCTTCCACGTCGTGCTGGGCCGGAACCCGATCGACGCGCGCATGGTGCTGCGCACCCCGGTCTCCGATCCCGACGTGGACGCGCGGCTCAAGGGGACGCTCGACCTCGCCGATCTCCGCCGCACGGTGAAGCTCGACCAGGTGCAGGAGCTCCGGGGCGTGGTCAGCGCCGACGCCGCGGTGAAGACCCGCATGTCGTGGCTCGACAAGGGCCAGTACGACCGCGTCGCCGCGAGCGGCACGATCGCCGCGCGCGACCTCGCCGTGAAGGGGGCGGCGCTCAAGCAGCCCGTCACGGTGACCGAGGCGACGCTCGCCCTGGCGCCGCGGCGCGCCGAGCTCCGGTCGCTCAGCGGCACCGCGGGGAGCAGCGACTTCGCCGCGTCGGGCGCCGTCGAGAACCTGCTGGGCTACGTCTTCCGGGACGAGGACCTGCGCGGGAGCGCCACGGTCAACAGCAACCGGTTCGTGCTCGACGAGTGGAAGAGCGACACCGGGAGCCTCAAGGTGATCCCGGTGCCGAAGGGGATCGACTTCGCCCTCGCCGCCACCGTGAAGCAGCTCCTCTACGGCAAGATGCGCATGAGCGACGCGCACGGCCGGCTGCGGATCAAGGACCAGCGGCTCACGCTCGAGGACTTCGCCGTCAACACGCTGGGCGGCTCGATCGGCGTCACCGGCTACTACGAGACGACGCACCCGGCGAAGCCGACGTTCGACGTCGGGCTGAAGCTGCAGCAGCTCGACATCCCGCAGGCCGTGGCCACCCTCGCCACGGTGCAGGCGTTCGCGCCGGTGGCGAAGTACGCCCAGGGGACGTTCTCGACCGACATGCGCCTCACGGGGCCGCTGCAGGAGAACATGCTGCCGGTGTTCGCGGCGCTCACCGGCCAGGGGACGCTGCAGACCTCGCAGCTCGTGCTGAAGGACTTCCCCGCGCTCGAGAAGCTCGCGGCGAAGACGAAGCTCACCTTCCTCACCGAGGACGCGATCCGCGCGCTGCGCTCGCAGTTCACGATCGAGAACGGCCGCTTCCGGGTGCAGCCCTTCACCGTCGGCCTGGGCCAGGCCTCGATGCAGGTGGCGGGCTCGAACGGGCTCGACCAGTCGCTCGACTACACGCTGCACCTCGCGGTGCCGCGCGCGCTGATCGGGCCGCAGGCGAACCAGGCGCTCGCGGGGATTCTCTCGAAGGCGACGGCGGCGGGCTTCAACCTGCAGGCCGCGCCCGAGCTCGGCCTCGACGTGCGGCTCACCGGCAAGGTGACCGACCCGGCCGTGGGCGTGGACCTCGGCAGCGTCGCGGGCTCGGCGACGCAGGCGGTGCAGCAGGCGGCCGAGCAGCGGGCGCAGGCCGTGGTGGACACGGCGAAGCAGCGCCTCTCGGCCGAGGCGCAGCGGCTCCTCGCGGAGGCCGATTCGAGCGCGGCGAAGATCCGCGCCGAGGCGCAGGCGCTCGCCGACCGGGTGAAGGCGGAGGGGAACCAGCGCGCCGACAGTCTCGCGGCGCGCGGCGGCACCAATCCGCTCGCGCAGACCGCCGCGAAGGCCGCCGCCGACCGGCTGCGCCAGGAGAGCGACGCCCGCGCCGCGCAGATCGTGCGCGAGGCGAACGCGCGGGCGGACAGCGTGGTGGCGGCGGCGCGGCGGCGGGCGGGGGCGCCGTGACGTCAGGCCGCCGCTTTACGGGGCCGACCCCTACGGCGCCGGCTGCGCCGTGACGTAGAAGACCGGATCCACCCGCAGCGCCGTCCCGGCGGGGAGCGACGACGCGGCCGACTGCCACTCGGTGGTCGGCCGCAGGCGCGTCCAGCCCTCGGCGGCGAGCCCCACCCGCACCGGCATGGCGAAGCCGGGGACCACGTTCGTCCACCGGTACGAGAGCTTCGCGCCGTCGAAGCGGTACTCGAGCACCGGCACCTGCGTCGTCTCGAGGTACTGGGCGAAGATCTTCGAGAGATCGACGCCCGTGGTGGCGCTCATGAGATCGCGCACCTGGCTCGCCGTCACCGTCTGGTGGCGGTACGTCGCCTGGATGGCGCGCAGCGCCGCCAGCCACTTTGCGTCGTCGTCCACCACGGCGCGCATCGTCAGCAGCATGTTCGCGCCCTTGGGGTAGCGGTCCTGCGAGCGCGGGACGTCGTGGACGCCGTAGGCGCCGATGATCGGCACGTCGTTGCGGATCATCCGGCGCACGCCCACGAGGTAGCGCTCGCCCGCCTCCCGCCCCTTCGTGCACTCCAGCCAGAGCCCCTCGGCGTACATGCCGAAGCTCTCGTGGATCCACATGTCGGCGTGGTCCTTCGCGCTGACGTTGTTGCCCCACCACTCGTGCGCGCTCTCGTGCACCACGATGTAGTCCCAGCCCAGCCCCTCGCCGGTGCCCGAGAGGTCGCGGCCGAGATAGCCGGGCAGGTACCGGTTGCCGTAGGCGATGCCGCTCTGGTGCTCCATGCCGAGATAGGGCACCTCGATCAGCTTGTAGCCGTCGCGGTACCAGGGGTACGGGCCGAACCAGCGCTCGAAGCAGGCGAGCATCGTCTTCGCCTGCGGGACGAGCGCCCGCGCCTGCGCCTCGTGTGGGCGCAGCGCCCAGAACTCGATGGTGAGCGGGCCCTCCGCCCCCGCGAAGGTGTCGCGCACCGGCACGTAGGCGGCGCTCGCGTTGACGGCGACGTTGTAGCTGTTGATCGGATTCGCGACGAACCACTCGTAGGTGGTGGTGCCGTCGCCGTTGCGGGTGGTCGCGCGCAGGCGGCCGTTCGAGACGTCGATCATCGGGTCGGGCACCGTGATCGCGATGCGCTGGCTGTCGGGCTCGTCGGCCGGGAAGTCCTTCAGCGGCCACCAGGTGCTGGCGCCGGGCCCCTCGTTGGACGTCGCGATCCAGGGCGCGCCGGCGCTGTCGGCCTCCCAGTGGAAGGGGCCCGCGCCCGCGCGACCGCCGCGCGCCGTGTCCGCCGCCGGGCGGCTCCAGCGGCCGTGGTACCAGACGGTGAGCGTCCCGCGGCTGCCGGCGCGCGGCGGCGCGGCGAGCGTCACGAAGAAGGCGTTGCCGTCGCGGCGATGGGCGAGGCGCCGGCCGGCCTGCACGACGCTGTCGACCTCGAGCGGCTGCTGCAGGTCGATCTGCATCTCCTGCGCCGGCCGGAGCACGCGATAGGTGATGGTGTTGAAGCCGCGGACGCTGCTGTCCGCCGGGCTCACCCGCACGTGCAGGTCGTAGAACTCGGCGTCCCACCACGCCCGCCCGGGGCCGTTGCTGCCGCGGAGCGTGTCGGCGCGGGTGAAGACCCGCGGGGCCGGGGCGGTGGGCGTCTGCGCCGCGGCGCCGGCGGGGAGGAGGACGAGCGCGGCGAGGGCGAGGCGCGCACAGCGGCGCATCGAGAGGAGTCGCATGCGGGTTCCGGGGATGAGAGAGTCGCGGGCAATGGAAGTGCATCCGTCCGCCGCTCCAAAGCTACATGCCCGGCGCATGCCGTGGCGACCTCCGACGATAGCAGGGGACGGGCCCACGGGGAGCGGAGGCGGTGGCCAACGCTCCCCGTGGGCCCGTCCCCTGCTATCGTCCTCCCGCCGGCAGCGGCGCCCGCGCCGCGATCAGCGTGACGTTGTCCGTCCCGCCGCGCTCGAGCGCGAGCTCGAGGAGCGCGCGGCAGAGCTGCTCGGAGGAGGTCATCGTCGCGATCGCGCGCTCGATCTCGGCGTTGCTCACGTGCTTGGTGAGCCCGTCGGTGGCGAGCAGCACGACGCAGCCGCGCGGGATCTCCATCCGGGTGACGACCGGCATCGCCTCGTCGCCGCCGATCGCGCTCGCGAGCACGTGGCGGAACGGCGACTTCTCGAGCCGGTCGGCGGGCAGGATCCCCTGGTCCACCAGCCCCTGCGCGATCGTCTGGTCGCGCGTGAGCTGGGTGAGCTCGCCGTCCCAGTAGCGGTAGCAGCGGCTGTCGCCCACCTGCGTGACGTAGAGCCAGGGGAAGACGGCGACCGCGAGGGTGAGGGTCGTCGCCGTCGGGCCCTCGGAGTCGGGCCGCCGCCGCTCCCGCACCGCCGCATGCGCCTCGAGCGCCGCCCGCTTCAGCGCCTCGTAGAACTCCGCGTCCGAGCCGGCCCCCGCCGCATGGTACGACCGGAGCGACGAGGCGACGTAGGTCGTGATCGTCTCGAGCGCGACCCGGCTCGCCTCCCCGCCCCCTGCGCCGCTGCCGACGCCGTCGGCCACCAGCATGTAGGTGGCGAGGCGCTCGCCCCGGAGCGGGAGTGAGGCGACGTCGGGCAGGCTGGTCCCGTGCACCACCACCTGCGGGTGCACGGTGCAGAGCATGAAGTGGTCCTGGTTCTCCGTGCGCACGCGGCCCACGTGCGTGATGCCGAACAGGTCGAGCTCGGCGTCGTGCGGGCGGACCCAGTACTGGTCCGAGGTGCGCGAGGCGCGGGCGGTCATCCGGCGATCCTCCCGGTGGCGAGGAGCTGCTGGAAGGCGGGGTCGCGCCGGATCGGGTCCCACGCGGGATCGACCCGCAGCCAGGCCGGCGTGAGGAACGGCTGGCCGGCCAGCGCGAGGCGGAGCTGCCGCACCGCCGGCCCGGCCTGGCCGAGCGCGGCGTGGATCTGCGCGAGGTTGATGACGTTGTTCACCCCGAAGTAGGCGTCGCGCTCCGGCGGGAGCAGCTCCACCGCGCGCCGACCCTCGTGCACCGCCTCCGCCGCCCGTCCCAGCCGCGCGTAGGTCAGGCCCAGCTGCGCGTGATAGCCGTAGTCGTCGGGCATCCGGCCGACCAGCCCCTCGAGCGCCGCGCGCGCCGAGTCGTAGGCGGCCCGCGCCTCCGGGGCGCGGCCCCGCAGCCGCAGGATGTCGCCGTGGAGGAGCTCGGCCGCGTACGGATCGGCGCCTCCCTCGCCCGGCGCGAGCGCCAGGAAGGCGCGCGCGAGCGAGTCGTCGGAGGCCGCCACGAAGGCCGGGACCCGGTCGACGCCGGCGAGAAAGCGGACGGCCGGCATGCGCCCGAGCGCGCGGCGCACGGTGCCCGCCGCCGCCGCGACGTCGCCGCTCACGCGGAGCTGGTTCAGCACCAGCGTCAGGTACGCGTCGGGCTGGTCGGGGCCGACCTCGATGCCGCGCCGGCAGAGGGCGATCGACTCGTCGAAGCGGCCCATCAGCGACATCGTCTCCGCCACCTGCCCGATGATGAGCGCCGAGCCCGGGTCGAGCGCCATCGAGCGCTGCAGGTCGGCGAGCGCCGCCGCCCAGCGCCCCTGGCGCCGCTCGACGAAGCCGATCGCCGCGACGAGCTCGGCGTCGTTCGGCCGGGCGCGCTGCGCGACCGCGAACTCGCGGAGCGCCTGCGGGTAGTCGCGCACGCGGTACCAGTAGTTGCCCATCGCGCGGTGCGCCTCGGGGAGCTCGGGCTGCAGCGCGAGCGCCCGCTCGGCCGCCGTCTTCGCCCGGGCCATCGTCGCGGCGGTGTGCCGGAAGTAGAGCCAGTGCGCCAGCGCGAGCGTCTCCGAGAGCCGGCCCCAGGCGAGCGCGAACGCGGGGTCGAGCGCCACCGCGCGCTCGAGCATCGGGATCGCGGCCTCGAAGTTGTCGCGCGAGTTCCCGCGGTTCGCGTAGTCGATGGCGCGCAGGTAGAGGTCGTACGCCTCGGCGTTCGCCGTGGGCCGGCGCGCCAGCGCGCGGCGCGCGGGCGCGTCGAGCGTCACCTCGAGCGCCTGCGCGACGGCGGTGGAGACGTCGCCGTAGACCTGGAAGACGCTCGTCACGACGGTGTCGTACCCGTGCGCCCAGACGCTGCTCGTGTCGGCGACCCGCACGAGCTCGGGACTCACGCGCACCCGCGGCGGCCGGCCCGGCGCCTCGTCCCATTGCACGGTGCCGGTGAGGACGTAGCCCACGCCGAGCTCGCGGCCGATCTCGCTCACGCTCTTCGTGGTGCCGCGGAAGCGCGCCGCGGTGCTGCGCGGGATGACGCTCAGGCCCCCGATCCCGGTGAGCTGGGTGGTGATGGCCTCGGTGACGCCGTTGGCGAAGTAGAGCCGGTTCGAGTCGCCGAGGTTCTCGAAGGGGAGCACCACGATGCGGTGCTCGTTCGTCGGCGCCCGCCCGCCGCCCCGCGCGCGCATTGCGGTCCACGCCGCACCGAGGGCGAGGAGGAAGCCGAGGACGAGGTAGACGGCGCGGTGCCAGGACGGGGCGGCGGGCCGGTGGGACGGCGGGAGGTGCGCTCCGTGCACCGGCCGGTCTCCCTGCACCGACGCCGTCTCCCGCCGTTCCGCCGTCCCGCCGTCCCGCCCTTCCGCCGCGATCGCCTCCAGCCGGCGGGTGATCTCGTCGGCCGTCTGCGGGCGGTCGGCGGGGCGCTTCTCGAGGCACTGCATGACGAGCGCGCCGAGTGCGGGGGGCACCGCGGGCCGGCGCCGGGTCACCGGCTCGGGCGCCTGGGTGACGTG
>DASTSO010000051.1:0-8558 GCA_035760645.1 Gemmatimonadales bacterium
GCCGACTCCGCCGCCGTCGTCCGCGCCGTCGCGGCGTACGACGCCGCCTGGTCGGCCAGGGACACCGCGGCCGTCGGCCGGTGGCTCGCGCCGGCGTACCGCTACTTCACTTCCCAGGGCGGCGTCTCGACGCGCGCCCAGGTGCTGGCCATGCTGGCCGACCCCGCCTACCGGGTCGAGTGGGCCGAGCGGTCGGCGGTGGAGCCGTGGGTCGCGGGGGGCACGGCGGTGGTGAGCAGCCGGTGGCGCGGGCGCGGCACCTGGTCCGGCGGCCGCTTCGACGACGACCAGCGCTGCAGCCTGGTGCTGGTGAAGGAGCGCGCCGGCTGGCGGCTCGTGGCGGAGCATTGCACGCAGATCGTCGCCGGGCCGGCGTGATCCCCGGGGCCGCAGCAGGCGATCCCGCCGTCGCGACGGCGTACGGCGCCGTCGTCCTCGTCCACGACGAGGTGCGGTGGCACGCGGCGACCCGCACGCGGGCGGAGCTGTTCGCCGCGCTCGCCGCCTACGTCGCCGAGCAGGCCCCGTTCCAGCTCTGGCCGCTGGAGGCCGCCCGCGTGCGGCGCTGGCTGCACCGCGGCGACCGCGAGCAGGCGGTCCGGTACTACTTCGCCACCGTGGGCCGGCGCTGGGACCGGGAGCAATTGCACCTGGTGCTGCCGGGCGGCCGCTGACGGTCACGAACACAGGAGGGCCGATGGACTTCAAGCCCGAGCCGGGATCGCGCGAGCGGCTCCTCGAGGAGCTCCGCCCGCGGGCGTTCGAGATCGCGTACCGGATGCTCGGCAGCGTCGCCGAGGCCGAGGACGTGGCGCAGGAGGCGCTCCTGCGGGTGCACCGCGCGCTCGAGGCGGGGACGCGGATCGCCTCGCCGCTCGCCTACGCCACGACCGTGGCCACGCGGCTCGCGATCGACGCGCTGCGCTCGGCCCGGGCGCGGCGGGAGCAGTACGTCGGCGACTGGCTGCCGGAGCCGCTGGTCACCGGCCCGGCCGACGCGGCGTCGCGCGAGGCCGAGCTCGCCGACTCCCTCTCGCTCGCCTTCCTCGTCCTGCTCGAGAGCCTGTCGCCCGAGCAGCGCGCGGCCTTCCTGCTGCACGACGTCTTCGGCTACGCCTTCGACGAGGTCGCCGCGGTGATCGGCACGAGCGAGGCCAACGCCCGCCAGCTCGCCACGCGCGCGCGCCGCCACGTCGTCGAGCGGCGGCCGCGCTTCGAAGTCTCGCGGGAGCAGCGCGACCGGCTGGCCCAGCGCTTCCTCGCCGCGGTGCGCGAGGGCGACCTCGCGGGCATCGAGTCCCTGCTCGCCGAGGACGTGGTGCTCCGCGGCGACGGCGGCGGGAGGATCCCCTCGTTCGTGCGCCCCCTGCACGGCCGCCCCTACGTCGCGCGCGCCACGCACGCGTGGGCGACGCAGCGCTTCGCCAATTCCGGCGCGTCGCTGCGGCAGGTCGAGATCAACGGCGGCCCCGGGGCCCTCGTGCTCGACGCCGACGGCCGGCTGCTCAGCGTGATCGCGATCGACGTCGCCGGCGAGCGGATCCGCAGCGTCACCTTCGTCATCAACCCGGACAAGCTCCGGCACCTCGGCCCGGTGGGCGACGCGCGGCTGCTCCAGACGCGGCGCGACCCCGCCGCTCCACCCGAAGCGAGAGAGCCATGACCTTCTATCAGATCACGCTGTTCCTGCACGTGTCGGCCGCGCTGGGGATGTTCGCGGCGCTGGGGATCGAATGGGCGGCCGCCGCGCCCCTGCGGCGGGCGGCGAGCGCCGAGGAGGCCCGCCCGTGGCTCCGGCTGCTCCGCGCGCCGGGACGCCTGGGCGGCCCGGCGGCCCTGCTGCTCCTCGCCACCGGCATGTACATGACGCGGACCACCTGGGGCCGCCAGGCGTGGATCGGCCTCGCCCTCCTCGGCCTCGTCCTCCTCGCCGTGCTCGCCGCCGGCGTCACCGGGCGGCGCCTCGCGGCGCTCGCGCGCGCCCTGCACTCCGGCGCCCCCGCGGCCGGCGCGCCCCTCGGCCGCCTCGAGGACCCGGCGCTCGTCGTCTCCCTGCGGCTCCGGACGACGCTCGCGCTGGGGATCGTGTTCCTGATGACGAGCAAGCCCGCGGCCGGCCTCGCGCTCGCCGCGATGGGCACCGCGCTCGCGCTCGGCCTCGCGTGGTCGGCGCTCGCGCTCGGCCGCCGCCCGGAGCGCGTCGAGCTCGCGGGGTGAGGAGGCGGGACGGACGGAGGAGGCTCGGGCCGCTGGCCGGCGGCTCAGCGAATGACGTCGACGTAGCCGCGGTACACGCCGCCCCAGGCCCGCATGATCACGGCGAGACTCGTCCCGTCCGGCAGGAACGCCGCGTCTCCCGGATTCTCCATGGACTGCAGGTACATCCGGGTGAACTCCAGCGTACCGGTGTCCAGCTCGTACAGGCGGCCGGGCGGCTCGCTGCCGACATAGACCCGCGTGCCCTGCGGGTTGATGCGGACGGCCGTCGGGGTCCCCCAGATCGGCAGGTCCTTCACGAGCGAGTTGGTGGTCAGGTCCCAGACCTGAAGGCTCGCGGGCTCGCCCGACACATGGCCGGCGTTGCCGACGTAGAGCCAGCGGCCGTCCGGCGCGATCGCGAGGTTCCGCGTCCGCCCGCCGGTCTGCAGCGTGCGCTCGACCTGGCCCGTGGCCATGTCGATCTCCTTCACGTCGTCGTCGCCGCTCACGTAGAGGAGGGGCTGCCAGGGGTGCCGGATCATCGCGTAGGGCGCGCCTCCCAGCGCGTCGAACGGCAGCAGCCAGCTCGGGCCGAGCGTTTCGAGCGTGGTCGCATCCAGCGCGTAGAGCCGGTTCTTGTCGGTGACGACGAACAGGCGCTGGTCGTCGGCCGACACCGCCTGATCCTTCACCGCGCCGTCCAGTGACTGGGGCTGAGTGACGACCTGCCCGGACGCGAGGTCGTAGCGGAGCGCGGCGCTGTAGATGGCGGTGCCCGCGGTATTCGGGACGAGGGTCGTTCCGCCTCCGCGGAACACGACGCCGAACGTCGGGTCCGGCAGCTCGCCTCGCATCCCCCAGTTCTCGCCCATGTTCTCGACGTGCCCCATGACGAGCAGGCTGGTCCCGCTGCGCACGATCTGCGCGGCGTTCTGCTCCAGCGGGAGCGAGGTCCGGCTCGTCCGCGTGGGGGCGGGGAGGATGGTGACCGGCACGGTGAGCCGAATCGTGTCGCGCGGCGACGCCGGCGCGGTGGCCAGCACGGTCAGCGTCACCTTGGCGACCCCTGCCCCGCGCGAGTGAATCAGCGCGACATCCCCGGGGCTGCCCTGCAGGGGGCCCGCGGGGATGGTGCCGTGCACCACGCTGTCCACCGACAGCAGCGACGGATCCGACGAAACGAAGGTGACCGGATATTCCGTGCGCGGGCGCCCGGTGGTGTCCTGCAGCTGGACATTGACCCGGAGGGTGTCCCCCGCCCCGACGAACACCACCTCCGGGTAGAAGACGAACTGGAACCCCTTGAAGGCCCGGGTCCCGCTGGGCCCGGTCGAATCGCCACCTCCGCAGGCGGTGAGGGCTATGGCCGCCAGCGCGGCACGGCAGAGTGTCGTAGGAGGCATGGACTCGTTGGTTGGAGTAGAGGGGGGAACGGCCGAACCTCACCCGGCGGCGGTCCGGTCCCACGGCGAAGTGCGACTCGGGTGCCGCGCCGACGTGCTCGCGATGCTCACGAGAGATGGCTGGGGCTACTCCTGCGGAAAGCGCCGCCCGAGCCCTCGGCCGCGGCCCCGCTCCCGCCCTGCGGCGCGAGGCAGTCGCGGAACGTCATCCGCCCGGCGAAGGGACGCTCCCGCGCCTCGGGATCGCCGCTCCGGAACTCGAAGTGCTCGTCGCTCATGATCCGGGCGTCGGGATCGACGCCCCGCGGCAGCCCCGTCAGCGCGACGCGCTCGATGATCGCCGCGGCCATCCGGGCGGCGGGCGCCCAGATGCCGGCGTGGAGGTAGGGATACAGCGCGGCGTACTCGGGCCGCAGACGGGCTTCGCGGATCGACTTGTGCATGATCGGGAGGGCGCCGGGAGACGGGGGTCTTCGATAGAGTGGCGCGCCTGCGGCGCCGGCGCAAGCTCGACGATCCGGCCGCCGGTGGGCGCAAACGGCGCCCACGAGCCTGGCGGGCACGAGAGCCGAGGATCACGAATGGCCAGGCGGTGTCGCACCCAGCGACACACCGGCATCCGCCGCGACATCATCTCCCATCGTCATGTCGCAGCACACGCGCGTGATGCGCGTCTTGCGTCGGTGCGATGACGCACCGGATGGCGGGAGGGAGGAATCGACGCGGCGACATCCATGGCGACGCGCTCGATCGCGAGATATCTTCGCCTGCCAATCCCCGACACCATCCCGGAAGGAATCCCGTGATCTCCCGCACGAGGTGCGTCTCCGCGCTCGGTCTGGCAGCTCTCGGCCTTCTCGCTGCCTGCTCGAGCGGAGACGGTCCCGGCGCAGGCCCCGATGGAACACCGGCCATCCGCTTCATGGCGGGCAACTCGCAGACGGACACCGCGTTCGCCACCCTGGCGGCTCCGCTCGTTTTCAAGGTGCTCGACGCGAGCGGCCATCCGGCGCCCAACGTCTCCGTGCTCGTCGGCCAGCAGCCCTGCACGATCGCGTGTCTCGTAGGCCCGATCCCGGCGGGCCAGACGGAGCCGCTACCCTCCCTCACGCTCACGACCGACGCGCAGGGTCGCATCAGCGTTCAACTCGGCTTCGGACCGGTTGCGGGGGCGGCGCGGCTCCCCATTTCCGTACCGAGCCTCGAGCTCACCGACACGGCGCGCTTCACGGTCACCCCTGCCAGTGCCTTCGAGTTGGCGGTGACCCCGAGCGACACGGCCGTCTACGTCGGCGGCCATTACACCGTGCAGGCCGCGGTGCGCGACCGGTTCGGCAACCCGCGCCCCGATCCGGTCTCTCTGCAGGTGGCCACCGGCACCCTCATCAGCCTCGACGGGCAGCAGCAGGTTACCGGCCTCGACTTCGGCCGCGGTCGGCTGACAGCGACCGCCGGTGGGCGCTCCGCGACCGCCAGTGTGAGCGTGGTGCCGAGGGGCACGCTCGCGAACAGCGCGTTCGGTACCCAGTCGCGCATCGATCTGATGGGTCTGGACGGCTCGAGCAAGCGGACGCTCGTCCCGACCGGGGTACTGCAGGGGGGCGCCGCCTCCTGGAGCCCGGATGGCCAGACGATCGTCTATCAGGTCGCGCTCGGCGCAGGCAGCAGTCGCCTGCGGCGCATCCCTGCGGGGGGAGGCACCGCAGCCGAGCTGGTTCCCGCCGGCGCACCCTTCCAGGAATGCGACGACGCGCAGTATTCCGTCGATGGCGCCTGGGTCTACTTCCATGCCTACACGGCCAGCGTCGCCGGCGAGATCTGGCGCATTCATCCCGACGGCACAGGGCTCGAACGGGTCGGCCCCGCGGGCAATCCGACGACCGGGGATTACCACCCGACGCCCTCGCCGGACGGTACCAGGGTCGCCTACGTCTCCGACCGGGGCCATCCCGGGGTGCTGACGCTTCGCGTCCTGACGCTCTCCACCGGGACGGAAGTCGACCTCGCGATCCGGGGTACCTTTCCGCGCTGGGCGCCCGCCGGCGACTGGATCGCGCTCTGGAAGGACAAGACGATCGCCATCGTGCACCCCGACGGGAGCGGGCTGCGCCAGCTGTCGCAGCCCGGAGTCGAGTACATCCCCGAAGGGCTGACCTGGTCGCCCGATGGGGCATGGGTGCTCGGCACGGAGGCCGGGATGCAGAGCCTGATCCGGCTGGCCGACGGGCTCACGCTCCCGCTGCCGTTCACGAACATGTACATCTATCCGGCGTGGCACGTGCCCTGAGCCGTCGTGCTCGGGTGGTCGACCACGAAGTCGCATTCCAGTCGGCCTGGGGTGGCCGCCGCGGTGCGGCGATCGCCGCGCCGCGCGTCATCGGCCGCTACGGCGTGCCGCGCGCCAGCCGCTCGAAGCGCGGGTCGCCGCGCAGCGGCGCGAAGGTGGGATCGATGCGGAGCCAGGCCGGGGTGAGGAGATAGGGCCGGCGCAGCAGCGCCTCGAGCCCCGCGAGCGCCTGGTCCCGCTCGCCCAGCAGCAGGTGGATGCGCACGAGCTGGTGCGCGAAGTAGGGATCGTTGAACCCGTTCGGCGCCGCCCGCGCCAGCGCGAGGCCCCGCTCCGCCTCGGCGAGCGCCTCCGCGCGCCGGCCCGCGTAGGCGAGGGCGAGCCCCCGGAGCACGTGGCGCTGCGGGTCCTTCGGCGCGCCGCGCAGCTGCGCCGCGAAGGCGCGCGCGGCCGTGTCCGCCCAGACGCGGCTTTGCGCCGTGTCGCCGCGCCAGCCGTGGAGCTGGGCGCGCACGAGGCCCCACGCGCCGCGGTCGCCGTCGTAGGCCTCGGGCCCGAGCGCGAGGGCGAGCCGCTGGCCCGCGTCGTCCAGCACCCAGCCCAGATCGCTGTAGGTCGCGAAGTAGGCCGCCAGCTCCGCCGCGGGAATCTCCCCCGCCGCCGCCGCGATCATCCGTCGCGCCCCCGCCAGGTCCCCCTCGGCGAGCGCGACCAGGACGCGGTCCTGGACCGCGGTGACGTTGCGGGGGGCGAGGGCGAGCTCGCGGTCGGCCGCGGCGCGGGCTTCGGGGAGGTGGCGCAGGTAGATCTGGATGGAGGCGAGCCGGCCCGCCTGCTGCGCCGAGCGCGGGTCGAGCGCGACGGCCTCCGGGCCGTGCTGCAGCGCCGCGTCCCAGTGGCCCGCCGTCGCCTGCAGAAAGGCGAGAAGCCCGACGACCGTGGCATCGCCCGGCGCGCGACGGTACGCGGCCTCCAGCTCGGTCAGCGCGCGCGCGACGTCTTGCTCGACGAACTGGTAGTAGCGTCCGAGCGCCAGGTGCGACACGGCGCCGTCGGGCTCGAGCGCCGCGGCGCGCAGGGCGGCCGCCCGCGCGCGCGCGGCCAGCGCGGGGGTCGGGGTGCTGTTGGCATAGAGCCGCGCGGCGGCGTCCGCCAGCCGGGCCCAGGCGGCGGTGAAGGCGGCGTCGCGCGCCACCGCCTGCTCGTAGTGCCCGAGCGCCCGCCGGATCGCGGCCGGCGAGGTGTTCGCGCCGGCGTCCCACGCCGCCTCGCCCCGCAGGAAGGCGTCGTAGGCGGCCGGGTCGGCCGTCGGCGCCCGGGCCAGCTCCGCCTGGGTCGCGCCGGGCAGCGCCACCTGCAGCGCCTCCGCCACCCGGCTGGCGATGTCGGCCTGCACCTGGAAGACGTCGGTGAGCGGCGCGTCGAAGGGCTGCTGCCACCGGCTCGCCGCGGCGCCGGCCGTGCCCGTCGCCCCTCCCGTCACCTCGACCAGCTCGGGACTCACCTGCACCCGGCTCGTGCCGTCGGGCGCCTTCGCCCAGCGCACCGTGCCGGTCAGCAGGTAGCGCACGCCGAGCTCCGTCGCGATCGCCGCCGGCGGCTCCCGCGTGCCGCGATAGGGCACCGAGCTGCTGCGCGCGATCACCTGGAGCCCCGCGAGCGCGGTGAGCTTGCCGCGCACGGCGTCGGTGATGCCGTCGGCGAAGTAGGCGTCGGCCGAGTCGCCGAGGTTCTCGAAGGGGAGCACGGCGAGCCGCGGCGGCCCCGCGGCGACGGCGCTCGCGGCGGCCGCGGCGGGAGCGCGCTCCGGGCCCCCGACGCGGCGCCACGCGAAGAGCAGCCCGCCGCCGAGGGCGAGGCCGAGCACGAGCGCCGAGATGAGGGCGTAGCGGCGCAGCGGACCGGGATGCGGGACGGCGCTCGCGGGCGCGGGTGCGGGCGCGAGCGCGTCGGCGAACGCCGTCATCGTCGCGAAGCGGTCGCCGGGGACGAGCGCGAGCGCGCGCTGCAGCGCGCGGTCCACCGCCTCGGGCACGTTGGGCCGCACCGTGCGCACGCTCGGCACCGGCTGGCTGAAGCGCTTGGCGACGATCGCCTGCGGGGTGGCGCCGGTGAACGGCGGCTCGCCCGCGAGCAGCTCGTAGAGCACCGCGCCGAGGCTGTAGACGTCGCTGCGCGCGTCCACGGCGCGGTCGCCGCTCGCCTGCTCGGGACTCATGTAGGCGGGCGTGCCGACGCTCACGCCCGTGCGCGTGAGCGTCTCGCCCGTCTCGGGCTCCGAGGCGCCCGCGAACGCGCGCGCGATGCCGAAGTCGGCGACGAGCGTCGAGCCGTCGGCGGTGAGAAGGATGTTGTCGGGCTTGACGTCGCGGTGGACGATCCCGTGCTCGTGCGCGTACTGCAGCCCGTGCGCCGCCTCCTGCACGATGCGCAGCGCGTCGCGCACCGCGAGCTGCCGCTCCCGCGTCAGACGCGCGCGCAGGCTCTCGCCCTCGACGTAGGGCATGGTGAACCAGAGCTGCCCGTCGACCGCGCCGCTGTCGAGGACGCCGAGGACGTGCGGATGCTGCAGGCGGGCGGCGAGGCGGATCTCGCGCTGGAAGCGCTCGGGGCCGAGCGCGTGGGCGAGCTCGGGCCGCAGCACCTTGAGCGCGACCGGGCGGTCGTGC
>DASTSO010000052.1:0-4356 GCA_035760645.1 Gemmatimonadales bacterium
ACGTTGATCACGCCGCCCGTGGCGCCGTCGCCGTAGACGGCGCTGGCGCCGCGCACCACCTCGATGCGCTCCACGACCGAGGGGTCGATCGAGGCGAGATCGCGGCTCACGTTGCGCACGGTGGAGAGGGGGACGCCGTCCACCAGCACCGTCACCGAGCGGCCGCGCAGCGACTGGCCGTAGGTGCTCATCGACTGCGCGCCGGCGCCGAGGCCGGGGACGGTCTTGCCGAGCATGTCGCCGACGCCGACGCCGACGGCCGACTGCGCGGCGATCTCCTCGCGGTCGATCACGCTCACCGCCGCCGGGAGCTCGCTCACCGCCGTGGCGCTCCGGGTGGCCGTCACCACCACCTCGTCGAGCCGCACCGGCGCCGAGGCGAGGGCGAAGTCGAGCGCGAGCGTCTCGGCTCCGGTATCGCCCGGCCGCACCGTCCGCTCGGCGGGCCGGTAGCCGATCCGCTGCGCCCGCACCGTCACGGTGCCCGTATCGGCCGCCGCGAGGGCGAGCCCGAAGCGTCCGTCCTCCGCGGTCACGGCCCGGGCCGCCACCCGTCCCGTGGCGACGCGGGCGATCACCTCCGCCCCCGCGAGCGGGCGGCCGGCGAGGTCCGCGACCCGCCCGCGGAGCACCGCGGCGGCGGGGGCCGGGGTGGCCTGGCCGGCCGCCGGCGCCGGCTCCTGGGCCGGGAGGAGGATGGGAGCGACGAGCAGCGCGAGCGACAGGAGCGGGGTGCGGCACCAGCGACGGCAGGAGGTCATCGGCCCGAGCGTTGAGAATGGACGAAAACGCGTTGAGAACAAATCTCAACCGATTGGGCGACAAAGTTGCTCGGGATTGCGGGGCGCGTCAAGCGGGAGGGCGGGATCTCCCGCCGTCCCGCCGTCCCGCCGTCCCGCCTACGTTTCCCGAATGACCGCCCCCTCCCCCCGCGCCCCGACCCTCCGCGCCGAGCTCGGCGGCCGGCGCCCGAACGCCGCGGCGGCGCGGCCGTGGCGCGAGCGGCTGCAGGCGCTGCGGCACCTGCCCAAGCTCCTGCGCCTCGTCTGGCGCACCGAGCCGCGCTACGTCGTCGGCATCCTCGTGCTCCGGCTCCTGCGCGCGGTGGTGCCGCTCGCGGTGCTCTGGATCGGGAAGCTCATCATCGACGCCGTGGTCGCGGCGGTCGAGACCGGCAGCCGGGCCGGCGCGGTGAGTCCCGAGGTCTGGCGCCACCTCCTCTTCCTGCTGCTGCTCGAGTTCGCCATCGCCACGGCGGGCGAGGGGCTCTCGCGCCTCAGCGCGCTGCTCGAGAGTCTGCTGGGCGACCTCTTCGCCAACCGCACCAGCGTCGAGCTGATGGAGCACGCGGCGACGCTCGACCTCGAGCAGTTCGAGGACGCCGAGATCTACGACCAGCTCGAGCGCGCGCGGCGCCAGACGGTGGGGCGCATCGGGCTCTTCACGCTGCTGCTCGCCACGATCCAGGACCTCGTCACCCTCGTCTCCCTGGTCGGCGCGATCGGGGTGTACGTGCCGTGGCTCCTCGTGCTGCTCGTCCTCGCGGTGCTCCCCTCGCTCCTCGGCGAGACCCACTTCGCCAGTCTCGGCTACTCGCTCCTCTTCTCGTGGACCCCCGAGCGGCGGCAGCTCGACTACCTGCGCTACATCGGCGCGAGCGACATCAGCGCGAAGGAGCTCAAGCTCTTCGGCCTCTCGCGCTTCCTCACCGACCGCTACGCGCGGCTCTCGCAGGAGTTCTACGAAGCGAACCGCGACCTCGCCGTGCGCCGGAGCGCCGTCTCGAGCGCGCTCGCCGTCATCGGCACGCTCGGCTACTACGTCGCGTACGCCGCGATCATCTGGCTCGCGGTGACGGGCCACCGCACCCCGGCCGGCGTCGTGACGATCGGCGTCCTCACCTTCCTCGCCGGGAGCTTCCGCCAGAGCCGCGACCTCATCCAGCGCGTGCTGCTCTCGCTCTCGCAGGTCTTCGAGCAGAGCCTCTATCTCGACGACCTCTTCAGCTTCCTCGCCCTCGAGCCGCGGATCCGCAACCGCCCCGGCGCGCGCGCCGTGCCGGTGCCGATCCGCGAGGGCTTCGTCTTCGAAGGCGTCGGCTTCCGCTACCCCGGCGGCGAGCGCTGGGCGGTGCGCGGCCTCTCCTTCACGCTCCGGCCCGGCGAGCGCCTCGCGCTCGTCGGCGAGAACGGCGCGGGGAAGACGACGCTGGTGAAGCTCCTCGTCCGCCTCTACGATCCCACCGAGGGCCGCATCCTCCTCGACGGCGTCGATCTCCGCGAGTACGACGTCGACAGTCTGCGCCGCAACATCGGCGTCATCTTCCAGGACTTCGTGCGCTACGACTTCCTGCTGCGCGAGAACATCGCCGTCGGCGACATCGCGCGGCGCGAGGAGCGGCCGGCGCTCGAGAGCGCGGCGGAGCGGAGTCTCGCCGACTCGGTCGTGCGGCGGGTGCCGCAGGGGATGGAGCAGATGCTGGGACGGCGCTTCGAGGGCGGGGTGGATCTCTCCGGCGGCGAGTGGCAGAAGGTGGCGCTCGCGCGCGCCTACCTGCGCGACAGCCAGCTCCTCGTCCTCGACGAGCCCACCGCCGCGCTCGACGCGCGGGCCGAGTACGAGGTCTTCCTCCGCTTCAGCGAGCTCACGGCGGGAAAGATGGCGGTGCTGATCTCCCACCGCTTCTCCACCGTGCGCATGGCCGACCGGATCCTGGTGCTGCAGGGCGGGGAGCTGGTCGAGCAGGGGACGCACGAGGAGCTCCTCGCGCGGGGCGGGCTCTACGCGGAGCTCTTTCAGCTCCAGGCGGCGGGGTATCGGTAGGGCGGGCACGGAGGGCCGCCCCCACGACAGTCATTGCGAGCCCGCGCAGCGGGCGTGGCAATCCCCCCGCGTCCGCACGGAGCCCACGCGGCCGAGGGCATCGCGATCGAAACAAATGAATGAACTGGGGGGCGCGCTCCTATCCCCGGGCTCACGCCCGGGGCTACAAAAGCTGCCGCCCCTGCGGGGCTCGCCGCCGATACCACGCGGAGCTCCGTGCGCCAGGCCCACGGGCCGACACACGGAGCTCCCAATCCCCACGGAGGCCAGCCCCGCAGGGGCGGCAGCTGTTAGTAGCCCCGGGCGTGAGCCCGGGGACGAAACGACGCGCCCGCGTCCTCTCTCATCATCACGCGCGATGCGGGCGCCCGCATGCCGCGGGACGTCGCGGGCCCCGTGCGGACGCGGGGGGATTGCCACGCCCGCTGCGCGGGCTCGCAATGACCGCGGGTGGGCGACCCGACCGCCCGATTTGACAAACGCCCCCACCCTTCCCACTGTGGAATCACCCATTCCCAAGGAGGTGGGGCCCATGCGGGTCTATGGCTCCGACGCGATCCGGAACGTCGCGTTCGTCGGCCACGGCGCCAGCGGCAAGACGACTCTCGTCGACGCCCTCGCGTTCGTGGCCGGCAGCAGCAGGCGGCACGGCGGCATCAAGGACGGCACGACGCTCACCGACTACTCCCCCGACGAGATCGAACGGCAGCACTCCATCCAGCTCGGCGTCGCCTGCGCCGAGTGGCTCGACACGAAGATCAACCTCGTCGACACCCCGGGCTTCCTCGACTACTTCGGCGAGGTCGTCACCGGCGTCTCGGCGGCCGACGCCGTCGTCGTCGTCCTCAGCGGCACCGCCGGCGTCGAGGTCGGCACCGAGAAGGTCTGGGAGCTGTGCGACCGGCTCCACCTCCCGCGCCTCCTCTTCGTCTCCCAGATGGACAAGGAGAACGCCGACTTCGAGCGGGTGTTCGAGGACGTGCGGGCGCACCTGACGCCCAAGGTGGTACCGGTGGAGATCCCCGTCGGCGACGGCCGCGACTTCCACGGCATCATCAACCTCTTCAGCGGCCACTGCCACTTCTACAAGAAGGGCACCAAGAGCGGCGAGTACGACGTCGTCCCCGTCCCGCCCGAGTACGAGGCGCGCTTCAAGCAGTACACCGAGCAACTGATCGAGACCGTCGCGAGCACCGACGACACGCTCATCGAGCGCTACCTCGGCGGCGAGGAGATCTCGCGCGAGGAGGTGATCCTCGCGATGAAGCGCGGGATGCTGGAGGGCGCGATCGTGCCGCTCTTCTGCGGGAGCGCCGAGCTCACGTACGGGATGCGCGCGCTCCTCAAGAAGATGGTCGAGCTCTTCCCGACGCCGCTCGAGGCGCCGCTCCCCGAGGGCGCGCCGGCGGATGTACCTCTCCTGGGCCACGTCTTCAAGACGATCAGCGAGCCGCACGTCGGCGACGTCACCCTCTTCCGCCTCTACCGCGGCGACGTCGAGAACGGCGGCGAGGTGTGGAACGCCGAGCACGA
>DASTSO010000053.1:0-9396 GCA_035760645.1 Gemmatimonadales bacterium
TGCCGCAGGTCCTCGGCCAGCCAGACCGTGGCCATCCCCCCGCGGCCGAGCTCGCGCTCGAGCGTGTAGCGACCCCGGAGGGCCGCGGCGAGGGCGGCGGGAGGCGCGGGGGGCACGAGGCCCAAGCTAGGGGATTCGGGGGACGGGGTAAACGGCGCGGGGCTCGGGCCGGCGGCTACGAGTCGGCGGCTGCGGGCGGCGCTCCGGCGGGCGGCGCTCCGGCGGGCGGCGCTCTGGCCGGCGGCGCTCTGGCCGGCGGCTGAAGCCGCCACTCGGCCTGAGGCCCCTGAAGGGCCCTCGGCGGGCGCGCAGCTCCGCGGCGGGAGTGTCGCACTTCGTGTGGGCAGGGAGCGTGGCTGCCTCGGAGGGCCCTTCAGGGGCCTCAGGCCGAGTGGCCCCTTCAGGGGCCGACTCGCGCGCCGACTCGCGCGCTACGGGCTGGCGGGGCAGCTGCTCGACGACCTCGCCGCCGCCGTGGACCGCTTCGCGGCGTCGCTGGCGGAGTCGGCCGACGCGCGCCACGATCACGTGGTCGCGCGCGAGGAGCTCAAGGCCGCCGCCCGCCGGCTGATGCAGATCGTCGCGCTGCTCGACGGGCTCAATCTCTACCGCTTCAGCGAGGACGTCGCGCTGCGCACCGCGTGGCAGCGCCTCCGGCGGCTGGACGCGGAGCCGCGGCCGCACGGCGGCGCGGAGGTGAAGCCGGCGGCGTGAAGCATGCGCAGGACCGGAAACACCGAGGGCCGGCAACCGTGGTGGTTGCCGGCCCTCGGTGTTTTCGTGCCCGCGCTACGCGGCCGGCGACGGATGGTGCATGAGGTGCTCCGGAGGGCGCTACGGGGGTGGCCACGGGTCGTGGGCTCAGGAGACCCGCCTCGGGTAGTATCGCACGCCCGGCAGGTCCTCGAAATCAGCATCCTGGGTCCACACCACGGCGCCCGCCTCCCGCGCTGTCGCCAGGATGATGCTGTCGGCCAGCGGCAGCCGGTGGTCGAGCCCGAGCTTCGCGGCGGCGAGCGCGAGCGGCCCGTCGAGCGGCACCACCTGCCCCTGCTCCATCAGGGCCACGGCCTGGAGCGCCGCGTCCTCCCCGCGCTGCTGGGCGACGCGCTTGAAGACCTCGAGGATCGTGATAGCGGGGACGACGAGCTCGCCGGTGGCCTCGATCGCCGGCGCGAAGTGCTCGGCGTTCGGCCCGTCGGCGAAGTACTCGAGCCAGGCGGAGCTGTCGACGACGTTGGGACCGGCCGGGGCGGCGCGACGACGCGGCGGAGCCATGTGAATGGCTCAGGCGCGGTCGGCGTCGCGCTCGACCGTGGTGTCGATCCCGCGCAGAAAGCCGCGCATGGCCCGCATCGGCCGCACCGGGATGAGCTCGATGCGGTTCTGGTAGACCAGGGCCTGCACCTGCTGGCCCGGCGCGAGGCCGAGCCGCTCGCGCGCGGAGCGGGGGATGACGACCTGGAACTTGGGCGAGATCGTGACGGTGTTCATCGGCGCCTCCATCGATGAGACAAACGTACTACGATATCGCCATCGATGAAAGCTCTACCCCTGCGGGAGCCGCGCCGCCAGCCGCTGCGGCCCAGCCCGTAGCCGGTCGGCTCGGCGAACGGCAGATCCGGCGCGACGTGGCACGACGAGGGGAGCTTCACCGAGAGGCCGAGGCCCGCCTCGCGGCTCAGGAAGACGAACGCCTTGCCGCGCACCTTGAGCGCGCGGTGGCCCCAGGGGAAGTCCTCGGCGGCCGCGTCAGTCGCGGCCCAGCAGCGCCCGATAGTGCGCCACCGACTCGTCCCCTCGCATGAAGCAGGCGACGATGCGCTCGAACTCCGCCTCATAGCGCCGCATCACCGCGAGCGCGATCGCCGCCGCGTCGCGCTTGGGATAGCCGTAGACGCCGGTTGAGATCGCCGGGAAGGCGATCGTGCGGATGTCGCCCCGCTCGCGCGCCACGCGGAAGACGCTCTCGTGGGCGCGCCGCAGGAGGTCGGGCTCGCCCGCCTCGCCGCCGCGCCACACGGGGCCCACGGTGTGGATCACGTAGCGCGCGGGGAGGCGGTAGCCCTGCGTGAGGATCGCCTCGCCGGTCGGCAGCCGGTCGTGGCGCTCGCACTCGGCGAGGAGCCCGGGGCCCGCGGCGCGGTGGATCGCGCCGTCCACCCCGCCCCCGCCGCGGAAGCGCTCGTTCGCGGCGTTGACGATCGCGTCCACCGCGAGCGTGGTGATGTCGGCTTCGAGGAGCTCGATCATGTCAGCCGCGCCCCGCCACCTCCGCCACCTCCGCCCCCGCCGCCTCCCGATACAGCCGCCGCAGGAACGCGGTGCCGTGCACCAGCACTGCGGCGGTGTAGAGCAGCATCCCGTCGGCGAACCAGTAGCCCCACTCGTCCGGGCTCGAGAGCAGGCGCAGGAGGCCGGCGGCGAGCGCGAAGAACGCCGCGGCGCCGAGCGCGCTCGCCATCGCCGCGCGCCGGGAGTGCTGCCGCGCGGCGCGCAGGAGCAGCGCCCAGTACTCGGCCTCGCCGAGCGCGCGCATGAGCCAGCCGCGGCCGAGGTTGCCGGCGGTGACGAGGAGCGACGGCACGGCCACCACCATGCCGAGGCTGGTGTTGTAGTACGGAACCAGCGCGAGGAGGAGACTGAGCAGGCCGAGCCGCCAGCGGAAGCGCCGCACCAGCGGGTTCGCCTCGAGGTGCAGCGTGGGCGTCGCGTACCAGGTGCTGGCGAGGTCGCCGACGCGGCCGAGGAGGATGACGGCGGCGAGGAAGTGCCGGAAGTGCTGGTCGCTCGCGAGAAATTCGGACATCGGCTCCGTTCGGCTCCGTGCGGTGTCAACGATCCAGAATCGGCAGGAACGCCCGCCACGGCCCCACCGCGTCACGATACTGCTTCGCCATCACCCGGGCGATCTGCGCGAGGTGGCCGAGGTCGTGCGCGACCCAGGTGGCGAGGAGCTGCCGGAGCGTGACGGGGCCGAAGCTGGGATGCTCGCCCTCGAGCGCGAGCTCGACCTCCGTGAGCTCCCACGCCGCGAGCGTGGCGAGGTTCTCCGCCCGCAGGCGCGCGAACTCGTCGAGCAGCCCAGCGAGCGGCTTCCCCTCGCTCTCGCGGACCTGCGCGAAGCGGTCGAACGGCGCGAAGCGCCGTTCCGCGCCCTGCGCGAGGATGAGCCGCGCGCGCGGGATCCAGTCGGTGCGCTCGCCGTGGATCAGGTGGCCGACGACGTCGAAGGGGCTCCACGTGTCGGGCCCCTCGGTCGCGGCGGCCCACGCGGGCGGGAGCCCGGCGAGCAGCGCCCGGAGCGCGGCGGGGGTGCGCGCGAGGACGGCGGTGGCGGCGGCGAGGTCGAAGTCCATGCGGCTCCCGTCTCGACTCACCACGCCGGCAGCGTGGCGTCCACGTAGGTCTGCGCGAGCGTCCTGCCCTTCAGCCGGCGCACCACCCACGCCTGGTAGAGCAGCGCGGCGGTCACGCCCCGGTTCGTCCGCTCGCCGGCCGCGGCGGCGAGCTGCGCCACGCCGAGGTCGGGCGGGAGGAGGCCGGCCTGGTCCAGCGCCTGGATGTAGTTGAGCGGGTAGCTCACGCCGGCATCGGCCGGCACCTCGGCGAAGCGCGCGACCAGGGCCGCCAGGGTGCCGGTGTCGGCGAGGTCGTCCGGGTGGAAGAGACCGTCGGGCATCCCGATCGTGAAGCCCCGCTGCTCCGCGAGCGCCTCGAGCATGCAGACGTTGCCGTTCGCCCAGTGATTCACGACGTCGACGTAGCAGGGGGCGCCGGCGAGGAGCCTGGCGTTCTCCTCCTGGCCGAAGAGGCGCACGAGCAGCGTCGCGAGCTCGGCCCGCGTGATCGCGTACTCCGCGGCGCCGCCGAAGGTCGGGAGCAGCTGCGGCAAGAGCGTCATCGCCTGCGTGGCGGCGAGCGTGTAGGGGACGTCGGCGCTCGCGCTCTCGCCCGTGGTCGCCGCGGCGCGCAGGTGCACGGTGTGACTCCCGAGCGGCAGCGCGCGCATCACGGCCTGCACGGGAGCCGACGCGGCCGGGAGCGTCGCGGTGGTCGCGGGATACCAGGCCGAGGCGCCGACCGCGAACTCGACGGACGCGAGCTCGCCGTTCGTGACGCTCGCCTGGCCGTCGAGGTGCGGGACGCCGTTCACGAGAGCCGGCGTGAAGTCGCCGAAGGCGACCGTGCGCGTCACGGCCACCGCCGTCGCGTGGAAGGTCACCGGATTGCCGGCGATCCCCTCGCCCGCCACCGTCGCCGTCAGCGTGTTCTCGCCCGCCGCGGGGCCCAGGGTCCAGCCGCCCACCGCGGCGATGCCGCCTGCGTCGGTCGTGGCGGTGGTACCGCTCGCCGTGCCGCCGCCCGCCGTGACGGCGAACGTCACCGTCACGCCGCCCACCGGCCGGCCGCTCGCGTCGGTCACCGTCACCGACGGCGCCGTGGCGAGCAGCGCACCGGGAGCGCCGGTCTGCCCGTCGCCGCCGTGCGCGGCCACAGCCGCGGCCGCAGGAGCGGGGTCGGGGTCGGGGTCCGTGCCCGGCTGCGTGCCGGGCTCCGTCCCGGGCTCCGTCCCGGGCTCCGTACCGGGATTCGTACCGGGGTCCGTGCCCGGATCCGTATCGGGAGTCGTCCCCGGAGGCGTGCCCGGGCCGGTGCCGCCGGAATCGCCCGCGGCGCTGCAGCCACCGGCGACGAGCGCGAAGGCCGCGAGCGCGAGGAGACCGCCGGTACGGAGACGCGCGAGCACGGCCGCACCGCGCCGGAGTCGCCGGGTCGAACGGAGACGCGAGTCGAGCATGGCCTCGAGGGTGGAGAGCGTGGCGGGGGTGCCGCGGAATATAACGCGGCCCGGCACGGGGCCGGGCAATCACTCACGAGTCCTGCGCCCGGATCACCCCCGTCTCCACCACCTCGACGGCGTAGCCCTCGAGCGAGTCGGGGAGCGCGCGCTCGAGCTCGGGGGTGCGGCGCACGACCATGACGTGCACGGTGGGGCGGCCGTCGCGCGCGCCCTCGCCGACACCGACGACGCCGGGGAGGGCCATGAGCCGATCGGTGTGGCGGCGCAGCACGTCGGCGATCGGCGGCGGCGACGCGGGCGGGCGGGACGAGGGCGGCACGGGGCGCTCGGGGGTGCGGGAGCACGCCGCGCCCGCGGCGCCCGCGAGGAGCAGGGCCACGAGCGCGGCGCGACGGATCATGGACGACTCACGTCCGGCTCACTTGCTCACTTGCTCACTTGCCGTCGATGCCGACGCCGAGCTTCGAGAGCACCGTGCCGATCGGGTTGCCGATCGTCGAGGTGTTGCTGCCGGCGAAGAGCAGCGCGACCGGCGCGGCGGCGGCGGTGTTCGTGACGATGAGCGAGCCCGAATCGCCGGCGCGGCTGAACGAGCCCTTGTTCCCCGAGACGACGACCTGATGGACGAAGCGGGCGACGCCCGCGGAGTACTGCACGTTGATCGTCGCGTTGACGGCCGACACGGTGCCGGTGGTGCACTTGGTCGTGCGGCCGCACTTCTGCACCGCGAGGCCGACGCTGGCGGCGACCGGCGTCGAGCCCGGCACGCCGTAGCCCCCCGAGAAGGTGGCGTTGCCGACGGTGGCGGTCGTCACCGAGGCGAGCGCCGCGTCGACTTCGTTGTCGCTGCCGAAGGAGATCGGGACGAACTTCGCGAGCGTGCCGATGACGTCGGCCGTGCTCCAGGCGCAGTTGGTGTCGTAGCGGCCGGGCTGCAGGATCTGGCTGCCGAGCTGTGCCGTGTTCTCGAGCGCGAAGACGTGGTTGTTGCTGAGCGCGTAGTAGCTGCTGCCGCGCTTGACGCGCGCGCCGATGGTGCCGGCCGAGCACTCGCCGACGTTGCCGGTGGAGACGCCGATCGGCACGGGGCGCGCGAAGCGGCTCGTGGGATTGGCGCTGCCGCCGCCACCGCCCGGCTTCTTCGCGGGGGCGCCGCCCTTCCCCTCCGCCCGCGGCAGCTCGGCGCGGAACGGCCCCGTCACCTCGACCACCACGGGGATCCCGTCGAGCGCGCGCGGCAGCCCCCCCACGGCGCCGTGCGTGGCGAAGATCTTCACCGCCGGGCGGCCATCGGCGGTGAGGCCGACGGCGGTGCCGGCGACGCCGTCGTTCTGCAGCAGGCGCCCGGTGGCGCGCTCCTGCGCGGCGATGGCGGCGCGGAGGTCGGGCCCCGGCGCGCCGCCGCGCGCGGCGCTCACGGCGTCCGGCGCGGTGGGATCGGTGCGGTCGCCGCTGCAGGCGGCGAAGGCGAGGGCGAGGGCGCAGGCCAGGGCGAGGCGCCGGGGCCGGAGTGCGGTCGGGGGCATGCGGAGTCTCCCTGCTGAAGGGTCGGGGGAGGAGACCTCGCGCGAAGGCGGGACGCGAGGCGGTTATACTATAGGAAACGGACATCGAGCCGACCAGAGAGCCGGCCCCCCGGCGCTGTTCCCTTCCACCAATCCTTGGGGCTCCCATGGACCACGGCGCGCTCGCCCTGCTGATCCCGATCCTCGCCCTCGCGATCCCGGTGCTGGGGATCGTCAGCCACACCATGGTCAAGGTGGCGCGCTACAAGGCGCTCGGCAGCGCCGCCGAGGGCGGGCCGAGCGGCCCGGAGCTGCAGGAGCGCCTCGCCGCGCTGGAGCAGGAGATGGACACCGTGCGCCAGGAGCTCGCCGAGACGCAGGAGCGGCTCGACTTCACCGAGCGGCTGCTGGCGAGCGGGACGCGGGCGGACGAGTCGGGAGGACGGGCGGGCGGGAGGTAGGGGGAGGAGGCAGGAGGAACGCACAGGGGCGACCGATCGGTCGCCCCTGTGCGTTCGGTGAGGGTTACGGCCGGCTCACGCGCGGGGGCCCCCACCGCCCCGTCCGCCTCCACCTCCTCCGCCCCGGCGGCGCCGGCGCGCGCCGCCGCCGCCGCCCTCGCCTCTGGGCTGCGCCGCCCCCGGGCGCGGCGGCGCGGGCTTCGCGGACTTGGCCGCGGCGCGCGCCTCCTCCTGCGCCTGGTGCGCCGCGCGCCGCACGGCCTTCTCGGCGGCGCGCTTGCGCTCCTCCGCCTTGCGCGCCCGGATCTCGGCGATGCGCTCGCCGCGCGGCCGCTCGAGCGGCTCGGCGGGCCGCGCCCGGTAGTCGAAGTCGGGCACCGTCACCCGCGGCAGCCGGCGGCCGATGGCGCGCTCGATCTGCTTGAGGTCGCCCTCCTCCTCCGGCGAGACGAAGGTGAAGGCGTCGCCCGTCGCCTCCGCCCGGCCGGTGCGGCCGACGCGGTGGATGTAGTCCTCGGGCACGAGCGGGACGTCGAAGTTGACGACGTGGCCCAGCGCCTCGACGTCGATGCCGCGCGCCGCGATGTCGGTGGCGACGAGCACGCGGATGGTGCCGTTCTTGAAGCCCGCGAGCGCCGCGGTGCGCTGCGGCTGCGAGCGGTTGCCGTGCAGCCGCTCGCACGAGATGCCGTGCTTCGCGAGCAGCTCGGCGAGGCGGTTGGTGCGGTGCTTGGTGCGCGTGAAGACGAGCGCCTCGTTGATCTGCCCGCGCTCGAGGAGCGTCAGGAGCAGCGCCGACTTCAGGTCCTGCGCCACCGGGTAGACCGCCTGCGTGATCCCGGTCGCCGGCGCGGCGGTGCGCTCGAGGTTGATGCGCGCGGGGTCGTGCAGCATCGCGCGCGTCAGCTCGAGGATCGGCGCCGGCATCGTGGCGCTGAAGAAGAGCGTCTGCCGGCGCGCCGGCAGGTGCGTCAGGATGCGCTTGATGTCGGGGAGGAAGCCCATGTCGAGCATCCGGTCGGCCTCGTCGAGGACGAGGTGCTCGAGCCGGTCGAGCTTCGCGTAGGGCTGCTTGAGATGGTCGAGGAGCCGGCCGGGCGTGGCGATCAGGACGTCCACGCCGCTGCGGAAGGCGTGCTCCTGCGGCCCCGGGCTCACGCCGCCGAAGACGGCGGCCGCGGTGAGCGGCGTGTGCATCGCGAGCGCGTTGCACTGCTCGAGGATCTGCGCGGCGAGCTCGCGCGTCGGCGTCACGACGAGCGCGCGAGTGGTGCCGCGCGGCTTCGCGAGCAGCTGCTGGAGGATGGGGAGGAGGAACGCGGCGGTCTTGCCGCTCCCCGTCGCGGCGCACGCGAGCACGTCGCGCCCGGCGAGCGCGGGCGGCATGGCGTCGGCCTGGATCGGCGTGGGGCGGACGAAGCCGAGCTCCTTGATGCCCCGGAGGAGATCGCGGTCGAGATGAAAGCTGCTGAACGGCACTGCACACCCTGGTTTGGAGACGGGGGAAGTCTCGCAGGATCGGGCGCACAATGCGAGGGCGGGCGCGCCGGAGGCCGGCGCGCCCGCCCGCCGTCAGTACTGCCCGGCGACGAACGCCGGCTCGGCGCGGACGGCACGGGTGCCGTCGCCGAGCTGGCCCGCGTCGTTGCGGCCCCAGCAGTAGGCCCCGATCCCCGGCACCTCGCCGCAGCGATATCCCGCGCCCACCGAGAGCCGCTCGAAGACGAGCCGCGCGGGGACCTGCGCCGGCGCGAGGTCGGCGAGCGCCCAGCAGAATGCCGCTCCCGTGGCGGTGAGGGCGCACGCCTCGCCCGCGCCCACGGCGATCGAGCGGAAGCTGTAGGGACTCGCCACCGGCCGCGGCACGGTGTCGGCCGCGTCCGCGCCCCAGCAATAGGCGGCGCCCGCCGCGGTGAGGGCGCAGGTGCCGCTCCCGGCTGCGAGCTGCGCGAAGGCGACGCCGCCGCCCACGGCCGCGGGTGCCGCCGCGGGCGCGCGCGCGCCGCCCTGCACCCCGCCCTGCCGCCCCCAGCACCAGGCCGCCCCCGCCGCGTCGAGCGCGCAGGCGTGGGCCGAGCCGACGGCGAGCGCCGCGAGCCGGAGCGTGTCGGGGAAGGCGACGGCGAGCGGCGTCACGCTGCAGCGCCCGCCCGCGGGGCACGCGAGGAGGGTGGTGTCGGCGACGCCGAGCTGGCCGAAGAAGTCCTCGCCCCAGCAGTGGACGCGCGCGTCGGTGGTGAGCCCGCAGGTGAAGTCGGCTCCGGCACCGACCGCCTGGAAGCGGAGGCCGCCGGCCACTTCCTCGGGCACGGCGCAGGCCTCGTGCGCCGTCGCGTCCGCCGGGCAGGTGGCCGCCGCGGTGGTATCGCCGCGGCCGAGGGCGCCGGCGAGGTTGCGGCCCCAGCAGAGCGCCGGCCCCGCGGCGTCGAGCGCGCAGACGTGCGCGGCGCCGACGGCGATCGCGGTGAAGCCGCGGCCGCGGCCCACCGCGGTCGGCTCGAGCCTGGACCCGTTCAGGCCGCTGCCGAGCTGGCCGAAGTCGTTCGCGCCCCAGCAGTACGCGGCGCCGCTCTCGCGCAGGCCGCACGTCGTCGCGCCGGCGGCGCTCGTCGCCACCTGGTGCAGC
>DASTSO010000054.1:0-35085 GCA_035760645.1 Gemmatimonadales bacterium
CCCGCCCGCTCGGCCGCGGCGCGGTTCACGGCGTTGAAGGCGTCGATCGCCGCCGCGATCGCGCGGCGGCCGCGGTCGTCGCCGTCGGCGAACGGGGTGACGCTCCAGTCGGGGATCGCGACGACGAGCACGCGCCCGGGCGCGTCGTCGGCGAGGACGACCGCGCGGTCGAGCAGCCCCGCGAACTGCGCCGCGTACTCCTCGAGCGGGCGGCGGCGGTACTGGTTGTTCACGCCGATGAGGAGGCTCACCAGGTCGTACGGCCCGGCGAGCGGGGGCTCGGCGGCGTCCATCGCGTCGGCCAGCTCGTCGGTGGTCCAGCCGGTCTGCGCGACGATCTCGGGGCTGCCGATCGCGATACCGCGCGCGCGGAGGAGCGCGGCGAGCTGCACCGGCCAGCGGCCCGGCTCGGCGACGCCCTCGCCGATCGTGTAGCTGTCGCCCAGGGCGAGGTAGCGATGGGCCATCATGCGCGCGCGGACTCCGGCACGGTCGCGTGCCGCTGGAGGAAGTCGAGCGTCGCCGCGCGGCAGATGAGGGGCGCATCGAGCCACATGTCGTGCGTCGCGGCGGGAATCACCACGTGCTCGGCGTGCGGCAGGAGCCGCGCGAGCTCGGCGTCCACCAGCCGGTGCGTCTCCACCGTGCGCTCGGCGCTCATCAGCATCACCGGCATCGGGAGCCGCCGCACCGCGTCGCGCTCGAGCATGGGGAAGGGGGCCGTCGAGAGCGTGAACGCCGCCCAGTCGGGCGCGCCGGCGAGGAGTCGGACGCGGGAGCGCTCGGAGACGCGGTCGAAGGTCCCCTCGCCCGCGAACGAGTCGGTGATGACGCGCATCGCCCCCGCCACGTCGCCCGCGCGGAACGCGTCCGCCGCGGGCCGCCACATGCGCGCCATGAAGCGCTGCCACGCCGCTTCGCCCGCCTCCGAGTCGCGGGTCCAGCGCAGCACCGGCGGCTCCGCCACGACGAGCGTGCGCACGAGCGCGGGCCGCTCGGTCGCGACGTGGAGCGCCGCCACCGCCCCGATCGAGTGGGCGACGAGGTGCACGGGGGCGAGGTCGAGCGCCTCGATGAGCGCAGCGAGGTCGCGCGCGTCGGTGCGGGCGTTGTAGTCCGGGGCGAACGGCGCGTTGTCGTTCGGCGGCGCGTAGCGGCGGCTGTAGGCGACGACGCGGTAGCGCTCGGCGAAGGCATCGAGCTGCGCGTCCCAGTAGCGCAGCGAGGCGCCCCCGCCGTGCACGAGGACGACCGGCTCGCCCGCGCCGCGCTCGACCCAGGCGAGCGCGACGTCGGCGAGACGGAGCGACCGGAGGCTCATGCCGCCGCCGTCATCGGCCCTCGGCGCTCGGCGCGGCGCGGTAGCTCGGCGCGGCGCGGGCGCTCGGCGCGGCGCGGGCGCTCGGCGTCAGGCCGGCCCCTGAAGGGGCCACTCGGCCTGAGAGCCCTCAAGGGCTCTCCGCGGCAGCCGCCCGCCGTGCGCACCCGAGCGTCCGCAGCGCAGCGTGATACCTCCGCCACCGCAGGGCCCTTCAGGGGCCTCAGGCCGAGTGGCCCCTTCAGGGGCCGACTCGGGCGCCGGAGCCGGAGGGCCATCACGTGAAGAACCGCGTGATCGCATAGACGAGCAGCAGCGCGAGCACGCCGATGGCGAGCACGACGCCGAGGCCGATCTCCTGCTGCTTCGCCGCCTTCGCCTTCCGCTTCGGCTTGCGGTTGTACCGGGTGGTCATCGGGTCTCCTCCCAGCGGTAGAATCCCTCGCCCGTCTTCCGGCCCAGCCTGCCCTCGGCCACCATGCGCCGCAGGAGCTCGGGGGCGCGGTAGGTGTCGTCCTTGAGGGTGGCGTGCAGGTGGTCGGCGATCGCGAGCCGCACGTCGAGGCCGACGAGGTCGCCGAGGCGGAGCGGGCCCATCGGGTGGTTGTAGCCGAGCTCCATGGCGCGGTCGATGTCCTCCGCGCTCGCCACCCCCTGCTCGAGCATGCGGATCGCCTCGAGGCCGAGGACGATCCCGAGCCGGCTGGTGGCGAAGCCGGGCATGTCCTTCACGACGATCGGCGTCTTGCCGAGCCGCTCGACGACCGCGCGCGCCGCGGCGAGCGTGGCGTCGCTCGTTTCCTGGCCCCGCACCAGCTCGACGAGGCGCATCGCGGGGACGGGGTTGAAGAAGTGCATCCCCAGCACCTGCGCCGGCCGCCGCGTCGCCTCGGCGATCGCCGTGATCGAGAGGCTGCTCGTGTTGCTCGCGAGGACGGCGTGCGGCGGCGCCGCGAGGTCGAGCACGGCGAAGAGCTCGCGCTTGAGCTCGAGGCTCTCGGGGATCGCCTCGACGACGAGGTCGGCCGTGCTCGCCGCCTCGGCCACGTCGCCCGCGACGCCGAAGCGACCGAGCGCGGCGTCGGCCTCCTCGCGGGTGAGCTTCCCCTTGGCGACGCCCCTGGCGAGCCCGTCGGCCGCGCGCTCGCGCGCCTCGGCGAGCGCGCGCGAGCGCGTGTCGGCCACCACGACGTCGTAGCCCGCCGCGGCCGCCACCTGCCCGATCCCGGCGCCCATCGTGCCCGCGCCGATCACGGCGATGCGGTGGATCTCGGCCATCACGCCTCCACCCGTTCCACGACCACCGCGATCCCCTGGCCCACGCCGATGCACATCGTCGCGAGCCCGCGCCGCGCCCCGCGGCGGCGGAGCTCGTGCACGAGCGTCGTCATGATGCGCGCGCCGCTCGAGCCCAGCGGGTGGCCCAGCGAGATCGCGCCGCCGTTCACGTTGACGCGGTCGGGGTCGAGCTCGAGCTCGCGGATGCAGGCGAGCGCCTGGGCGGCGAACGCCTCGTTGAGCTCGACGAGGTCGAGGTCGTCCTTCGTGAGCCCCGCGCGCGCGAGCGCCTTCCGGACGGCGGGCACCGGGCCGATCCCCATCACCTCGGGGCTCACCCCCGCGACCGCGCTCGCGAGGACGCGCGCCATCGGCGTCAGGCCGGCGGCGCGCGCGGCGGCCGCCTCCATGACGAGGAGCGCGCTCGCGCCGTCGTTGATCCCGCTCGCGCTCCCCGCGGTGACGCTGCCGCCCGCCTGGAACGCGGGCCGGAGCCGCGCGAGCGCCTCGAGGGTGACGTCGGGGCGCGGGTGCTCGTCGCGCGTGACGAGCGTCGTGCGGCCCTTCGCGTCCGTGACCGGGACGGGGACGATCTCGTCGTGGAAGCGGTCCTCCGCCTGCGCGCACGCCGCGCGGCGCTGGCTCTCGAGCGCGAAGGCGTCCTGGGCGTAGCGCGCGACGCCGTAGCTCGCGGCGACCAGCTCCGCGGTCTCGCCCATCGAGATCGTCCACTCGGCGGGGAAGCGCGGGTTGGTGAAGCGCCAGCCGATCGTCGTGTCGGCGGTGGCGGGCGCGCCGCGCGGGAACGCCTCCTCGGGCTTGAGCGTGACCCAGGGCGCGCGCGACATGCTCTCCACGCCGCCGGCGACGAAGCAGTCGCCCTCGCCCGCGCGGATCGCCTGGGCGGCGCTCGCCACCGCCTGGAGCCCCGAGCCGCAGAGGCGGTTCACCGTCTGGCCCGCCACGCTCACCGGCAGCCCGGCGAGCAGCGCCGCGTTGCGGCCCACGTTGCGCGCGTCCTCGCCCGCCTGATTGGTGCAGCCGAGGATCACGTCCTCGATCCGGGCGGGATCGATGCCGGTCCGCTCGACGAGGGCGCGGATGACGAGCGCGGCGAGGTCGTCGGGCCGCACCCGCGCGAGCGCGCCGCCGTAGCGGCCGACCGGGGTGCGCACGGCATCGACGATGACGGGCTCAGGCATGCGGCACCACCGCCGTGGCCTCGATCTCCACGCGGGCGCGCGGTTCCAGCAGGTCCGCCACCACGACGAGCGACATCGCGGGGTAGTGCCGGCCGATGACCTCGCGCCAGGCGGCGCCGATCTCGCGGCGGGCGGCGAGGTAGGCGTCCCGGCTGGTGACGTACCAGGTGGTGCGCACGAGGTGCTCGGGGCCCGCGCCGCCGGCGCGCAGCACGGCGACGACATTTTCGAGTGCCTGGCGCGTCTGCGCGGCGAGGTCGTCGGTCTCGAACTCGCCCGTCGCGGGGTTCCAGCCCACCTGGCCCGCCACGGCGATGATGCGGCCTTCCGCGGCGACGCCGTTGGCGTAGCCCTGCGGCGCGGCCCACCCCTCGGGCTGCAGCGTCTCCATCACGAATGCTCCATCAGCCGAGCTCCCGCAGCCGGTAGCGCTGCAGCTTGCCGGTGGCGGTGCGCGGGAGCTGCTCGACGAACTGGATGCGGCGCGGGTACTTGTAGGGCGCGATCACGCGCTTCACGAAGTCCTGCAGCTCCTTCGCCAGCTCGTGGCCGGCCGTGGCGTCGGCCTTCACGACGACGAACGCCTTGACGATCTGCCCGCGCTCCTCGTCGGGCACGCCGACGACGCCGCACTCCTGCACCGCGGGGTGCTCGAGCAGCACGCTCTCGACCTCGGGGCCGGAGATGTTGTTGCCGGCGCTGATGATCATGTCGTCGGTGCGGGCCTGGTACCAGAAGTACCCGTCGGCGTCGCGCACGTAGGAGTCGCCGGTGAGGTTCCAGCCCTCGTGCACGTAGGCGCGCTGGCGCTCGACGTTGTGGAGGTAGCGGCACCCGGTGGGCCCGCGCACCGCGAGCCGGCCGATCGTGCCGTCGGGCACCGGGCGCATCTGCTCGTCCACCACCATCGCCTCGTAGCCGGGGACGACCGTCCCCGTGGCGCCCGGGCGGATCGCGGCGCCGCTCGCGCTGATGAAGATGTGGAGCATCTCGGTCGAGCCGATCCCGTCGATGATGCGCACCCCCGTCGCCCGCTCCCACGCCTCGAAGGTGGGCTGGGGGAGCGTCTCGCCCGCGCTCACGCACTTCCTGAGACTCGAGAGGTCGTGCTGCGGGAGCAGCGCCAGCATGGCGCGGTAGGCGGTGGGGGCGGTGAAGCAGACGGTGGCGCGGAACTCCTCGATCGCCTTGACGAGGTGCGGCGGCGAGGCCTGCTCGAGGAGCACCGTGGCGGCGCCGATCCGCATCGGGAAGAGGAGGATCCCGCCGAGCCCGAAGGTGAAGGCGAAGGGCGGACTGCCGATGAAGACGTCATCGGGCTCGGCCTGGAGCACGTACGGCGGGAAGCAGTCGCAGATGGCGAGGACGTCGCGGTGGAAGTGCATCGTCCCCTTCCCCTGGCCGGTGGTGCCGGAGGTGAAGGCGATGAGGGCGACGTCGTCGGCCGCGGTGTCGCAGGCGTCGAAGGTGTCGGGCTTCCCGGCCATCAGGGCCTCGAGCCCGTCGGCGCTCCCGCCGTCGTTCCAGAGGACGACGTGCGCGCCCTTGCGCGGCCGGCCCGCCGCGGTCGTCGCCATCGCCTCGCTGCACTCGGCGGCGAGCCGCGCGTCGCAGAGGGCGAGGGCGATGTGCGCCTTGTCGGCGGTGAAGGTGAGCTCGCGGGCGCGCAGGAGCGGCATCGTCGTCACCACCACGCCGCCGGCCTTGAGCACCGCGAACCAGCAGGCGGCGAGCATCGGCGAGTTGTAGCCGCGCAGCAGCACGCGGTTGCCGGGCACCAGCCCGAGGTCCTCGACCAGGACGCGGGCGAGCCGGTTCACCGTGCGCGCGAGCTCGGCGTAGGTCCAGTCGCCGTCGCGGCAGCGGAAGACCGTGCGCGCGCCGTCGCCGCGCGCGACGACGCGGTCGAGCAGCTCCGCGGCGCAGTTGAGGCGGGCGGGGTAGGCGGCGAGCTCGGGGATCCGGTCGAAGCGCAGCTCGGGCCACAGCTCCCGGGGCGGGAGGCTGTCGCGGCAGAAGGTGTCCACGTGGCCCGAGGGCGCGAGGCCCGGGGCGCCGGGCGGATCGGACAGGCTGGTCATCACGACCCTCGTCGGGGGAGGCGGGAGGGGCTGCTTTCCAAAGGTATCCGGGACGCGCCCGGCGGCAACGCCGACACGGCGGGGCATCGCGCCGATGCATATTGGGGCATGTCGCGCCTGCACCTCGTCCGCCTTCCTGGCGCCGCCGCGCTCCTGGCCGAGACGCGCGACGTCCTCGCCCGCGACCTCGCCGACGAGGCGCGGCACAGTCTCCTCCTCGGTGCCGCGCTCGCCCGCGCGGATGCGGCGCCCCTGGCCGAAGCGCCCGATGGCTACTTCGCCGTGGTGCGCGAGGGAGCCGCCGGCGCGGGTGCCGGGGCGATCCGAGTCGTCGCCTACCAGGAGCCGCCCTTTCCGCTGCTGCTCGTCGCGCCCGGGAAGGAGCCGGACCCCGCGGTGGGGCCGGCGTTCGAGCTCGTCGCGGGCGACCTCGCGGCGGCCGGACGCGTGCCCGAGGCGATCCACCTCGCCGCCGCGCTGGCGCCGGCGTTCGCGGCGGGGTTCGCCTCCGCGTGGGCGGCCGTGGCGGGGCGGGAGGCCCGGCTCGCGATGCGGCAGCGGCTGCACGCGCTGGCCGCGGTCGCCCCGGTGGCCGAGCCGGCGGGGCGGATGCGCCGGGCCGAGCGCGGGGACCTGCCGCTCGTGGTCGAGTGGGCGATCGGCTTCGGCCGCGAGGTGGAAGGCGAGGCGGAGCCGGAGCGCGTGCGGCGTCAGGTGGAGCGGCGCGTCGGGGCGGGGGAGGTATGGCTCTGGGAGGAGGCGGCGCGGCCGCGCGCGATGGCCGCGACCGCGCGCCGCACCGGGCGCACCGTGACCGTCAACGCCGTCTACACGCCGCCCGCCGAGCGCGGCCGCGGCTGGGCGACGGGACTCGTCGCCGCGCTGAGCCGTCGGGAGCTGGCCGCGGGGGCCGGGAGATGCGTCCTCTTCACCGATCTCGCCAACCCGACCTCGAACGCGATTTACGCGCGCATCGGCTACCGGCCGATCGGGGACTTCCTGCTCTACCGGCTCGAGGCCCCGGCCGCCCCGTCCTGAGCGACGAACGTGGCGGCCTGCTTGTCCGCGCCGCGGCGCTTCCTACATTGGGCGAGCATCGGGCGAGCACACAGGAGGTGCCCGATGACGGCTGCCGCACAGGTGACACCCGCGCCGCCGCGCGCGGCCCCGCTCCCGCCCACCACGCGTCGCCGGCTCGCGATGCAGGGGGTGAAGGGGCTCGATGCGCCCGAGGCGCCCGCGTTCGCCCCGTGGTTCCGCTTCGCCCCGGCGCTCTGCGCCGCCTGGACGGCGGTCGGGACCGCGCTGCGCTCGCCGGCGCTGCTCTGGGCACTGGTGCCGGTGGCCGCGCTCGGCGCGGCGCGAACACGGCATCCGTTCGAGACCCTCGTCTACGACCGGCTGCTGCGGCCGTGGCTCCGCACGCCCGCGCTGCCGCCCTACGGCACGCCGCGCCGGATCGCGTGCGCGACGGCCGCGGTGTGGCTCACCGGCAACGGGCTCGCGTTCCATCGCGGCCGGCCGCGACTCGGCACCGGGCTGGGGCTGGGGCTGGTCGCGGCCGCGCTCGTCCCCGCCACGACCGACTTCTGCATTCCCTCGTTCGTCTACGGCCTGGTGACCGGGTTCCCCGCGGGCGGGTGCCCCTGGGAGCCCGCGAGCGAGCCGGCGAGCAGCCGCACGGCCGCGGGGGTCTCTCGACCGGCGCCGCCCGGGGCCGTTATTTAGGAGGACGACCTCCTTCCGGAGCGGCCCATGCCTACCGTCCGCGATCTCCTCCTCCACAAGGGGGGCGAGCTGGCGTCGATCGCCCCCACCGCCTCCGCCCTCGCCGCCGCGCAGCAGATGAACGACCGCCGCATCGGCAGCCTCCTCGTTCTCGAGGGCGACACGCTCGCCGGCATCTTCACCGAGCGCGACATCCTGCGGCGCGTGGTGGCCGCGGGCCGCGACCCGGCGGCGACCCCGGTGCGCGAGGTGATGACGAGCCCGGTCCTCACCTGCGTGCCCGAGACGAGCCTCGACGAGTGCGCCGCCATCATGACCACGCACCGCATCCGCCACCTCCCCGTCGCCGGCGGCCAGGGGCTGCAGGGGATGGTGAGCATCGGCGACGTGCTCGCCTTCCAGGTGCGCGAACACGAGGCCACGATCCAGTACATGAACAGCTACATGTTCGACGTGCGCTAGCCGGTGGCGGCGGCGGCACCGGAGCGCCGGCCGAGCGGGACGCGGCGCGCGCTCTCGCTCGCGCTCGACGTCGTGCTCTTCGCCGTCGCGCTCGTCGTGCTGCGGAAGGTGCTCACGCAGTACGACCTCGGCGACGTGCTCGGCGCGGTGGGCGAGATCGGCCCGGCGTATCTCGTCGCCGCGCTCGTCGTCACGGCGCTGGGCTACGCGGCGCTGGTGGGCTACGACTATCTGTCGCTGCGGCTCGTCGAGCGGCCGGTGCCGCTCGCGCAGATGTGGCTCCCGTCGTTCATCAGCTGGGCGGTGAGCCAGAGCGCGCCGGTCTCCATCCTCACGGGGGGCGGGCTGCGGGTGCGGCTCTTCGCCGGGATCGGCCTCTCGCCGGCGGAGACGGCCGCCGTGGCGGCGGTGAACGTCGTCACCTACGCGCTCGGGCTCTTCACCGTGGCGGGTGTCGCGTTCCTCTTCTCGCCGGTGCGGATCCCGCCGGGGCTGCATCTGCCGCTCGCGAATCTGCGGCCGGTGGGCGTGCTCTTCCTCTGTATCGTCGCGGGCGTGCTCGTCGCCGGGTGGCGGGGGGTGGGGACGCTGCGGCTCTGGCGCTGGAAGCTCGAGATCCCGTCGGTGGGCTTCCTCGTCCGCCAGCTCGCCGTCTCCTCGGCCGACTGGGTGCTGAGCTCGGGCGCGCTCTACGCCCTCCTTCTCGCGGCGGGGCCGGTGCCGTACCTGCACTTCCTCACCACGTTCCTCTTCGCGCAGATCGTCACCCAGGTCGTCCCGCTCCCGGGCGGGATCGGCGTCTTCGAGGCGGTGGTGCTGCTGCTGCGGCCGAGCGCGGCGACGGCGACGGCGATGACGGCGGCGCTGCTCCTCTACCGCGTCCTCTACTATCTCCTCCCGCTCCTCACCGCCGCCGCGCTGCTCGGCGTCCTGCAGCACCAGCAGGGGCGACGGGTGCTGCCGGCGCCGGTGCGGCGGCTCTCGCGCACCCTCGCGCCGCACGTCTTCGCGGTGCTCACCTTCGTGGGCGGGGCGTTCCTGCTCCTCACGGGGACGATTCCCGCGAGCCCGCACCGGCTCGCGGGGATCGCGCACCTCCTGCCGCTCGCCGTGATCGAGGGCTCGCACTTCCTGGGCAGCATCGTCGGCGTCGCGCTCATTCTCCTCGCCTGGGGGCTCGAGCGCCGGCTCCGCGGCGCGTGGCGCTTCACCGTGATCCTCATGTTCCTCGGCGTGCCGCTCATGCTGCTCCGGGGGCTCGACTACGTGAGCGCCGCCGTGCTCGCCGTGCTGCTGCTCCTGCTGCTCCCGTCGCGGCGCGCCTTCTACCGCCGCTCGCCGCTCACCACCGAGCCGCTGGGCACCGGCTGGGTCGCGGCGACCCTGCTCGCGCTCGCGGCGCTCGTGTGGCTCGGCTTCTTCGCCAACCGCCACGTCGAGTACGCGGGCGACCTGTGGTGGCAGTTCGCGCTCGACCAGAGCGCGCCGCGCGCGCTCAGGGCCGGCGTGGGGGTGGCGGTGACGCTGGTCGTCTGGGTCCTGGCGCGGCTGGTGCAGCGGGCGCGGGTGCGGTGGATGGGGCGGGGGTGATTCGGGGCGCGGCGACCCCTCAGGGCCGGCCCAGCACCTGTCCCGCGATGACCAGCCGCTGGATCTCGCTCGTCCCCTCGTAGATCCGGAGCGCCCGCACCTCGCGGTAGAGCCGCTCCACCGGCGACTCGGCCACCACGCCGCGGCCGCCGAGGAGCTGGACGGCGTCGTCGATGACGCGCTGGGCGGCCTCGGTGGCGTAGAGCTTCGCCATCGCCGCCTCGCGCGTGATGCGCTCGGCGCCCGCGTCCTTCGTCCACGCGGCGCGGTAGACGAGGAGCGCGCTCGCGTCGATCGCCGTGGCCATGTCGGCGAGCTTCGCCTGGGTGAGCTGAAAGTCGGCGAGCCGCTGCCCGAAGGCGCGCCGCGAAGTGGTCCACGCGAGCGCCTCGTCGAGCGCACGGCGCGCCAGGCCGAGGGCGGCGGCGCCGACGGTGGGGCGGAAGACGTCGAGCGTGCCGAGCGCGACGCGGAGCCCCTTGCCCGGCTCGCCGAGGCGCGCGGCGTCGCTCACGCGGCAGCGCTCGAAGCGGAGCGTGCCGAGCGGGTGCGGGGCGACGACGTCGATCCGCTCCGTGACCGCGAGCCCCGGCGCGTCGGCGTCGACGACGAAGGCGCCGAAGGCCGGCTTCCCGTCCGCGTCGAGCTCGGGGGTGCGCGCGAAGACGACGTAGAAGTCGGCGACACCCGCGTTCGAGATCCAGGTCTTCTCGCCCTCGAGCACCCAGGCCGCGCCGTCGCGGCGCGCGGTCGTCGTCATCGCGGCGACGTCGGAGCCCGCCTCGCGCTCCGAGAGCGCGAAGGCGCCCACCTTGAGCCCGGCGCCCACCTCGGGGAGATAGGCGCGCCGCTGCCGCTCGGTGCCGAAGAGGGTGATCGGCCCGCTGCCCAGCCCCTGCATCGCGAAGGCGAAGTCGGCGAGCGCCGCGTGGCGGGCGAGCGTCTCGCGGACGAGGCAGAGCGCGCGCACGTCGAGCCGCTCGCGCACGCCGCCCTGCGCCGCGGGCACCACCCACCGGAGCCAGCCGTCCTCGCCCAGCTCGCCGACGAGCGCGCGGCAGGCGGCGTCGAGCGCGGCCCCCCGGTGCGCGCCGCCGGCGATCGGCTCCACCGCCTCCGCCGCCCACGCGTCGAGCTCGCGCGCGAGCCGGCGGTGATCGTCGTCGAAGAACGGCCAGTCGAGAAAGCTCGTGTCCGCCATCCGCGCGCTCCTCAGTCGCCCTCGAAGACGACCGGCTTCTTCGCGACGAACGCCTCGTAGGCGCGGCGGAAGTCGCGCGTCTGCATGCAGAGCGCCTGCGCCTGCGCCTCCGCCTCGATCGCCTGGTCCACGCCCATGCTCCACTCCTGGTGGAGCATCTGCTTCGTCATCGCGTGCGCGAAGGTGGGCCCGTCGGCCAGTGCGCGCGCGAGCGCCTGCGCCTCGCCCAGGAGCGTCTCGGGCGACACGAGGCGGTTGTAGAAGCCCCAGCGCTCGGCCTCCTCGCCGGGCAGCGTGCGGCCGGTGAAGAGAAGCTCGCTCGCGCGGCCCTGGCCGATGATCCGCGGGAGGATGGCGCAGGCGCCCATGTCGGCGCCCGAGAGCCCGACGCGCACGAAGAGGAAGGCGACCTTGCTGCGCGCGGTGCCGAGGCGGAGGTCGGCGGCCATCGCCATGATGGCCCCCGCGCCGACGCAGACGCCGTCCACCGCGGCGACGATCGGCTGCGGGCAGGCGCGCATCGACTTCACCAGCTCGCCGGTGAGGCGCGTGAAGGCGAGGAGCTCGTCGGTGCGCCCCGCCTCCTGCATCCGCACCAGCGGGCCGATGATCTCGTGCACGTCGCCGCCGGAGCAGAAGTTCTCGCCGGCGCCGGTGAGCACGATCGCCTTCACCTCATCCGTGTAGCGGAGCCGGTGGAAGGTGTCCGTCAGCTCGGCGTAGGCCTCGAAGGTGAGCGGGTTCTTCCGCTCGGGCCGGTCGAGCGTGATCGTGGCGACGGGGCCGTCGACCTGCCAGCGGAAGTGGCGGGGGGCGATCTCGGGGACGGGTCGGGTCACGGGGCCTCTCCGGCGGTCAGGGCAAAGGCATCGGCGACGAGCTCGTAGGAGCGCTTCCGCGCCGCGTGGTCGTGCGTGATCGTCACCAGCAGCACCTCGTCGGCGGCGTACTCGCGCGCGATGGCCTCGATGCCGGCCCGCACCGCCGCGGGGTCGCCCACGACGGCGCGGCGGCCGACGGGCAGCGCGCGCGGGGACTCGCCCTCGGCGGCGAGGAATGCCTGCGCCGTCTCGACCGGGGGCACCGGGATGAAGCGGCCGCGCAGGAAGAGGGCGCGCACCATCCGGTAGCTCGCGGCGAGGCGCTGGGCTTCGGCGTCCGTCTCGGCGCAGAGCGCCCAGACGCCGACCGCGACGTGGGGCCGTTCCTGCCAGCGCGAGGGCCGGAACGTCTCGCGGTAGCGCGCGGCGACCGCGGCGCCCGTGGGCGAGATGAAGTCGGCGAAGGCGTAGGGCAGCCCGAGCTCCGCGGCCCAGATCCCGCTCTGCGGCGACGAGCCCAGGAGCCACGGCTCGGGGACGTGCGGCCGGCCCGGGAGCAGCGCGGCGTAGCGGCGGAACGGGTGCGTCGCCGGGAGGTCGCCGGCGAAGTGGCCGAGGAGCTCCGCGAGCTGCTCGGGGAAGTCGTCGGGCGCCATCGCGCGGCGGTCGCGCTGGAGCGCGAAGGCGGTCGCGGGATCGCTTCCCGGCGCGCGGCCCAGCCCGAGGTCGATGCGGTCGGGGTAGAGCGCGCTCAGCATGCTGAACGTCTCGGCCACCTTGAGCGGGCTGTAGTGCGGCAGCATGACGCCGCCGCTCCCGACGCGGATGCGCGCCGTCACCTGCGCGATCGGGCCGATGAGCGCCTCGGGGCTCGCGCCGGCGAGCATCGGTGAGGCGTGGTGCTCGGCCACCCAGTAGCGCTGGTAGCCCAGCCGGTCGGCGAGCCGGGCGAGGTCGAGCGAGTGCCGCAGCGCGTCGGCGCCGGTCGAGCCCTCGGCGATCGGCGCCTGGTCGAGGACGCCGAGGCGGAGCGGGACGCCGTCGCTCACGCCGTCGCTCATCGCGGCGCTCACGTCGCCCGCGCCACGATCTTGTCCACCTCGGCGCGCTCCGCGACGCTCAGCCGCCAGCCGGCCGTCGCGGCGTTGGCGCGGACCTGCTCCTCCTTCGTCGCCCCCGCGATCACCGAGGCGACCACGGGGTGGGCGAGGAGCCAGGCGAAGGCGAGCTCGAGGAGCGTGTGGCCCCGGGTGCCGGCCCAGCGGATCAGCGTCTCCACCACGTCGAGGTTGGCGTCGCTGAGCCAGCGCCCGTAGGAGCCGCCTTCCGCGAGGCGGGTGCCCTCGGGGAGCGGGCGGCCCTTCCGGTACTTCCCCGTGAGCAGCCCGCTCGCGAGCGGGAAGTAGGGGAGGAAGGCGAGCCCCGCGCGCGCGCACTCGGCGAGCACCGCCTGCTCGGGCTCGCGGTGCACGAGGCTGTACTCGTTCTGCACGCTCACGAAGCGCGCGCCGCCGCGCTGCGCGGCCGCCGTCTCGGCCGCCTGGAGCTGCGGGACGTCGAAGTTCGAGCAGCCGATCTCGCGCACCTTCCCCGCGCGCACCAGCTCGTCCATCGCGCCCAGCGTGTCGGCGATCGGCACCGCGGGGTCCGGCGTGTGGAGCTGGTAGAGGTCGATCACGTCCACGCCGAGGCGCCGGAGACTGTCCTCGCACGCCTGCCGCACGTACTCGGGGCGCGCGCCCTGGCGCTGCTCGTCGAACTTCATCCCGAACTTGGTGGCGATCACTGCGCGGTCGCGGCGGCCGCGTTCGCGGAGCGCGCGGCCGAGGTACTCCTCACTCAGGCCTGTGCCGTAGATGTCGGCGGTGTCGAAGAAGGTGATCCCCGCGTCGAGCGCGGCGTGCACCACGCGCGCGGTGGCCGCGGCATCGAGCCGGCGGCCGAAGTTGTTGCAGCCGAGGCCGATGACCGAAACCTCGAGCGCGCCGATCCTCCGTGTATCCATCGTCGTCCCTCCCGCGTGGTCCGAGAGGAAGGATACACGGGCCTAGAGCAACTCGCCCCCCGCCACCACGATCGCCTGTCCGGTCACGGCGCTCGCGCCCGGCGAGCAGAGCCAGGCGACCGCGTCCGCCACCTCGGCGGGCTGGATCAGCGAGCCGCGCGGGATGGTGCGCACGATGAGCGCCTTCGCCTCCTCCTCGGAGCGGCCGGTGGCCTGGCGGATGTTGTCCACCGCGGCCTGCGCCATGTCGGTCTCGGTGTAGCCGGGGCAGACGGCGTTCACCGTGATCCCCTGCCGCACCACCTCGTGGGAGAGCGAGCGCGTGAGGCCCAGCAGCCCGTGCTTCGCCGCGGAATAGGCGGCGAGGCGCGCGTGGCCCTTGAGCGCCGCCGTCGAGGCGATGTTGACGATCCGGCCCCGGCCCGCGGCGAGCATGTCGGGGAGCGCGCGCTGGCTGCAGAGGAAGGCGCCGGTGAGATTGGCGGCGAGGATGTGCTCGAAGCGCTGGCGTGTGAGATCGAGGAAGGCGGTCGCGTCACCCTCGCCGGCGTTGTTGACGAGGATGGCGACGGGCCCGAGCGCCGCGCGGGCGCGCTGGAAGGCGCCGTGCACCGCGTTCTCGTCGGTGACGTCGCAGACGGCGGTCGTCACCTCGACGGCGTGCTCCTCCATGAGCTGCTTCGCCGTCTCCTCGAGCGGCCCCGCGCGGCGGCCCAGCAGCGTGAGGCGCGCGCCCCGGCGCGCGAGCTCGTCGGCGATCGCGGCGCCGATGCCGCGGCCGCCACCGGTGACGACGGCGTGGTGGTCGGCGAGGGGGAGGGGAGTCGTCATGGCGGTCGCAGGCGGTGGAGGGCGGTCAGACGGTCGGGGATTGTTGTTGCGCGCGGGCGATCGCCCGCTCGAGCTGGTCCTTGCCGCGCTGGTACTGCACCGGCCACGGCTGCGCGTGGTAGCCGAGCTGGGCGGCGGCGTGGAGCGTCCAGTTGGGATCGCTCAGGTGCGGGCGCGCCAGCGCGCAGAGGTCGGCGCGCCCGGCGGCGATGATGCCGTTCACCTGGTCGGGCTCGGTGATGTTGCCGACGGCGATCGTCGGCACGCCGCCTTCGTTGCGGATCCGGTCGCTGAGCGGCGTCTGGAACATGCGGCCGTAGACGGGGCGCGCGCGCGGGCTCGTCTGGCCCGCGCTCACGTGGATGATGTCGGCGCCGGCGGCGTGGAAGGCCTGCGCGATCCGGACCGCCTCGGGCCCGTCCACGCCGCCCGCGACCCAGTCGGTCGCGCTGATGCGCACCGACATCGGCTTCGCCGCCGGCCAGCACGCGCGCATCGCGCGGAAGACCTCGAGCGGCCAGCGGAGCCGGTTCTCGAGACTGCCGCCGTACTCGTCGGTGCGATGGTTCGAGAGCGGGGTGATGAAGCTCGAGAGCAGGTAGCCGTGCGCGCAGTGGAGCTCGAGCATGTCGAAGCCCGCCTCCAGGCCGAGCCGCGTCGCCCGCACGAACTCGCCGCAGACCCGCTCCATGTCGGCCCGCGTCATCGCGCGCGGCGTCTGCATCCCTTCCTTGTAAGGCACGTCCGAGGGGCCCAGGACGGGCCAGCCCCCCTCCGCGAGCGGCACGTCCTCGCCCTCCCACATCAGCCGGGTCGAGCCCTTGGGCCCCGAGTGCCCGAGCTGGAGGCAGAGCTTCGCGCCGCTCCAGGTATGCACGAACTCGACGATTCGCGCCCACGCCGCCCGCTGCGCCTCGGTGTACAGCCCCGTGCAGCCGAGGGTGATCCGCCCCTCGGCCGAGACGCAGGTCATCTCGGTCATGACGAGCCCCGCCCCGCCCATCGCGCGCGCCCCGTAGTGCACGAGATGGAAGTCGTTCGGCACGCCGTCGGTGGCGCTGTACATGTCCATCGGCGAGACGACGATCCGGTTGGGGAGGGTCAGGTCGCGGAGCCGGAACGGCGTGAACATGGGCGGAACGACCTCCCGCCGTCCCGCCGTCCCGCCGTCCCGCCCCGCTGCCTCCGCCCGGCTCGCGAACCAGCGCTCCACGCCCTCCAGGTACTCCCGGTCGCGCAGGCGCAGGTTCTCGTGGCTCACGCGCTGGCTGCGGGTGAGGAGCGAGTAGGCGAACTGCTCCGGCGCGAGCCCGACGTAGCGCCGCACGTTCTCGAACCACTCCATCGAGTTGCGCGCCGCGTTCTGCAGGCGGAGCGCGTCGGTCATCCGCTCGTCCTGATAGCGCCGCAGCGCCGCCTCGAGCGCCTCCCGCCGTCCCGCGACCGAGCAGCCCTCAGGCGCCGCCCTCGGCGCCTCGGCTGCGAGGGAGTCCTTCAGGGCCGCCCCGCCGTCCCTCCCCTCGAGCGTCCCGACCTCCCGCGCCAGCACGATCGCATCCTCCATCGCCAGCTTCGTCCCCGAGCCGATCGAGAAGTGGGCGGTGTGCGCGGCGTCGCCGATGAGCACCACCGGCGGCCGGCCCGCGGGCGCGTGCCACCACTGCTCGCAGCGCACCCGGACGAAGTTGACCCACGGCTGCGCCCGCTGGTGCGGCGGGACGTTGGCGAGGAGCGGGTGCCCCTGGAGCCACGGCGCGAACATCCGCTCGCACGCGGCGACGGTGGCGTCGGTGTCGAGGGCGTCGAAGCCGGCGGCGCGCCACGAGCGCTCGTCGCACTCGACGATGAAGGCCGAGTGGCGCTCGTCGAAGCGGTAGGCGTGGGCCTGGAAGACCCCGTGCTCGGTTTCGACGAAGATGAAGGTGAACGCGTCGAAGAGCCGGGTGGTGCCGAGCCAGACGAAGCGCGCGGGACGGGGATCGAGATCGGGGCGGAAGACGTCGGCGTACTTCTGCCGCACGCGGCTGTTGATCCCGTCCGCGGCGACGACGAGGTCGGCCTCGAGTCCCAGGCGCGCGAGGTCGGCGTCGTCGGCGACGTCCACGTCGTGCCGCACGTCCACGCCGAGCTCGACCGCGCGCCGCTCGAGGATCTCGAGGAGCTTCACGCGCGCGATCCCCGCGAAGCCGTGCCCGCCGCTCGTGATCGTGCGGCCCCGCACGTGGACGTCGATGTCGTCCCAGTGGGCGAAGTGCCGTTCGATCTCGGCCGCGCTCGCGGGATCGGCCACCCGGAAGTTGGCCATCGTCTGGTCGCTGAAGACCACGCCCCAGCCGAAGGTGGCCCCGGGCGGGTTGCGCTCGAGCACCACGACCTCGTGCGACTGGTCGGCCTGCTTCAGGAGCAGGGCGGTGTAGAGCCCGGCGGGGCCGCCGCCGATGACGACGATGCGCATGCGCGGAAGGTAAGGGGGGATCACGCGAGCGCCACGGTGCGGCGCCGCCCGCCCGACCGCGTCGGTCACCGCGCCGCGGCCGGCGGCGCGGGCGGCGCCGGCCGGAAGCAGAGGTCCTGGTAGTCGTAGCTGAAATCCGCCGCCGGCGAGACCGCCGCCATCGTGAAGTGGTCCACCGAGCCGTCCGCCCTGAGCGCGAAGGTCACGTAGGCGTCGGGGATGTGCTTCTCGCGCCAGCGCGCCACGAAGGTGTCGTACTGCCAGTGCTCGAGGTCGCCGGTGAAGGCGGGGGAGTGGCTGAAGCGCAGCACGAGCCGGTCGCCTTCCCGGGTGATCGTCGCGTCGCCGTACATCGCGTCCACGTAGCGGCCGGCGTACCGCGCGAGCGGGAGCGAGGGCTTCGAGTCCTTCGCGCGCGCGGCCGCGGCGGCCGCCACCACCGAGTCGGCGCTCGCGTCGGCGCTGCCGCTCGCCGCCTTGAAGCCCGCGATCCAGTCGGGCCGCGCGCCGCCCAGGTAGGCGTCGAGGACGTGGTACGCGATCGCGTCGTGCGCCGACGCCTCGGCGTTGGTGAGGACGATGACGCCCAGGCGCTGGTCGGGCACGAGGATGGTGCGGCTGATCATCCCCGAGAGCCCGCCGCTGTGCATCGCGAGCTTGTGGCCCTTGTAGTCGCGCAGCGACCAGCCCAGGGCGTACTCGCTGAAGTTGGGCTTGAGCGCCGCGAGCGACGGCGCCGGGGTGCCGATCGGGATGATCGTGACGCCCGCCCACATCTCGCGCGTGCGCGCCGGGGTCCAGAGCCGCCGCCCGGTGGCCGCGCGGCCCGAGTCGAGCTGCGCGATGAGCCACTGCGCGGCGTCGGCGACGTTGGCGTTGATCGCCCCGGCGGGGCCGATGTTGTCCACCGTGTCGCGCGGAACGACGACGAGCTTCCCGTCGAGGTGCCCGTGCGGGACGGCGACGTTGTCGCCCGGCTGGAAGCCGCGCACCGTGGTGCTCGCCTCGCGCATGCCGAGCGGCTGGAAGATGCGCTCGCGCACGGCGTCCTCCCACGACTGGCCCGTCACCGCCTCCACCACGAGCCCGGCGGCGATGTAGAGCACGTTGTCGTAGGCGTAGGCGGTGCGGAAGCTCGTCACCGGCTTCACGGCGCGGAGCCGCCGCACGACTTCCTCGCGCGGGTAGTCGGAGCCGAGCCAGAGGAGATCGCCCGCGCCGAGGCCGAGGCCGCTGCGGTGGGTGAGGAGGTCGCGGATCGTGAACTCGCGCGTCACCCACGGGTCGGACAGCTCGAACCACGGCAGGTGCTGCTGCACGCGGTCGTCCCAGTGGAGCTTCCCCTCGTCCACGAGCTGCGCGAGGAGCGCGCTGGTGTAGGCCTTCGTGTTCGAGGCGATCTGGAAGACGGTGTGCGCGTCCACCGGCTCGGGCCGGCCCGCCTGCCGCACCCCGTAGCCCTTCGCGAGCACCACCCGCCCGTCCTTCACGATCGCCACCCCGACGCCCGGCACCTCGAGCTCGCGCATGGCGCGCTGCACCCAGGCGTCGAGGTCGGCGGGGGGCTTGGCGGGCTGCTGGGCCACGAGCGGGCCGGCGGCGGCGGTCAGGGCCGCGGCGAGGGCGGTGCCGAGCGCGAGCGCGCGGCGGCGGGCGGGAGAGGCCACGGAGGATCCTTTCGGTGACGAGCGAGCGGAGCGGACGGAGCGCCGGGGGGACGCTCATCCAAATATGCCCTCGCCGGGGCCGGCTGCCAGCACCGCCGGCTCGCGGCGGCGCCGCTGTCTCGGTGAGGACACCGCTGTCCTCCGGGGAGGACGCGCCGCGCCGGGGCCGGATTCCGAAGCTGGCTTCCGGGTTGGGGTTACGCACTGCGACGACAGTGGCACCGACCTTGCCCTTCGTTGCCGCGTCCGGCCGGAGGGTGGCCGGTCTCCCGAACCGATGCAACGACCTGCCCGGCTCCGCCCGCGGCAGCGATCCCGGAGAAGAGCCCATGATCCGCTCGAAGGCCTCCATCCTCGCGCTCGCCCTGGCCGCCGCCGCCACGCTCGGCGCCTGCAACCGCCAGCCCTCGCCCGACGACGCCCGCGCCCGCGATCTCCAGACCGCCCTCACCGCCCAGCGCTTCCAACCCTACGGCGCCTCGCCCCAGGAGCTCGGCCTGCCGCCGCAGGGGCCCCAGGGTTACGCGCCGCAGGGCTACGCCCCGCAGGGTTACGCCCCCCAGGGCTACTACCCGCAGCCCGGCTATTACGCGCCGCAGGGCTACGTCCCGCAGGGCTACTATCCGTACCCGCCGCAGCCGGTCGCCTACTACCCGGCGCCGCAGCCGGCCTACTACCCGCAGCCCGCGCCCGCCGCGGCGCCGCAGGTGCAGAGCTATCCGGCCGCCGCGCGCACCACGACGCGCGCCCGCGCGAGCTCGAGCGGCAGCGGCACGGTTGCGCGCGCGCCGCAGAAGGTGAAGCACACCGGGCGCGACGCCGCGATCGGCGCCGGCGTCGGCGCCATCTCGGGCGCCGTGATCGGCCGCAACGTCACGGGCGCCGTCATCGGCGCCGCCGCCGGCGGCGTGCTCGGCGCGGTGGTGGGGAGCACGATCGACGTGGAGCACAGGTAGGGCGGGACGGCGGGAGGTGGCTCCTGCGTGAAACGAGCCTCCGGTGCTGACACCGGAGGCTCGTTCGTATGGTGAGTGTCCCGCCGTCCCGCCTACCGTCCCACCACCTTCTCCCGCAACGCCTCCGCCATCGCCCGCAGCTCGCGCTCGGCGGCGCGGCGCTCGGCGGTGGTGCGGGGCGCGTCGTCCTGCGAGACGACCCAGAGCTGGCCCTGCGAGCCCCCGCGCGCGGCGGTGAGAAAGAGGGCGACGGCGACGCGGCGCTTCGTGTCGCTGCCCGGGGCCTGGAGCTTCTTCCCCTCCGTCGCGAGCACGCCCTGCTCGGGGCGCTCGCCGCAGAGGGTGAAGCCCTCGTCGCGCAGCCTGGCGCGGACCGCGGCGTAGAGCTCGGCCGGCGCGAGCGCGCTCTGGAAGGGGAGACTGGCGTAGGGCCGGGCGCGCTTGCCCGGCGCGAGCGTGCTGGTGGCGCAGACGGGGGCGGCGCCGGGCGTGAGGTCGGTGGCCGTCGCGGCGTTCGGCGCGGGGGCGGGCTCGGGCGCGCCGCGATGACAGGCGGCGCCGGCGAGCGCGACGCACGCGCCCGCGACGACCGCGGTACCGCGGTGCGTCACTGCGCGCCCACGGGCTCGACCAGGACCGCGGTGCCGTAGCAGACCATCTCGGTCACCCCGTTCATCACCTCGGTCGCGTCGTAGCGCACGCCGACCACCGCGTTGGCGCCGACCTCCTGGGCGTGGGACATCATCATGTGGAACGCCTCGGCGCGCGCCTTCTCGCAGAGCTCGGTGAAGAGGGTGATGTTGCCGCCCACGATCGTCTGCAGCGAGCCGCCCAGGGTGCCGAAGATCGAGCGCGAGCGCACGGTGATGCCGCGGACCACGCCGAGCGACTGGATGGTGCGGTAGCCGTCGAGGGTGAACGTCGTGGTGGTCATGCTCTCGTGCATGGGGTGGACCTCGCAAGGGAAGGAGCGGGGCGCCGCGGCTCGACCGCCGGGCTCAGGCGCGCGGTGTGGACGCGGCCGCGGTAGCGGCCGCCGCGGCGGCCGAGCGGCGGTGCTCGCCGAGGAGGAGGTGGCACCAGGCGATCTCGGTGCGCAGCTGCTCGAGCTCGGCGTTGACCTCGAGGAGGACGTTCTCCGCCTCGGGGCCCACCATGTGCTCGCGCAGCGCCTGCTCCAGCTCCTCGAGCGAGGCGAGCTCGAGCTTGAGGAGCGAGCGGTAGCGCATCGCCGCCCCCGGCGAGGCGGGTGCGCGACGCCGCAGCTCGGCCTGGTCGGCCAGCGTGCGCTGGATGAGGTGGCGCGCGTGGTACTCCTGGGTGTCGTCGAGTCGCGCTCGCTCGGCGCGGCGGCGGCGGGAGAAGCGGCGCGTGAGCAGGTGCCACCAGGCGAGCGGGCGGGTCATCGCCTCGTCCTGACGCGAAACGGTGAACGGCAGCGGCGCGGGGAAGGAAGTGCCTCGTAGGATAGAGCGGCGCCGGCGTTCGCGCCAGCGGCGCGTCACGTCCGCCGCAGCAGACACGCGCCCAGCACGCAGCAGCCGACCGAGTTCCCGACGTCGGCGAGGACCAGCGCGACGAGCAGCGGCCAGGACCAGCGCGCCTTGGCGGGCCACCGCGCCGGCCGGGCCGGCCGGCCCGGCCACGCCCGCGTCAGCGGCGCCGCGAGTGCGTGCTCAGACGAGGCCCTGCCGGACGGCATGGATGAAATCGGTGTAGGCGGGTGCGTGCCCGGCGGCGCGGAGCGCGGTGGCGATCTGGCCGCGGTGGTAGGCGGAGTGGGTGACGACGTGGCTGAGGACGTCGCCCACGGTGTTGGTCCAGCGCTCGCCCTTCGTGTTGGTGTAGGCGACCGCCTCCTCGAGCCGCTCGGGGGTGAGCGCGTCGAAGCAGGCGTCCCACCGCTGCTCGAGACCCGCGAGCACGGCGAGGGTCTCCACGAACGGCCACTCCGGCCAGACGGGCACCGGCGTCGGGTCCAGCGCGAGGCGGCCGAGCCAGAGGCGCTCGGCCGCCGCCACGTGGGCCAGAAGCCGACGGGCCGCGGCGGGGGCGGCATCGCCCCCGGCGGCCCGGATCGCGCCCGCCGCCTCGCCGTTCGCCCAGCGGTCCCAGGCGACGAGGCGGCGGTAGTGACCGATCATGCGTGACTCACTGCTCGACGAGGATCAGGTACTTCGACGGCGCCCAGAACTGCTCGGGGGCGGTCACGTGCAGCGCGGCGCCCTTCACCTTGCCGTCCTTCGTCGCGTCGCTGGCCAGGAACTCGGGGCTCTGGCGCGAGACGATCTTGTACGCCTTCTGCGAGTCGGGCAGCGGGATCACGCTGTCGCGCATCCGGTTGTAGACCGTGAAGAGCGTGGGGTCGAGGTGGCGGGCCGGCATCGTCTGGTGGCCGCCGAAGAAGAGGAACTTCGAGCCCTCCTCGACCACGATGCCCATCTTCTTGAGCGAGTCCTTCTTGCCGGCGATGACGTAGACGGTGTTCATCGTGTCCACGACCGCCTGCTTCTCGGTGGCCAGCTGGGCGTTCTGCGCCGTCGCGGTGTCGAGGTTGGTGCGCAGCGTGGCGATCTCGACCTTCTGGCTGTCGACGATGGCCTGGAGCTCGGCCTGCTGCTTCTCGGTCGTCGCCTTGAGGTCGGCGAGCGCGTTCTGGTAGCGCTCGATGCGGGCGAGGAGCGTCTTGTCCTTCTTCGTCAGCGCGGCGACGCGGGCCTTGCTCTTCTCGAGCGCGTCCTGCGCCTCGTTGAGCCGGGCGATGGCGTCCTTGACGCGGGCGAGCACCGCGGCGCGCTCGGCGCGCTTGGTGTTGCCCTCGCTGGCGCTGACGGCGGTGACCCCGACGCGGGCGTTGGCCAGCTCGTTGTTGATGCTGTCGATGAGCTGCGTCGTGGCCAGCATCTCGTTCATGACGCTGTCCTTCTCGGCCGAGATGCGCTGCTGGTCGGCGAGCGCCGAGGCGAGCTCCTTCCGGTGATCGTTGCAGCCGACGACGAGCATCGAGAGCGTCGCGACCGCGAGCAGGGCCTTCCGCATGGTGCCTCCGTACAGGGGTGGTCGAACGAGGGTCGGGCATAACGCGGGGGCCGGCATCCCGGGGGCTCGCACCGCGAACCGGGCGCTCACCCGTCGCTCCGTAGCAAAATCATACGGATCTGCGGGCGCGCACCGGGGGGTCGCGCGAAGGTTGGGTATCCGGACGTTGGACGCGTTACGCGGCCAGAATACCACGTCGGAAAGCTTCGCGCCGTGGCGTGGCGCACAGGGAGCGGGAGGTGTGGAGCACACCAGGGGCGGGGCGGCGGGAACGGGCGGGACGGCGGGCGGGCCCGCCTATCCCGCGTAGGCCCGATGGTCCGGCTTCATCCGCCGCTCGATCCACTCCTGGGCGGAGGCGTAGAACTCGGTGCGGGGCCACTCGGGGGCGATCTCGCGCGAGCGGGTGAAGGTCAGGCCCACCACGGCGAGCGGCTGCGGGGCGTCGGGGAGGTAGTAGAGCACGTCGCCGTTGTCGTGCCGCCGGGCGACGGCGGTGGCGCGGCGGCCGTGGAGCGGATGCCCCGCGGCCACCTCCCGGTTCAGCTCGTGCTCCAGCGAGGCGTTGATGTCCGGCACCCAGGGGGCCAACCACGTGATCTGCTCGAGCTCGGTCAACGGCGAGGGCATCGGGGGACTCTCCGGGCGACGAGGGACGGCGAGGCCGTGGGGGCTTGTGGCGCGCGCTGGCGACGCGCGCGGTTGCGACGCTTGAGCTTACGGCGCGTGCGAGCGGAACATGAAGTAGACGGCGCCGAGGAGGCAGAGCCCGGCCCAGAGGAAATCGAGCCGGAGCGGTTGCCGCATGTAGAGGAACGCGAACGGCACGAAGACCGCCAGCGTGATCACTTCCTGGAGCATCTTGAGCTGCCCCAGCGAGAGCGCGGTGTAGCCCAGGCGGTTCGCGGGCACCTGGATCAGATACTCGAAGAAGGCGATCCCCCAGCTCACCACCGCCGCCACGTACCACTTCCGGTCCGCCAGGTTCCGCAGGTGCGCGTACCAGGCGAAGGTCATGAAGAGGTTGGAGCAGACGAGCAGCCCCGCCGTGCGGGCCACGATCGAGAGCTTGGCGGACATGGGAGCTCGGAAGCTAACCCCGGAGTCGGGGACGTGGGTAGAGCACCGGCGCGCGCGCCTTCGCCGCGCCGCGGTGGGCGTCAGGACCCGCCGGTGAAGCGGCGCACGAGCCAGGCGATGAGGCTCGCCAGCAGCGAGACGACGAGCATCGAGGCGAGCGGGAAATAGACGCGCACCCCCGGGCGCTCGAAGCGGAGGTCGCCCGGGAGGCGGCCGAACCAGTGGAGCAGCCCCGCCCACACGGCGAGCCCCAGCACGACGAGGGCGAGCCCGAGGGCGACGAGGAGGGGACCGGGCCGCATCGCGTCACTCCTGGTCGAGGTCGGGGGCCGCGCGCTCGAGCGTGGTGAGCAGCTCGCCCACCTCGGGCGCGGCCCAGCAGTGCAGCCCGCAGCCCACGAGCCCCGCCTCGGCGAAGAGCCGGCGGTAGCGCGCGGCGCTGCGGCGCTGGAAGCCGGCGAGGTCGCCGGCGATCTCGTCCTCGCGGCTGTAGGTCTCGAGGTAGGCGACGCCGTCGAGCAGCCCGACGAGGGTGCCCAGGCCGCGCTTCAGCTCGGGGGTGGGGACGTAGTGGAGCACGTCGGCGCAGACGACGAGATCGAACGGGCCCTCGAGCCCCGCCTCGTCGAGCCGGCCGAAGCTGCCGAGGCGGATGTTGCGCCGGCGGCCGAAGCGGCGCACCACGTACTCGCTCGCGTCCACCCCCGCGTAGCGCGAGCCCGGGCGGAGGCGCTGGAGCACCGGCTGCCAGCGTCCCTCGCCGCAGCCGACGTCGAGCACCGAGCGGACCGGCCGGCCCAGGAGGTGCTCGGCGACGCCCAGGGCGAAGCGCACCGTGCGCTCGAGGTCGGCGCGGCCGCGCACCCGGTGCCGCGGGTCGCGATACCAGCGGTCGAAGTAGGCGCGGTCGTAGGCCTTGGGCGCCGGGGACGCGGCGGGCGGCTCGGGCGGGCGGCGCGGACGGCTCGGGCGGCTCAGAAGGTCGGGCGCCGCCGCAGGAGGTAGAGGCCGAGGAGGACGAGGATCGCTCCCGCGTACATCGGCCCCATCCCGCGCCAGGTGGCGAAGCCGAACTGGGCGCTCGTGGCGGCGACCGGGTCGCCCGGCACCGCGGCGTGAATCACGCCGATGACGATCCCCACCAGACCGAGCACGAGCAGGGCGAGGGCATAGGGGCGCACGGGGGCCTCCGGGTTGGGGTCACTTCTATCAATAACGCGGCTTGATGCCGGCCGCCATCTCCTCGACCGCCTGGCGGATGCGGCGCTCGCGCGTCTCGGCCTTCTTGGCGCCCTCGACGTGGCGCGCCCATTCCTTCTTGTGGGTGTAGCTGAGCTTCTCCCACGCCTCGGCGGCGCCGGGCCAGGCGGCGATGGCGGCGGCGAGGTCGGCCGGGGGCTCGACGGTGCGCGGCGCGTCGTCGCGCTCCATGACCACCTCGACGCGGTCGCCGGCCTTCGCCCTGGCGCCCTCACGCATGGCGCGGTTGACGGCCATCATGAAGCGGCCGCCCATCGGCATGATCGAGCTGCGGAAGGGGAAGCCGTTGAGCGTGCCGCGCACCGGTACCCGGGCACGGGTGCCGAAGACCGCGGGGACGTCGAACGGGATGGTGATGCCGGTGGCCTCGCCGTGGTCCGCCTGCTCGAGGACGACGGTGAAGCGCTGGGGCGTGCTCATGCGGTGGCCTCAGGGGTTGGTGCCGTCGGGGCTTTCGGAGTAGATCCCCGCCACGTCGCGCAGCGCGGTGGCGGGAAGCGTGGGGTCGCGCGCGATGACGCTGAACTCGCCGTCGGTCTCGAGCACCACGGCGAAGACGTCCTCGACCCGCGCGTGGCCGTGGTTGCGCAACGCGGCGAGGATCTCCTCCTCGCTCAACTGGTGCCGCCGCAGCTCCCGCTGCAGCATCTCGCCGCGGTAGAGGACGAGTACGGGGACGCTGTTGACCCACACGCGGGCCCGGTGCGAGCGCGTGGTCACGAGGGTCACGAGGCGCTGCAGCCCGAGGAGGACCGCGAAGGCGGTCACCCCGTCGAGGAAGGAGACGTCGGGCGAGAGGATCGCCGAGGCGAGCGTCGAGCCGAGCGCCACGGTGACCACCATGTCGTAGGCGTTCATCTTCGCCAGCGCCCGCTTGCCCGCGAGGCGCAGCAGGATGAGCAGCGCGACGTAGATGGCCGCCCCGACCAGCGCGACGCGCCAGGTGGCGGCCGAGCCCGAGAAGAATTTCACCTGCTGCATGGCGCCCTGCCCCCGCCCGTCGTCCGTCCGGAATAATGGGCGGGACGGCGGGACGGCGGGAGGGCGGGACGCTCACCTCACGCGCGAGCCTCCGGTATCTGCACCGGAGGCTCGTTCCACGTCGGACCCTCCCGCCGTCCCGCCTAGGTTCTCCCCCGGCTCTCCCCCCGCCCCAGGCCTCCCGCCACCAGGTGCGCCACGCGCAGCGGCTCGGGGATGTGGCCGTGGACGGCGAGGCGGGTGACGACCCGCTCGGCCTCGGCGCGGGTGAGGCCGGCGCGCTGGATCCAGACGCCGGCGACCGGCTCCATCGGACCCAGGCGCTCGATGAGGCGCCACTTGCGGCGGCCGCCGGGCACGCGCGCGAGGAGCGCGTCGCGGATCACGTCGAGCCGCGGCGCGCGGCGCGCCACGACGAGCACGGGAAGGGCGAGCGCGTCGGCGAGAGCGGGGACGTCCACCACGTTGAAGCCCGCGAGGGCGATCCCCTGCAGCAGGACGAGCTGGAGCTGGGGCGCGAACTTCGATTCGCCGAGCATCCGGGTGATGGCGCGCGTCGCGTTGGCGCCGTCGCGCCGGACGCGGCTGGCGACGATGCCGTCGAGCCGGAGTCCGGAGAAGACCGCGCCCACGACGGGGACGTCGCCCCGGTGGGCGCGGTCGAAGGGGAAGTCGTCGACGCCGACGACGTGCGTGAACGCCACGGGGCCCGCGCGGCGCCGCTCAGCGGCAGCCCGCGTCCTGGGCGCGCACCGCCGCGAGCGGGACGGCGACCCAGTCGTCGGGCGCGGGCTCGCCGCTGCGGTAGAGTGGCGTCGCCGTGTTGGTGCGGCGGTCGGCCTGCACCTCGGCGAGCGCCGGCACGGTGAGAATGCGCCCGCGCGCGTCGGGGCCGGTGAGCGCGATGCCGGTGCACGCGGCGCCGGGCGCCGCGCCGGCGCCGCGCACGACGCGGCCGCGGAGCCACCCCGCCGCGACGCGCGGCGCGCGCACGCGCACCTCCGCGCCGGGGAAGAGCACGGTGGGCCCCCGGCGCGCGGGCTTGGCCGCCCCGGGGGCGCGGGGCGCGGAGTCGATCACGACGACGCCCGCGTCGCCCTGCACGGGATAGGTCTCGAAGACGGGGCCGCCGTACCAGACGCGCACGAACTGCCCCGCGCGCAGGTCGGCCGCGGCGGCGGCGGAGTCGCCGGGGGCGCGGCGCACCACGGTCGCGGGGCGCAGGCGAAGCAGCGCCTTCGGCGCGCCGGTCGGGCGCGCGGGGTCGGCCTCGACGCGGAGCCAGGCGGTGTCCACCGCCGTCACGACGCCCGCGATGTCCGCCGCGCGCGAGGGCACGGCGGGCGGGCGCGCGCGGCCCTCGCCGCCGCCGCCACACGCTACGAGCGCCGCGAGCGCGAGGAGCGCCGGGACTCTCACGGGCGCGACGAACGCGCGCCCGGCGTCACGGCCGCCATGTTGCGCACGTTGTCCACGCCGGTGTTGTGGTCCCAGAGGCCCTCGCAGTAGAGCTCGCGGTAGAGGGAGAGGCGGCGCGGTGGAGGGGGCGCATGGAATCCGGATGTCAGGGTTGGAGGAGCGCGCGGGCCTCGGCGACGACGCGGCGCTCGCTCGGGAAGGCGAGCAGGGCTTCCGCCTCGGCGAGGGGGACCCAGCGGGCCTCGAGCACCTCGCGGTCGTGGTCCCGCACGTCGCCGGCGCGATAGGCCAATAGATAGAAGTGTACCCGTTTGTGGAAGCGGACCTGCTCGCCGCCGCCGCGCTCGGCGCCCACGTACCAGTACTCGATCGGCGCGAGCGGCGCGACGAGCTCGGTCGCGATCCCCGCCTCCTCGCGCACCTCGCGCAGCGCCGTCGCCGCGGGCGTCTCGCCCGGATCCACGATCCCCTTCGGAAGCTGCCAGCGCCGCTTCGCGCCGACGAGGACGAGCGCCACGTCGATTGCGCCGTCCGCGCGGCGCCGGTACGCGACGCCCCCCGCCGACACCTGCGCGACGGTGCGCATCGGCGGCGGCTCACCCCGCCGTCGCCGGCGGGTGGGGCAGGCGGCCGTTGCCCTCGGCGAGCGCCGCGGCCTGGTCGGCCGGGTGCGGCGCGGGGTCGGGGCCCGCGAGCGTGCAGAGATGGATTTCCGAGGGCGCGAAGAGGCGCACCGGGACGGTGCTGAAGCCGACCCCGCGGCTCACGATCAGCGTGCGCCCGCCGGCGAGCGCGTAGCGGCCGCGCACGTAGCGGCGCGAGAGCCGGCCCGCCGGCACCACCGGCGCGAGGCCGCCCGGCAGCGCGATCTGCCCGCCATGCGTGTGGCCGCAGAGGGCGAGCGCGAAGGGCGCGTCGCCCAGGTCGAGGAGGGTCGAGGGCTCGTGCATGAGGACGAGCCGGAGCCCCGTGGCGCCGGCGAGCGCGGCGCCCGCGTCGGGCTCGCCCAGCAGCCAGTCGTCGAGGCCGCAGACCCAGAGGTCGTCGTGCGGCGGGTCGAGGCGCGCGCTGCGGTTGGTGAGCATCCGCACCCCCGCGGCCTCGAGCCGCTGCGTGACGCGCGCGGGGTCGGTCCACCAGTCGTGGTTGCCGAGCACGGCGAAGCGTCCGAACGGCGCCGGGATCGCGCCGAGCCGCTCGGCCAGGCGGTCCACGCACCGCGCGTCGAACGAGACGAAGTCGCCGCCCAGCAGGAGGAGGTCGGGCCGCAGCTCGGCGAGGCGCTCGCAGGCGTGGTCGAGCAGCGCGTCGTGCGTCGTCGGGCCCGCGTGGAAGTCCGAGGCGAAGGCGACCCGGAGCGGCGGCCGCCCGCGCTCGCGTCCCGCGAGCGCCACGTCATGCTCGCTCACCTCGAGCGTGCGCTGGCCGCCCAGGCGGTAGGCCACGCGCGCCGACCAGCCGCTGCCGAGGAGGACCGCCTGGGCCTCCTCCCAGAGGCGGAGCGGGAGCGAGTAGTGCCGGCTCACGGCCGCCTCACAGCGGGAGGTCGGGCGCGGGCGCGGGCTCGCGGAGCTCGAGGCGGCGGATCCCGCCGGGGAAGGCGGCCTGCAGCCGCTCGTATTCGGCCTGGTGCTCGGGGTCGGGGTGGGCCCAGTCGTCGAGATAGATCACCTCGCGCACCCGCGCCTGCAGCAATTCCTTGGTGCAGCCGAAGCAGGGGCGCATCGTCGTGTAGAGCGTGCTCCCCTCGACCGCGATCCCGAAGCGCGCCGCCTGGAGCAGCGCGTTCTGCTCGGCGTGCACGCAGATGCAGAGGTCGTAGCCCGTGCCCGAGGGATAGCGCTCGCGGTCGGCGCAGCGGCGGCAGCCGCCCTCGGAGCAGTTGGGCAGGCCTTCGGGCGTCCCGTTGTAGCCGGTCGAGACGATGTGCCGGTCGCGCACCATCACCGCGCCGACGCGCCGCCCCGTGCAGTCGGCGCGCCGCCGCACGGCGGTGGCGATGGTCATGAAGTAGTCGTGGAGGTCGGGGCGGGGCGGGGGAGCAGGCATGGAGGAAAGATGACAGGGGCTAGGGACTAGGGACTAGGGGCTAGGGCGTGGTCGAAAGGGCTCGGCGCGAGGAAGCCGACATCAGCACGGCGCCCTCTAGTCCCTAGCCCCTAGTCCCTAGTCCCTGGTCTCCAGCCCCTCGCCTCAGCTCGTTCACCAGCCGATGCGCCCGGCGCGTCGTCTCGGGCTCGCGGTAGCCGCGGCCGATCGCCTGGACGACGCGGACGGCGGTATCGAGGTCCATCAGGTGGCCGGGGGAGACGTAGACGGGGTGCACGCCGTCGCGGAGCCGCAGGGCCATGCCGACCACCTCGCCCTTGTCCACCAGCGGCGCGGTGGCGCCGCGCTGCTCGGCGAGTGCGCCGTGGCGGCCGACGAGGAGCGACTTGGCGCAGCCGATCGCGGGGACGCCGAAGAGCAGCCCGCCGTGGCAGGCGAGCCCCACGCGGCGCGGGTGCGCGATCCCCTGGCCGTCGAAGACGACGACGTCGGGCCGCAGATCGAGCCGTCGCCACGCCTCGGCGAGCGGCGGGAGCTCGCGGAAGGAGAGGAGCCCCGGCACATAGGGGAAGGTGAGCGGCGCCTCGGCCGACGCCTCCGCCACGGGCTCGAGCGTCGCCGCGTCGAGCACCACGATCGCGGCCCACGCCGTGTCACCCCCCTTGTCGAACGACACGTCCGCCCCCGCGACGAGCCGCGGCGAGAAATCCGCCGGCGGGCGCAGCACGAGCCGCTCCCGCAATTCGCGCTGCACCGCGACCGCCTCGGTGGGCGTGAGGTGCCAGTCGGGGGTGTAGGCGAGATCCATAGGCAGGGGCTAGGGGCTAGGGGCTAGGGACTAGGGCGTGGTCGAGGGGGCCTGGGGCGAGGAGGCGAGCATCTCCGAGGATCCCCCTAGTCCCTAGTCCCTAGCCCCTAGTCCCTACGAATAGTATCGCCTGAGCTCCGCCGCGACGCCGTCGAGGTCGGGGAAGAGGCGGCGCTCGTCCATGCCGACGAGGTCGAGCTGGTCGCGCAGCAGCGCGGCGCGCTCGGCGGGGACGACGAACTTCGTGAGCGTGGCGCCGAGGCCCTGGCTGCTGAGGAAGTCGTCGAAGCTGCGCGACGTGTCGGAGGCGAGCGTGAAGGTGCCGCGCTGCACGACGATCCGTTCGTCGAGCGAGGAGGGCTCGATCATGCAGGCGAACGGCCGGTCCTCGGGCCCCGTTCTGCGCCGCTCGCCGAAGCAGACCCAGGGCGTGAAGCGCGCGTGGCGCCGGCCGTGCACCTCGCCGCCCTCGGCGTCGGGGCGGTCGAAGAGCGTCTCGACGTCGTCGATGAGGAGCGCGAGCTCGGGGAAGCCGAAGTGCCGGTGCACCGTCTGCCAGTCGAGCCGCCAGATGGCGCAGGCGACGCCCGCGCGCGGCCGCCGCGTGGCGAAGTGCGCCGCCACGAGCGGCGAGTAGCTCCAGTCGAGGAGCCGCGTCGGCACGCCGTGGTGCTGGGCGAGGACGAGCAGCTCCCAGTCGTTCGCCGGCGGGCTCTTCAGGTAGGGCCGCGAGTAGCGGATGAAGTTGCGCAGGATGTGCGCCTCGAGGTCCACCTTGGTGTGCGGCGGGTTCACCCCGCCCAGCCGCGCGAGGCTGGTCAGCAGCGGCCAGCTCGCGTCGGCCGCGCCGTGGAAGACGCCGGTCTCGCGCCGCCGTCCGGTGACCGGATCGGGCTCGCGCGGCGTGATCTGATCGACGAACTCGCCGAGACTCCGGACGACGACTTCACGGATGGGCATGGCCCACCATAACGCGTCCGGGCGGTCGGGGACGCGGGCGGCGTCACATTCCCTGCGCCCGCAGCGGGCCCGTGTCCCCTTCGGCGCGCCCGCGCCGGGCGCGCTCAGTAGCCGCGGAACGGGTGGCTCACGAACTCCGGCTTGTAGGTGGCGAAGAACGGCCCGTAGGCGATCGCGATGAGCACGACGAGCACGGCGACCCAGACCCAGAGCCGGTCGAGCACCGGCTCCCAGCCGCCGCGCGCCGGGGCGGTGAGCGTCTCGGAGACGGGCACGTCCGCCGGCCCCTCGCCGCGCCGGCCGGCGAGGGTGGTCGCCACGATGACGACGAAGAAGAGGATGACGCCGACGAACATCAGCGTGCCGCCGATCCCGGTGAGCAGCCCGCCCAGGTGCCAGGCGGGGTCGTCGTAGGTCGCCTGCGCGCGGAAGATGCGTCGCGGCATCCCGGCGAGGCCGGCCGAGATCATCCCGCGCGCGAAGATCAGGATGCCGATCGTGTAGATCCACGACGAGGCCAGCGCCACCTTCGGCCGCCAGAGCGCGCGCCCGGTGAGATAGGGGACCAGCCAGTAGGCCACGCCCATGTAGGTGAGCGCCGCCGCGGTGCCCACGGTCATGTGGAAGTGGCCCGGCACCCAGGTCGTGTTGTGGATGACCTGGTTCATCGTGAAGCTCGCGTTCACCAGCCCCGTGGCGCCGCCCAGGATGAAGGTGAGCATCGCGAGGAGCTGCGTCGCCACCGAGGGGTCGTGCCAGGGGAGCGCGCGGATCCAGCCGAGGAGGCCACGCCCGCCGCGGCGCCGCCCGCCGATCTCGAGCGCCGCCATCACGCTGAAGGCGGTGGCGAGGCTCGGGAAGAAGACGCCGAAGGTCAGCACGCCCTGCACCACCTTCATCGACTCCGGGATCCCCGGATCGGTGAACTGGTGGTGCAGCCCCGTCGGCTGCGAGAGCAGCAGGAAGAGGATGAAGGTGACGCGGGTGTACTGGTCGCTGATGAGCTGTCCGCCCACCTGGCGGGGGATGAGGGCGTACCAGCTCACGTAGGCCGGCAGCAGCCAGGCGTAGACGATGGCGTGGCCGGTGAACCAGAAGAGCGTGCGCGTCAGGAGCGGGTCCACCCGCGCCCGCAGCCCGAGCGACCAGGGGATGAGATAGACGAGGAACTCGACCGCGATGGGCAGCGAGGCGAAGAACCACATCACCCACGACGCCACCGAGATGAAGGCGAGCAGCGGGGTGCGCTCGCCCGGGTGCGCCGCGCGCCACGCGCGCAGCAGCACGAGCATGTTCACCAGCGCGAGCCAGGTGCTCACCACCACGAGCACGAGGCCGACGTAGTAGGTCCAGTGGGCGACGAGCGGCGCGTAGCTCGTGTAGAGGACGCTCGCCTGGTTCGTGACCACCGCGTAGACGACGAGCACGTTGCCCAGGACGAGCGTGGCGAGCGTCGCGACGAGGAGGCCGTAGAGCGGCGGCCGGCCCAGCGCGCGCCCCACCATGAGCGGGAGGAAGGCGTTGGCGAAGGTGAAGGTGAAGATCAGCACGTTCGCCACGCCGTGCGCCGTGAGCCCCTGGTAGTAGGTCCGGAGCCCGGGGAAGTAGCCGATGATGTTCACGCCCGCGTAGCTCAGCGCGTTGGCCAGCCCGTGGAAGACGCCGGCGGTGAGCGCGGCGTAGCCGAGGTAGATGGTCCAGCGGAGCACCCGGCGGTGCGCCTCGGGCAGGTCGTAGCCCGTGGGATCGAAGACGGTCGCGGCGCTCATTCGACGATCACCTTGCCGTACATGGTGTGGTGGCCCAGGCCGCAGTACTCGTGGCAGATGAGCAGATGCGTCCCCCGCTCGCGGAAGGTGTGCGTGAGGCGCGAGATCTGTCCCGGGACGAGCATCATGTTCAGCCGCGTCCCCTCGACCTCGAAGCCGTGCAGGATGTCCACCGAGGTCGCCGTGAAGGTCACCTCCGCGCCGGCGGGCACCCGGATCTCCGCCGGGTTGAAGACCCAGGCCTGCGCCACGATGGCGGCCTCGTAGCGGTTGGGACCCGTCTGCCGCACGCCCGGCTTCCGGAACGGCTCGGTGCGGTAGACCTGCGCCGGCGCGATCCGCCCCTCGGCGCCGGGCAGGTGCATGCCGCGCACGGTCGAGGCATAGACCAGCGCGGCCATGCAGGCGAGGAGCACCAGGATGCCGACGGTGAGAAAGGCCTTCTCGTAGGTGTGCACGCGCATCGCTCGGGCCTCACCGGTGCAGGAGGAGGGCGTAGACCACGATCCAGACGGCGCCGATCACCGTCAGGATGATCATCGTGAGGAAGAGCGTGCCCGCCGTCTCCGGCTCCTCCTCGGGCGTGAGCTGCGTGAGCGCGGGATCGCGGGTGCCGGTGCCGGGCACGTGCCGCTCCGACAGCGGGCTCGGCGGCACCGGCGGGACCCGGTCGAGCGGCGAGCGGTCGTCGCGGTCGAGGCGGTCGTCGGCGGTCATGGCTGCCTCCGGGTGGGGAGCTCGTCCGGCGCGAGGCCGTGCCGGCGCGCATCCCAGCGCACGACGGTGCGCGCCAGGAAGCGCCAGAGCGGCACGAGCAGCGCCAGCGCGATGAGCGCGGCGACGAGCAGCCGGGCGTGGATGGTGCCCGAGAGGAGGCGGTTGAGCCCTTCCCAGACGAAGGCGAGGAGGGGGACGCCGACCAGGACGAAGCCGGCGATGCCGAGGACGAGCCGGCCGTAGCCGGGGGCCCCCGGCGGCGGGGCGGGAGTGGGAGGAGCCATGGCGCGGCCTTTCGCCAGGGTGACGCTGCAGGAGCGACGGTCCCGGAATGCCGCTCCCCATATGGGAACGTCCCGGCGAAGCTGTCAAGAGCTTAGAATTGCGCCGTGCCCCGTCCGCTCCCCGCCGACCTGCCGATCCACGCCGCGCTGCCCGCGCTCGCCGCGGCGCTGCGCGCGCGGCCCTGTGCCGTGCTGCAGGCGCCGCCCGGGGCGGGGAAGACGACCCTCGTCCCGCTGGCGCTGCTCGACGCGGCGGCGGCGCCCTGGCTGGGGGGCCGAAAGATCGTCATGCTGGAGCCCCGCCGGCTCGCCGCGCGCGCCGCGGCGCGCCGCATGGCCACCCTCCTCGGCGAGCGCGTCGGCGAGACCGTGGGCTATCGCGTGCGGCTCGACACGCGCGTGGGCCCGCGGACGCGCGTCGAGGTCGTCACCGAGGGCGTCCTCGCGCGGCTGCTGCAGGCCGATCCGGCGCTCGAGGACACGGGCTGCGTCGTCTTCGACGAGTTCCACGAGCGCAGCCTCCACGCCGATCTCGGCCTCGCCCTCGCGCTCGAGACGCAGGCGGTGCTGCGCGACGACCTGCGGATCCTCCTCATGTCGGCGACGCTCGACGGCGCGGCCGTGGCGGCGCTCGTCGGCGGCGACGCGGGGCCCGCGCCGATCGTCACGAGCGAGGGCCGCCTCTTTCCCGTCGAGACGCGCTACGCCCCGCCGCGCGCGGAGAGCCGCCTCGAGGCGAGCGTCGCGGGCGCGGTGCGCGAAGCGCTCGCGCGCGAGGGTGATCCGGCGGGCGACGTGCTCGTCTTCCTCCCCGGCGCGGGCGAGATCCGCCGCACCGAGGCGCGGCTCGCCGAGTCCGAGCTCGGCCCGGGCGTGCGCGTGCTGCCGCTGCACGGGAGTCTCCCGCCCGAGGCGCAGGACGCGGCGATCGCGCCGGCGCCCCCCGGCCTCCGCAAGGTGGTGCTCGCGACGTCGATCGCGGAGACGAGCCTCACGATCGAAGGGGTGCGCGTCGTGGTGGACGCGGGCTTCGCGCGGGTGCCGCGCTTCTCGCCGCGCACCGGGATGACGCGGCTCGTCACCGTGCGCGTCTCGCGCGCCTCGGCCGACCAGCGCCGCGGGCG
>DASTSO010000055.1:0-5450 GCA_035760645.1 Gemmatimonadales bacterium
GCGTGCTCGCCACCGAGAAGCTCGCCGTGCGGAAGACGGGGCTCGTCTACCGGGTCACGATCCACGTGCAGGCCGACCCCGCGCTGTCGCTGCACGCCGCCCACATCCTGGGCGGCAAGGTGAAGAGCGCGATCCGCGCCGTCGTGCCCGAGGTGCAGTCGGTGCTGGTGCACATGGAGCCGTACGAGGGGCCCGTGCCCGCCTCGGCCGCCGCCCCGCTCCGCGAGCACCGCACGCCGGCGGCGCCGCCCTCCTGAGCGCGCCCGCCTCGAGGCTCGACCACGGGGCGCGACCACCCCGGCCCGGGGCCGGCTAGCCGCCGAGCCGCACCCGGCGCAGCAGCTGGGCGTTGATCGCGACGATCACGGTGCTGAGCGACATGAGCACCGCCCCGACCGCCGGCGAGAGCACGATCCCCACCGGCGCGAGCACGCCGGCGGCGAGCGGGATCGCCACGATGTTGTAGCCCGCGGCCCACCAGAGGTTCTGCACCATCTTCCGATAACTGGCGCGCGAGAGCGCGACGATGCGCGGCACGTCGCGCGGGTCGCTCCGCACGAGCACGATGTCGCCCGCCTCGACCGCCACGTCGGTGCCGGCACCGATCGCCACGCCGACGTCGGCGGTGACGAGCGCGGGGGCGTCGTTCACGCCGTCGCCGACCATCGCGACGCGCTTGCCCTGCCGCTGCAGCGCCTGGACCTTCGCCGCCTTGTCCGCCGGCAGCACCTGCGCGAAGACCGTGTCGATGCCGAGCTCACGGGCGACCGCGTCGGCTACGGCCTGCGCATCCCCGGTCATCATCACGACCTCGATCCGCTGCCGATGCAGCTCGCGGATCGCCTCGGCCGACTCGGGTCGGACGGCATCCGCGACGGCGAAGGCGGCGAGGACGCGCTCGCCCTCGACCAGGTAGATGACGCCCTGCCCGCGGCCCGCCGCCTCGTCGGCGAAGCGGCGGAGTTCCGCCGGGGGCTCGACACCGAGGCGGCCGAGCATGTTCGGGCCACCAGTGGCCAGCCGCCGGCCCTCCACCGTCCCCTGCACCCCGTACCCCGGGATCGCCTGGAAATCGGCCACCCGCGGCAGGGCGAGCCCCCGCTCCTTCCCGCTCGCGACGATGGCGCGCGCCACCGGGTGTTCGGCGTCCTGCTCGACGGCCGCGGCCACGCGGAGCGCGTCGGCCGCTGCCACGGCCGGAGCGGTCTGCATCGCCACGACCCGGTGCTCGCCGAGCGTGAGGGTCCCCGTCTTGTCGAACACCACGGCCGTGAGATTGCGCGCCTCCTCGAGCCCGCGGCGGTCGCGCACGAGGAGCCCGCTGCGGGCGCCCAGCGTGGTGGAGATGGCGATCACGAGCGGCACCGCGAGCCCAAGCGCGTGCGGGCACGCGATCACGAGCACCGTGACGAGCCGCTCGACCGCGTAGGCTACCTCGGCGCCGATCGCGAGCCAGGCGACGAGGGTGACGGCCCCCGCGCCGAGGGCGACGAGGGTGAGCCAGAAGGCGGCGCGGTCGGCGAGCGCCTGGGCGCGCGAGCGCGAGCTCTGCGCCTGCGCCACCAGCCGCATGATGCCCGCGAGGGCCGTCCGCTCGCCGGTGCCGGTCACCGCCACGCGCAGCGCGCCGGCCTCGTTCACCGTGCCGGCGATGACCCGGTCACCGATCTGCTTCCCGACCGGACGGGACTCGCCGGTGATCATCGCCTCGTTCACGCTGCTGCGGCCCTCGCGCACGGCGCCGTCGGCCGGCACGCGCGCGCCGGGACGGACGAGGACGAGGTCGCCCTCCCGCAGGTCCGCCAGCGGCACTTCCTCCGTCTGCTCGGCGCCGCCGCCAGCCGATACGATGCGCACGGCTGTGTTCGGCAACAGCTTCGCGAGCTCGGCGAGGGCGCCCTGGGCCTGGGTGATCGACCGCATCTCGATCCAGTGCCCGAGCAGCATGATCGTCACCAGCGTCGCGAGCTCCTCCCAGAGCGGCATCCCCGGGTAGCCCAGCGTCACAGCGGCGCTGAAGACGAAGGCGACCGAGATGGCGAGCGCGATCAGCGTCATCATGCCGGGCAGCCGGTCCTTCAGCTCCCGCACCGCTCCCTGGACGAAGGGTCGGCCGCCGTAGAGGAAGACCACGGTCCCGAGCACGGGCGGAATCCACCGCGCGCCGGGCACCGCGGGCGGCACGTAGCCGAGCACCCGCGGGAGCATGTGCCCCCAGACGAGGGTGGGAATCGTCAGCGCGAGCGCGAGCCAGAACCGGTCGCGGAACATCGCGACCGAGTGGCCGGCGTGCTTGTCGTGGCCGGCATGCGCGGCATGGCCGGCATGCGCGGCGTGGGCGCCGTGGGCGCCGTGGGCGTGAGCCGCTGCGCGACCGGCGACCTCGGGGTGCTCGGGATAGCCGGGCTCGGCCGGCGCCTGCCCCTCACCCTGCGGCGCGGGCGGCGAAGCCGCCGGTTCCTCCAGCACGTGGCGCCGCGGGGAGTGGTGCCCTGCATGGCCGTCATGTTCGTGCATCACGCGCTCCACTGGCTGCGGGGACCCGGGACCGCACGGTGCGGACCGGACTCCGCGACACCTCCGATCCTAGGCTGGCCGGGCCGGGCGCGCCACGGCGCGCGCCGGCGAGCCGCCGCCCCTACGCCTCGGAGAGGCCCAGGCCCTCGTCCCCCGCGTCCTCGTCCGCAACGGGAACGCGCACGGAAGCAGGCCGGCGAAGCTCCCACTCCTTCCAGAGCGAGTAGATCGCCGGAATCACCACGAGCGTCAGGATCGTGCTGCTGACCATCCCGCCCACCATCGGTGCGGCGATGCGCTTCATGACGCTCGCCCCCGCGCCCGTGCCCCAGAGGATCGGCAGCAGGCCGGCCATGATGGCCGTCACGGTCATCATCTTGGGCCGCACGCGCTCCACCCCGCCCTCCATCACCGCGTCGTAGAGGTCCTGCAGCGTCACCCGGCCGGCGGCCACGCGCGCCTTCCAGGCGTGGTCGAGATAGATCAGCATGACCACCCCCGTCTCGGCCGCCACGCCGGCCAGGGCGATGAAACCGATCGCCACCGCGACCGACCAGTTGTAGCCCAGGAGCCAGATGAACCAGAGCCCCCCGACCAGCGCGAAGGGGAGCGAGAGCATGACGATGAGCGTCTCGCCGACGTTCCGGAAGTTGAAGTAGAGGAGGAGGAAGATGGCCGCGAGCGTCGCCGGGATGACGACCCGCAGCGTGGCGGCGGCGCGCTCCATGTACTCGTACTGTCCGCTCCAGACGAGCGAATAGCCGGCGGGCAGCGGTACGCGCTCGGCCACGGCGCGCTGGGCATCCGCGACGTAGCCGCCGACGTCGCGCCCCGCGACGTCCACGTACACCCACGCGGTCGGCATGGCGTCTTCGGTGCGCACGACCATCGGGCCGGCCACCTGCTTGATCGTGGCCACCTGGCCCAGCGGGACGTAGGCGCTCCCGCCGGCGCCGGCCGCCGGCGCAGCGCCCCCCATCCCGCCCATACTCCCCCCGCCCTCGCTGGCCGCGACCCCGCCGGCCGGCGCGTGCGTCACCGGCACGAGCACCGACGCCAGACGCTCGGGCGTGTCGCGCAGCTCCTGCGGATAGCGGATGCGCACGCCGTAGCGCTCGCGTCCCTCGACGGTCTGCGTGATCGTCATCCCGCCCACGGCCGTGGCGATCACCGTCTGCACGTCGCCCACGTTGAGGCCGTGGCGCGCGGCAGCGACGCGATCGATGTCGATGTCGAGGTAGAACCCCGACACGGCCCGCTCGGCGAACGCGCTCCGCGTGCCCGGCACCGTCTGCACCGCCTGCTCCACCGCCCTGCCGAGCCGCTCGAGCTCGGCCAGGTCGGGGCCGAAGATCTTGACGCCCACGGGGGTGCGGATGCCCGTGGCGAGCATGTCGTTGCGGCCCTGGATCGGCATCGTCCAGGCGTTGGTGATGCCCGGCATCCGCACCGCCGAATCCATCTCGGCGAGCAGGCGGTCGTAGGTCATCCCGGGCCGCCACGCGGACTCGGGCTTGAGCGTGATCGTCGTCTCGAACATGTCGAGCCCGGCCGGATCGGTGGAGGTCTCCGCCCGCCCCGCCTTGCCCCAGACGTGCTGCACCTCGGGGAAGCTCTTGAGGATGCCGTCCTGGATCCGGAGGATCTCGCGCGCCCGCGCGATGCTGATGCCGGGCATCGTGGTCGGCATGTAGAGGATCGAGCCCTCCCCGAGCCGCGGCATGAACTCGCTGCCGAGTCGCGCCCACGGGACCCAGGTGAGCACGAGGGCCACCACCCCCGCCCCGACGACGCCCCAGCGATGCCGCAGCACCGCGGTGAGCACCGGCCGGTACGCCCGGATGAGGGCGCGGTTGACCGGGTTCGCCCGCTCGCGGTAGATGCGGCCGGTGATGAAGACGCCCATCGCCACCGGCACCAGCGTCACCGAGAGGAGGCTCGCCGCCGCCATGGCGAACGTCTTGGTGAAGGCGAGCGGCGTGAAGAGCCGGCCCTCCTGGCCGCCGAGCGAGAACACCGGGATGAACGACACGGTGATGATGAGCAGCGAGAAGAAGAGGGCCGGGCCCACCTCGCGCGACGACTCGACGACCACCCGCCAGCGCTCCGCGCGGCCGAGCAGGCGCGTGTCGAGCGACCGCCCCGTCGATGCCACGCCGCTCGCCCGTTCCTTCGCCTCCACCGCGCGTTCGAGGTGTTTGTGCATGTTCTCGATCATCACGATCGCGGCGTCGATCATGGCGCCGATGGCGATGGCGATCCCGCCGAGCGACATGATGTCCGCCCCGACGCCGACCCAGCGCATGGCGATGAAGGCCATGAGGATGCCGACGGGCAGCGTGAGGATCGCGACCAGGGCGGAGCGCGCGTGGAGCAGGAAGGCGATGCAGACGAGCGCCACGACCACGCTCTCCTCGAGGAGCTTGTCCCGCAGCGTGTCGATGGCGTGGTGGATGAGCTCGCTCCGGTCGTAGACCGGCCGGATGACGACGCCCGGCGGGAGACCGGCCTGCACCTGCGCGAGCTTCGCCTTCACGCGCTCGATCGTCGTGAGCGCGTTCTGCCCGAAGCGCATGACGACGATGCCGCCCACCGCGTCCCCACGGCCGTCGAGCTCGGCCACCCCGCGGCGCACCGCCGGGCCGACGCCGACCTCGCCGAGCTCCGCGACCCGGATCGGCGTCCCGCTCGCGGTGGCGCCGACGACGACGTTCTCGATGTCGCGGACCGACTTGAGGTAGCCGAGGCCGCGCACCATGTATTCGCGCTCGCTCAGCTCGACCACCATCGCCCCGACGTCGGCGTTGGCGTTCTGGATCGCCTGCATGACGCGCGTGATCGGGATGCCGTAGCCCTGCAGCTTCGCGGGGTCGAGATCCACCTGGTACTGCTTCTCGAAGCCCCCGACGGACGCCACCTCCGACACGCCCGGC